>NZ_JAYMRT010000026.1:0-66882 GCF_038900515.1 Burkholderia sp. JPY481
TGGGTCGGCCAGTGCGAGGCACTGTGCGCTCCGCTAACAGAGGCGCTGCGCCGCTATACGATGGCCGCGACCAAACTGCACGCGGATGACACGCCGATCCCGGTGCTCTCACCGGGCAACAGGAAGATCCGCACCGGCCGGCTATGGGTCTACGTGCGCGACGATCATCGCTCGGGCTCGACGCAACCGGCGTCGGTCTGGTTCGCGTACTCGCCGAACCGGCAAGGCATCCATCCTCAAACCCATCTCGCCAACTTCAAAGGGACCCTGCAAGCGGACGCTTACGCGGGATTCGACGAATTGTTCCGCGATGGCTCGATACGCGAGGCGGCATGCCATGCGCACGCGAGGAGAAAGTTCTACGACATCCATGTGCGCACGCCATCTGACACAACACAAAAGGCACTCGAATATGTTGGCGGGCTGTATGACGTCGAGGCCTCCATTCGCGGCAGGCCAGCCGCCGAGCGGTTGCGAATACGGCAGGAGGAAGCCAGACCACTGCTTCAGATCTACGAAGCGTGGCTCAGGGCAAAGCTTGAAACGCTGTCGTCGAAGTCCGATACGGCCAAGGCGATCAACTACACGCTGAACCAGTGGAGTGCACTGACGTTGTATTGCGAAGACGGTACGCTCGAGATCGACAACAACATCGCGGAAAACGCGCTGCGTTGTGTAAGCTTGGGCCGGAAAAATTTTTTATTCGCCGGCTCAGACAGCGGTGGTGAACGGGCAGCTGCGATGTACGCATTGATTGGCACTTGCGAACTGAATGACATCGATCCGCGTGCCTACCTCGACTATGTGCTAACCCATATCGCCGATCACAAAATCAATCGCATCGACGAGCTTCTGCCTTGGCGTGTGGCCGACAAGCTGCACACGCCAGCCAGCCCGCCGAATCCCGCTACCTGACCGGCGGTTCCAGTTCACCATCATGCCTCACGCGCATGCGAATGGACCAACGGCCCAGCTGAGCCGCTTACACAGCCGGCGCAGCAGGACGGGCTGATCCATCACAGCGACCGCGGCGTGCAATACGTATCGATCCGCTATACGGATCGGCTGGTCGAGGCTGGCATCGAGCCATCCGTGGGCAGCGTGGGCGACTCCTACGATAACGCGCTGGCTGAAACGATCAATGGCTTGTACAAGGCAGAGGTCATTCACCGCCTCGGGCCGTGGCGCAATCTGCAGGCCGTTGAAATGGCCACGCTCGAATGGGTGGACTGGTTCAACAATCGTCGGCTCTTCGGCCCCATCGGCAACATTCCACCTGCCGAGGCAGAAGCCGCTTACTATGCAAATCTCGCTGAGTCTGTCACTGTGGCATGACGCAAGCAAAACGGTCTCCGGAAAACCCGGGGCGCTTCATTCCCATATTGGCGCATCGAATGGGAGTATGTCGGCGTCGCTGCCTGTCCAATTCATGGGGTGTCGTTGACCCTAGGATGTGGCCGTTGCAGGGAAAGCCAGCCACTCTCCCGCGGCCTAGGGCTTCCTTCTACGGAATGCTTCTGCGGAAATCGTGCGAAGCCGTTATTGCGGGAGGGAAGTCGAGAACTGAACGCGCACATTCGTATAGCCACTCTCTTAGTTCAAGCCCAGAACTCAGGTCGCTTTTATTCGGACGAGTGCGACTTGGGAACCCTATTCCGTCAACGGGCACGCGACCTGGGGTTCAGCCGAGGTCCCCTGCTGGACCGGGTCTCGATGTTTGAGCATTTCCGGGAGCGATACGGAGACCTACTCCTGAGGAGTCTCGGTTTGATCGAGTCCGGTCGCAAGCCCACATTCGTGCACTCATTGTCGGCGGCCGGGAATCAGACGGGTCTGTTGCGCGTCGCATACCTCATCGACTTTTTATATGAAAGCTTTGAGAAGTTCGACGCAAGCGTCACTGCATTAGCATCGGCTGATGGCGAACCAGAACTTCACGGTAGACCCCCGAGGGGCCAAACGTTCTCGGGACAGAGACTGGCTCTTGCTACGGCCAGGGTTAAAAGCTATCTTCGCGCAAATCCAGAGACGACTCGCACCGAACTTCTCGCAAAATGTGGCTATGCGGCCTGTTACTTGATGCGGCATGACCGGGAAACATACGAGCTAACTGTGCCGTCGAGTCGGAGGCGAATCGGTTATCGCGCAAGTCGATCGCAACGGATGGCTCAACTAGACAATGCTTTGGTCAAGCATGTCGAGATGAGACGCGATTTGTTACGTTCAGGACCGGTGCACGAATGGCGCAAGTTGTCTGCATGGACATTGTTACTAGGTCACCCTTCAGCGCGCTCTTTCTATAGCTTGAAAGATGATTTGCCAAAATCAAGCGCGATGATTGCGTCTATCGTGACGGGTGCCATGTAAATCGCATGCGTAACCCATGTTGCAGCTCCTTTATAAGCCGCTCCACGTTCGCTCTAAGCCAAAAAATGGGCAAATGCGCTAACCGGATCATCTGAGAACAAGAAAATATCGCGTGCGATAATATTTTAATGTCTTTATTTAATAATCCAGAATTCTGAGGTGGAGACGTGAAAGAGCCTGCGGTAATTCTTCCACCTATGATGGAGGAGGAGTTAATCCGATCGTATATCATTCGGAGCGTTTTTCTCTCTGGTGCCACTTCCATTTCTCTGTTTTGGAAACGGTTCAGCGGACTTAATTCCTTTCCACAGGTTGCGTATCCGACCGGGCTCGATCGACTTGGGCAAGCACTAGGTATGAATAACGGGGGTATTTTATTTCGGAATAACACGGGCGTTCCTGCTTACCGTTTTTTTTCAAATCCACGATTGTATGCTGGGACGATTGATTTCATGCGTGGTTCCGGGAATAGGGGGAGAGTGGTCTCTTCAATTTTTAATAAAGATGGGAACCGCTATGCCCTGCGCTACTGTACGAAGTGCGCCATCAGCGATTTAGACACGCATGGAATCTCTTACTTTCGTAGATATCATTGCGTCCCCGGGGTGCTTGCATGTCCGATTCACAAATGCGCACTTACCTTGGGTTGTACCCGTTGCGCGACCTGCTACGACAAGTCGGACAAGCCATGGCTTCCGTCCGAAACTTGCAGGTGCGGGGCGTTGGCCGTGCCCTGTCTACCGGAGGGGTTGTTCATCGAACCGTTTGTTCGCGTGGCACAAACGATCCATAGATTTCTTCTGGCCGACGATACGGATATTGTTTCTAGGCAAGTGGTCGGTGTCACTTACCAACATGCGATAGACGCTTTAGGAATAAGCGATGCCACATGCCTTGGCGAGCAACTAATCAACCGATACGGCAAGGGTGCGCTGGACCTATTAAATGTTAGAGTCGACGGTTCTTCGATGACCCCAGTCGCACGATACAAGTCCCCCCCGATCGGATTGGCGAAAAACGCCTTGATAATAGATTTTCTCTTCGGCTCCTATGATCGTTTCGTTAAATCAACCAAAACAATCGAGTTGGATTTTTCGGATATTAAGCTCGCTGAATGTAAAGAAACAATAATGCAAGAATTTAGGGGGCAGCCGGGTATTGGGACCCGTCAAATATATCAGCGATTTCCGGAAGAGTGCGCTTTTGTTGTGCGCTTTGACAGCGCGTGGGTCAACGAGAATTTTTACCGACACGACCCCATGTGTCCCAGTCTTAAACGTAGAAGAGAGGTTGATGACAGGCTGGTTCGACACATGAAGGATCAGTTGGTTAAAATTTGCGAAAAAAATCGTAGGCCGATGAAGATAACAAGAACTTTACTGACGCACGGATTCAAATCTTTCCATCATATCGCAAGAGATATCCACTTATATCCCCAGTCGGCTGCCTTCATAGACAAAGTTGTCGAGTCATCGGAGCATTATGTCTGCAGGCTTGCGAAATATCTATGGTTAGCTCGTGAGACGGCCGCCCAGATCCATCAAGCCACCGGCTTGACATATGCCGAAGCCGCCTCCTTGGCGCGCGAACCAGTTCCGAAGAAGGGACAAGAGCCCGCATTCGTATTAAAGGCTATTCAAGCTAGACGGCTGAGGCTGCGAAAAGCACGTTCCTAAGTTCTTGACGACAGATTTCTCGCCGGGAACTCGGATTCATCTCATATGAAATGATCAAGAGACAGGTTATGCGACACGATATGAATGCGGGTCCTCAGGTATTGACCGCGCCGTGGATGCGAGATCGGTCGATAAACGGACTGATTGAAATGGCGCAGTACCGGACTGACGAGCGTAATCCGAAATTCAGAAATAACAAGCTCGTGACGTGCTTCCCCGGTCCTCTGACACACGTCGACGCGCAGGCTTTCTTAGCGGCGGAGCCGGAGAAGCGGCCACAGGACTTTTTCTCTCTTCCTGTGGAAATCAGAAAGGAGTATGCCGAAGAGGTTAAGGAGATCTTCGTGCCTGCTCCGCCACATATTAAGGCTATCCAACGAATCGTGGGACTCGTGAGGGATTCATACAGGTACCGCAATCCTGACGATCCCGACTTCATGAAATCGCTTTGGAAAATTGTGTTGGCAGGAGCTGCAATCGCACTCCCACCCAGCAGGGGCTCACTTGGCCCGGCGAGTGGTGCCGTTATGATCGGACCTACCGGCAGCGGCAAGTCATCCACCATAGCCCGTAGCTGTGCGTATATACGCTATCACGGGAGAATGCACAAGGAGTTTGCTGGCCGACCGTGCTTATGGCCATCCTTTCCAATCCTTCGAGTCAGCGCAGCCGGGAGAGCTTCGGAAAGGCAGCTCGCCGTCGCGATCGCGGCGGAGCTCGATTCGCTGAGCGAACCGCACTTTGAACATATCTTCAAAAAATCCGCAGATCACGTTTTGCAACTTTCAAAGATGTTGACCTCGAATCTTGTGGGAGTTGTTCTGATCGATGATGCCCAACTCTGGAGTCGTGTCGATCAACGATTGCGGGAGGGTATGCTCAACCTCATCGTAGGCACAATGGAGTCATCCGGGATTCCGTTTATCTGCGCCGGGACGATTCTTTTACAGGATGTTCTGCAAAGACATCGGTCACAGTCCGAGAAGTTGTTTGCGCAGGGAACGTTGGAGATTCCCCCTGTCAAAGCTGGACAAGAAATGCACGATATGTGCGCAAAGATGTGGCAACGACAGGTTACGCCTTTAAAGATGGAAATGCCATCATGGTTTCCAGTTGAGGTGACACGTTCAACTGCGGGTATCAGGCGCTACATAGCTGAACTGTGCGGGCCCTTGTTTGCACAGATAGCAGAAGACGGATTAAAGACGATTTCAGAGAAGTATGTACGCGATTTTGCGGGGCAGGAGCTGTCTGGGATCGCCCCCGGGGTTGAAATCATAAATCGTGCATATAGAGGGCAGACAGTTGACCGAGATCATCTCAAGAAATATGAGGAATATATCGATAGTGATGCATACCGACGTGCAGTGCTTGCGCGTTGCGCACGGATCAAGATGATCAACGAACGCCGTGCGAAGCGAGAGGTAGAGAAGCAGGTTAAAAAAAGGAACAACCGGAAGTAGATGAGCCAAAACGACCGGTATCAAATGAGTGCCTGCTTTGTGATTTTAATGAGTGGCAGTCGTTTGCCACTGAGCGCCTGCGAATTGGATCGGAAGGTGAACCACATGGCCTGCGAACTTAGATTTCCATCAAGTAATCTTGAGGCAGATCCGCTTGGCATACCGTATGGGCCTGAGTATGTGCCGGTGGTCCGTGCGGGAGTTGACTCGTCCTATACGACGGACCATCTTTTTACGAGTAGAAAGAATGGTCGAACCTGCGACTGTCTGGGTATGGGCGAGAGAGGAATGGCTTGGCTTCTTGAGATCTCACCGTTTGTTCTGGCTTACCGCTGTCAATATCCGCTTCTTTTGCGAGACGGCAGAGAGATGCTGGACGAGTTTGTTTGCGGGATACGTTCCCGGCCACCAGAATTGCGTCGCCGAGATTTAATGAGTTTGGACATCGTTGTTACCAGCATGAGCAAGCACGACCGGCTCGCCTACACGGTTCTCTCGCATAAAACCAAACAAGATCTCGGGAAGCCAAAGGTGAAGCGCAGACTTGCCCGCGAACGAATCGAGGCGGATATCGCCGGTTACAGACATATTGTCTTTTCTCGCAGCCGTTTGCTTGACGAATGTGGAAAATCCGCGAGGCAAATCAGCCTGTGGGGCGGTAAGCTTGACTTCAACTCTGCATCGACGGTATCCCGGGATATCGCAGAGATATTCTACCGAGAGTACAACTACCGCCCCCTTGATACTTTTATGCGCAAGGTCGCTAAGCGACTCGAGATCAGCATCGATCAAGCGTACCAATACTTTTCCGCTGCGGTGAATCTCGGATTCATCTACGTCGACCTGTCGTATCCGGTGCGAACTGAATATCCAGTTTGTTTGATTCAACCCAACGAAGCGGTGCCACCATGGATTTCGTATTGTGGGAAGGTCAGCTGCTCCTCGGCAGTCTGAAGGATATCCGAGGAAAGAACTACTTTCGTACGGTGTGGGTTGACGAGAAGAATGATACGGTATTCATACGGCGCGTCTATCCTCACGTACCGGCCAATAGCTCGCGGGCGAAGAAATATTCAATCAAGGAAATTGAGGCTCGCGTAAGGTCAGGGAAATTATCCGAGCAACCTGAATGCATCCGACCCGCCAGCATGAGTGAGCGGAAGGATGATCTGGACGATGAACTTGCAGCCCGCGCAACGCAATCATATAGGCAGCGGCTTCTCGGGTCCTTGATTGAACCGGAAGGTCGACGCAGATTTTATAGCAATATCCACGAGCGGTCGAGGATGCTTGGCGCACAGGCTAAGAAAAAGGGCGTTTCGGTTCAACGCCTTCTGAAGCTGATTACTACCTACGAAAACTTCGGATGTGACCTGGTCGCATTACGGCCTTTTCCTTTGGCAGAGAACCGAAAGAGAGGGCCAGTGTTGCGAAAAAGAGGGGCGAAAAACGTCTACGAGAAGAACAATGCCGCGAGCCCCATGAAGGGATACCCCGTCACGAGATGGGCATTGCGCCATATTCAATGGGCAGTCTGGCATCTGATCATTCTGTTGGGATTTACGTATGATGATGCGCGCAGAGTTATGCATCGGCGATTCTGGCATCAGGACAATGGCGCTAGATCGGAGGGATCGCGAACGCGTCATCCCGTCAAAATGTCGAAGATGGTAACGGCAGCGCAGTTTGCCGCATATGCGCGACGCTACAAGAAAAGACCAGAGAAGCTTAGGCGCCTCGTTGGCGCGAGAGAGTGGCGAGACCGATATGCGGCTGGTCGTGGAACGGCAGCTGACCTTGCGTTGGGTCCTGGGGATATCCTGGTTATTGATGGAACGGTCGCGAAGTTCGAAATCGTTTCATCTATCTCACGGCGCCCGATCGGCCGTGTGACTCTCATGGTGGTTGCGGACGACTATTTGGGAACGATTCTAGCGATCTACATAACGACAAATCCAGAAAGTGCATACACTTACAGGTCCGTTTTGTTCAGGGCGTGCACGTCACAGCGCCGCCTCATGAGGCGGTTGGGGTTGCCGGAAGAGTTCTTTGACTTTGATGTGAGGCCAAACGATATTTTGGTTGACCGTGGACCCGCAAACTCGATGAAATTCCGCGGACCACTAGTTTCGCCGGACGGTGCTGACATCGGCTTAATGATTGCACCGATCGCATGTGGCCGCGCGAAGGGGCCTATAGAAGGCCTGATGAATGTACTCACTCGACGACTGAGAAACCTTCCAGGCGCATTTACCCGGGAAAGGAAAGAACTCGCAAAAGATGGTCGAAGACACTCAAAGCTAGTTGCACGGGTGACACGCATTGAGTTGCTCCGCTATGCGTACGAGGCTGCGAAGGAGTACAACGAGCAGTTGATTTTTAAGCGTCACACCCCTGCAACTCGCCGATTGAATGGATCCAAAGACAATCCTTCGCGTGAAGTACTATTCAAAGAAGGAATGTCGCGCAGAAGGGGCGGCGAGAACCGTCGATTTGCGGAAGGTGATGCGTATACTGCGCTACTTCCACGGCTTCGGCCGCGTAGGATGTCGAAAGAAGGCGTCAGATATCAAGACGCATATTTTACGAGCGACCGGTATCAACGGGCATACGAAATGGAAATTTCGAAGTGTCTGGGAGACCCACGGAAGCTTCCAATCATCACACCGCTGCAGGATCCCGATGATCCGACCATCCTTTTCTGGAAGCGAGGTCCGGGTGACATTGTTCGTCTCGAATGTTCTCCGACGGATGCGCAGCGATGGTACGGGTTGCTCCTGGAGGACGTCGAGTCTGATCTACGAACACAGGACCTGAAAACGAAGATACAGAAGGCGAGGGAAAAGACATTCACAACGCCACTGCCGAGCCACATTATAGACTCCTTCATTCAATCCCGACGAACGGTGCGGAACCGGGTGCGTTCGGAAGAACAAGCTATCGCGCGAGCAGCCGAAAAGGAACTCGAGAGATATGAAGCAACCGAAGAAGCGCGACTTCGTGCCGACCATGTCGAAGCTAGAAATTGGGATGGACAGGAGGAGCAGCAAGATCGAAATATCGAACGTGCCGGACGCCAGCAGAGTAGTGAAGAACATAGTTCAGAGAATGTTGCGGTGGAGCAACAAGTTCGCGCGGCTCGAGAGCGGCTCAACCGGGAACTCCGAGAGGGGATGGAGAAGATTATTGGTCGGCCAAAGGCCTGACGGCCGTGTCACCCGGTTCGTTAATCCGCTTCGTCGTTGAGCCCACATCGGGGGGTTACAATCTAAGTTTGAGTGTGGGGTGGTTTTTGTCCGAATACGGCTATGGACACGCCCCTCAAGCGGTCGGGGTATATGGTGCGCTGCAGCAGACCGCGGAGTCGGTGGTTTTTTAACAGTCTTAATTGTACGGGGACACGCAGGTGTCGGCATCGGCGTCGAGCTGGTGACGATCGGCACTTACATCTCCGAGTTGGTGCCCAAGCAGATTCGTGGCCGCGCGTTCGCGTGCGAGCAGGCGGTCGGTTTCACGGCGGTGCCGGTGGTCGCGTTTCTGTCGTTTCTGCTGGTGCCGCGAACGCCGTTCGGTCTGGACGGCTGGCGTTGGGTCGTGCTGATCGGCGCGCACGGCGCGCTATTCGTCTGGTGGATTCGCCGCGCGCTGCCGGAAAGCCCGCGTTGGCTCGCGCAGCAAGGACGTCTCGCCGAAGCCGACCGTGTGATGACCGCGCTCGAGGCGAAGGTACGCCACGAATACGGCCGCGAGTTGCCACCGCCGGCGCCGCCGGTGGCGGTCGCACCGCGCGGCAGCTTCCGCGACATGTGGGTGCCGCCGTATCGCAGCCGCACGCTGATGATGACGATCTTCAATGTCTTCCAGACGGTCGGTTTCTATGGCTTCGCGAATTGGGTGCCGACGCTGCTGATCAAGCAGGGCATCACGATCACGACGAGCCTGATGTATTCGAGCGTGATCGCGTTGGCTGCGCCGATCGGTCCGATCATCGGGCTGTTTATCGGCGATCGCTTCGAGCGCAAGACGGTGATCGTCGTGATGGCCGGCGTCAATATCGTGTGCGGGTTGTGGTTCAGTCAGGCATCGGGTGCGGTGCTGCTGGTGAGCTTGGGGGTGTGCCTGACACTGGCCGGCAACATCATTTCGTATAGTTATCACGCGTACCAGACCGAACTGTTTCCGACCAGCATCCGCGCTCGCGCGGTCGGCTTCGTCTACTCGTGGAGCCGCTTTTCAGCGATTTTCACGGCCTTTCTGATTGCGGCCGTGTTGCGCTACTTCGGCACGACTGGCGTGTTCGTGTTCATCGCCGGTGCGATGTTCATCGTGATGCTGGCGATCGGTTTGATGGGGCCGCGTACAAAAGGGCTTGAGCTGGAAAAAATCTCGAGATAGAAGGGCGATGGTATTTGTACATCATCGACCCGGAGGTCGGTTAAGAATGGAGGCGAGCCGACAGACAGTTGATTAGCACGATCCGGCCGGCACTCTGAAAAAATCAGCCGACATGGTATGTAGTGAAACGGAAGTACCAGACCTTTCACTTTGGAAGATCTATAAAAAGAACGTGTAGAAGCAATCGGAGTTCCATGAGCGAATCCGGCTCTTTTCCGCTCCGATAAATCTCCCATCCCAATACGTCTATTGCCTGCGGGTAGCGGTCTGCCAGAACGATGTCGCACGCTTGTCTAAAGGAGACCGCGACGCAGGTAAAACAGTGAGGAGATGGAAGACCATGAAGAACAACAGCAATGCTGAGAAGTCGATCGCGTTGGTGGTAGGCAGCCTCGTTTGAGTATCGTCCGCATTGGCCCGGACGCTTCCGAAAAGCGGCGTCGTCGAAGCGACCTACACGGCGGCAGGTTCAGATGTGAGGGACATCAGCGTTACCGGCGACGACGCTGTCTACCTGTTCGAATCGACACTATTGCTAGCTAACAATCCTGTTTCGCCGTAATGCAGAACGTCATCGCGCGCTGTGCAGAGGTCGGCTTGAGCGGGGCGACTGCTACCGGTTACTGCGTATACGCGGACAAGGACGGCGATAAGTTCATTGAGTCATTTACATATCAGGTTGGCGAGACAAAAGGAAAGAGTACGCTTGGGTCCGGTACTGGGAAATATTCTCACCTCCTTGCTGACGGCTGGAATGAGCGGCGGTGCGACGAAAGAAGTGGAGGATTGAAAATGAGCGACCAGGGTAGTAAGGACGCGGACTCCCACCAATGTTCCCATGATCACCACACGAATCCGGACGCTTCTGCGCCTGAAGGCCATGCCGGGCACGAGCACGATAATGTCCATGCGACTCCCACCACGGCCGCGCCATTGAAGGATCCGGTGTGCGGCATGACGATTACAGGAGCATCGCAATTCCATAGCGAACACGATGGAGTCGAGTACTTCTTTTGCAGTGAGTCGTGCCGGAGGAAGTTTCAGGCTGAGCCTCAGAAGTACGTTGCGCCCGCACCCGTGAAAGTGGCAGCCGCCCCAGAAGGCACCATTTACACGTGCCCGATGCACCCCGAAATTCGCCAGGACCACCCGGGCAATTGCCCAAAATGCGGCATGGCTCTGGAGCCCGTCATTCCAGGGTTGGACGAGCAAGAGAATCCTGAGCTCGTTGACTTCCGCCATCGCTTCTGGTGGACGCTGCCACTGACGGCTGTGGTGTTCTTTTTGGCCATGTTTGGGCATCTCTTCGGCTGGATGAAAGCGTCTACCCAGAGTTGGGTGGAATGGGTTCTCTCCACTCCCGTTGTCCTCTGGGCTGGCCTGCCGTTCTTTCAGCGCTGCGTGCAGTCATTCATTAATCGCAGCCCCAACATGTGGACGTTGATTGGGCTGGGCACTGGCGCTGCCTATCTCTACAGCGTCATCGCGACGGTTGCGCCTGATGTCTTTCCGGCAACCTTCACGGCCCACGGGCGAATAGGGGTGTACTTCGAAGCTGCGGCGGTCATCATCTCGTTGACGCTGGTCGGACAGCTACTGGAATTGAGAGCGCGCTCGCAGACTTCGGCTGCTATCAAATCGCTGCTCGGCCTTGCACCGAAGACCGCCCGGCGTATCAACCAGGACGGCAGCGAGGAAGATGTGCCACTCGTCCACGTACATGTTGGCGACCTGCTTCGAGTCCGGCCTGGCGAAAAGGTGCCGGTCGACGGCCTTGTGACCGAAGGTTCGAGCGCGCTGGATGAGTCGATGATTACCGGCGAGCCGATTCCAGTGATCAGGCGTGTTGGCGACCACGTGATCGGCGCCACGATGAACACCTCGGGGAGCCTCGTCATCAAATCGGAGAAAGTCGGCTCTCAAACGGTTTTGTCCCAAATCGTTCAGATGGTCGCTCAGGCACAACGCTCCAGGGCACCGATGCAGAGGATGGCCGACAAGGTAGCGGGAGTCTTTGTTCTGGCGGTGATTGGTATTTCACTACTCACCTTCTTCGTCTGGGGCTTCTTCGGCCCTCAGCCGAGCTGGGTGTATGGTCTTGTCAACGCGGTGGCCGTCCTCATCATTGCTTGTCCGTGCGCTCTTGGCCTTGCAACCCCAATGTCCATCATGGTGGCGAGTGGCAAAGGTGCATCGAACGGTGTGCTGTTTCGTGATGCTGCGGCGATCGAGCATCTGCGCAAAGTCGATACGCTAATCGTTGACAAGACTGGCACCCTGACAGAGGGGCGACCGACGTTCGAGCGCGGTATCGGGACAAACGGTCTCGCGGAAGACGAAGTGCTCCGGTTGGCGGCAAGCCTGGACCAAGGCAGCGAGCATCCTCTCGCGGCGACTATCGTCGAGGCGGCTCGTCGGCGAGGTCTTGCACTCGAGAAGGCGGAGCAGTTCGAGTCTGGAAGCGGCATTGGGGTGCGAGGCATTGTTGGAGGCAGGCAACTCGCACTCGGCAACACGGCATTAATGCAAGCGGAGGGGATTGCGACGGCCGCTCTGGCCAGCGATGGTGACGCGTTACGCGCCGAGGGCGCCAGCGTAATGTATCTGGCCGTTGACGGAGAGCTCGCAGGGATTCTCGCGTTATCGGATCCAGTGAAGGCGACTACGCCGGAAGCCGTTGCCAGGCTCAAGGAAGAAGGCATCCACGTCGTGATGGCTACAGGCGACGGCGTTGCGACGGCGAAGGCCGTGGCCGCCAAACTGGGCATCAAGGAATTCCATGGGGAGGTAAAGCCGGCCGATAAGCTGGCTTTGGTGTCGAAACTCCAACAGGACGGCAAGGTCGTCGCAATGGCCGGCGACGGAATCAATGATGCGCCGGCACTCGCCAAGGCCGATGTGGGCATTGCGATGGGAACAGGTACGGATGTCGCGATGAGCAGCGCTCAGGTTACTCTGGTGAAGGGCGATTTGCGCGGCATTGCCCGCGCCAGGAGATTGTCCGAGGCAACCATCCGGAACATGAAGCAAAACCTCGGCTTCGCGTTCGTCTACAACGCGTTGGGCGTTCCCCTGGCCGCGGGGGTGCTGTACGCCCCCACGGGCATGCTGCTGTCGCCCATGGTTGCCGCACTAGCGATGAGCCTCAGCTCCGCATCGGTGGTCGCGAACGCATTGCGCCTCCGGAAGGTGGAGATTTGATGCTTCATCCGCCTAAGACAAAGCTTGTTGCGCCGCAACACCGTAAAGTCCGGACGGCGATGCCGCCGATTGTTGACAGGGCTAAAGACGAAAGGGCTGGAACTCGAGCAAATATTGACATGGCGACGCCCGGCTTTTGAGCCGGGCCGCCGCCATGTGCCGCGTTGGCTTATACGATCGATGGAATGCGCAGTCAGACCGTCGGTCTACTGCAAGGTGCGGTCCAGGGCCGCTTCAGGTCCCGACCGGACGGATCGACAGCGCGTTCTTGACCGAAGTTACGCCGGGTACCCCTTTTGCCACCTCGGTTGCCCGATCGCTCTGTGCCTGAAGCGGTACGCTGCCCTGAAGCGTCACAGCACCGTCGCGGGCGCGAACCGTAATATTGGACGTCGAGATGCTCCTATCTCTCACCAGCGCATTTCGAACCTGACGTTGCAGCGCCCGGTTCGCTGCTTTCATCGACTTGTAATGCGAGCGGGCTTCGGGCGTCGTGGTCGGGGCAGACTCAGGCGCGTTAGCGTTGCTCGCCTGCGCAAAGGCGTGAATCGAACCCGAAATCAGAAGGGCGGTACTGACCAGTCTGACGGCGTGGATTGCTTTCATGCATCTTCTCCTGTCGTTGCAGATCGTTGGGCTACAGACTCAGATATATCGCACCGCGGCCCCGCAATGTTTCCGGGGCGGATCAAATGGCACTATAGGACAATAAAGGGTTAGGTCAAGAAACAATGCAAATCCGGCCAATTGCGCGGACAAGCGACGATTTAGAATACTTCAAATTATGCTGGCGCTCTAATTCCGCTGATAGGATTGCAAATCAAAACCAGGGATTAGTTTTTTTCCGCCTTTAATCATGGATTGCCAATGCCTGATTGACATATTTGGCCATCGACGATGCTGAGACGCCGTCCATGGTGAAGTAGGCAATTCGTCCATGGTCGCAGCCCCGTGCTCGCGGCCGCGATCAGAACAACTGTTGCTGCCCCGACATCAGCGTCGTGAAATCGTCGCGCAGCAACGGCAGAATCGCGTCGGCGACCGGCTGTAATTGCCGTGTCACATAGTGCTCGTAGTCGATCGCCGAGCGCAGCGTTTCGAGCGGCTCGGGGCCGGCCACCGTAATCACGTAGCTGATCCAGCCGCCGTTCTGATATTGCAGCGGACGTCCCTGCTGGCGATTGAACTCATCGGCGACGCGTGCCGCGCGCACATGCGGCGGCACGTTGCGCTCGTAGGCGTCGATCGGTCTGCGCAGCTGCTTGCGATAAACGAGCTGATCGTCGAGCCGGCCCGCGAGCGTATCGAGCACGTAGTCGCGCACGTAATCCTGATACGGCTGCTGCTTGAAGATGCGCCGATACAGTTCCTGCTGAAACTGCTGCGCAAGCGGCGTCCAATCGGTGCGCACGGTTTCGAGACCTTTGTAGACCACGTCCTCGCGCCCGTCAGGCAATACCGTAAGGCCTGCGTAGCGTTTCTTGCTGCCTTCCTCGGCACCGCGCACCGTCGGCATGAAAAAGCGCCGGTAGTGCCGCTCGAATTGCAGTTCCAACGCACTGTCGATACCGAAGCGCGCCTGCAGCTTCTGCCGCCACGCTGCATTGATATGTTCGACCAGCGCGCGGCCGATGCGCGCGGCCTCTTCCTCGTCGTGCGCGTGCCTGAGCCAGACGAAGGTCGAGTCGGTGTCGCCGTAGATCACTTCGTAGCCTTGCGCCTCGATTAGCTCGCGCGTCGTGTGCATGATCTCGTGGCCGCGCATCGTGATCGACGACGCCAGCCGCGGATCGAAGAAGCGGCAGCCGGTCGAGCCGAGCACGCCATAGAACGCGTTCATGATGATCTTCAGCGCCTGCGACAGCGGCTTGTTGTGCTCGCGCTTGGCAGCTTCGCGTGCCTGCCAGACCTGCGCGACGATCGACGGCAAGCAGTGACGGGTGCGTGAGAAGCGCGCGCCGAGAAAGCCCGGCACCGCGTGCGCGTCGTCGGGATGCAGCATGCCTTCGACGAGGCCGAGCGGGTCGATCAGAAACGTGCGAATGATCGACGGGTACAGGCTCTTGTAGTCGAGCACGAGCACCGAATCGTAGAGGCCGGGCCGCGAATCCATCACGAAGCCGCCGGGGCTTGCCGCGCCGGCCACGTCGCCGAGATTCGGCGCGACATAGCCTTGCCGATGCATGCGCGGCATGTACAGATGCGTGAATGCCGCGACCGAGCCGCCGCTGCGATCGGCGGGCAGGCCGGTCACGGTCGCGCGTTCGAGCAGGAACGGCAGCAGCTCGGTCTTCGCGAAGATGCGCGTGACGAGCTCGCAGTCCTTCAGGTTGTAGCGCGCGAGCGCGGGCTTGTCTTCGTCGAAGCGGCGTTGGATTTCGTCCATGCGCTGATACGGATTGTCGATCGCCTTGCCTTCGCCCAGCACCGAACGCGACACGTATTCGAGGCTGAACGACGGAAAGCTCCACGTCGCCGAACGCAATGCCTCGATGCCGTCGATGACCCAACGGCCCGCCACGCCCGCGAAAAAGTGATTGCGCGTGACACCGTGTTCGCGCCACTCCATCACCGCGCCGCCGCGGCCGATGCGCAGCGGCACGCGATACTGCTCGGCATGCTGTTGCAGCACCTTCAGATCGAACTGCACCAGGTTCCAGCCGATGATCGCATCGGGATCGTGCCGCTCCATCCACTCGATCAGTTTTTCGAGCAGTTGCGCGCGCGTTTCGCAGTATTCGAGCTTGAAGTCGAGCGCGTCGGCAGCGTTGCCGTTCGGCGGCCCGAGCATATACACCTGCCGCTCGCCGCAGCCTTCGAGCGCGATCGAATAAAGCTCGGCATGCGCGCTCGTTTCGATGTCGAGCGATACGAGCTTCAACGGCGGACGATATCCGTTGGCCGGTTTGAGCTCGCCATCGAGCCAGGGGCCATGGTTCTGCGGCACGCCGCTGAACCACACCGGCGCGGTGATGAAGCGCTCCATCATGTAGCGCTCGGGGGGCTGGATATCGGCTTCGTAGACATCGACGCCGCCTTCTCGGAGGCGCTTCTCGAAGCCCTTCAATTGCCGGTATTGCGCACAGTAAAGCCCGCTGACCGACCGATGCTGGAAGTCGTGCAATTCGAGCGGACGCAGATCGAGCGGCGCGTCGCGGCGCAGGATCGTTTCGGCGCGTTCGCGATGTTCGGCCGGAATGAAGGCAACCGACGGCTGGGGGCGCAGACGGATGTGGCGCGGCCCGCTGTCCGTCGCCAGCCAGAACTCGATTTCCGTGCCGGCGGGCGTGTCCCGCCAATGCCGGGTCAAAATGAAACCCTGCTCGAACTCAGTCAAACTTCCACCTTTTAAGCGGCGCAATTGCCTTGCGCGATTTTACCGCCGCGGGCAGTGACTTTGAGCGGGCAAAGAAAAGGGCGCTTCGCATTGAAGCGCCCCAACCAGCACGGCTTTGTTTGTTCGAAGCCGGTTCAGTTCGCTCCCGGTCGCTCAGGCTTCGAGCGCCAGCGTCGCAAACGTGGCGAGCCAGTGCTCGCCCATGTAGTCGCCGGCCACATGCGGCAGCGCGCAGCGCAGATGACGTTCGGCCGCGTCGAACAGCACGGTGCGACGCACGTCGCCGGCGGGCAGTGCACGCGCGAGCGCACGCTGGCACCACGCGCGGCTCAGATTGAGGCCGTCCAGATGCGCAATCTTGCCGTCGCTGCGATCGGTAACGGTGACGGGCTCGAACAGCGTCGCCGGCTTCTTCGCGCCGAGATCCGGCAGGAAGCGTCCGAACCAGTCGGCGAACTGCGCGGACGGCAACACGCGCCGCATCAGCTCCGCTTCCATCAGCGACGGCGACAGGAACTCGTCGCCGGCCGGCTCCCACGCCTGACAAGCGACGTCGTCCAGATACCAGCGCTCCGCGGTGCTGACGATCAGCGCTTCGAGCGATTCGCGCGAGGTATGCCGCGCGAAATCGAGTGTCAGTGCGAGTGCGAACGCCATGTTGAAGTGCGTGCCGACGCGCAGCGGATAGGTCGCTTTAGGCAGGAACTCCTCGAAACGTTCGACGAAGGTCTCGGTGAGCGGCGCGAACGTCTTCGACCAGCGCGCGGCTTCGGAGATTTTCATCGACTGCAGCTGCGCGCTGAGCGCGAGCAGCCACGCCCAGCCATACGGCCGCTCGAAGCCGCGGTTGTGCGGCAGGTCCAGATACGCGAGTTCGCCGGCGACCTTCGCCTCGGTGAAATGCTCGTCGACCACCGCGACGATGCGCGCGGCCTCGGGCAGATCCGGGAAGCGTTCGAGCAGATGCAGGATCAACCAGTAGCCGTGCACACACGAATGCCAGTCGTAGCTACCGTAGAAGATCGGATGCAAGGCGCGCGGCCCCAGCACGTCTTGCGGTCCTGCGAGCGAGTGCGTGAGCTTGTTCGGGTATTCGCGCGTGAGATGAGCGAGCGCGACATTGGCGAATTTCGACGCGAATTCGCGGGTGAGCTGGGTGGTCATCGACGGCTCCTCGGAAGCGGGATACGAACAGGTACAACAGTATGGTGTTGGCGATCAGCAATAGTAAAGCGGTCGGCTATTGCGCCTCGATCACGCCGATCGCACCGAGTATCGCCGGGTTGCCGTTGAACTGATGCACGATCGGCGGCGCGTGCCCGAAGCGCTCAGCCCGTGTTGATTCCCTCCGACGTCAACTGCCGCAACTGCTCCAGCAGCTTGACCGCCGGACTCGGCAGGATGCCCTGGCGCCGCCGGAACGCGGTCAACGTGCGCCGCCCGACCACACCCGGCACGCCGAGCGTATCGAACACGCCGGCTTTGCTTTCGGTCACGTACATCGTCGACGCCATCCAGCTCAGAAAGCCCGAACGCGCGACCAGGCTCTTCAGCGCCGTGACCGAGCGCGTTTCGACGACGACGTTCGGCAGACCCAGCCCGCGCTCGGCAAACACGCTCTGCATGTGCTCGAACGGCCCGGTGCCGCGCGGCGGAATCGCCCAGCGCTCGCCCAGCGTGTCGGCGAGCGTGAGGTCGGGCTTGCCGCGCAGCGGATGATCGAGCGCGGCGACCACGTAGCTCGCATCTTCCCAGCGGCAATCGGCGATCGCGGTGATCTCGTCGGTGTCGGGCACGGCCATGCTGAGCGCGAGATCGATCTGACGTTTGACGAGCGCATCGGCGAGCCGGTCCCACACCCCCTCGATGATCTCAACGCGCAGGTTCGGCCACTTCGTCAACACGCCGCTGACCGCGAGCGGCAACAACAGGCTCGCGATGCTGCCCACCGCGCCGACGCGGATCGTGCCGCGTGCGAGGCCGCGCATCGCGTCGATTTCCTCGCGCGCCTGTTCGGCTTCGCGTTGCAACAGGATCGCGTGCGGCAGCAGTGCTTCGCCGACCGCGGTCAGATGCATGCCGCGCGAGTGCCGCTCGAACAGTGGCGCGCCGACCTGTTCCTCGAGACGGCGGATGGTCCGGCTCAGCGCCGGCTGTGTGATGTGCAGCGCTTCGGCGGCGCGTCCGAGGCTGCCGCTCTCGACGATCACCGCGAACGCCTGCAGTTGTTGAAGGTTGTAAGTCATGCCGAAAGGTAATGCCTTTTAGCGAATTAGGCAATTTTCGGTTACCCCAGTGGCCGTGATAATGGCCTGTCGATTTTTCGCGCTCATCACACAGGAGACCTCGCATGACAGGCAGCGCGCCGCAGCACAAGCCAGCACACACAATAGAGCAGGGCAGCCAATGGACCGTACGCGACGCGGTCATCGACTTCGCGCGCCGCGTCGGCATGACGTCGATCTTCGCGAACCCCGGCTCGACCGAGCTGCCGATGTTCCGCGATTTCCCCGCTGATTTCCGCTATGTGCTCGGTCTTCAGGAAGCTGTCGTGGTCGGCATGGCCGACGGCTACGCGCAGGCCACCGGCAACGCGGCGCTCGTGAACCTGCATTCGGCGGCGGGCGTCGGCAACGCGATGGGCAATATCTTCACCGCGTTTCGCAACCGCACGCCGCTCGTCGTCACCGCGGGTCAGCAGGCCCGCTCGATCCTGCCGTTCGATCCGTTCCTCGCCGCGACCCAGGCGACCGAATTGCCGAAGCCCTACGTGAAATGGAGCATAGAGCCGGCCCGCGAGCAGGACGTGCCGCTCGCGATCGCGCGCGCGTACGCGATCGCGATGCAGGAGCCGCGCGGCCCGGTGTTCGTATCGATCCCCGCCGACGACTGGGATCAGCCGGCCGAGCGGGTGGCCGATCGCGAGGTCGCGCACATCATGCGTCCCGATCCGGCGATGCTTGAGCGCATCGGCGCGGTGCTCGATGCGTGCGAGCGGCCCGCATTCGTGGTCGGCGGCGCGGTCGATCGCGCGGGTGCGGCGGCGGAAGTCGTCCGGCTCGCGGAGCGGCATGCCGCGCGCGTCTACGTCGCACCGATGACCGGGCGTTGCAGCTTCCCCGAAACGCATCGGCTGTTCGCGGGCTTTTTGCCGGCGATGCGCGAGCGCATCGTCGAGATGCTCGGCGCGCACGACGCGATCTTCGTGATCGGCGCGCCCGCCTTCACGTATCACGTCGAAGGCAGCGGTCCGCATGTGCCGCCGGGCTCGCGGCTGTGCCAGTTGATCGACGATCCGGGCGTCGCGGCGTGGACGCCGCAAGGCATCGCCGCGGTCGGCAACATGCGGCTCGGTGTGCAGGACCTGCTTGCGCGCGCCGCGCCCAGAGCGCGCGAGTTGCCCGCGCCGCGCGCCGTGGCGCCGCGTGCGCTGCCGCCGGCGCCAGGCGCGCGGATGTCGGTCGCATTCGCGTTGCAAACACTCGCCGAAGTGCGCGATCCCGATGGCATCGTCGTCGAGGAAGCGCCGAGCTCGCGCCCCGTCATGCAGACCTATCTGCCGATCGCGCGCCCCGGCACTTTCATGACGATGGACAGCGGCGGCCTCGGCTACGGCATGCCTGCGGCGGTCGGCGTCGCGCTCGCGCGGCCGGGCGAGCGCGTGATCGCGCTGATCGGCGACGGTTCGAGCATGTACTCGATCCAGGCGATCTGGAGCGCGGCGCAGATGCAGTTGCCGATCACGTACGTGATCCTGAACAACACGCGCTACGCGGCGCTGCAGGATTTCGCGCCGGTGTTCGGCTTCGCGCCGAACGAGACCGTGCAGGGCACGGATCTGCCGGGGCTCGACTTCGTGACGATCGCGGCGGGCATGGGATGCCCTGGCGTGCGCGTCAGCGAGGCGGCTGAGCTTGCTGGCGTGTTGCGTCGCGCTTTGACCGACGCTGACGGGAAAAGCGGTCCCACGCTCGTCGAGGCGATCGTCGCGTAACGGCATTTCCGATTCACGAAACGAAGAGAGTCCTACGATGAAAAACGTATCGATGCTGGTCGGCGGCGAGCAGTTACAGGCGCGCAACGGCGCGACCTTCGAGCGCCGCAATCCGCTCGACGGCGAAGTCGCGTCGCGCGCGCCGGCCGCAACCGTCGAAGATGCCGTCGCCGCCGTCGATGCGGCCGCTGCCGCCTTTCCGGTGTGGTCCGCGCTCGGGCCGAGCGAGCGCCGCGCGCTGCTGACGAAGGCCGCGCACGCGCTCGAAGCGAAGGCCGACGCGTTCGCCGCCGCAATGGCCGCCGAGACCGGCGCATCGGGCATCTGGGCCGGCTTCAACGTGCATCTCGCGGCGGCCGGGCTGATCGAAGCGGCTGCGCTGACTACGCAGATCGCGGGCGAACTGATTCCGTCCGACGTCCCGGGCAGTCTCGCGATGGGCGTGCGCCAGCCCGCGGGCGTCGTGCTCGGCATCGCGCCGTGGAACGCGCCGGTGATTCTGGCGGTGCGCGCGATCGCGCTGCCGCTCGCATGCGGCAACACGGTCGTGCTGAAGGGCTCGGAGATCTGCCCGGCGACGCACGGCCTGATCATCGAGGCGATGCAGCAGGCGGGTCTGCCGCGCGGCACCGTGAACTTCGTGACCAATGCGCCCGCCGACGCCGCACGCATCGTCGACGCGATGATCGAACACCCGGCCGTGCGGCGCGTGAACTTCACGGGCTCGACGCGAGTGGGCCGCCTGATCGCCGAAACCTGCGCGCGCAATCTGAAGCCCTCGGTGCTCGAACTCGGCGGCAAGGCGCCGCTCGTCGTGCTCGACGACGCCGATATCGGCGCTGCCGTCGATGCGGCCGTGTTCGGCGCGTTCGCCAATTCCGGGCAAATCTGCATGTCGACCGAGCGGATCATCGTCGACGACAGCATCGCCGATGCGTTCGTCGAACGGCTCGCCGCGCGTGCGCGCGCGTTGCCGCTCGGCGATCCGCGCGAGAGGCCGGTCGTGCTCGGCTCGGTGGTCGACATGAGCACCGTCGAGCGCTGCAATGCGCTGATCGACGACGCGCTCGCCAAAGGCGCGACGCTCGTGTGCGGCGGCAAGAGCGAAACCACGTTGATGCCCGCGACGCTGCTCGATCGCGTGACGCCGGACATGCGCATCTATCACGACGAATCGTTCGGCCCGGTCAAGCCGATCGTGCGCGTGCGCGGCGAAGAAGCCGCGATAGCGTGCGCGAACGACAACGAGTACGGCCTGTCGGCGGCGGTGTTCAGCCGTGACACGGCGCGCGCGCTGAACGTCGCGAAGCGCATCGAGTCGGGCATTTGTCACGTGAACGGTCCGACCGTGCACGACGAAGCGCAGATGCCGTTCGGCGGCGTGAAGGCGAGTGGCTTCGGCCGCTTCGGCGGCAAGGCGGGGATCATGGAGTTCACCGATCTGCGCTGGGTCACGCTGCAAACGACGCCGCGTCACTATCCGTTCTAACTGCCGACACCAAAAATCGAACAACGCGCGCGCAGCGCAAACAACGGAGACATGTCGATGAATTACGTTCCTCCCGCTTCGGCCGCGCCCTCGGCCTCGACCGCGCGCGACGATGCGGCGCTCGCCGGCATTGCGCGCGGCGGCAACACGGTCGATATCGGTCATGCGCTCGACGACGACCCCTATACGTTGCTGCAGAAAATCGCGGTGGTGCTCGCGGCGCTGTCGATCGTCGTCGATGGTTTCGACAGCCAGCTGATCGGCTTTGCGATTCCGATGCTGATCAAGGAGTGGGGCATCACGCGCAATGCGTTTGCGCCGGTGGTCGCGGCGGGGCTGATCGGCATGGGGATCGGCTCCGCGTTCGCGGGACTGTTCGCCGATCGCTTCGGACGCCGCTGGGCCGTGATCGGCAGCGTGTTCGTGTTCGGTCTCGCGACCTGCGCGATCAGTCTGGCGCCGAATGTCGCGGCGATTGCGGCGCTGCGCTTTATCGCGGGGCTCGGTATCGGCGGCGCGCTGCCGACGTCGACGACGCTGACCGCCGAGTTCACGCCCGCGCGTTTTCGTACCTTCGCGGTCACGGCGACCATTCTGTGCGTGCCGCTCGGTGGCATGGTCGCGGGACTGTTCGCCGGGCAGGTGCTGCCGGTTTATGGCTGGCGCGGTCTGTTCGTCGCGGGCGGGGTGTTGCCGCTCGTGCTCGGCATCGTGCTCGTCGCCGCGCTGCCGGAATCGCCGCGCTTTATGGCGCGCCGTCCGCATCGCTGGCCAGAACTCGCGAAGCTGCTGCGGCGCATGGCGCGCGACGTGTCGGCCGATGCGAGCTTTACCGACGTGCGCGAACAAAGCGCCGAGAAACACGTCGGCTTCACCGCGCTGTTTCGCGACGGCCGTTCGCGCGACACCGTCGCGATCTGGGGCGCGTTCCTCATGTGCCTGCTCGCGGTATACGCGGCATTCAGCTGGCTGCCGTCGATGCTGACGAGCGAGGGTTTGAGCGTGTCGCTCGCGGGCTATGGCCTGAGCGCGTACAACCTCGGCGGCGTAATCGGCGCGGTGCTGTGCGCGCTGGCGATCGGGCGCTACGGCTCGCGCTGGCCGCTGCTGCTGTGCTGCGCGGGCGGCGTCGCGAGCGCATGGATGCTGCTCGGCGTCAGCGCGACGCGGCATACGGCGTTGATGATCGTCGGTCTCGGCTTGCACGGGCTGTTCGTCAATGCGGTGCAATCGACGATGTACGCGCTGTGCGCCTACGTTTATCCGACCGGCGTGCGAGCAACGGGCACCGCGTCGGCACTCGCGGTCGGCCGCGTCGGCGCGATTCTGAGCGCGTTCGCGGGCGCCGCGGTGATCACGGCCGGCGGCGCATCGGGCTATCTGCTGATGCTCGGTATCGCGATGGTCGTCGTGCTGATCGCGCTGGCGGTAGTGCAGCGGCATATTCCGCGGCGAAGCGCCGCGACCGCGCGCTGATCGATGCGGCGGGGGCCGTCGCGATGCCCCGGCTTACGTAGCGACGCTATCAACCTCGTTGGATATAAACGGGCAATGCCACCGCATTCGCGGCCGGATCGCCGGCTGCATCGGTCGGCAAATATTGCGTCTGGAACGCGGTAAACATCGCGGCAAATCCATCGGCGCGCTGCACGATCACTGCGCCGTCCTGGAACGCGCCGTTTTCGTTGTAGTGCGGCCCTCGCGGATTGCCCTGATTCATGTGGGTTTCGTGAAGACCGTCCTTCTTCGGCAGAAACAGAAAGCCGAACCCATAGACGACGATGCCTGCGGTCGTCGGTGTCCAGAAATCGCGGTTATGCAACTGACCGCTGCCGTTGTCGTAAGGCAGGCTTTGCGACGGCTTGCTTTCGTCGATGGTCAGGATTTCGTCGACGATGTCGTTGACGTCGGCGCGATTGCCGTTCTGATCTTCGTAGGGGACTGGCCGCATGCGGTGAATGTCGAGCAGGCTGCTGTCCTGGAAGTAATCGAGCCGCGGAAAGCCGCTGGTGTAGAGGCCGAGGTTCAGGGCCTGCAGTTTCGCGGTGAGCGGATCGGCGAAGTTCAGATCGGCATAGAAGTACACGTCGTCGTTACCGCTTGCGCCCGGTTGCGTCGACGCCGAATTGACGACGATATTGAATGGCGTGTTGTCGTTGCCGGTAACCGTAATCACATAGTGCGGACTGCCCACGTACGAATCTTTGAAAGGCGCCGCGCGCAGCAGTTTTCCCTTGAACATGCAGTATTCGTTCATGACTGAATGACCTTGTCGAAGTTGACGAACGGAAAGCGAAAGATCAACGAGCGGCTTCGAACCCGGTTGCCCACCGAGCCCATTCGACCAGCACTTCTGTCACATCGTCGGGCCGCTCCATCGTGCACATGTGACCGCTTCGTTCGATCACGCGAAGCTTCGAGCCGCGAATCTGCGCGTGCATCTCCTCGTGACGCGCCAACGGACTCCATTTGTCATCGCGGCCGCACACGATCATCGTTGGGCACGCGATGTCGCGAAGCAGAGCGGTCGCATCGGGACGATCCAGCAACGCGCGGATCTGCGCCGCGAATTTATCTGGCGTGCTTCGCTCGATCATGTCGAGCACCGCCTCGTAGACGGGCTCATCGTGGCGATCGGCGTTGACCATGCCGGGCGCCCACTCGTTGCCCATCGCGCGCATGCCTTTCGTGCGCGCGAGTTCGAGCAGCCTCAGCCGCTGCGCGCGCTCGCTTTCGCCGGCCTCGCCGGCGGGCCGCGGCGTGCAGCCGGTGTCGAGCAACGCGAGCCCGGCGACGCGTTGCGGTGCGCGCCGGAACACTTCGAGCGCGACCCGTCCTCCCATCGAATGACCCGCGACCAGCAGGCGGTCTCCCGAAACCGACTCGAGCACGTGTTCGGCCATCGCGCCGAGCGAGTCGCGCATGCCGTAGTCGGGCACGAAGCAGTCGCCGATCGCGCCAAGCGCGCCGCGCTGATCGGCCCACACTGCGTCATCGCAGAGCAGTCCAGGGAGCAAAACGATGTGGTGGGTCATGGGTGGGTCCTGTGATGCGTTGAACGGATAAAAGAAATGACACGCTGTACGACGCGATCGTCGCATGCTCATTCATCCGCCTTACCATAGCATGCCCATCTGCCGCGCGGTCGCATCGATCGCCGCTTTTGCCTTCGCGACGATTTGGTCGATTTCCGGCCGGCTGATCACGAGCGGAGGCGACAGCAACATCCGGTCGCCGCTCGCGCGCATGATCAGATTGCCGTTGAAGCAGAAGTCGCGGCATAGCGCGCCGACATCGCCGCCATTCGCAAAGCGCTTGCGCTCGAGCGGCTTCTCGGCGAGTTGCACGCCCGCCACGAGGCCCGCGCCGCTGATCTCGCCAACGACAGGATGAGTGGCGAAGGTCTCACGCAGTCTCTTCTGAAAATACGGACCAATATCCGCTTTGACGCGTTCGACGATCTTCTCGTCGCGCAGCAGTTTCAGATTGGCAAGCGCGACGGCCGCCGCGACCGGATGCCCGGAGTAGGTCAGGCCATGATTGAAGTCGCCGTTGTCGATCAGTGCGCGGGCGATGCGATCATGCAGGCCGACCGCTCCCATCGGCACGTAACCGCTCGTGAGTCCCTTCGCGAGCGTGATCAGGTCCGGCTCGAAGCCGAAGTGCTGATGCGCGAACCATTCGCCGGTTCGGCCGAAGCCGCCGATCACTTCGTCCGCGACGAGCAGCACGTCGTACTTGCGGCAAATGCGCTCGATTTCCGGCCAATAAGTGTCGGCCGGAAAGATCACGCCGCCCGCTCCCTGGAAAGGCTCACCGATAAACGCGGCGACATTGTCGGCACCGAGTTCGAGAATTTTCGCTTCCAGCTGCCGCGCACGAGCGACCGCGAATTCTTCCGGCGACTGACCGCTTGCCGCTTCGCCGAAGAAATAAGGCTGATCGATATGCACGATGTTCTCGACTTTCGACGGCATCTGTTCATGCATATACGCCATGCCGCCGAGCGTGCCGCCCGCGATCGTCGACCCGTGATAAGCGTTCTTGCGCGCGATGACGAACTTCTTCGCGCTCTGGCGTTGCGTCGCCCAGTATTGATGGACGATGCGCAGTACGGTGTCGTTGCCTTCCGAACCGCTGTTGCAGTAGAAGAAGTGATTGAATGGCGCGGGCGCCAGCTCGGCGAGCAGCGCCGACAGTTCGATCACCGGCGGATGCGTCGTCTTGAAGAACGTGTTGTAGTACGGCAGTTCCTGCATCTGCCGGAAGGCGGCGTCGGCGAGTTCATGGCGTCCGTAGCCGACGTTCACGCACCACAGTCCCGCCATGCCATCGATGATCTTGTTGCCGTCCGAGTCCCACAGGTACACGCCTTGCGCCTTGACGATCACGCGAGAGCCCGCGCGATTGAGCGAGCCCATATCCGAGAACGGGTGGATGTGATGCGCGGCATCGAGTGCGCGGTATTCGGCGGTGCTGCGCGATGTGGCTTGCGAGGTCAGCGTGTCTATCGCGCCGCCAAGCTGCGGTGCATCCTTTTCCGCGTACATTACGTCGTCAGTCTTATAGCTCATACTGCCTCCGTCTTTTCAAGGTTCTCATTGACCGATTGACCATCGGCACTCACACGTGCAGCAGCAAATGCCGGCGTTCCCACGAACTGATCACGCGGAAGAACGCTTCGTATTCGGTCTCTTTCAACGCGAGATACGCGCGGACGAACTGCTCGCCGAGTACTTCGGCAATCGGCTCGCATGCACTCATCAACGTCAGACCCTCTTCGAGATTGCGCGGTAATTGATAAGGCAATGCATAGCCGTCGCTCGCCAGCGGATCGGTCGGGGCGAGCCGTTTCGTGATGCCGAGATAGCCGGCGGCCAGGGTCGCGGCAATCGCCAGATACGGATTGCAATCGACACCCGGAATACGGTTCTCGATGCGGCGCGCGACCGGCGTCGAATGCGGAATGCGAAAGCCCACCGTGCGATTGTCGTAACCCCACGCGACGTTGATCGGCGCGGCCATGAAGCGCGACAGACGCCGGTACGAGTTGATGTACGGCGCGAAGATCGGCATCAGCGCCGGCGTGTATTTCTGCAAACCGGCGATATAGCCGCTGAAAAGCGACGTCGGCTCACCGTCCGCGGCGGTAAACAGGTTGCGGCCGGTTTCCATATCGACGAGGCTCTGATGCATGTGCATCGCCGAGCCCGGCTCTCCTTCCATCGGCTTCGCCATGAAGGTCGCGTACATCTTGTGGCGCAACGCCGCTTCGCGCACGGTGCGCTTGAATAGAAACACGCTGTCCGCGAGTTTGAGCGGATCGCCATGCATGAAATTGATTTCCATCTGCGCGGCGCCGACTTCGTGTATCAGCGTGTCGACTTCGAGTTCCTGCACGTCGCAGTACTCGTAGATGTCTTCGAACAGCGGATCGAATTCGTTGACCGCTTCGATCGAATACGCCTGGCGTCCGGTTTCCGCGCGACCCGTACGTCCGACCGGCGGTTGCAGCGGCAGGTCGGGATCGCGGTTCATATCGACTAAATAGAACTCGAGTTCCGGCGCGATCACGGGTTTCCAGCCGCGCGCCTTGTATAGATCGAGCACGCGGCGCAACACGCAGCGCGGCGAGATTTCGACCGGCGTGCCGTCGAAATGAACGCAGTCGTGGATCACCTGCGCGGTCGGGTCGACTGCCCACGGAATCATCCGGATCGTGCTCGCGTCGGGGACGCACACCATGTCGGGATCGGTGACGCCGGTCAGCGAATCGCTTTGCGGATAGTCGCCGGTCACGGTCTGAATCATCACCGCCTGCGGCAGACGCATCGATTCGCCCGACTCGAACTTGCTGCGCGGAATGATCTTGCCGCGCGCGATGCCGGCCATGTCCGGAATAATTGCTTCGATTTCGGTGACGTGATGCTTTTTCAGAAAATCGTCGATGTCATGCATGATTTTTCTCTCTGTTTTGATCCGCAACCTGGGTCACGCGTGCAGGGATTCGTGTATTCATGCGCTCGCGACAGGCGTCGCCGAACGCGCGAAATATCGCGGTCGATAACGCGTCGTCCGCGTGTCTCCATTCCGGATGCCATTGCACGCCGAGCGCGAATGCGCGGGCGTCGCTGACGCTGATTGCTTCGATCAGGCCGTCCGCCGCGAGTGCTTCGACCTGGAGGCCTGCGCCGAGTCGTGCAATGCCCTGAGCGTGCAATGAATTCACCCGCGCTTCGTGGGCGCCGCCCGCAAGGCGCTGCAACATGCCACCGCGCGTCAGCACGATCGAATGCGACGTGGCGTATTGCACGTCGAGCGAGTCGTCCTTGTTCTCGCGATGGTCGTTCAGCCCGCCGACCGCATGAATGCTTTGATGCAAGGTGCCGCCGAATGCCACGTTCATTTCCTGCAAACCGCGGCAGATGGCGAGAACCGGTACGCCCGCCGCAACCGCCGCGCGGATTAGGGGAAGCGTGGTTGCATCGCGCGCAGGGTCGTGCAATGTATCGGGCTCGCTCGAGGTGCCGCCGTAACGGTGCGGCTCGACGTTCGAATAGCTGCCGGTGAATAGCAAGCCGTCGACGGCGGCGAGCACATCGTCGCTGCACTGGCGTTCACCGAAAGCCGGTACCAGCATCGCAAGCGCGTGCGAGCCCTCGACGATCGCGGCGATGTACTTTTCACCGGCCACGTGCGATGGATGAGCGCCGAGCATCGTTCTATCGGCGGTGATTCCTACTATTGGTTGGTTTCGCATAACGAATAGGCGTGTCGAGCCCACGCCGCACACCACGTAAACGGCGTTAAATAGCGCGCGCGACGAAATGGGAAATCGCGAAGGCGAGCCGACGCCAGAGCGAATCCGCGCAATCACGCACAGCGCTAATCAGATTAGAAGCGGTTCGATTGAATCCGTCGCGATGCGCGGCAATCAGTCAGCGCCGCGCGAACGCAAGCAGACAGCTCGCGAAAACGCGTGCAAATGGACGAATCGAACAGCGAAAAGAGACTTAAGAAGAGAGGCGCTACGGCAGCAGCGAAGCGACTTCGTCTGTGCGCACCGCGATGAACGCGCGTGCGGAGAGGACGTTGCGGCGTCGAACGGAGCGACGCGACAGAACTGTGATGACGGACAGAAAGCGGCGAAACGCAAGGCTGCCGTTGCTGCCGTCGGCGCTGGCGCCGTCAGCGCAAATACAACGCGCCTGACTGCGATTCCAATTCACCAAAGGGCCTCGGACTCTCACGATGACACTCGACTGGCGTAGTTGAGGGTATTGAACGGTCTGTTTCCAATCCAGAGCGGATATTGAAGAAACAGGACGCGGGTTGAGCGAGAAGAAACGGTACGAAACGGTAAAGGCTTAATTCGCAGCGCCGCTCACGCGATCTCCCAATAGCTAGGATATACGAGCTAAAAATGCCGTCAATTTATTTTTGTTTTTGGCAAAACGGCATCAAGTTTGATGCCGTCTGATTTGTCTGCTATTCGTTCACTCTGCGAGGCGAGCGCGCACTGTGTATTCGCCTTCGTTGCCTTTGTCTTCGAGCATGTGCGCCATCGCCGTATTGAAGTCGGGTGGCAGTGGCTCGACCGGATAGCCGCGCTTTTCCCATGCGTCGAGTCCGCCCTTAAGGGCTCGCACATGATGGATGTTCTTGCGGTGCATTTGCCTGACGATGCGCTTCGCGGTCGCTTCGTTCGGACACACGCAATAGACGACGATCGGCCGCTTCAGATACTCCGGATGAATCGGATCGGGCGATTCCAGATCGAGCGGCCGTGCGCCGGCAATGCGATGCGATTCCTTTTCGCGCACGGAATGCGGGCGCGCGTCGAGAATCAGCGGCGGTTCGTTCGACTTCATCATCGCGTCGAGCTGATCGGGCGAAATGCGCGCATGCGCAAGCCAGCGGCGAAACTGCAAACGGCGCAGCCAGCGATACAGCAGAACCGCCGCGAAGATCACCGCGAACGTATCGAAGATCGTGCCGCCGTTGCGCCGCACGAACAGCATCAATTGGACGATCTCATCGTGCAAAGCGGCCCCGCCGATGATCCAGACGCTCGCCCACAGCGCCGCACCGACCATGTCCCACAACAAGAACACGCCGACGCCGATCGCGGTCGTGCCGAGCAGCGGCGCGGAAATCAGGCCGAGACCGGGCAGGAACTTCGCGACCGTCAGAATCGGCGCGCCATAGCGCTCATAGGTATTGCGCGCGACGCGCACCGTGGTGTCCAGCGACAGCGAGAAGCGCACGAGGTAATTGAGCAGACGGCGGCCATACGCGCGTCCGGTAAAAAACCACAGCGAGTCGGCGATCAGCGTCGCACCGACCGCCGCGCAGATCATGTTGATGTACGAGGCTTCGCCCACCGCGGCCATCGTTCCCGCGAGAATCAGCATCGGCGCGGCCGGAATCGGCATGCCGAGCTGCGTGACGAGCACGCTCATGAAGACGGCCTACACGCCCGCAGACGGTGGAATAGCGACCGGGAAATGCCACACAACCGCGCTCCTGATAAGCCAGATAAAGGGAAAAGAATCGTCTGCGCCGAGGCCGATACGAGCCTCTAGCGACGCGAAAGACGGATTTAAGCACAGGTGGCGAGTCGGCGTTATGAAAGTGCGCCGACAAAGTGGCGCGCGAGCGACGAATGCGCATGGCGAACCGCCATGCCGCGTGCATGCGCCGCGCGGCAAGTGGATCAACGCGGACTGAGCAGCGGGATTTGCTTCGCTTCAGGCGAGGCGGTCCAAAAAGCGGCCTGTCGCCTTACGCATCCTCGGAGGGATCATAGGGCACCACGCGCTCATGCTCGTCCGCGTGATTGCGCGCGACGATCGCGCGCGCCGCGGCGTTCGCATCGAGATTGAACGGCTGATGCGGCACGCCGGGCGGAATGAACAGGAAGTCGCCCGGCTCGGTGATGACCGACTCGCGCAGGCCCGGGCCATAGCGCGTCTCGATCTTGCCTTCGAGCATATAGATCGCGGTTTCGTAGTCGGCGTGATAGTGCGGCTGCGCATGGCCGCCGGGCGGGACCACGACCATATACATCGACAGTCCGGTGGCACCCGCGGTGCCCGCCGAAATGCCGACGAAATAGGGCAACCGCTGCATCGTCGCCATTTCCCGTTCCGGGCGCACCTTGATCACTGGGGCCCGCGCGTCGTGCCTGACGTTTGACATGGTCGCTCCTTTCGTCGCCGCCGTGCCGGGCGGCTTCATGCATGCCGAACTGAAAGTCTAGACGATTCGGGCGGCAATATCGGACCAGGTGAAGCGCGGGCGACCGCCAAAACGCGTTGCTACAATGATCGGCATACCCCCGACCAAGATCACGGAGACAGCGCATGGCCACGCTTCAGCCCATCAGCCGCTACCCGGTCCCCGAGCCGAGCGAGTGGCCCGAAGACATCAGCGCCCGCATTCTCGAAGTGCAGGACAAAGCCGGCTTCGTGCCGAACGTGTTTCTGACGCTCGCGCATCGGCCCGATGAATTTCGCGCGTTCTTCGCTTATCACGATGCGTTGATGCTGAAAGAGGGCGGTCTCACCAAAGGCGAGCGCGAGATGATCGTGGTCGCGACGAGCGCGGTCAACGATTGCCTTTACTGCGTGGTCGCGCACGGCGCGATTCTGCGCATTTACGAGAAAGCGCCGCTGCTCGCGGACCAGGTTGCGGTCAATCATCGCAAGGCCGACATCACCGAGCGCCAGAAGGCGATGCTCGATTTCGCGCTGAAGGTGTGCCGCGCGTCCGGCACGGTCGACGAAGAAGACTTCCAGACGCTGCGCGGCCACGGCTTCACCGATGAAGACATTTGGGACATCGCGGCAATCACCGCGTTTTTCGGCCTATCGAACCGGATGGCGAATGTAATCTCGATGCGTCCGAACGACGAGTTCTATCTGATGGGGCGCGTGCCGAAAGCCGCCGCGGATGCGCCGAGGAAGTAGCCGCGACCGGCATTGCTTCAGCGTCTCTAGCGGCGATCTGCATCACGCCTGCGCGGGACGCGGCGCATGCCGCGCGGGCGTCGTCACCGCCGTGTCGTCGATCGGGAAATGCAGCAGCGCTGCAAGCAATCCCGCGGCGACCGTCGCTACCCAGATCAGCGAGTACGAGCCCGTCAGATCGAACACGAGGCCACCGAGCCACGCGCCGAGAAACGAGCCGATCTGATGGCTCAGAAAGCACACGCCGAACAGGCTGCCGAGGTGACGCGTGCCGAACACCTTGGCGACGAGCCCGCTCGTCAGCGGCACGGTTCCGAGCCACGTCAGACCCATCACGGCCGCGAAAATCACCACGGACACCGCGCTTTTCGGCAGCGCGAAGAACGTGGCGATCGTCGCGCTGCGAATCAGATAAAGCCAGCCGAGCACATGATGCTGGCGGAACCGGCCGCCGAGCCAACCGCATGCCCAACTGCCCGCCATATTGAACAGGCCGATCAGCGCAAGCGCGGTGGCGCCCAGCCCGATCGGCATATGACACAGCGTCAGATACGCGGGCAGATGCGTCGCGATGAACGCAAGCTGGAAGCCGCAGGTGAAGAAGCCGAGCGTCAGCAGGCGGTAGCCGCGATGGCGCGTCGCTTGTGACAGAACTTCGCGCAACGGCGTTGCGGGCGCGTCGTCGAACCGGGCCTGGCCCGCCGCCTGTATCTGCGCGCGACGGTCGAGCACGATGCCGAGCGGCGCGATCAGCAGCATCACGAACGCGAGCACGAATAGCGAGGTCGCGATGCCCGCGTGCAGCCGGATGCCTTGCACGAGCGGCACCATCAGCACCTGCCCGGCGGAGCCGCCGGCGCTGACGAGGCCCATTGCGACGCTGCGCTTCTCCGGCAACGCCATGCGGCCGACTGCCGGCAACACCACGCCGAAGGTCGTGCAGCTGACGCCGATGCCGACCAGCAGCCCCATGCCGATCACCAGCAGCGCGCCGCTCGGCGCGAGCGCCGACAGCGCGAGGCCGGCCGCGAACGTCGAAGCGCCGAACGCGACCACCGGCGCCGAGCCGTAGCGATCGGCGGCCGCGCCCGCGAACGGCTGCGCGAAGCCCCACACGAGGTTGTGCAGCGCGATCGCGAAGGCGATCAGCGTGACCGGCAGACCGCGGTCGAACGAGAACGGGCCGATGAACAGGCCGAAGGTCTGACGGATGCCCATCGCGGCGCTCAGGATCAGCGCGGCCGCGACGATCACGATCGTCGTGGTGGCGGTCGTCGCCGGAGCGAGGGCGGGGGCGGGTTGCGTGGGGCGGGTGGTCGACATGGCGGCTTCTCCTTGGCCACCATCGTCGCAGCCCGCCGCGTGGCCGGCAAAGGAAAAGATGTCGACGACAGGTGAGCGCCGCTCACCTGTGCGCTGCCAGGTCGCCGTCCGCGGCCGCGTCGGTTTGCGCGTCGAAAGCCGCCGCCTCGTCGACTAACCAGCGCCTGAAATCGGCGAGCTCGGGGCGCCGGATCGCGCTGTCCGCATTCTCCGCGCTGACCAGCCAGTACGCGGTGGCGGATGCGATGGTAGGCGCGCAAGCCTCGACCAGCGCGCCGCTCGCCAGATCGCCATCGACCAGCGGCTTGCGGCCGAGCGCCACGCCGAGACCCATGCTGGCCGCTTCGAAGGCGAGCTGGATCGTGTCGACGTGCAAGCCGCCGTCCATATCGATGCCGCCGGTGCCGGTTGCATCGAGCCACGCCTGCCAGTCTTCACTGGCGGCGTTCACGTGAATCAGCGTCGCGCGTCGCAGGCTGGGGACGCCCTGCTCGTCGCGCAGCGTCGCTACGTAGGCGGGGCTGCACACCGGCACGAAACGCTCGCCGAACAGCCGCGTCCATGCGGTCCCTGCGACCGGCGCGCGGCTCATGCGGATCGCGAAATCGAAACCATCGACCGGAAAACCGACCTGGCGACGCGACGTATCCACGCTCACGTTGATGTTCGGCCAGCGCGCGCGAAAACCCGCGAGGCGCGGCAGCAGCCAGCGCGACGCGAAGGTCGGCGCGCAGCTGAGCGTGATCGACCGATCCGCGCGGTGATTGGGCAGACGCTGTGTGCCGATCGCGATCAGCGAAAACGCCTCGGACACGTACGACAGATAATCCGCGCCAACCGCCGTCAGCGAGATGCCGCGCGGCTCGCGCACGAACAGCTCGACGCCGAGCGCTTCCTCGAGTCCGACGATGCCATGACTGATCGCGCTCGGCGTGACGTTCAGCTCGGCGGCGGCGAGCTTGAAACTTTGATGCCTGCCGGCCGCTTCGAAAAAACGCAGCGCGGGCAGGGGTGGCAGACGAAGCGGCATGGGCGTTCCCCAAGGCGGCCGCGTCGTGCGTGGCGCGCGTGCCGCGTGGTGTTGGCGGGTGTAATGGGCGTGCTGTTTGGCGCAAGCATACCTTGCGGTGGCGCCTCGCGAGTGCGTTGCCGAACCGCTGGCAATACCGCCGCAAAAGGCTGCCGCTTAAAAATCATCGCTGGGCCTGTCGATTTTCCGCGGTCTCATTCGTCGTCGCTTGTAGGAAGGGTGGCAATGCACAGGCAGCCGCCCGTCTTCCGTCCGTTTTTCGCACGACTTCTCACAAGGAGATGGCTGATGAACGACGCAAACACATCGATGCATACGCTAAAACCGGCCCGCGAACTGGCCGACCTGCCTCAACGCTTTCCCGGCGAGAGCGCCGAATACCGACGCGCGCGCAACGCGTTGCTCGCCGAGGAGATCGAGCTGCGCCGCCAGATCGAGCGCGTCGCCGCGCAGCGCCGCGCGCTGCCGGCGGGCGGCATCGTGCCTGAGGATTACCGCTTCGACGGCGAAGCGGGCCCGGTCACGCTATCGCAGATGTTCGGCGCGCACGACACACTGGTGACCTACAACTGGATGTTCGGACCGCAACGCGCGCGGCCGTGCCCGATGTGCACGTCGCTATTGAGTGCGTGGGACGGCGAAATGCCCGATATCCTGCAGCGCGTCGCGTTCGTGGTGATCGGCCGCTCGCCGATCGACAGACTCGTCGCGTTCAAGCAGGAGCGCGGCTGGCGGCATCTGCGGCTCTATTCGTCGGGCGGCAATACGTTCAATCGCGATTACGCAGCCGAAGATCCCGCCGGCGACGACGTTCCCGCGCTCAACGTATTCACGCGCGCGGGCGGCGTCGTGCGGCACTTCTGGGCCGAGGAGATGGGGCCATCGACGTCGGACCCCGGGCAGGACCCGCGCGGCGCGCCCGATCTGATGCCGCTATGGACAATCCTCGACATGACCCCCGGCGGCCGCGGCACCGACTGGTATCCGAAGCTGGCGTACTGAGCGGCGCTGCCATGCAGCGTTCGAGCGCTACGAATGCGTCTCCGCCGCATGGCTTTGCGCGAGCGCGGTCCACAGGAACGTGCCAACCGCGCTTGCCCGCATCGGCAGGCTGAACAGATAGCCTTGCACCGCGCGCGCGCCGAGCGCCTTCACGACCTGGGCCTGCAACGGCGTTTCGAGTCCTTCCACCACGCATTCGAGTCCGAGGTTGCGGCACAGGTCGATCACGGATTTGATGATCTTCTTCGACGCGCTGTTGGTATCGACGTCGGAGACGAAGCTGCGATCGATCTTGATCGCGTCGAATGGCAAGCGGTGCACGTAGCTGAGGCTCGAATAGCCGGTGCCGAAATCGTCGAGCGACATGCGGCAGCCAGCCTGCTTCAGCATCGTCATCGCACTGTGCGCCTGCTCGAAATCGCGCGTCAATGCGGTTTCGGTGATTTCGAACGTCACGCGATGCGGCGACACGCCGCTTGCCGCGACGATGTCGATCAGGCGGCGGGCGCGTGCCGAGGTCGAGATATCGATCGCGGACAGGTTGAACGACAGATACAGATCGGCCGGCCATTGTGCGACTTCGGCGAGCGCCTGGCGCAGCAGCACATCGGTGATGCCGAGAATCAGCTCGGTACGCTCCGCGATCCGAATAAATTCCTCCGGCCTGACCATGCCGAGCCGCGCGTTATGCCATCGCCCGAGCGCTTCGAGGCCGATCGGCCGGTGGGTGAGCAGATCGTAGATCGGCTGGAACTCGAGGAACAACTCCGCTTCGAGGTCCGCGTGGCGCAACTCCTGGGTGACGAGGCTTAGGCGCCGCATCTGCGTTTCGTGTTCGGTCGAGAAAATCACCGGCATGCCGCGGCGGTTTTCCTTGCCGACATAGAGCGCGGCGTCGGCGCGTTCGAACACCTGCGCGACCGTCGTGCCCGCGTCGGGAAACGCGGCCCAGCCGATCGTGCCCGACAGCTCCGCGACATTGTCGGCGACCTGGTAAGGCTTGCTGAGCGCGTCGCAGATCCGCTGCCCCAATTCGACCAGCGCTTCGTTCGACATCTTGTGACGCACGAGCACGCCGAATTCATCGCCGCCCAGACGCGCGAACATCAGGCCCGTCTCGCTGATCGACACCAGCCGCGTGCCGACTTCCTGCAGCACGAGATCGCCGCTCGCGTGACCATATATGTCGTTGACCTGCTTGAAGCCGTCGAGATCGATGAGCCCGACGTTGAAGCCGCCGCCGGTTTCGAGCGCCTGATCCAGGATCGCGCTCAGCGCCGCGAAATAGCTGCGCCGGTTCGGCAGGCCGGTCAGACTGTCGATGTTGGCGAGCCGGTAGTTGTCGTCGCTGAGCCGTTGGGTGTTGTGCTGGCTTGCCTGCAATTCGCGTTGCGCTTGCACCGCGTCCGCAAACGTACGGCAGTAAAGCTGGATGACCACCGCGAGCGCGACGCCGACCAGCGTCATGTCGACGGCCATCGCGAAGAACACCGGCGAGCCGCTGGACACGAGGAACCCCGAGAAGCTCAGGATGACGATGCAAAGCAGCAGAAGCGCGGCCTTGCGCAGATGGATCAGGCAGAACATGCTGCCGACCAGCGTCGTTGCCATATAGAACGCGACCTGCGCCTGCTGGTACGCACCGCCGTACGGGAACAACAGCAGCGACCAGCCGCTGAACGCGACGCCGAACAGGCCGACGATCCAAGTCACGCCGCGCAATTCGCGGACCACCTGGGCGTCCGTCATCGTCCGGTTGCGGTTGCGCCACCAGCGCACGCAGCGAAGCACACACAGCGCGGCGAGCGCGCCGGGCATATACATCGACAGCCAGGCCGGCGCGCTGTCCAGATGCGTCGCCGCGACCGCCGCCGTGTTGACGAGCAGGATGAAGTAGAGAAGCGGTACCTGGCGGCTGAATGCGTGCAAGCGCGCACGCATCAGCGCACGGTCACCGTCGGCGACCGACAGTACCTTCTTCAATCTTGCGAGCCAAACCATCACCGTCCTTTTAAACGTTTGCGCGCTAAACGCAGCTGTTTATATCGGCGCGAAGCGGATTAACTTGAGCGTTTCGAAGGGTAAAGGAGCATCGCAGCCAGGGGTCCCTTAACCCGACGGTATGTTTACGAATCGTCGTGCGGTAAGTACTACCTGGCGGCGCCGGGAGCAGACGTTTGTGCCGGATGCCGATGGCGGTCTCTCGACGAAAGCTGCCTATCGCGCATGCTCAAAGTTTGGACACGACAGCACCTGCTGCGGCGGCATGGCAGTAGCGGGCTGGCCGGCTGGCGCAGGGGTGCCTCGCGGCGCTGACGAGACGAGCCGGACCGCGTCGGCGCCCGCATTCGCGAGCACGTATTTTTCCGGGCTGTCGTCCGGCTGCCAGTACGCGCGAAACACGTCGCCGTCGCTGAACACGAGCAGCTTGCCGTGCACCGTTGTTCCGCCGCCGACGAAGTCGACCGGTTCGCCGTCGCGTAGCAAAAAGCCCTGCGTGGCACTCGAACTGGTTGCGCCGACGAGGGTCGCGCACGCGTTGTCGCTGGCCGCCGCAGCCGCCGATGACAACGCGGAAAGCAGTGCGCATGTTGCAAAGTGGCGAATTCTCACTTTTTTATGTCTTGCCGAAAGTTTTCTTATCACGTGTTTCGCAAATAGCGCTCCCGCGCTTCGCGAAAAGGGCTATCGTCATCGGGAAGGCCGCGCAGGCTCGCGTAACGCGACCTAAAGTACTGAAATTGCAACGGATTGTGATGCGCGGCGAACGCGGATAAATCGGCGCGCACGCATAAGCCCGCGATTCTTATGGCAGTTTGCGACGGAAAAACGTCAAACCGGCGCTCCGGCCTTGATACAAGCCTTACACCAAGGGTTTGCGCGAAGGTGCGCCTATGCGTTAGTGTGTCGGTCCCGGCGCCTTAGAGTGGCGCCGGTTCCATGATTACCATACGGGAAGTGCTATGAACAAACAGGAACTGATTGATGCAGTCGCCGCAGCGACGGGCGAAAGCAAAGCGGCAACCGGCCAAACCATCGACGCGATCGTCGAGGCAGTGACCAAGGCCGTGGTGAGCGGCGATACGGTGCAACTGGTCGGTTTCGGTTCGTTCTCGACCGGCGCGCGCGCAGCACGCGTGGGCCGCAATCCGTCGACGGGCGAAGAAATCCAGATCGCCGCGGCCAAGACGGTGAAGTTCACCGCGGGCAAGGCGTTCAAGGAAGCCGTCAACGCGTCGTAAGCAACGCGCTTCACGCCGGAGCATTCGCGGTGCGCTTTGCAGCTTTCTGTGAGGCGCACGCGTGAATGATGCGATAGGCGTGAGGTTCACGCGCCGCCCAACCCGGCCAGGCGGTTTGCCTGGCAGCTGGCGCGGCGCGTGTGCCTGGTTCCTTGGACCAGGCGTTGTCGTCCTCGATCGGTCCAGATCGGGTCGCGAGCGGAGCTGTCGCCGAACCGCGGTCGCGCGGTTAGTGTGTTGCGCTGTCAGCCGGCGCGGCGCTTGCGGGTTGCCTCGGCGAGGGTGGCGAGCACCGGTTCGGTCTGCGCCCAGCTCACGCAGGCATCCGTGATTGACACGCCGTAACGCAGCGGCACACCGGCCTTCAGATCCTGACGGCCTTCTTCCAGATGACTTTCGAGCATCACACCGATGATGCGGCCTTCGCGCGCCGACAGTTGCCGCGCGATATCGTCCGCAACCTCGATTTGCCGCAGATGCGACTTGTTCGAGTTCGCATGCGAGCAGTCGATCATCACCTGTTCGCGCAGACCGGCTGAACGCAGCGCTTCACAGGTCGCCTGCACCGACGCGCTGTCGTAGTTCGGTCCTTTCTTGCCGCCGCGCAGGATCACGTGCGCGTCGTCGTTGCCGCGCGTTTCGAAGATCGCGGCCATACCCATTTTCGTCATGCCCATGAACGCGTGGCTCGCACGCGCCGCGACGATCGCATCGGCGGCGATCTGCACGCCGCCGTCGGTGCCGTTCTTGAAACCGATCGGGCAGCTCAGTCCCGACGCGAGCTGACGATGACTCTGGCTCTCGGTCGTGCGCGCGCCGATCGCACCCCACGCGATCAGATCGGCGATGTATTGCGGGCTCAGCAGGTCGAGGAATTCGGTCGCGGTGGCGAGACCCAGACCGTTGATATCGAGCAGCAATTGCCGCGCGCGACGCAGCCCTTCGTTGATGCGGAAGCTGCCGTCCAGACGCGGATCGTTGATATAGCCTTTCCAGCCCACCGTCGTGCGCGGCTTCTCGAAGTACACGCGCATCACGATCAGCAGATCGTCGCGGTAGTGATCGGCGGCGGCCTTCAGCTTGCGCGCGTATTCGATCGCCTGGTCGTGGTCGTGAATCGAACAGGGGCCGACGATCATCACGAGCCGGTCGTCGCGGCCGTGCAGAATGTCGGCGATTTCGACGCGGGTCTTCTCGACCAGCGTCTGCACCGCGGGCGGCACGGGCAGTTCGTCCTGCAGCAGCGCCGGCGAGATCAGCGGACGGACCGCGCCGATGCGCACGTCGTCGATGCGCGTGGTGTCCTGGGTGGCGTCGGCCGAGCCGACTTCCTGATCGTGCAGGGGATTGTCGAGGGCGCTCAAGATGTTCTCCGCAATCGGTTGATAAGGCGGTCTTGCCGCCTGACTATGCGAGCGCCGCCGCGACGTGGGCGCGCGGGCGCTGCGTGGGTTTGACGTGGACCGTGCGGGCTGGCTGGCTGCGTGTCTCGCGCGAGCTTCGACGCAAGGTGTTTGCGTCGGCTTCACACGACGCCGGCGCGACCGCGCACGGATGCGCTGGCGCGATTATGACACCCGCGCCGGCCTGGCGGCAGGCGGATTCAGAGCTTGTTGATCAACGCCATCGCGGCGGCAGGATTGCGCTCCTTGAAGCCGCTGATCACATACAGATAGACGTCGCGCTTCGCTGCTGTCGCGGGCGGCTCGGCGCAGGTTTGCAGATCGTCCGGCGTGGTGCCCGCGGCGAGCTGGCGCACGCGTTCGGCCCATGCGTCGAGTTCTTTCGTCGAATAACCTTTGGCTTGCTTCTCGCTCGTGCCCATGATGCGCGCGTACACGAACGGCGCGGTGATGTCGGCGATCTGTGGGTACTCGCTGTCGGCCGCGAGCACGACCGCGACCTTGTACTTGCGCGCCAGTGCGATGAACTCCGGTGTCCTGAACGAATCGTGACGAACCTCCACCGCATGCCGCAGCTTCTGTCCTTCGATGCTCGCGGGAAGCAGCTTCAGAAAGCATTCGAAATCGTCGGCGTCGAATTTCTTGGTCGGCGCGAACTGCCAGTTGACCGGTCCGAGCTTCTGTTTGAGCAACAGCACGCCGCTTGCGAAGAAGCGCTCGATCGCGTCGCCGGCATCGGCCAACACCTTGCGGTTGGTCGCGTAACGCGGCGCCTTCAGAGAGAAGACGAAATCGTCGGGGGTCTCCTGAAACCACTTTTCGTAGCTGGCCGGTTTCTGCAAACCATAGAACGTGCCGTTGATTTCGATCGACGTCAGATGCCGGCTCGCATATTCGAGTTCGCGGCTTTGCGTGAGGTCTGCCGGATAAAACGGGCCGCGCCATGGCGCGTAGGTCCAGCCGCCGATGCCGATGCGAATGCGTGCGGCGGAGGCGGACTTCGACGGCGCTTCGGTTGATTTTTTCGTTGGCGCTTTCGTTGCGGCTTTCGGCTTGCCGCCGCGTTCTTCGCCGGACTTGTTGCTTTGCTTGCTGCTTTCCTTCGCGCTTTTCGCTGCGGGCACTTGGGCTCTCCTTCGGGCTGCGGCGGGAAAGCTCGTAGATTAGCCGCTTTTTTCGCGGTGCGCGGCGCTGGCTTCGTCGAAACGGCGGCTCGCCGCCGCCACTTCCACGCGAAAACGCTGCAATGCACTGAGCGCAAGATCGGGGGGCGTCAGCGCGGCCCACAGCACGTCGATCAGCTGATCGGCGGTGGCCTCGATATCGATCTGCCGGTTCGCGAGCGTCGCGTCCCACAGCACGTGTTCCATCGGGCCGAACACCATCGAGCGCAACAGTCGCAGTGGCATGTCGGCGCGGATTTCGCCGCTTTGCTGGCCTTGCGCGAGCACGCGCATCAACGGCGCGGTGTAGCGGCGCTGCAACTCGGTCAGCGCTTCGGCCAGTTCGTGATGCCGCGCGCGACCTTCGGACAGCACGAGTGCGCACAGGTCGGTGCCGTTTACGAGCATCAGACGCAGATGCATGCGCACAATGAAAGCGAACTGCTGGCGCACGTCGCCGTCGCGCGGCAGGCCCGCTTCGATCGCGTCGATGATCTCGTCGTACCAATCGCCGATGACCCGGGCGCACAACTCGCGCTTGCCGCGAAAGTAGCTGAACACCGTCGCCTCGGAAATGCCGAGGCGCTGTGCGATTTCCGCGGTCGTCGCGCGTTCGTAGCCCTTTTCGGAAAACACGTCGCGTCCCGCCTGAAGTATCTCCTTCACGCGCTGCTGCGACTTGCGTCCGGCCGGCTGGCGACGCGAGACAGGTAATCCGGCCTTCTCGGCAACCGTCATATGAGTCAGATTCAGATTTTCGATGCACATTGGGGGAAAACCGGCGTTCGAATGCCGCGTATATGCCCGATTAACGCGATCGTAGCACCGAATAGGCGTGCTGGCGCGTGTTTGCAAATTTTCTGAGTAAAACTCAAAAATACCTATTGACGCTTACGTCAATCTGGCGTGAAATGCGCCATGACATGTTTTCGCGTGCCGCTTCGCGTTCCGTCAGCGGCCGCTCACGAACTCAGGAGACACCGCAATGCCCAATCTGCCCGGTTTGCAGTTCCCGCTCGGCGAAGAGATCGAAATGCTGCGCGACAGCATTGCGTCGTTCGCCGCCAAAGAAATCGCGCCGCGCGCCGGAGAAATCGATCGCACCGATCAGTTCCCGATGGACCTGTGGCGCAAGTTCGGCGACCTCGGCGTGCTCGGCATGACGGTTTCCGAAGAGTACGGCGGCGCGAACATGGGCTACACCGCGCACATGGTCGCGATGGAAGAAATCTCGCGGGCGTCGGCATCGGTCGGCCTGTCGTACGGCGCGCATTCGAATCTGTGCGTGAACCAGATTCATCGCAACGGCACCGAAGCGCAAAAGCGCAAGTATCTGCCGAAGCTCGTATCGGGCGAGCACGTCGGCGCGCTTGCGATGAGCGAGCCGAACGCAGGCTCGGACGTGGTCAGCATGAAGCTGCGCGCCGCGAAGAAGGGCGATCGCTACGTGCTGAACGGCACCAAGATGTGGATCACCAACGGCCCCGACTGCGACACGCTGGTCGTCTATGCGAAGACCGATCCCGAAGCGAATTCGCGCGGCATTACCGCGTTCATCGTCGAGAAGGGCATGAAGGGTTTCTCGGTCGCGCAGAAGCTCGACAAGCTCGGCATGCGCGGCTCGCACACCGGCGAGCTGGTGTTCCAGGACGTCGAAGTGCCGGAGGAAAACATCCTTGGGGCATTGAATGGCGGCGTCAAAGTGCTGATGAGCGGTCTCGACTACGAGCGCGCGGTGCTCGCGGGCGGTCCCACCGGCATCATGGTCGCGGTGATGGACGCGGTGGTGCCGTATATCCACGACCGCAAGCAGTTCGGCCAGTCGATCGGCGAGTTCCAGCTGATCCAGGGCAAGGTCGCCGATCTGTACACGACCTTGCAGGCATGCCGCGCGTATCTGTACGCGGTGGGCCGCCAACTCGACACGCTCGGCAACGACCACGTGCGCCAGGTCCGTAAGGACTGCGCGGGCGTGATCCTGTACACGGCGGAGAAAGCCACGTGGATGGCCGGCGAGGCGATCCAGATTCTCGGCGGCAACGGTTATATCAACGAGTATCCGGTCGGCCGTCTGTGGCGCGATGCGAAGCTCTATGAAATCGGCGCGGGCACGAGCGAGATCCGTCGCATGCTGATCGGCCGGGAGCTGTTTGCCGAAACGCTGTGACGCATGCGCGTGAGCCCTAACAACAGGCGGCACTTTGGAGAAGCCACGTCATGCCGATCATCGAATCAAAACTGAACCCGCGCTCGGACGACTTCCGCGCGAACGCGGCGGCGCTCGAAGCGCTGGTCGCCGATCTGCGCGCGAAGATCGAGCAGCTCGCGCAGGGCGGTGGCCAGGCCGCGCGCGACAAGCACACGGGCCGCGGCAAGCTGCTGCCGCGTGACCGGATCGCGTACCTGCTCGATCCGGGCACGCCTTTCCTCGAACTGTCGCAGCTGGCCGCATACGGCATGTACAACGACGACGCGCCGGGCGCGGGCGTGATCACCGGCATCGGCCGCATCGCGGGGCAGGAGTGCGTGATCGTCTGCAACGACGCGACCGTGAAGGGCGGCACCTACTACCCGGTCACCGTGAAGAAGCATGTGCGCGCGCAGGAAATCGCCAGTGAGAACCGCCTGCCGTGCGTGTACCTCGTCGACTCGGGCGGCGCGAATCTGCCGAATCAGGACGATGTGTTTCCCGACCGCGATCACTTCGGCCGGATCTTCTACAACCAGGCGAATCTGTCGGCGGCGGGCATTCCGCAGATCGCGGTCGTGATGGGCTCGTGCACCGCGGGCGGCGCGTATGTGCCGGCGATGAGCGACGAGTCGATCATCGTGAAGAACCAGGGGACGATTTTTCTCGGCGGCCCGCCGCTCGTCAAAGCCGCGACCGGTGAAGTGGTCAGCGCCGAAGATCTCGGCGGCGGTGACGTGCATACGCGTCTGTCGGGCGTTGTCGATCATCTCGCGCAGAACGATGCGCATGCGCTCGGGATCGCGCGCAGCATCGTCGGCAATCTGAATCGCGTGAAGCCGGCGCCGCTCGCGTTGCAGGAGCCGAAGCCGCCGCGCTACGACACGCACAGCATCTACGGCGTGATTCCGGTCGATACGCGCAAGCCGTTCGATATCCGCGAGGTGATCGCGCGCATCGTCGACGATTCGGCGTTCGACGAATTCAAGGCGCGCTACGGCACGACGCTCGTGACGGGCTTCGCGCATATCTGGGGGCATCCGGTCGGCATCGTCGCGAACAACGGCATTCTGTTTTCGGAGTCGGCGTTAAAGGGCACGCACTTCATCGAGCTGTGCTGCCAGCGCAAGATTCCGCTCGTGTTCCTGCAGAACATCACCGGCTTCATGGTCGGCCGCAAGTACGAAAACGAAGGCATCGCGCGGAACGGCGCGAAGATGGTGACGGCCGTTGCGACCGCGAAGGTGCCGAAGTTCACGGTGATCATCGGCGGCTCGTTCGGCGCGGGCAACTATGGGATGTGCGGCCGTGCGTATTCGCCGCGCTTTCTGTGGATGTGGCCGAACGCGCGCATCTCGGTGATGGGTGGCGAGCAGGCGGCGTCGGTGCTCGCCACGGTCAAGCGCGACGGCATCGAAGCGAAGGGCGGCACCTGGAGCGCGGAGGAAGAAGAGGCGTTCAAGCAGCCGATTCGCGAGCAATACGAGCATCAGGGGCATCCGTACTACGCGAGCGCGCGGTTGTGGGACGACGGCGTGATCGACCCGGCGCAGACCCGCGACGTGCTCGGCCTTGGCCTGTCGGCGGCGATGAATGCGCCGATCGAAGACACGCGCTTCGGCGTATTCAGAATGTGACGGCGCGCGGCGCCGCGCGGCGAGAGAGCCAGCCAAAGGAGTGCAACGCATGCAATACGAAACGCTGAAAGTCGAGGTTGCCGGCCAGATCGCGACCGTCACGCTCAATCGTCCGGACGTGCGCAACGCGTTCAACGAGACGATGATCACCGAGCTGACTGCCGCATTCACCGCGCTCGACACGCGCGACGACGTGCGCGCGGTCGTGCTAGCCGCGAACGGCAAGGCGTTCTGTGCGGGCGCCGACCTGAACTGGATGAAGAAAATGTCCGGCTACTCGGACGACGAGAACCGCGCCGATGCGATGCGTCTCGCGGGCATGCTGTCGGCGGTATATCGCTGCAACAAGCCGGTGATCGCGCGCGTGAATGGCGACGCGTACGCGGGCGGGATGGGCCTGATAGCCGCGTGCGACATCGTCGTCGCGCTCGACAGCGCGCACTTCTGCCTGTCCGAAGCGCGGCTCGGGCTGATTCCCGCGACGATCGCGCCGTACGTGATTCGCGCGCTCGGCGAGCAGGCGTCGCGGCGCTACTTCGTCACCGCCGAGGCGTTCGACTGCGCGACCGCTTTGCGGCTGGGTCTGGTCAGCGAAGTGGTCTCCAGTGCCGAGCAGCTCGACGCAACGGTCGCGCAGCGCGCGCAGACGCTTTGCGCGAACGGCCCGCAAGCGGTGCGCGCCTGCAAGCGGCTCGTGCAGGACATCGCGGGCCGCGAATTGAGCGACGCGCTGATCGAGGACACGGCAGTGCGGATTGCGAAGACGCGAGCCGGCACCGAAGGCCGCGAAGGCGTTGCGTCGTTCCTCGAAAAGCGCACGCCGGGCTGGCGCCACTGACATGCCCCGCTGACAACAACCGCCCCGTACCGCCTATTTCATCGAGACACTCATGTTCAACAAGATCCTGATCGCCAACCGGGGTGAGATTGCGTGCCGCGTCGCGGCGACCTGCAAGCGGCTCGGCATCGCGAGCGTGGCCGTCTATTCGGACGCCGACGCCAACGCGAAACACGTCGCCGCCTGCGACGAAGCAGTGCATATCGGCGGCTCGACGGCGGCGCAAAGCTATCTGCGCATCGAACGCATCATCGAAGCCGCGCGCGCGACCGGCGCGCAGGCCGTGCATCCGGGCTACGGCTTTCTTTCCGAAAACGAAGACTTCGCGCATGCGTGCGAAGCAGCCGGCATCGTCTTTATCGGACCGCCGGTCGAAGCGATTGCCGCGATGGGCTCGAAGGCCGCCGCGAAGGCGCTGATGCACGCTGCCGCGGTGCCGCTCGTGCCCGGCTATCACGGCGACGACCAGGAGCCGCAGTTGTTGCAGGGCGAGGCCGACGCGATCGGCTATCCGGTGCTGCTGAAAGCTAGCGCGGGCGGCGGCGGCAAGGGCATGCGGGTGGTCGAGCGCAGCGCGGACTTCGCGGCCGCGCTGCTGTCGTGCAAGCGCGAGGCGGCGAGCAGCTTCGGCAACGATCGCGTGCTGATCGAGAAGTATCTGACGCGGCCGCGGCACGTCGAAGTCCAGGTATTCGCCGATCGGCACGGTGGCGCCGTCTATCTGTTCGACCGCGATTGCTCGGTGCAGCGGCGGCATCAAAAAGTGCTCGAGGAAGCGCCCGCGCCGGGGCTGTCGGCCGAGGTCAAACGTGCGATGGGCGAAGCGGCCGTGGCTGCCGCGCGCGCGGTCAATTACGTCGGCGCGGGTACGGTCGAGTTCATCATGACGCCGACCGGCGAGTTCTATTTCATGGAGATGAACACGCGGCTGCAGGTCGAGCATCCGGTCACCGAGATGGTGACAGGGCAGGACCTCGTCGAATGGCAGCTGCGCGTTGCCGCGGGCGAGGCGCTGCCGCTCACGCAGCAGCAGTTGAAGCTCGACGGCCACGCGATCGAGGCGCGCATCTACGCCGAGCATCCGGCGCGCGGTTTCCTGCCGTCCACCGGCATGCTCAAGCATCTGCGCATGCCCGAAGGTGTCGAGTTCGCGATCGACGCGGCCGGACTCGGCGAGCCGGGACGCAAGGCGCCGGTGCGCATCGACAGCGGCGTGCGCGAGGGCGACACGATCACGCCGTTCTACGATCCGATGATCGCGAAGCTGATCGTGCACGGCGCGACGCGCGAGGAGGCGTTGGCGCGCCTCTCCCGCGCGTTGCATGCGTGCGAGGTGGTCGGGCCGCATACGAACGTCGAGTTTCTGCGGCGCATCGTCGCGAGCGAACCGTTCGCGAGCGGCGATCTCGACACCGGTTTGATCGAGCGTCATCACGACGCGCTGTTCGCGCCGGCACAGAAGCCGTTCAAGGAAGCGCTCGCGCTCGCGTGCGCCGCGTTGCTGACGCGCGAGGGCGGCACCGCGCACGGCGCGTCACCGTGGGACGCGCTGTCGCACTGGCGGCTCAATAGCGGTTACACGCAAACGCTCGGCTGGCGCGTGATCGACGACCGCGCCAACGACGACAGCCCCGAGTCGTTCACAGTCGTTTTCGCGCGCAACGGGGACACGCAAGCACTCGTGCAAACCCTCGAACACGACGGCGTGCGCGAGGACTTCAGCTGGTCGGTCGGCACGGGCGCCCACGAATTCCGCGCGACGATCGGCGATGCGCGCGTGACGGGGCGCGTATTCGTCGACGGCGACAGGTTCCACGTGTTCTGCCACGGCGAGACGCTCGCATTCGAATGGCAGAACCTGCTCGCGCATGCCGCGGATGCCGAGCACGGCGAAGGCCGTCTGACCGCGCCGATGCCGGGCAAGGTGATCGCGGTGCTGGTCGAACCGGGCGCGGTGGTCGAAAAGGGCGCGCCGCTGATCGTGATGGAAGCGATGAAGATGGAGCATACGATCGGCGCGCCGGCTGCCGGCACCGTCGCCGAGGTGCTGTATTCGGTCGGTGATCAGGTCGCCGACGGCGCACAGCTGCTGGTGCTGGACGTGCAGCCGGCGGCTGAATGAGCGCGCCGAGTGGAAGATGAGCGACGGCGTGAATCAGGCGAGCCGCGCGTAGCCCGCCGCGCGCGCCTCGCTTTCGAGTTCGCCGATGCGCGCGTAGTCGGTCAGCGGCAGCGCCGAAAAACCTCTCAAACGCAGGCGTTTCGCTCGCTCGGGGCGGATGCTCAGCGTCTCGTTCAATGCATCGCGCAGCGCGGCGATCGTGGCCGGCGGCACATTGGCCGCGGCGATCAGCGGCAAGCCCGGGGAGGCAGCGGTCATGCCGATCGCGCGCACGCGCCGCGCCAGCTCGGGCAGCACATCGCCCACGAAGGCGAAAGTCACGCAGTCGATCGCGGCGACGTCCGCGCGATTGTCAGCGACCGCGCGCAGCGAGCCGAGATGCGAGCCCGTGCGCAGTACGGAGCCGAAGAACATGCCGGCGCGAGCGAGCGGCGCGACCGCGTGGCGAAACGCGTTCATGCCGCTGTTCGAGTCGTCCTGGTTGTAGGCGGCGCGCGCGCCGCGGCACGAGGCGAGTGAGTCGAAGCGCGCGTCGGCGCGCGTGACCAGTACGCTCGAGTAATGCGCGCCGTCGCAGCCGGGCGCATCGAAGCAGGGTGTCGCGACCAATTGGACCTGTGCGTGCAGCCCGTGCATCAGCGGATAACCGCAGGTCTGCGAGATCAGCAGGTTCGGGCGCCGCCAGAAGCCGTGCAATTCCTCGTCCGGTTCGACGATGCGGCACCCGGGCTTGACCCGGCGCAGCACGTCGTCGAGCCAACCGCGCCATTCGAGGTCGAGCGCGGGTGTCACGTTGTACATCGGCAGGGCGGCGATCCAGCTCATGAAGGCGTTTCTCGCACGCCTAATGTCTGACCAATTTGAAATCGTCCAGACCGAGCCGCACCGGCTCGCTCGGCGTGTACTGCCAGCGCTGCGCGGCGACCGAAAGAATCTCGTCCTGCGCATCCTCGAACGCGACCAGCAGGTCCTCCTTGCGACGGCTCTCAGCGCCGCAGAACTCGACCAGCGCGTCGGCGCTGACTTCAAAAACCTGCGCGCGCTCGTCGCAGCACACCCGGAACGCGACCGTCGCGCATTCCGTCACACAGGGCCGAAACCCCTCATCGACATAGACCGACATGGCGAACTCCTTCCAACGCCTGAATCGACAGGATGACAAACCGCGCCTGCCAGGTATGTGGGAGAACCGGCATTGACGGCCAAATGCCCGGCGCCGCGGCAGGCGCGACGGTCCGGAAACTGGCGGAAAGTAAGCCAGAAACTGGCGGCGGACTCGTTCAAGCCCGAGCCAGGGCCGCGGCGTGAACCGTGGCCGGAGGAAGACTGCGGCGATTCGCCTCGCCATCGGTCCTGCCTCGTGGTGGACCGCCGCGGATCGGAACCACGGCGGGCATTGCTCAGAAGACGCTTAAATCGGGGGCTCCAATCTAACGTTGAAATCGGCGCGCGAACTGCTCGCGCCGGTCTCGGACTGTCTTTGGGATTTTCCCACCAACCTCGCGGTGTAGATCCGCGCAGGTATCCACTTTACGATTAGCGCGCGTTTTGTGCAGGCGATGAATTCGGCGCGGCTGGCTGGGTTACGTTTGCGCCCGAGAAATTGAGCCGGCGGATCAGCGGACCCAAGGTCGTTGCTTGAATCAGCAGGCTGAACACGACGACCAGATACGTGACGCCGATGAACATTTCGCGTCCGTGAAACTCGGGCAGCGACAGCGCGAGTGCAATCGAGATGCCGCCGCGCAAACCGCCCCACGTCAGTACCACAGCCGAATGCGGACTGAGCCGCCGGAACTTCTGCAGCGCGAGCAGCGGAATCGCGACGCTGACGCCGCGCGCGAACAGCACGACCGGGATCGCCGCGAGCCCGAGCCAAACGATCTCGAAGCGCAGCGACAGCGCAATGATTTCGAGCCCGATCAGCCCGAACAGCACGAGATTGAGCAACTCGTCGAGCAGGTCCCAGAAATTGAACAGATGCTCGCGCGTCTTCTCCGACATCGATGTCGACGCGCCGTGATTGCCGATCACGAGCCCCATGATCACGACCGCCAGAGGCGCCGACACGTGCAACGCTTCGGCGAGACTATAGCCGCCGGTCGCGAGCGCGAGCGTGATCAGGATCTCGACTGGATAGCTGTCGATGCCTCGCAGCAGCAGCGACGCGCCGAAGCCGAGCGCCGCGCCGAGCACGAGCGCGCCGGCGACTTCGCGCAGTAGATCGAATGCGATCGCGCCCGCGGAAAACTCGTTCGCACCGGTCGCGAGTCCGACCAGCGTGACGAACGCGACGACGGCCGTGCCGTCGTTGAACAGCGATTCGCCGGTGATCTTGGTTTCGAGGCTTTCGGGCGCCGCGGCGCGCTTGAGCACGCTGAGCACCGCGATCGGATCGGTCGGCGAGATCAGCGCGCCGAACGCGAGGCACCACAGCAGGCTGACCGGTTGGCCGAGCCATTGCGCCGCGTAGTAAAAGCCGAAGCCGACCACCGCGATGGAAATCAATACGCCGATCGTCGCGAGCATCAGCACCGCGCGCCGCTGCGTGCGCATCTTCGACAGATCGACGTGCAGTGCGCCGGCGAACAGCAGCAGGCTTAGCAGGCCGTGAAACACGATGTCGGCGAAATCGATCTGCACGACGATCTTGCGCGCGGCGATCGCCATCGCCGGATAGTAGAAGCCGAGCGCCGAGATGCCGACGCAGACGACGAGACCGACTGCGGTGATGCCGAGCGTGTCGGGCAACCTGATGAACCGATAGTTGAGCACGCCGAACAGCGCGACGATGGCGAACAGCGCGCCGGCAATCTGGAAGACGCTCATCGTGCACGCTCCCACGCTTCGCGGCGGCGCGAACGCGTGATCATCGTCGCAGCGAGGTGACTTACGCGACGAGGCATAAGACAGGCAGGCAGAGAAAGTCGCCACGATTGCGATATTGAACCAGCGAGATGTTTCACCAGCAATTCCTTATTCAGGCTCATTCAATCCGATAAACCAACTACGGTCTGCAATGACACGAACGTTGCCGCTGGCGATAGAGCGACGTGCCGCTACAGACGCTTTATTCAAACTCCACGGACGATGAGATCAGACGCAAAGTACTTTATCGAACCACAAGCGGATGACGGCGAACCGGTTGGGGCTAGGCCCGCCAGAAGGGTGCCCACGATGGCAATGATAGTGTTCGGACCACTGAAGCGCCGTGCGAGTTCCGGTCTTTATTTTGGGATATAGCTTTTTTATTTCGAGATCTTTCGCATGGCTTGATTCGTCACGGTCTACTCAATTGGATCTGAATTAGCGTTATCCACTTGTAATCCGCTTTTGTCGTCCGATGAGATCACTATTGCGCATGTGTGACGCAGGAATTGGCACGCCGAAAACAGGGAAAGCCCTAACCGAAAACCGCCGAAGATCTGACAATTTTTCACAATTGCGAGTCGAGAATGATGCAGCATCGACACATGGCGAAATGCTGTTGTGTAGAAATGGCTGAAGACGGAGAAGAGTATGGAGCAAACCTATCGTTATCGTGGATTCGACATCGTGGTCAACGCGTTGCACGCAACGCATACGTGTTCACATGTCGGCGGTGTCACTGCGCGGCGTACGTACGTGGCGAACGTTACGTTGAAGACGCGGCTGATCGGCGGCGAGTGGTCGACTGCTTTTCGCGTCGGTCCGCTGCCCGGTCGTTCGGCGACCGATTTGTGGGAAGTACTGGCGGCTGGATTCGCGGCCGCCACTCGGGTCGTTGACGATGTGGTGAGCGTGATGGGTGATGGCCTCCTCGCGCGCAAGGCGGCCTGAGGCCGTGGCAAGCGTGGAAATAAGAGATAACCGCGCGTATCTCTGCGGTGCGTGTGGGTCCCAGGCAGGACGTGCCCGTCTCCTCAGCGTCCTGTTGTCTTAATCCCGCTCCCCCTGTGCGGGATTTTTTTTGCCCATTTGAAATAGCGGGCGCTCGACGACGCACTGCCACATCGGCATGAGAAAAGACAAGAAAAAAGCCTCGAACGCGAAGCGCGATCGAGGCTGCCGAAGGACCGACTCAATGCCTGTCCGGGGAAGGTCGATCGGACCCGTGATCGACCTTCCCCACTATAGCGAGTTGTCCGCCTAGTAGTTGTGAACAAATGTCTCAATCGGATGCGCGTAGCATTGATTACCCGCGCCCCCGCATCCGCCGTCGTACATGCAGCCGCCCTGGCGGCTCGAAATACGTGCCGAAGCGCACGAGCCCGGCCTTCTTCAAATGACACGTCATTTCGAAACTGACCAGCACGCCCGGATCATCGTTCTCGAGGATGTCGATGTCGATAGCGCGAATACGGGGTTCGTATTTAAGCAGTGTCGCTTCCATCTGCTGCTTCAGCGCGTGCGCCGACGACGGCAACGCCTTGTAGATGTTCGTCATGTCCGGCAGACCGTAGTCGGGCAGGTGCTTCAACGCGCCCGCGCGCGTGTTCAGAATGCGCTGCACGTTCTGCTGCACGCTCAGGCATTCGAGCGTGCGGTCGTCGTAGGCGTCGAGCGGCTTGCCGCCGATCTGGCCGAGCAGCATGTCGTAGAGGGACGGCCCAGCTGGCATCGAGTGGCGCACCGTCAGCCGTGCGCTGAATGCTCAGCAACGGCTTCTTCGCGATCGACAATATCGATCGTCAGATTGCCTTCGGGGGAACCGGTCAGCAAGATCCTGGCGGGAGCGATTCCGCATGCCATCCGCGCGAGCAGTTCGCGCGATACCGTCGGCAGAATGCGCTGATTCAGGAACGCATCGACATTGCGCGCGCCCGAATCGCGCGCGAGACACAGCTCGGCCATCGCATCGATCAGCGCTTCGTCGCAGCTCAGTTCGACGCCGTGCTGGCGGTGTAGACGCTGCGCGACTTTAGCGAGCTTCAGGCGCACGATCGAGGCCAGCGCGCTCGCATCGAGAGGGCGATACACGAGCGTCTGGAAGCGCGCGAGCAGCGCCGGTTGAAAGTGGCCGACGAGCTGCGGATGAATCGCTTCGAGCAGTTCGTTGTGCGAGACGCCGGGGTTTTCCGCGGTCGTCTCATCGATTTGCGCACTGCCGAGATTGGACGTCATCAGGATCACGCAGTTGCGAAAGTCGATCTCGCGCCCCTCCCCGTCGCGCATCATGCCGCGATCGAACACCTGATAAAACATGTCGAGTACATCGCGGTGCGCTTTTTCGACTTCGTCCAGCAGCACGACACTATACGGACGCTGCCTCACCGCCTCCGTCAGAATGCCGCCGCGTCCATAGCCGACATAGCCGGGCGGCGAGCCCTTCAGTTGTGAGACCGTGTGCGACTCCTGATACTCAGACATATTGATCGTCGTCAGCGCGGCTTCACCGCCGAACAGCAGATCGGCGAGCGCGAGCGCAGTTTCGGTCTTGCCGACGCCCGATGGCCCAACAAGCAGAAACACGCCGAGCGGCGCATGTTCATTCTTGAGCCCCGCCTTGGCGGTGCGCAGGCTTTCGGACAGCGCGGCGAGTGCGTCGTGCTGCGCGACGACGCGTGTCGCGAGCTGCGTTTCCAGCGTCAGCAGGCTTTGCAGTTCGTCTTCGACGAGGCTGCCAACCGGCACACCGGTCCATTCAGAGACGACACGTGCGATCGCCCGGGCGTCGACGTCCGCAAAGATCAACGGGGCCTTGCCTTGTGCGGTCGTGAGTGCGCGACGTGCCTGCGCGAACGCGGTGGGATCTCGCGTGACAGCGTCGCTATCGCGTTGGCGATGCAGCGTTTGGACGAGCTCGAGTTCCTGTTCGTAGCGTGCCTGCAGCGCCGCGCGTTCGGTCTTCGCGTTCGCGAGCGCGGCGCCCAGCGCGCCGCGGCGTGCTTCGCCGTCGTCGATGCCGGCGCGTTCGTCGTCTGCGAGCGTCGCGTGTTCGAGCTGCAGCGCGGCGGCAACGGCACGCGCGCGTTGCAACTCGGCCGGCGGTGCGTCGAGCCCCATGCGCACGCGCGCAGCGGCGGTGTCGATCAGATCGACGGCCTTGTCCGGCAACTGCCGTGCGGGTATGTAGCGACGCGACAGCTTGACCGCGGCGATCAGTGCTTCGTCGCGAATGTGCACGTGATGGTACTGGGCGTAGCGGGCTTTCAGACCGCGTAGCATCAGGCAGGCCGCGTCGTCGTCGGGTTCGTCGACTTTGATGATCTGGAAGCGGCGTTCCAGCGCGGCGTCGCGCTCGAAGAATTGCTTGTATTCGGACCAAGTGGTCGCCGCGATCGTGCGCAATTCGCCGCGCGCGAGCGCGGGCTTCAGCAGGTTCGCGGCGTCGGCGCCGCCCGCGGCATTGCCGGCGCCGATCAGCGTGTGAGCTTCGTCGATGAACAGCAGGATCGGCACGGCCGAAGCCTGAACCTCGTCGATCACGTTCTTCAGGCGTTGCTCGAATTCGCCCTTTACGCCGGCGCCCGCTTGCAGCAAGCCGAGATCGAGCGTGAGGATGCGCACGTCGCGGATCACGTTCGGCACACTGCCATCGACGACTCGCAACGCGAGCCCTTCGACGAGCGCGGTCTTGCCGACACCCGGCTCACCGACGAGAATCGGATTGTTCTTGCGACGGCGCGCGAGCACGTCGACCATCTGCTGGATCTCGCGGTCGCGCCCGAATACCGGATCGATGTCGCCGCGGCGCGCCTTGTCGGTCAGATCGAGCGCGAAGCGGGCGAGGGCGTCGGCGCTGGCAGGTGTTGCCTCCGTTGTGCGAGAGACGACGTTCGCCACCGAGGCGGTCGCCGAAGGTTGCGGCCGCTTGGGTTGCCGTTCGTCATCTTCGCTTCCGCTTTCGATTTCGATGTCACTTTCACACGACTGATGCGCAATTCGCGGCAGCAAACGCTCAATTTGCGCGCTGCTGACGGCAAGCAATGGCCACGCATGCTGCGCGCGCAGTATATGGGGCGTATCGACGATCGCCTGCAACAGATTTCCGGAGCGGATTCGCGCGCGGTCGCTCTCCGAAGACGCGTGAAACCATGCATCCGCAAGCAGTGCCGCTAGCTGCGGCGACAGCGCGGGCTTGCCGCGCAGATTGCGCGGCAGACGATCGATTGCACCGAGCAGCGCATCCCACAGCGCGCCGATGTCGATCGTGTAATGCCGCACGATAGCGGGGATGTCGCCGTCGCCGGCTTCGATCAGCTTCAGCAGCCAGTGCTCGACTGTGATCTCGTCAGCCAGCCGCGTCTGGCAAAGACTGGCGGCCGCTTCGAGCGCCTGCGCGCAGTGTGGGTTCAGTCGGCGCAGCAGCTGAGTGGTGTCCCCAAAGGCGCTTCTTCGGTCGTCGCGCAAGCTCATGTCGGCAGTCCGGTCACGGAGGGAAGCGGCGAGCACGCGGTGCACTCGCCGATGAAAAAGGACCAGCCCGCCCCGCGGACCGGTAAGGGCGCGTCGACGCGCTGGTCTCGCATATCACGCGGAAATCAGGAACGCTCGTTCCAGGTATCTTTGTGGATGATGTTGCCGTCCTTGTACGACCACGTGATCGTCTCGTAACGCAGCTCGACGTCTTCCAGGTGGTTGTGCTTCTCGTAGTCTGGGTTCTTGATGTCGAACATCTTGGGCTTGACCGCGACGATCTTCACGTTGTCGAGCTTCGTGTTGAAGTATTCCTTCTCCTTGCCGGCGTCGTCGATCTTGTACCACCTGATCTCGACCGACTTCAGCGTCTGACCGCTCGTGACCGCCTTGTACAAGTACGGCGTCGACGAGTCGGTTTCCTTTGTCAGCGTGATGGGTTTGTGCACGCGGGTACCGGTCAGCTTGCCGGTGTTGCCGTCGGTCGGGATATGCACGCCGTGATCGAACGCGACGAGCTCGACGCTGCCTTCGCGGCCTTGCACCGTCACCGAACCCTTGATATCAGCGCCGCCGTCGTCCTTGAGCCACATGTAGGCCGGAATTGCCATACCTTCCACTCCTTGATTTTTCTACTGCGAAAACCGCCCGGAGCAGCCCCCGAGCTTCTGAATCCCGAAGCGCGATGCTTCGGGGGCGAAAGACTGTAGTGTTATTGGGTGGTGCGAGCGTCCGGCACGAGCGTGATTTCGACACGCCGGTTCTTCGCGCGTCCGTCGTCCGACGCGTTGCTCGCGATCGGCCGCGTATCGCCATAGCCCTGAATCGCAAACTGCGTCGGCGCGATTCCCGACACGTCGATCAGCCAGTCGCGCACGGCTTGCGCGCGTGCGGTGGACAACTTCAGATTGCTCTGCGGATTGCCGACGTTGTCGGTGTGCCCGGCGACCAGAATCCGCTTGTCCGGATACGCCTTGATCATTTCGAGCGCACCGACCATCGCGCGAGTCGAGCCAGGCTTCAGCTGAGCGCGGCCGCTGTCGAATAGCGACATGCTGTCGAGCATGACGACCGCCGGCGGCGCAGGCGGGGGCACGTACGATGCGATCGCGGTGTCGAGCGCTGGCAGCACCTGTGCACCGCGATACATGCCGAACGCCAGTCGCAACGGCACGCCGATGCGCGCGTAACGGTCGAGCTGATCGCGATCGACGACGAGCGCGTGCAGTGCGTCGCGTTTCGCGTTGTCGTGCGCGGCCGAAATCATTGAATAACGGCCGAGATCGGCGCCGATGCGGTCGAGCAGCGCTTCGTTGTTTTCCGCGGCGGACCACGATGCGACGGCGGCCGCGCAGGCGAGCAGGGTCAGCGCATGCGCGCCGGCGATGCGGCGCGGCGACCTCCAGTAGCGCCGCGGGGTTGCTTCGATCAGCGGTTGCGGCAGCGGCCACGGCAGCGGCGATGCGCCGACGATGGCGCGTGTCACACAGGTTTGCCTCTGCACGTCGCGTTCCCACGGATCGGCCGAACCGCTTGCCGGACCGCATTCGATCCAACCGGCTCCGAACAATTCCCACGGCGTGGCGGGATGCATCCGGTCGGTCAACGTGCCGATCACGACGCGCTGCGTCCAGCCGACGAGCGACGCGAGCGCCGCCGCGCGCGCGGCACCTGTAGCAGTGGTGGCAGCCGTGCCAGTGCCCGCGTCGCGAGGCAGGCGCTGAGTCTCGGCTTCGGCCGCGCGGACGATGAGTTCGAAACGCTCGGCATCGACGATTCGCTTCGCCGACGACACCCCGTACCACGCAGGCATCGACAAACCGGGCGGGCGTGTGGTCAGCCGCTGATAGACCGCGACATAGCCGGGCAGGCTCGTGCCTAGCGTGCGGGCGGCATCGGCGACGCAATGGCGCACGACGCGCAGCTTCTGGGTGAGCATGTCGGGCCCGACATGCAGCGCGGGCGCCACCGACAGCACGACGCCATCGGGCGCACGTCCGTCGCGCCACTGCCTGAGCGCCACCGCGAGACGCGGCAACTGCTGCGGATCATCGACGCGCAACCAGATAGCGCCGTCGCCCACATGTGCGAAGCGCTCCTCGTCGTTGCGATCGAACAGAGCCGGCAGACCGTCGCCGGTGACGAGCACAAGCGGCATACAGGTGCGCAGCTTCGGCGGAATCTCGGCGGTCGCGGCGCCGAGCGCGGCCAACACTTGCGCGCTGCGTTCGCGCGCGCTGGACAGCCACATCGTGCGCCATCCGACGAGTGCGCACACGAGCAAGGCGACGGCCGTCGTCAGCACCGGAGCGACGCCACGTCCTCCCGGCAGCACGAACCAGATCACCGCGAGTGCCAGCGCGGCCGCGAACACGAGCATCGCGCGCAACGGATAACCAAGCCCCTCATACGCACGCTTGGGCGTGCGCGCCGGCGTCTCAGGCAGGATGCGCAGATCGGACTTCACGGCCGGGTGACCTTCGTTTCCACGAGTTGCGCTAGCTGTGCGTCGAGCGCGGTCGACCACACCACCCAGACGATGGCGGCGACTACGGATGCGAGCCCCGCGGTTGTCCATGGCGAGAGCCGGCAAAACCAGTCGGACAAACGGCGATCAGGGCGATCGGCAATGAAGGTACATGCGGGCGCCGGGCGAAGGTCTTCCAGCTGCGCATGCAGCGAGGTCATCAACGCCGCACGTTCCGCTTCGCCGTCGCGCGCAAACCGGCCGATGAAGCCGAGGCTCAGAATCGCCGCATAGCATTCGAGCAGGTCGACGTGCGGCGACGCTTCACGCATGCGAGCCTCGAGCCGTTCGAACACGCGCTCGCCCGCGTCGTGCAGGTTGAACAGCTCGACTTGCAGCGGTTTGAGTTCCCACGCCGCTCGGCTCTCTGCCGGCAGATAGCGCAGCGCGACTTCATCGAGCAGCCCGCATTGCGCGAGCAACGCTTCGCGGCGGACTTCGTCCGCATAGCCGCGCCGCTCGAGTTCCGTCGAGAAGTTCGCGATCAGCAATCCGCAACGATTGCGGAAGTCGGTTGCGTGTTCCACGTGGCCCCCGGGCGTGAGCGTCGTAACGAGCAGCGCGGTGTCTCGCAGCAGATCGCGAATGCCTTCACGCGTGACCCGGGCCGCGCCGGCCATGCTATCGGGCAACGCCACTTTGGTGGCGTTTCGGGGCAGGGCGTTCATCAGCGCAGTACCGCGTAAAGTTCGAGCGATGCGTCGGGCACCGACGCCGGCAGATAGATCTGGCAAGCGCGCGCGGCGAGCATCTTCGCGTGCGCGGCATTCGCCGCATCGAGCGCGAAGTATTGGTTATCGAGGCGCACCGGAATCGCGGCCGGCACGCGCGCTACCGCCTTGAGCGGAATGCCGAGCAGCGCCGAGTTGACGATGTGCTCGACGTCGTCGGGCGCGCCGATCTTGCACAGACGCGGGAACTGCTCGGCGAGCTCGAACGCCGGCATCGGCGCGCTGACCGACAGATACCAGTCGGCCGCGCCTTCGACGATACGCTCTTCGAGGAACTGACCCGCCCACGTGGTCGCGCTCTTGCGCGTGAGGCCGATCGACACGACGCGCGACGGAATGATCGCATCGAGCAATTCGCGGATCGTGGCCTCGAGCTTCGTGAACACCTCGTCGGCGCGCGCGTGGTCGTAGGCGGGAACGTCGGCGAGCTGGGCGCGCGTCGAGAACGTTATCAACGTGCCCACGAGTTGCGCGAGCGTCGTGTACAGCTGCTCGGGCGAGCGGCGCGGATGCGTCGCATAGAGCCGCAACTGCGGCCACGCCGCGTGAATGCAGTGCAACAGCCAGAACAGTTGCACGTCGGCGACACCATATTCGGCGACCTGCTCCAGCCGTTCGTTGCGACGCGCACCGAGCACGACGCTCTTCGCCTGCAGGATATCGGCCAGACGATTAATGCGCTCGAGGTGCAGAGGGTGACTACCGAGCGTCAGGCACGGCGGAACGAAGCGATGATCGACCTGAAACTGGCCGCTGGTGGTGCGCGTGAGCCGTGCGATCGCGCAGACCGTGTCGTCTGCATGCGATTCGAATTCGAACAGCAAGCGCACTGCGTGGCGCTCGGACGCGATCTCGGTTTCGCTGCCGCCGTTCAGATCGACGACCTTGACGAACTCGCGATACGCGCGGCGTGGACGCGCAAGCGACGTTTCGTCAAACCGGCAGTTATTGCCGTTCGCATCCGGCAACGCGAGCGCCGCGAGCACGACGACACTTTGCAGGTCGGCGGCCATGCCCTTTGTCAGATCGCGCGCGGCGGGCAGAGCGTCGCTAAGCGTGGTGTCGATCGGCGTGCCGTCCGCGAAGCGCAACTTGAGCCTCGTGATCTTCAGACGGCCCGTCGCCAATGCTTCTTCGTCGACCTCGACGCCGAGCGTGCCCCACGGCTCGGCGAGCGCGCAGGTAGCGAACTGCTGTAGCGCGAAACCGGCCCAGCGTTCCTGCTGCTGGAAGTGCTGCTGCGTGAGGATGAGGCCCTCGTGCCAGAGCGGTTTGTCGATCCGCATAGGTGTTTTGGTCTCTCGAGTGTTGGTCATTTAATCCGGATTGCTCCGGGATTGCGGATTCTATACGTCTTATTTGGAAATCGTATACCCATATTTATATCAAAATTAAAAAATATCACAAAAGTTCAAACATTTTATATTGAGATGTGGGATGCATTTATCCTGAGGAGGCGATATTTAATTGAGATAGCGTTAAAAACTATGCAAGCTAAATTAACAAATTCGGGAAATTGTTCGTTCCCGCTGAACTCGTGGAGCAGCCGTCGGGACGAGGGTTCCTCACTGAACGTGCGCAAGGAAGTATATGGGCTGACAGCGGCGCTGTAGTCAGATAATTCCGAATCAGGAATTGCTTCACTCTTTTTCACATTTTGTCTGTTTTTGAGTTATCAATAGGCTTTGACGTCGCGACAATACATCTGCTTTAATATTGGTGGTATTAAAAAAGTCGCGCGCGTCGAAGCCTTGAAGAAGGGTGTCGTCGCAATCCGTTGTGAGTCGCGTATATCTATTTATTCGCGCTCCCGGATATTCGCGCGAAGGGAGCCGCCGCGTCGGACCGTGCGAGATCTGCGGGCGCATCGAATCGGACTACATGGGGAATACGTATGGACAGCTTTCAGCGCGAAATACCGAAGAGTCGCGTCTCAATCACGTTGGACCTGCACACGGGCGGCGCCCAGAAGAAGGTCGAGCTGCCTCTGAAGCTGCTGGTCGCCGGTGATTTCAGCGCGGGCCGCGAGCAGGCGCCGCTGGCTGAGCGCACGAAGGTCAACATCGACAAGAACAACTTCGACGCCGTGTTGGCCGATTACGCCCCGGACCTGAAGATCGCCGCCGAGAACACGCTCGCCGGTGACGGGTCCGAGTTGCCGGTCAAGCTCGCGTTCCGCGCGATAAAGGACTTTGAGCCGGAGCAGGTGGCGCGTCAGATTCCCGAGTTGCAGGCGCTGCTGGCGATGCGCAATCTGCTGCGTGACCTGAAGTCGAATCTGCTCGACAACGGCACGTTCCGCCGCGAGTTCGAAAAGGTCCTGAAGGACAAGCGTCTGTCGGACAGGCTGCGCGGCGAGCTCGCGCAAATCGCGACGGCCGCGACCCGGCCGGAAGGCCATGCCTGAAGCCGAGGGAGGGGCGAAGAAGGTCCTTCGCTGCCTTGGAACTACATCGCTGCAAAAACGCAGACAGGAATACAAATGGAACAGAATGAATCGCGTCAGGGCGCGACCGAGACCGTTGTGCTGGATGCCGCTCAGGACGCGTCCTTCGCCAGCGACAGCGTTTACGCGTCGCTGTGCAACAAGATCAACCTGAAACCCGTTTCAGAGGCGCGCCCGCTCGAGGCGTTCCGCGACAACGACATGCTGTCCGAGGCGTCGGCCGACGAGCGCATCGCGCGCGGCATAGGCGCGTTTCTCGAGCTCGTTGCGCAATCGAGCCAGCCGGTCGAGCGCCTCGACAAATCGCTGCTCGATTTTCATATCGGCCAGCTCGATCGTCAGATCAGCCGCCAGCTCGATGCTGTGCTGCACACGCCCGAGTTCCAGGCGCTCGAAGGCCGCTGGCGTGGTTTGAAGATGCTGGTGTCGCGCACGGATTTCCGCAAGAACGCGCGTATCGAGGTGCTCGACGTGTCGAAAGATGCACTGCAACGTGATTTCGAAGACACGCCTGAGCTGATCCAGAGCGGCCTGTATCGCCTCACGTATGTCGAGGAATACGACACGCCGGGCGGCCAACCCATCAGCGCGCTGATCAGTGACTTCGAGTTTGCGAATTCGCCGCAGGACGTGGCTTTGTTGCGCAATATCTCGAAGGTCGCGGCGGCGGCGCACATGCCGTTCATCGGCTCGGTCGGCGCGGCGTTCTTCGGCAAGAAGTCAATGGAAGAAGTCGCGGCGATCCAGGATATCGGCAACTACTTCGATCGTGCCGAGTACATCAAGTGGAAGAGCTTCCGCGATACGGACGACGCACGCTACGTCGGCTTGACGATGCCGCGCGTGCTTGGTCGTCTGCCCTACGGAAAGGACACGACGCCTGTGCGCGCGTTCAACTACGAGGAAGCGGTGAAGGGCCCGGACCACGACCGCTATCTGTGGGTGAATGCGTCGTTCGCGTTTGCGGCGAACATGACCCGTAGCTTCGTGAACAACGGCTGGTGCGTGCAGATTCGTGGTCCGCAGGCGGGCGGCAAAGTCGAGAACCTGCCGGTCCACCTATATGACCTCGGCACCGGCGTGCAGCCGAAAATCCCGACCGAGGTGCTGATTCCGGAAACGCGCGAGTTCGAGTTTGCGAATCTCGGCTTTATTCCGTTGTCGTTCTACAAGAACCACGACTTCGCGTGTTTCTTCTCGGCGAATTCGACACAGAAGCCGGCGCTGTACGAGACTAGGGAAGCGACTGCCAATAGCCGCATCAACGCGCGGTTGCCTTACATCTTCCTGCTATCGCGCATCGCGCATTACCTGAAGCTGATTCAGCGAGAAAACATTGGAACGACCAAGGATCGACGGCTGCTGGAACTCGAGCTCAACAACTGGATCAAGGGTCTCGTGACCGAGATGAAGGATCCGGGTGATGAGTTGCAGGCGTCGCACCCGCTGCGTGAAGCGAAGGTGACGGTCGAAGACATCGACGACAACCCGGGCTTCTTCCGCATCAAGCTCTTCATCATCCCGCACTTCCAGGTCGAGGGCATGGATATCGGTCTGTCATTGGTGTCGCAGATGCCGAAGGCGAAGAACTGAGCGGGAGTTTTTTGCAAGAGTTTTCGGGGGAGTTGCCGGAGCGGTCGTTAGCGGTTGCCTCCGGCGACGTCGTGACGCTGCGCATTCAAGAGGAATTCCATGTCGATGGTATCGCCGTTGCAGGCTTATGAATTGAAGCTGGCGCCGCATCCCGCGCCGTTCTCCGTCTTGAAATTCAGTGGTGTCGATCAGGTCAGCCAGTTGTACAAGTACGAGATCGAATTCACAAGCCCGGTAGCGGGTATTCCGATGGATCAGGTGCTGGGACGTCCGGCGCGGTTCGCCATTGAACCGGGAGATCCGGATATCGACTATCTGCGCAAGATGTTTGGCGAGAACGCCGGGCGGTTCAGCGCGAGGCCGCCCGCGCACACGATTCACGGCATCGTGACGCAGTTCGACGAGTTCGACACCTCGGTTGATGAAACGCGCTATCGGGTCGTGCTGGAACCGAAACTCGCCGACCTCGATCGCGGTGTGACGAGCCGGCTGTTTCAGAAACAGTCGGTCGAGGAAATCATTACCGATACGTTACGCCACTACGGGTATCGCAGCGGGGTTGACTTCGTGTTTCAGTTGCGTGGGCAGTACAAGCGCCATGAGTACGTCACGCAGTATCACGAGACGACCTTCAGATTCATTCAGAGGCTCTGCGCGCGGGAAGGAATGTGGTTCCGGTGGGATCAGAAGAAAGACCGCGCGATGATCGTATTCGGCGACGATCTCGATGCGTACGCACGCAAGCAGCGAACCGTGCCGTTGCGGCGCGATTCGGGGCTCGAGAGTGTCGGCGCGGATGCGATCACCTCGCTCGAGCGGCGAACGCGGCGAGTGACCGAAGCGGTGCGGCTGCATGACTATAACCATCGCCAGGCCGGTGTGTCGTTGCTTGTCGAGGAGAACACAGTACGCGGCGACAGCACGACGAACGGGGTCGACTACCACTGGGGCGAGCACTACGAAACACCTGAAGAGGGGCAGCGAATTGCCCAGTTGCGGCATGAGGCGCATCTGGCCGCTCAGGTTGCTTTTACGGGCACGGGGAATCCGTTCTGGCTCGAGGCTGGTGAGGTCATGTCGATCCATCCGAATCCAGCCGATGCGAGGCACGGAATCTTCGTGACTTCAGTGAAGTCACGGGGCGCTCGTGACCACGCGTATCAGGTGACATTCGAAGGGATCCCGTCCGATCGAGTGTGGCGGACTTCAATGACGTCGATTTCTCGGCCTGCCATCGATGGGATCTTGCCGGCACGGGTTACGTCGCCTGGCAACTATAAGTATGCGTATCTGACCGAGCAAGGTTGGTATGTGATCGTGCTGCCGTTCGATCTCGACCAGTGGAGCCCGGGTGGAACGAGCCGACCGGTGCGGTTCGCGAAGCCGTATAGCGGAGATGGTTATGGGCATCACTTTCCGTTGATCGATGGGGCGGAAGTGGCGATCGTGTTTACCGCTGGGGATCCGGATCGGCCGGTGATCATCGGGGCGATGCACGACAGTTTGCATCCGGATGTCGTCAATAACCTCAACAACACTCGCAATATCGTTCGGACCGCGGCGCAGAATGAGTTGCGGATGGAGGATAAGGAAGGGGTTGAGCATATCCATCTGGCTACGCCGTTTCAGACTAGTGAGCTTAATCTGGGGCATATGGTTGATGGGGAGAGGAGGGAGCGGGGTCACGGCGCCGAGCTGAGGACAGATGGATATCTGTCAGCCCGGGCGGCGAAAGGCGTGTTGCTTAGCGCCGAAGCACAGCCCGGTGCTACGGGCGAGCAGCTCACGATGCCTAACGCGGACGCAACGCTCCAGCAAGCGGAGCAAGTCCTGCGCTCTCTCAATGATTCAGCAAGAGCCGCGCAGGCGTTGCTGGCCGAAGTCGATCAGCAACGTTCGCTCGTCGAGCAGAAGATCGCAAAACTACGGAAGCCGGTGATCGTGGCGAGCGCACCTGAAGGCGTTGGTCTGGTGAGTGGTGAGCATATGCAGTTGGCCGCGGCAAAGCAAATGTTCGTTACAGCAGGTGAAGGAATCGACTTTGGCGCGCTCAGGAGGATCACTGCGGCGGCGGGGGAGGCGATTTCGTTGTTTGCCGCGAAGCTCGGCATCCGGCTGTTCGCGGCAAAGGGAAAAGTCCAGATTCAAGCTCAGGGTGATGCGCTCGAATTGATGGCGCTTACCAACGTTGCAGTCAGCTCGTCAACAGGCGCAGTGATCATTACTGGGTCGAAGGGCATCACGCTGGGTGATGGGGCAGGCGCGTATCTAAAGATCGCCAACGGAAAGATCGAGATCGCGAGTCCAGGCGAAGTCCAGGTCAAGGGCGGTCTAGATGTCGAAGGTCCCGCGCAGGGCAATTTCACCTTCCCACGCTGGCCCGGTGCGCCCCTTCAAGACGTCGAGGGAAACATGAATTTCGGGTTTTCTGAATAAGCACAATCATGGCAAATATGACTCGACCGTCGAATCCACCCAGCACGCCCGTGAAACTGCTTGCTTTTGCGTATCCGTTTCGCAAGAAGGCCCAAGGCACGGATGGGCCGCCTGCAGACTTTATAGATGAGCATGAGTTTCACCAACTGTTGAGGCGGGAGCCTTCCGGCGCCTACGCGGTCAGCGGCAAAGGCATGTGGCACGGCGGAATACACGTGACCGAAGCGGGCGCAGGCGCATCACTGGATCTGAAGGGCGGGGTGCGCTGTATCGCGGATGGCGAAGTGGTGGCATGGCGCGTCGATCGCATCTACCCGATAAGTGAAATTCCTGCGCGAAACGGGCAGCCTGCGATCAGTGCACCGTACAGCACGGGTTTCGCATTGGTGCGCCATTCAATGGAGTTTTCCCAAAGACAGGAAACTGACCTTTTACAGCCTGTACGCACATCTGCAGGACTTTGCGGACTACGAGAACGACGCGCATCTTCCCAAACCGAAGTACTGGGCGCCGCGCTTCGAGGTGACCACCTATGCGCAGGACCGTCCCGCAATCGGGTCAGGTGGCCAGTCGGCACCCGCCGATCAGCGGGGGCTGCGAGTCCGGGTATCAAAGCCGCATGGCAAGGTGCGCTGCATCCTCCCGCACGGGGCGCAGGTTAGCGTTGGAAAACGCGATGGCAACTGGGGGCTGATTAAAGATGCGAGCGGTGTATCGCCCTTTCCGGGGACCGCAGGTGGCGTCGCTCATCCGGCAGTGGGCGGATGGATGTTTCTTGGGGAAGAACACGGTGGTCCGGTAGTCAAGGAGGTGATGCCAGATTCTTCACTAGACCGGGTAGTCGTGTTGTCTAGCCCGTCCGAAGTGGTCCCGGTGAAGGCGGGGGAACTGATCGGCCATCTTGGGCGCTACGATTCGTTGTCCCAGCAGACTTCCGGCAACCGGATGGTGCACATCGAAGTCTTTTGTGACGACAGCGTCAAGTCATTCATCGACGCTGGGCGTGCCTGGATCAGGCAGAACGGCGCTCATGTCAGTGCGTGGCAGCAGTTGGTCCTTCCCAGCGAGCCAACGATTCAGCGGATCGATAGTGGGACGACCTTGTACAAGCGGCACGATGAGGAAGGGGCTCAAGCCCCACAGACTGGTGTAATCGAAGTCTTTCCACTAGGTGCGCTTGCGAAGGGAAGTGCGGATCGTCAGTACATCGAGACAGTGGCTGGGAGCGATGGCGACAAGCGGCGCTGGTGGAAGATTGACAGCGCGGATGTCCGTCATCAGCCGATTGATGGCTGGGTGCGGGAACAGAGCTTTGCGGGCGGAACCGTAACGCGGGAGTTTGCGCAGAAATGGGTGGACTTCAAGACGCTGGACGACGCGCATGATCCGACGCATACGTTGTTTGCGACGACGAACGGGTTTGTCGACTATTCGATCGGTGCAGACGTGCCGGACGTGGGTTCTCTGGGCAAGCTCAGTCCGCTGATGACATCGATTTACCAGGCGCTGAAGCTGGCTGGTGACCGCGCGCAGGCGGCCGATGACCTGCGTAACGCATCGAGCGACCCATGGACGGCGCTGCGCATGTCGAGGCTGATTATTCAGCACGAGAGCGAGTGGGCGAATCCGGACAAGTGGAAGCAGTTGATTGCTGCCATTGAGCAGCGCACGGGGCCGAAGCCGGAGCACATCGAGGAACAGAGGCGGAGTGAGAAGCTGGTCTGGTGGGATGCGGTCAAGGCCGGGCTGGCTGACTTCCCTGCGTCGAATGTGTTTCATATTCATCCGATTGGGTTGGTGGGGAATTTTCTTCGTGTCCCTGGCCAGGTCACCGTTGAAATGCTTAGAGCCGCTAACACAAGTCATCAACGAAGCGCGAGCAGATAACGGCAGCAGCCAAGGAAAGCAAAGCACTATGAATGTCGAGACGCCGTTCGAAACGAATGCGCAGTTTGCCGAAACCGGCAAAC
>NZ_JAYMRT010000027.1:0-62921 GCF_038900515.1 Burkholderia sp. JPY481
TGCACTGGCATTGCCTTGCGCCTTGCGCAGAAACGGAAAGGCAAAGGCCAGTTGTTTGAGGACGGGAGGTTGCGGCGTCTGCGGGCGGTGAGGTGCCGGTTTGCTCGTCATGGATTCGGTGCTCTCCCGTTTAGCTGAGGTCGCACCACCTTATGACGAGCCCAAACTCAGCCTCAATACGGCGCGCTCCGAATTTATGCAAACAATTGTCAGAAAGAAAAATTCGCGAATTGGATCGGGCCCAACTTCATCAATGTCGCTCTCTTCGGGCGGAACGTACAAGGTAACCGCAATCAGGCGGCTGTATAGGCAAGGCACTGTCCCAGCTAGTACGTGATATCGGCAAGTACGATCAACCGCAGGTCAGTGAGGATGACGGGGTTGCTTTCGCGCCTCTGAAAATGCGAGCTTGTACGGCACACGGCGAACTGAAAACCGGCTACCTGCTCAACACGCGCTTGGTTCATCAAGAAACGATTGAGTCGTATAGCCGTGCAACAAAATTGAAATCCCTCGTTCGAAGAACGATTCAACGGCGCTCGCAACTGTTGTCGATGCGCGAAGCTCCATTCCTCTATTTCCGCAACGGCACCCAGGCGCATCTCCTCATCGAGATCGGCAAGGTAGACGCGCAAGACGTCCGCGATAGTTTCCCCAAGCAGATCGTAGTCCCAGTTCAGATAGGCATCGACAAGCATTTGGAAATTGGGGAATTCCGCTTCCACCGTCAACCGCTAAACCACCCCCACCGCCTCAACCTCGATCTTGAACCCATAGTGCAACTGCGGCACCGGCACGACCGCGCGAGCCGGTTTTGCCTCACCGGCCCAGCGCGCGTAGATCTGATTGAAGCTAGCCCAATGTTCGACATCGACGACATACACGCGCATCTGCACCAGTTGCGCGACGCTGCTGCCGACGCTTTCGAGCGCCGCCTTCAAGTTGACCAGAACCTGTTCGGCCTGCGCGTCGAATGACGCATCGGCGAGCTTCTCGCCTTGCGCATTGATCGGCAATTGCCCGGACACGAAGACGAAGCCATTCGCGACCGCCACATGACTGTAGTGACCGCCGGGTTTCGCCAGCGCGGCGGGATTGTGGGTGTGAGGCAAACGTGGGGCGTGCGTGCTATCGGTCATCAACCACTCCAGAAGTGAAATTGCCGGAGCGGTTCATCGCCGTGCTTCATTCAGCGCAAACCCGCACACTGCGCGTCATGCATCCGCCATCTCGAGCTTCTCGCGCGCATCGGCACAACGACGATTCAGATCGCGATGCATCAGCTGGCTATCGAGCAAAGCCGATACATCAGTCAACCCCTGATCAAAGCGCAAGACATATTCGATGTCGGTGTAATCGTAGTAAGCGCCGCTGTCGGCCAGCCGTTGCGCCTCGGCGAATGCGGCAAATTGCCGTTCGCCGTTCATCAGGTCTTTGATCGCCATGATTGCCGCTCCGAGGAACAGTGACTTCATCATAGCAATGCAAACCGCGACGCACGGTGGTGCGCGCGCAACACCAGGTGTTTTCCGGAGACCCGCCCGGTGAACTCACGCGTCGGTCAATGCCCGCGGCCCGTGCAGCACGAGCGTCATACGGCTTTCACGCCGTTTTCACAGCGCCCGTGCAGTGCTCGACCTCAATACCCAAACAGAACACGCTACACAGCCGCAACCGGCGACGTCCCGTTCCAGCGCATCACGAGCCTGCGTCCGACAAAGCACAGGCAGCCCGCCACGCCGACGACGATACCCATGCCCTTCGGCGTGCCGTCCTGCCACAGCCCGACTGCGAGGCTCGACAACGCGCCCAGCGCGAGCTGCACCGCGCCGAACACGGCCGCCGCGGCACCTGCGTTGACCGGATAGCGATGCATCAGATCGGTCGTGCAGTTGGCGGACAACACGCCCACCACGCTGACGACGAAGAAGAGGCCAAACACGATCGACCACAAGCCGCCCCACCCCGTCAGCGATACGACGGACACGAACAGCGACGCGACGAAGCTCACGGTCGCCGCGAACGAGATGATCGGCACCGGCCCGAGCCGGCCGACGAACCGCGTGTTCAGGTAATTGCCGAACATGATGCCGACGATATTCAGCGCGAACAGGAAGCCATAGTGCTGCGCGGACACGTGGAAATGCTCGATGTACACGAACGGCGTCGCCGTGATGTACGCGAACATCGACGCGAACGCCATGCCGCCGCACAGCATATGCCCCCACGCGACCGGATCGCGGAGCAGCGTGCCATACGCGCCGAACGACTTCAGCAGCGCCGACTGCGCGCGCATCTCGCGCGGCCACGTCTCCGGCACCTTCAGGAATGCGGTCACCGCGCACACGGCCCCGAACAGCGTCAGCGCGACGAATACGGCGCGCCAGCCGCCCAGCAGCAGCAACTGTCCGCCGATCAGCGGCGCGAGCAGCGGACCGATCGCCGTGACGATCGCGATCATCGACAGTACGCGCGCCGCATCGCCGGGCTCGTGCGCGTCGCGCGCGATCGCACGAGCCAGCACCGACGCCGCCCCCGCGCCCAACGCCTGCACGAAGCGAAAGCCGACCAGCGAGCCGATCGAGATCGACAGCGCGCAGGCGATGCTCGCGAGCGCATACATGACGATGCCGCCGAGCAGGATCGGCCGGCGACCATACGTATCCGACAGTGGACCGTATAACAGCATGCCGATCGAAAAGCCGAACATGAAGCTCGTCAGCGTCGATTGCGCGGCGCCCGTGCCGACGGCGAAGGCCTGCGCGATGGTCGGCAGGCTCGGCAGATACATGTCGATGGAAATCGGCCCGCACGCGGCCAGCGCGCCGAGCAACAAAATCAGCCGGCCATCGGGCCGGCGTTTGACGACGTGAGACATGGGAGATCCGGATGGAACGCCGCGCCGGCATCGGCAGCGGAACAGGTGAAGCGGGAACGGCCATCAGTTGACCGGCTCGATTGTACGCGACGGTTAACCCGTTGACTGTGCGCGAAGCAGCGCCGCGCGGCGCAAACAGCGTCAATCGGTTAAGCTGCCGCCTGCATATCCATCCCCTTCCCCCGATCCCGTTCGAACCCGCGATGACCGCCTTCCTGCTGATCTGGAGCCCCAAAAAATGGCCGTGGCCCGAGCTGCCCGACATCGCGAAACGGGTGGCGGCCGGCGAAGCGGTGACCGACGCATGGGGCTGCGGCTTCGCGCGCGGCATCCTGCCCGGCGATCGCGTGTTCCTGCATCGCGTCGCGCAGGAGCCGAAGGGCATCTTCGGCTCGGGCTACGTGACGCGCGCGCCGTACGAAGTCCCCGACGCGTCGACCAAACGCGGCTACCGGCTGTGCATCGACTTCGTCTACGACTGGCTCGTCGATGCGCATCACGCGCCGGTCATCCCGCGCGATCAGCTGCGCGTGCATCCGTTCTCGGTGCAGACGTGGGATGCGCAAAGCTCGGGCACGATCATCAAGCCGATCGCCGAAGGCGCGCTGGAGAAGCGCTGGGCCGAATTGACCGGCAAGCGCAAGCCGCCGGCGTTGCCCGCGCCAGGCAGCCGGGCCTGAAAACACCCGCCGCCGCGGCCGCCCGCCCGCACAGCCCGCCCGCACAGCCCGCCGGCGCCGAGTCCGGTACAATTTCTCGATCCATCCCAGCATTGCGCGAAGTGTCCGCGGGAATCGTCCGAGGCCCTTTACGCCGCTGCGCAACCCTTGCTCCCTATTCCAGCCATCGCCATGTCCAGAAACGAAACCCTCTTCGAACGCGCGCAACGCACGATCCCCGGCGGCGTGAATTCGCCGGTGCGCGCTTTCCGTTCCGTCGGCGGCACGCCGCGCTTCATCGAGCGCGCGCAAGGCCCCTACTTCTGGGATGCGGACGGCCAGCGCTATACCGACTACATCGGCTCGTGGGGTCCCATGATCCTCGGCCACGTTCACCCCGAAGTGCTCGAAGCCGTGCAGCGCGTGCTCGTGAATGGCTTCTCGTTCGGCGCGCCGACCGAGTCGGAGGTCCAGATCGCCGAGGAAATCTGCAAGCTGGTGCCGTCGATCGAACAGGTGCGCATGGTGTCGAGCGGCACCGAGGCGACGATGAGCGCGCTGCGTCTCGCGCGCGGCTTCACGAACCGCAGCCGCATCGTCAAGTTCGAAGGCTGCTATCACGGCCATGCGGACAGCCTGCTCGTAAAGGCTGGCTCGGGCCTCCTGACTTTCGGCAATCCGACCTCGGCGGGCGTGCCGGTTGATATCGCGAAGCACACCACCGTGCTCGAATACAACAACGTCGCCGAACTCGAAGAAGCGTTCAAGGCGTTCGGCAATGAGATCGCCTCGGTGATCGTCGAGCCGGTTGCGGGCAACATGAACCTCGTGCGCGCGACCCCCGAATTCCTGCAGGCGCTGCGCCGCCTCTGTACCGAGTACGGCTCGGTGCTGATTTTCGACGAAGTGATGTGCGGCTTCCGCGTCGCGCTCGGCGGCGCGCAGCAGCTCTACGGCATCACGCCGGACCTCACGTGTCTGGGCAAGGTGATCGGCGGCGGCATGCCGGCGGCGGCGTTCGGCGGACGGCGCGACATCATGGCTCACCTCGCGCCGCTCGGCGGCGTCTATCAGGCGGGTACGCTGTCGGGCAATCCGATCGCGGTCGCGGCCGGCCTGAAAACGCTGCAGCTGATCCAGGCGCCCGGCTTCTACGACACGCTCGCCGCACGCACCACGCGTCTCGCGCAAGGGCTCGCGCAGGTCGCCCGCGAAGCAAACGTGCCGTTCGCCGCGGATGCGCTCGGCGGCATGTTCGGCATCTACTTCCGCGAGTCGATCCCGACGAGCTTCGCCGAGGTCACGAAGAGCGACGTGCCGCGCTTCAACGCGTTCTTCCACAAGATGCTCGACGCCGGCGTGTACTTCGCGCCGTCCGCGTATGAGGCGGGCTTCGTGTCGAGCGCGCACGACGACGCAGTGATCGACGCGACGATCGACGCCGCGCGCGGCGCGTTCGCAGCGTTGAAGGGCTGAAGCCGGACCTCACGCAAAAGCCGCAACCCGCACGACCCAGACACCGCACCACAACGGACACCGATGTTCTCGCAAACCGATTTCGTCCATATGGAACGCGCGCTCGCGCTCGCGAAGCGCGGCATGTACACGACCGACCCGAATCCGCGCGTCGGTTGCGTGCTCGTCAGAAACGGCGAGGTGATCGGCGAAGGCTACACGCAGCCTGCCGGCCAGGATCACGCGGAAATTCGCGCGCTGAAGGACGCACGCTCGCGCGGCCACGACCTGCGCGGCGCGACCGCCTACGTGACGCTCGAACCGTGCAGCCATTTCGGCCGCACGCCGCCGTGCGCGAACGCGCTGATCGAAGCGCAGATCGGCCGCGTGATCGCGGCGATGGAAGATCCCAATCCGCAGGTCTCCGGCCGCGGACTCGCGATGCTGCGCGAAGCCGGTATCGAAGTGCGCTGCGGGCTGCTCGCGAACGAAGCGCGCGAGCTGAACATCGGCTTCGTGTCGCGGATGACGCGCGGCCGTCCGTGGGTGCGCATGAAAGTGGCGGCATCGCTCGATGGCCGCACCGGCTTGCCGTCAGGTGAGAGCCAGTGGATCACGAGCGCGGCCGCGCGCGCCGACGGTCATGCGTGGCGTGCGCGCGCATCGGCGATCCTGACCGGCATCGGCACCGTGCGCGAAGACAATCCGCGCATGACCGTGCGCGCGGTCGATACGCCGCGCCAGCCGCACCGCGTGCTGATCGACAGCCAGCTCGACGTGCCGCTCGACGCGCAGATCCTGGCCGGCGCGCCGACGCTGATCTTCTGCGGCGAACTCGATGCGCGTCTTGAAGAACGCGCGGTTGCGCTGCGCGAGCGCGGCGCCGAGATCGTGCCGCTGCCGAACGCGTTCGGCAAGGTGGATCTGCCGCGCATGCTGAGCGTGCTCGGCGAGCGCAACGTGAACGAATTGCACGTCGAAGCCGGCTACAAGCTGAACGGCTCGCTGCTGCGCGAAGGCTGCGTCGACGAACTGCTCGTCTATCTCGCACCGAGCCTGCTCGGCATGGACTCGATGAGCATGTTCAATCTGGACTCGCCCGACCTGCTCGAAGACCGCGTGAAGCTCAATTTCCACACGGTCGAGCGGATCGGCGACGATCTGCGAATTCTCGCGCGCTTCGCACAGGCAGCCGTACCCGGGACCGACGCCGTGTCCCCCACCGTTTCGCAATGATCAAGGATTAGCACGATGTTTACAGGAATCGTCGCGGCAGTGGGCCGCATCGAATCAGTCAAGCCGCTCGGTACGGGCGGCGACGCGGGTGTACGCCTGAACGTCGAAGCCGGCGGGCTCGACCTCGCCGACGTGCAGCTCGGCGACAGCATCACGATCCAGGGCGCCTGCATGACGGTGGTCGCAAAGACTGCTCATTCGTTCGAAGTCGACGTATCGCGCGAAAGCCTGAACCGCACCGCCGGTCTCGGCGAAACCGGCGAGGTCAACCTCGAGAAAGCGCTGCGCGCGCATGACCGGCTCGGCGGACATATCGTCTCCGGACACGTCGACGGGCTCGGTACCGTCACGCGTTTCGCGCCGGTCGGCGAATCGCACGAGCTGCGCATTCTCGCGCCGCGCGACATCGGCCGCTATCTCGCGTACAAAGGTTCGATTACGGTCAATGGCGTGAGCCTGACCGTGAACTCCGTCGCTGATCGCGACGACGGCTGCGAGTTTTCGATCAATCTGATTCCGCATACCGTGCAGGTGACGGCGCTCAAGCATCTGCGCGATGGCGTGAAAGTGAATCTGGAGATCGATCTGATTGCGCGCTATGTCGAGCGCATGCTCAATGCGCCGCGCGATGGCGATCAACCGTTGAAATAATCACGTTCGGGGCGAATCGCTCCGCTGAGCGAATCCAGAGCCGTGGCGCAGCGCGCGCACGATCCGAATCCGATCAGGACCATGAAAATGCCGCGCCTGCACGGTTGCTGGAATTCTCGGCCTGTCCGCCTGGTGAAAGCGTCGCTGATCGTCACCTGCATCGTCGGCATGAGCGGCGCCGGTGCCACGGTCGCGTCGAACCTCGTTTTTAGTTCGCCGCGCGCCGATGCCGCGACGCCAGCGAGCAACGCGAGCGCCACCCGTCTGCCGTCTTTTGCGTCGGGCGCGAGCGCTCCCTCGATGCTGTCGAGCGCGTTGTCATTTCTGCCCGGCAAACCGCTCGATGCGGCGGAACTGGCCAACCACTTAGGCATCACGGCCGACTCGTCCAAAGCGAAGCTGCTCGCGGACTGGGCGCAGAAACTGACAGCCGATCCGGACATTCAACGCTATTACTTTTCGTCCGACAGCAATCCGGCCACGGCGGGCCCCGCCCCGCTCGCTCGCGCGCTAGGCGTGCTTGACGGCATGGCGCGCATCTCGCAGCAGGACCGTGAACAGTTGATGGGCCTAACGACGCACGCGCTGAACAACGCGCCGCCCGATTGCGGCGGCCTGAAGAATCTGCAGCTGATCACGTCGCGCTATCTGTCGATGGACAAGGAAACCGACGCGGAACTGCAGGCGCAGCTGCAAGCGCTGTTCAACCTCATCAAACAGTCGACGCAAACCACGCCGCTGCCGCAAGTCACGCCCGGACAACGGCTGCGCGGGCAACTGGCGCTGTCGGCGTCGCTCGCGGACGCGCTGAATCGCAACCCTGACGATGCGGATGATCTGGGGCTATTGACGAGTGGCCGCCAAGGCGAGCTTTCGCCTGAAGCGTGGTGCAAGGCGATGCGCCTTTACCGCCAGGCGTTCGATAAGACGCCGCAACAAGCGCGCGAATGGATCACGCTGGCCGAACTCGACAGCAGCAGACGTTCGGCGGTGTTACTGATCACCGCGCTGAAAAACTTCGCTTCGGGCGCGCCTCGCCAACCGGCCTCCGCGCCGAAAGTATTCGACTACGCGGAGCTGGTCCGGCAGCGCGTGCAGCCCAACATCGTCTGGAATGGCAAGCCGGGGCATCGGGAAACCGTGGTCGAAGTGCACTGCACGTCGTCAGGCAGTCTCGAGTCGGTCAAGATCGTTCGATCGAGTGGCGACCGGGCGTGGGACAAGGCCGCCGTCGAGGCGGTCAAGCGTTCCGATCCGATGCCGCGCGATGAAAACGGTGAGACCCCGCGATCGTTCACGATCACGCTGACGCCGGGCGTTTGAACGGCGCGTCAGACAGATTCCGACCGCACCTGCGACTTCAGATCGAGCAAGCCTTCCTCATGCGTCGCTAACGACGCTTCAAGACGCCGCGCGAGCTTGGTCAACCGAGTGATCGACGCGCGGCACCGTTGCGCGGCATGGCCTGACAGACTCAGCACGCACTCGCGAATCGCGCGGCTTAGCGCGGCGTGAAGGCGGCCATAGTCGATACCCGCGACTTCGCGCACCGGTCCATCTGCACTCGTTCGCTCGACGACGATATCGTCGAAACCGGCATCGGCAGCCAGCTCGATGCGTGCGAGCGAAGCGTCGGGCTCGATCACATAATCGCCCAGCAGCCTGTCTGCCTCGCGTCGATACAGCTCGAATATCGATTGCGACAGCGCATTGCACAGCCCGATCACGTCATGCGTCGTAGTATGTGCATCGAGCAACGCGGGCAGCGTCGGCACGATGCCGCGCCACACCGCGTTGGCAAGCTGCTCCTGCTGTTGCTCGAGCCGCTCGAGCGCCGCCTGCGACGACTCGCCAAGTTCGGCAAGCAACGGTAGCACCTCGCTTTGCAGCTTGCCGAGCACGTTCTCTTCCAGATGATGCAGCAGCACCTCGGCCCGCTTGCGCCGTTTATACGCAAGCGCCGGTCCGGTGATGTCGAGCAACGCGGCATACAGCCGCTCGAAGCCCGCGTCACTCATGGCCGCCGCGGTCTGCCCCGCCTCGCGCGCCACATGCGCTGAGACCGACACCGGCGGTTTCAGCAGCGCCGTGTCGACGCCCATCGCCACGAGCTTGTCTGCCGCCCGCACCCTGACATCGTGCTCCTGCAGCGCGCGACGCGGCGCGCTCTTGTTGCACAGACACTTGACGAGTTCGCCGTCGACTTCGTCTTCCTCGTACTCGTCGCTACGAGTCACGACCGGCAGCAGCGGCTTGTTCCGATGCAATTCGCGGCCGAGCTCGTCGAGCTCCTGCACCTGGCCCGGCGAGGTGGAGCTGGTCAGCCACAACACACCGTCGGCGCTATCGATGAAGCACTGCGTCAATGCGGCGTTTTCCGGCGTCACCGAATGCAATCCCGGCGTGTCGAGCAATACCAGCTTTGCGCCGAGGCGCACCCCTTGCAGCCGCGAGGTCGTTTCGGTCGCGCCTTCGCTAAAGGGCTCCGACGTTTCGACGACGCGGCCCCCATCCACATGGAAATACTGCACGCTGCGCCCGTGCGCGGCGAAGCGCTCGGCGAGGAAATTGCAGAACGAACTCTTGCCCGCGTTGAACTTGCCGAACACGAGCAGCAACGCCTGATCCTCGAAATGATCGGCGAGGTGCTGGGCCGCTTCGAGGCTCGACCACTGTTGCATCGACGTTTGCACGCTGTCGCGCAGCAGCGTGCTGATCGTGTCGGCCTGAATGGCCAGTGCGCTGTTTGCGTGCAAGCCGTCGCACTTCAAACAGTCGTTTTGCAGATCGGCGCTCAGCTTCGCGAGCCAGTCGTTCAGCGCATGCAGCAGCGCGTCGGTTTCCTCGGCGATGAAGTCGAACGCATCGACCTCGGCGATAAAACGTTGCTCGTGGCTCGCGTCGGCTTTCATGCGCGCGCCACCAGTATCCGCATCGCGGCCGCCGCGTCGTCCGATGCGACGAGCGCCGCTTGCGTATCGACGATCTGCGCGGCCAGCGCCTTGCGGTCGGCGGACAGCTCGTAGTAGTGCGTGAATTCGCGCTGCATGCGCTCACGCCCCGCCGCTTCGCAGAACATGCGGCGCAGATCCTTGCGGAACTTCACCGACACGCCCATCACCGCGATCATCACCGAGTTCAGGCTTTTCGCCGCGGTGTGCTGCTCCGCCGGCAGACCGATGACACCGTGCCCGGCCAGCATCGCATCGATCTCGATGCACGCGCGCGAGTACGCGATCTGGATATGCGCGCGCTCCAGTTTGCCCGCGGTGATCGCGTAGGCGTCTTTCGCGGTATCGGGCACGCTCGCGTGATCGGTGCCGAGCGCATTCAACATCGCGTCGATGTCGCCGCCGACCTTGTCGATGACGGCCGCGAGGCTCCGATCGAAGGCCTGCTTTTGTTGTTGCTGCGTGGTGCGCAGAATGTCCAGCGACGTCTGCCGTGCCGCGCGCAGCCGTTGCAGTTCGTCGCGGATTTCGCCGATCAGCAGCGTGGTTTCGTGAGCGCGCGCATCCGGCACACGCTCGAGTTCCGCGCGCAACGCGGCATGCAGCGCGGGGATGCCGCTCTTTTCAAGCAGCAGTTTCTTGCCGCCGTCGAGCCCCTTGCGATGGCGCATCGACGACACCGCGTTCAACGCGATGCCGGGCATCTGCCGGTCGATCGCTGCGCCGACGTTCTGCACCGCGGCGTCGTCGGGGAGCTGGTCGACTTGCGACAGCACGAACAGCGTCTGCCGGCCGGTCCTGACGCGGTCGGCGTCGAGCTCGGTCAGCAGCGTCAGTTCCTTCGCGTCGAGCTCGCCCTCTTTCGCGGCGTGCACGAACAGGCGAATGTCGGATTTCAGCCACGCGGCGCGCAACGCTTCGCGGTCGTCTTCACTGCCGACGTCGGCGTCGAGTCCCGGCGCGTCGAGCCAGCGCACACCCTGATGCACGCTGTCGGACAGGCGCACCGTTTCGCGCCGGTCCGACACCGCGAACGCATCGCGGCTCAACAGCTCGTTGAGCAGGCTGCTCTTGCCGTGGTTGTATTTGCCGACGACGGTGACGACCGGTTCACTGTCGTCGATCAGAATCAGCAGGCGCGCCAGATCGTGGGCCCGCTCGGGCAGCACGGACGCGACATCGTGCGCTGCGCGCTCACGAAGTTTGCTCGACACCGTCAACTCCTCGACGCTTCAGGGGATTGATCCGGCCGGCAGGACTGCCGGCCGTTGGCAACGAAAGGCGGCGGCCGTGTCGCCACGGCGCCGCCTCGTGCGATCACGCTTCGGCCGAAGCGCGCAGACGATAGACGAGCTGGTTGTCCTTACCCTGGACCAGCGGCGTGATCGTGAAGTTGAACTCGATGTCCTTGTACGCATCGGCCTTCAGGCCCAGCGCCGCGCCGCCGGTTTTCTCGACGACCGGAGGAATCAGCTCTTCGCGCGTTGCATACGCGAAGTCGTCCCAAATGAGCGGATCGCCTTCGATGTTGAACTGCGTGGTCAGCTTGCGATGACCGTCGCTGCTCACGAAGAAGTGCACGTGCGCCGGACGGTTGCCGTGACGGCCCAGCACGTTCAGCAGCTGCTGCGTCGCGCCGTGCGGCGGGCAGCCATAGCCCACCGGCATCAGCGTGCGGAACTCGTACTTGCCGTCGGCGCCGGTCTTCACCGCGCCGCGCAGGTTGAACTCGGTCTGTGCACCGGTCGGATCGAAGTGCGAATAGAAGCCCTTCGAGTTCGCGTGCCAGCACTCGACGAGCGCGCCGGCGACCGGCTTGCCGTCCAGATCCTTGATCGTGCCGCGGATCACGAGCGGGCCCGCGTCTTCGTCGGCGTTGATATCGATCTTCGACACGCCGTCGCGCACCGGCGCGCCGGCCACATACAGCGGGCCTTCGATCGTGCGCGGCGTGCCGCCTTCGAGACCGATCTTCTTGTCCTCGGCATCCATGCGGATGTCGAGGTACTTCTCGAGACCGAGGCCGGCTGCGAGCAGCGCCGCTTCGCCGTCCTGGCCGAGCTTGTTCAGATAGTTGACTCCGGCCCAGACTTCGTCGGGCGTGATGTCGAGGTCATCGATTGCCTTGAACAGGTCGCCCAACAGACGGAAGACGATCTGCTGGAAACGTGCGTTGCCGTTACCGGCATCGACGTTGGAAGCGGCTTTCAGCAGATCCTGCACTTCTTTGGTTTCAAATACTTTGACGCTCACGATGACTGTCTCCAGTTGGTATAGGGGGAAAAGATGGCTTTGGATGCGCTCGCCTTGAAATGCGCCTGGCCCCTGGGCTCAGATGTCGTCGTCCCGAATCGACGACGGGTGACGACACAGAGGCGTCACCGAAATCTTCATGTACGGGAACAGAGGCAAACCGGACAGAATGTCGTGAAGTTCGGCATTGCTCTCTACATCGAAGATGCTGTAATTTGCGTACTCGCCAACGAGGCGCCAGATATGACGCCACTTGCCGCTACGCTGGAGTTCCTGCGAGTAAGCCTTCTCGCGGGTCTTGATTTCGTTCGCCACTTCGGCCGGCATGTCGACCGGCAGGTTCACGTCCATTCGCACATGGAAAAGCATCGTTGACTCCTCTTGATCTGAATCGGTTTAGCGGGTCACCTTCATCAGCCCGTCTCGAGTGAATCGCTTGACCTTCGCCTCGTCGAGTTCGATGCCGAGACCCGGGCCGTTCGGCACGGTCAGTTCGAAGTCGCTGTAATCGAGCGACGTGGTCAGAATTTCTTCGGTGATCAGCAGCGGGCCGAACAGCTCGGTGCCCCATTGCAGATTCGCGAAGCTCGCGAACAGATGCGCCGACGCCACCGTGCTGAACGCGCCTTCGAGCATCGTGCCGCCGTACAGCTCGATGCCGGCGGCATCGGCGATCGCGGCCACGCGCTGCGCGGCGAACAGGCCGCCGCTCTGTTCGATCTTGATCGCGAACACATCGGCGCCGCCGTTCTTCGCGATCTCGAACGCGCTGTCCGGACCTTGCAGGACTTCGTCGGCCATCAGCGCGACCGGGAAGCGGCGCATCAGGCGCGCGAGCGCGGCGGCGGATGCAACCGGCTGCTCGACCAGATCGCAGCCCGCGTCCGCCAGCGCCGGAATCGCCCAGGCGGCCTGGGTCTCGCTCCACGCCATGTTCACGTCGACGCGCACCGCGGCGCGCTCGCCGACCGCTTTCTTGATGTCGGCGACGTGTTTGATGTCGGTCTTCAGTTCCTTCGCGCCGATCTTCAGCTTGAAGACCTTGTGGCGGCGTACGTCGAGCATGTGCTCGGCTTCGGCGATGTCCTTCGCGGTATCGCCCGACGCGAGCGTCCACGCAACCGGCAGGCGCTCACGGCGACGGCCGCCGAGCAACTCGCTCACCGGCACGCCGAGGCGCTTGCCATGCGCGTCGAGCAGCGCGGTTTCGAGCGCGCTCTTCGAGAAATGATTGACCTTGACCAGCTTGCCGAGGTGCGCCATCAGCGCCTGGATCTGCGTCGCGTCCTTGCCGATCATCGCCGGGGCGAAGTAGGCGTCGATCGCGAGCTTCATCGCCTCGGGGCTTTCCGGGCCGTAGGCCATGCCGGCGATCGTGGTGCCTTCGCCGATCCCGACGATGCCGTCGCTGCAGTACACCTTGACCAGCATCAGCGTCTGCCCGTACATCGTGGCGACCGACAGCTTGTGAGGGCGGATCGTCGGCAGATCGACGAGGCGGGTTTCGATACGTTCGATGGTCGCGTGGGTCATGGCGGCTACGGCGAGAAGTGAGTTCATTGGATGTTTTTATACCCCTCGCCCTTTTGGGCCGTCCAATACTTTTCCTGTCCTTTTTCATACCTTCAAGGTATGGTGACCCGCACAACCCCGGCCTTTCTATGGATTTTGCATCGCACCATGCATGTCGCGCATTGAAAAAGAGCCCGTTTTCTCGCCGCGAACATGACCTGCGTCAAGCTTCGATGCTCGTAGAGCATGTTGTGCGCGGTAGGTGTGACTGGCGATAAGGCCTCACACCGCGGACAGCGCGCTGACCATCACGTAGTACGTCGTGAGCGGGCGGCGTCGGCGGCTGACCGAATAGCTGCTGATACCAGCCGAAGCTGCGAGCCACGTCATCGACACCGATGACCGTCCAGGTACGCTTCATTCAGGCCTCCATCCGGCGAACGACGCGAAAGCTATAGCTCGCCGCGCGCGGCGAGCGCCGCGATACGGTCAGCAGTGCGGCACGCGATCGCCTGGATCGTCAGCGAAGGATTCACGCCGCCGACGGTCGGAAACACCGAGCCGTCGCACACCCACAGGTTGCGGATGTCCCAGCTGCGGCAGTCCGCATCGACGACGCTCGTCGCCGGATCGTCGCCCATGCGCGCGGTGCCGTTCAGGTGGCAGGTGTCGTCGGTCTCGCGCCAGATCTCCTTGCCGCCGGCCGCCGCGAGCGCCTGCTCCATGAAGTCCAGCGAATGCGCGATGAGCCGCTTGTCGTTCTCGCACCAGGAATAGGTGACGCGCGCGATCGGCAGCCCATACTGGTCCTTCTCGTTGGCAAGCGTCACGCGGTTGCGCTGCTGCGGCAGCATTTCGCCGACGATCTTCAGCCCCGCCTGGTGGTTGTACTTGAGCATCTCCGCGCCGAGCGCGTCGCCCCACAAGCCACGGCCGTTCTGCACCGCGACCCAGCCGTTCGGCAGCGGCCCCTGGCTCATGTAGCAGTAGCCGCCGAAAAAATCCTTGCCCTTGTCTTCGTAGTTCCAGTGCTCGGTGAGCGCGAGCGACGGCGGTCCCTTGTACCAGCGGATGTCTTCGTCGAAGGTGCCGTAGACGGCCTGGTTCGACTGCGCCATCAGGTTCTTGCCGACGAGTCCCGAGCTGTTCGCAAGTCCGTCCGGAAAGCGGCTGTTGGCCGACATGAGCAACAGGCGCGGCGTTTCGATCGCGTAGCCGGCCACCACCACGTGCTTCGCGCGCTGGAATCGCCATTGCCCTTCGCGCAGATATTCGACGCCGGTGGCGAGCCCCGCGTCGTTGGTGACGACGCGGCCGACCATCGCCAGATCGCGTACTTCGGCGCCGGCACGCAGCGCACGCGGAATCCACGTGACGAGCGCGCTTTGCTTCGCGTTGGTCGCGCAGCCCGACACGCAAAAGCCGCGGTACACGCACGGATGCGCGTGGCCGCGCGGCGCGGAGATGGTTGCGAGCGGCGTCGGGCACCAGTCGATGCCGAGCGCTTCGGCGCCGCGCGCAAGCACCAGCGCCGCCGCGTTCAGCTCATGCGCGCGATACGGATAGCGCGGCCGCTTCGGGCCCCAAGGATAGTTGACCGGTCCGGAGATTTTCAGCGCCTCCTCGACCTCGCCGTAGTAGCGCCACATCTCGCGCCAGTCGAGCGGCCAGTCGGCGCCATAGCCGAGCACGCTGCGCGACTTGAACCACTCGGGCCGAAAACGCAGCGACACCATCGCGAAATGGACCGTGCTGCCGCCGACCGCCTTGCCGCTGTTGTTGTGGCCGAGCTTCAGCGGATTGTCGCCGTCGCAGATGCGCTCGTCGGTCCAGAACAGCTTTTCCTGATGCGCCTCGTCCGACGCGAACTCCTCGAGCGGACGCCACCATGCGCCGGCATCGAACGCGACGACCTTGAAGCCCTTTTCCGCCAACCGGCACGCGAGCGTGCCACCTCCGGCGCCGGTGCCGACGATCGCGAAATCGACCTCCTCGCCGTCGGGGTACGTGCGCATCGGCACCCAGCCGCCACGCTGGAACACATCCGGGGCGCGGCCGTCCTTGCCGCGCGGCCGTTGCTGCGCATCATCGGACACGGCGGTTCTCCCTGGCGGCCTCTTCGTGCGTGTCGGGCGTTGCTTCGACCGCCTCCCACGGATCGCGCCGGTTCAGGTACATGCGCACGTAGCCGCGCGGATTCGCCGGGCCGCCGAAACCGATCTCGCTCCACGCGTGCGGATGCGAGTAGTAGAGCCCACAGATATCGTGCAGCACGCGCTCGCTGAAAAACAGCTTCGACGGCATGCCGCGCCACGCGGGGTTCGTCAGTTCGCCGCGCTGCATGTCGCCGAGCAGCGCGATCTGCGCGTCCTGCGCGAGACTCGCGAACGGCAGGCCGCCGCGCTCGCGGGATTCGGCATCGAGCGCGGCGAGGCCGATGCGCCAGGCGTCGCGCATCGGCGGCAAACGGGCGTCGCGGTAGCCGTCATTGCTGTTGCCGGCGAGGCGCGCGTCGAGCAGCGCGGCGAGCGGCACCACCGGTTGCGCGTTCGCTTGCGGCACGATGCGCGCGCACAGCGACGTGACCGCGAGCCATTCGACGGCGCTGAAAAAGCGCGGCTCGAGCGGTGTCGCGAGGCGTTCGGCGATCACCGCGCGGGTGTGAGCGTCCCACGACGGCGTCGTGCGTTTGTCGAGCACGTCGTAGCCGGGATAGCGGGTGGCTCGGGTCGAGCGTGGTTCGTGAGTCATTTTTCAGTCTCCCGCAGACGCAGCGCGGCGAGTCCGGCGAGCGCCAGCGCGGAAAAGCCCGGCGGCGCAGGCAGCGGCGGCCCGTCGAACAGGTTCTGGCTCCAGTTGCGCCAGCCGCCCTGGCGACGCGCGATCCCGCGCGCGTGAAAACCCGCGCCGACAAAGCCGAGCGCGGTCGTGATGCGCAACCACAGCCGCGTGTACCAGCGCTCACGCGGAGCAGCCAGCGCGGCATGCGCGAGCAGCGCCGCGGTGATGGGCGGAATGCTGACCGGCGCGTACATCGCGCGATGCTGGAACGCGCCGCGAAAATGCAGCAGCGCGGCCTCCCCCACGGTGCCGACGAGACCGGCCGCGACCAGCAGACCGAGCGCCTGACCGGCCGGCATGCCGAGCAGTCGCGGGTCGGCGGCGGGCTGGTCGCGCAGCCGTTCGGCGACGGCACCGAACGCGCCCGACAGCAGCAACGCGATCGGCGCGCCGAGCGGCGCCGCGTGAAACAGGTTGTTCCAGCTCCAGCCGCCCGGGCGCTTCATCACGTTGTAGAGATGGAAACCGGTGCCGGCGATGCCGGTCGCCGCCGCGCCCAGATAGATCGCATGGCGCGCGCGATGCGTTTGGCCGCGACGATCCGCGCCACCATGCAGACCCGCGGCGAGCGACAGACTCGCGCTGACGAGCGGCGCGAACATCGCGGGGTTGTCGAACGAGCCGCGGTAGTGCTCCATCGCGCTGTCGGCGAGCACCGACAGCGCGAGCAGCGCGGAGCTATGGTTGAAGGTGCGGGCCGCTTCGACGTGTGCCTGGACCTCGCCAGCGGGTTTTCTCGTGTGTACACGCGCCCGGAACGTCACGGGGGCTCGACGCTCGCGCTGTCGCAGGCCGCTGCCGCGTGGTTCGCGATGCGGCTCGGGTCCTCGCGCGCCGCGCGCGGCCAACGTCGCGACGGCCGCGACCGCCGCCGCCGTGTACAGCAATCCGGGTACGCTTGAAGAGCTCATCGATATAGCTTCCCTGTTCCGGCCTGCTTTATTTGATGAGGTAGCGCGCGGCGTCGCCCTGCTTGAATTCGAGCCCGCAACCGGGCCGCGACAGGTCCGGCTCCATCTCGCCATCGCGTAAACGCGGCGCGCCGTCGAACAGCATCGCTTCGATCCGGGCGTGGTCGTGGAACCACTCCTGATGGCGCAAGCGCGGCGCGGCGCACGCGACGTGCAGATGCAGCGCCGGCGCGCAGTGGGCGGACAGCGGCACGTGATACGCGTCGCACAGCGCGGCGGCCTGCAGAAAGCCGGTGATGCCGCCGCAACGGCTCGCGTCGGCTTGCAGCACGTCGACGGCACCGGTCGCGAGCAGGTGGCGGAAATCGTCGAGCGTGTAGCCGTATTCGCCGGCGGCGATCTCCATGCCGGCCGGCACGTGCTCACGTACGTTGCGCAGGCCCGCTTCGTCGTCCGAAGACACGGGCTCCTCGAACCAGCTCACCTCGTGCTCGGCGAAGCGTTGCGCGTAGTACAGCGCCCGCTGTGGCGTGAACGCGCCGTTGGCGTCGACGAACAGGCCCGCGCCGCCGATCGCCTCGCGCGCCGCCGCGACGCGCGCCGGGTCCTTGTCGGGCTCGCTGCCGATTTTCATCTTGACCCACCGGCAGCCGTCCTGCGCGACCCAGCCGGCGAACTGCTGCTGCAGGCGCTGGTTCGTGTACGTGGTGAAGCCGCCGCTGCCGTAGACGGGCACGGTCGGGCGCAGCGCGCCGAGCACGCCGACGAGCGGCACGCCGAGCAGCTTCGCCTTCAGGTCCCACAGCGCGCAGTCGATCGCGGAAATGGCGGTGGCGGCCAGTCCGGCGCGGCCGAGATTGCGCACCTGGCGTTGAAGCCGTTGCCAATGGGCGCCGACGTCCAGGCCGTCGTGATTCAGCACGCAGGTGGCGAGCGCGCCCTGAATCAGCGCGACGATGCAGGCGTCGCTGTACGTGTAACCGATGCCGGTGCCGCCGCCCGCGTCGACCTCGACGACGACCAGCGTGGTCGCGTCCCACGCGAACGTGCCGTCGGCTTCCGGCGCGTCGGTCGGAATCCGGTACGCGCTCGCGCGCAGCGCGGTGACGGGCGCCTGCGACGAGCCCCCATTGGTGACGCCGCGCTTCATGGCCGCGCTCCTTGCGCGTGCGCGTGACGCCTTGCAGCGATGCAATAGCCGACGGTCCCCGACATCGCAGTCTCCGGATCGTAGTGAGACGAAGCTGCCTGCTGCGCCGCAAGTACCGTTCCGCACTATTGCAATCCGTAAAGCGGGGCGGCGATGGCGAGCACGCCCAGCTCTTCGTCAATCGGCCAAACCGCCTATGTCGTCTGGCGGAGGCGACTTGGGCCCGCGCGTGGCGTAAAATACGCGCTTTCCCGAAAAACTCGCCAACATGACGCTCGCCTCCACCCAAGAGATCATCGCCGAACTGAAAGCCGGTCGGATGGTGATCCTCGTCGACGAAGAAGACCGCGAAAACGAGGGCGACCTCGTGATCGCCGCCGAGTTTGTCACTCCGGAAGCGATCAATTTCATGGCTCGCTACGGCCGCGGCCTGATCTGCCTGACGCTGACCCAGGACCGCTGCAAACAGCTGAACCTGCCGCTGATGACCTACCGCAACGGCACGCAGTACGGCACGGCGTTCACGGTCAGCATCGAAGCGGCCGAAGGCGTGACGACCGGCATCTCGGCAGCCGACCGGGCCCGCACGATCGCCGCCGCGGTCGCGCCGGACGCAAAAGCCGAACACATCGTGCAGCCCGGCCATATCTTCCCGATCATGGCCCAGCCGGGCGGCGTGCTGGTGCGCGCCGGCCATACCGAGGCCGGCTGCGACTTCACGAGGCTCGCGGGCCTCACGCCGGCCGCGGTGATCTGCGAAGTGATCAAGGACGACGGCACGATGGCGCGTCTGCCGGACCTGCTCGAGTTCGGCAAGGAGCACGGCCTGAAGACCGGCACGATCGCCGATCTGATCCACTATCGCAGCCGCACGGAATCGATCGTCGAGCGTATTTGCGAACGCACGATGCAAACCGCGCACGGCGCGTTTCGCGCGGTCATGTATCTCGACCAGCCGAGCGGCCAGCCGCATATCGCGCTGGTGCGCGGCACGCCGTCGCCCGATCGCGACACGCCGGTGCGCGTGCACGAACCGCTGTCGGTGCTGGATCTGCTCGAAGTCGGCGAATCCACGCACTCGTGGACGCTGGATGCGGCCATGAAAGAAATCGCGGAACGCGATCTCGGCGTGGTCGTGCTGCTGAACTGCGGCGACTCGAAAGACCATCTGATCGACGTCTTCAAGGCGTTCGACTCGAAGGAAAAAGCGGAGGCGCTGAAGCGCCGCCCGGTCGACTTTAAGACTTACGGCGTCGGCGCACAGATTCTGCGCGAACTCGGCGTCGGCAAGATGCAGGTGCTGTCGAACCCACGCAAGCTCGGCAGCATGTCGGGTTATGGTCTCGAAGTGACGGGCTTCATTCCGATGCCCGGCAGCAAAACGCAAGCCCCGCAAGTCTGATCCGGCCACTCACGCGCCTCGCGCCCACTCAAACACTACGGAATTCACATGGAAATCGGACAATACCAACCGAATCTCGACGGCGACGGACTGCGCATCGGCATCGTCCAGGCGCGCTTTAACGAACCCGTCTGCAACGGCCTCGCCGACTCCTGCATCGAAGAACTCGAACGCCTCGGCGTGACCGGCGAAGACGTGCTGCTCGTCACGGTGCCAGGCGCGCTGGAAATCCCGCTCGCACTGCAAAAGCTCGCGGAAAGCGCGCAATTCGACGCGCTGATCGCGCTCGGCGCGGTGATCCGCGGCGAGACGTACCACTTCGAACTCGTGTCGAACGAAAGCGGCGCGGGCATCACGCGCATCGGCCTCGACTTCGGCATTCCGGTCGCGAACGCGGTGCTGACCACCGAGAACGACGAGCAGGCCGTCGCACGCATGACCGAGAAGGGTCGCGACGCCGCGCGCGTGGCTGTCGAAATGGCGAACCTCGCGGTCGCGCTCGAACAGCTCGGCGGCGATGACGACGAAGATGATGACGAAGACGACGAGGAAGAGGCATGAAGAGCGCACGCCGACGCTCCCGCGAACTGGCCACGCAGGGGCTTTACCAGTGGCTGCTGTCGGGCTCGCCCGGCGGTGAGATCGACGCGCAACTGCGCGGCGCGCAAGGTTACGACAAGGCCGACCACGAGCATCTGGACGCAATCCTGCATGGCGTGATGCGCGATTCCGAGGAATTGTCCGCCGCGATCGCGCCGTGCCTCGATCGTCCGATCGATCAGCTGTCGCCGGTCGAGCGCGCGGTGCTGCTGGTCGCCGCGTTCGAACTGAAGAATCACGTCGACATTCCGTATCGCGTGGTCATCAACGAAGCGGTCGAGCTGACCAAGACGTTCGGCGGCTCGGATGGCTACAAGTACGTGAACGGCGTACTCGACAAGCTCTCGGCGCAACTGCGCGCCGCCGAAACGCAGGCGGCTCGCAAGGGCTGAGCGCTGTGCGGGCGGGGCTATGCCGCGCATCGGTTCCCGCCACGCCGCACTGCACAGGGCGAAGCACCTCGAGCGCCCGCAAGGACACCGCCCCGCGCTTCGATGAGCGCATCATTTGATGCGTGGGCGCCGTCCCCTGCTTCTGAATTGGATCTGACCGTATGAACTCCGTGACCGAACCTCTCGTGCGGCTCGCCGCGCGCGTCGATGCCATCCAGCCTTTCTACGTGATGGAACTGGCCAAGGAGGCCGCGCTGCTCGAACGAGCCGGGCGCGACATCATTCACATGGGCATCGGGGAGCCGGATTTCACCGCGCCCGAGCCGGTCATCGAGGCGGCCGCGAGCGCGCTGCGCCGCGGCGTCACGCAATACACGAACGCGCTCGGCGTGCACGAGCTGCGCGACGCGATTTCCGCGCATTACGCCGAGTTCTACGGCATCGACGTCGATCCGGCGCGGATCGTGGTCACGGCGGGCGCGTCGGCGGCGCTGCTGCTCGCGTGCGCGGCGCTCGTCGATCGCGACGACGAAGTGCTGATGCCCGACCCGTGCTATCCGTGCAACCGACATTTCGTGATCGCCGCCGAAGGCAAGCCGGTGATGGTGCCGAGCGGGCCGGCCGAGCGCTTCCAGCTGACCGCCGACGACGTCGAACGCCTGTGGGGCGAGCGCACCCGCGGCGTGCTGCTCGCATCGCCGTCGAATCCGACCGGCACGTCGATCGAGCCGGCCGAACTCGAGCGGATCGTCAAGGCCGTGCGTGCGCGCGCCGGCTTCACGATCGTCGACGAGATCTACCAGGGCCTCAGCTACGACGCGAAGCCCGTGTCGGCGCTGTCGTTCGGCGACGACGTGGTCACGGTCAACAGCTTCTCCAAGTACTTCAACATGACTGGCTGGCGACTCGGCTGGCTCGTCGTGCCGCCCGCGATGGTCAGCGCGTTCGAAAAGCTCGCGCAAAACCTGTTCATCTGCGCGTCGGCACTGGCGCAGCACGCGGCGCTCGCCTGCTTCGAGCCGGAGACGATCGCGATCTACGAAGCGCGGCGCCTCGAATTCAAGCGACGCCGCGACTTCATCGCGCCGGCGCTCGAATCGCTCGGCTTCTCGGTGCCGGTGATGCCCGACGGCGCGTTCTACGTCTACGCGGACTGCCGCGGCGTCGCGCATCCCGCGGCCGGCGACAGCGCGGCGCTCACGAAGGCGATGCTGCACGATGCCGGCGTCGTGCTGGTACCGGGCATGGACTTCGGCACGCACGCGCCGAGGGACTACATCCGGCTGTCGTATGCGACCGCGTATCCGAAGCTCGAAGAGGCTGTCGAGCGGCTGGCGAAGCTGTTCGGGCCGCATTGATGTGAGGCTTTGAGCCGCCGGCGACCGGCCTGCCAGACGCAAAAAAGGACACCCTCGGGTGTCCTTTTTTATTCATGCGCCTGGCAAACGTCTAACTCAAGCTCCCAGCTCCGACGCCGACGCCACATGGCGCGTCGCCGAATTGGCGCTCGCGTCGTCCTGCTGATCGGCCGGCTGCGAGTGCGCCGCCGGAGTCGCCGGGCTCAGCGCGTGGCCGGCCTGCAATGTCACCTGGACGCGCTTGCCATTGCCGCCGCTCGTCGAGGCGGCCGGCGCCGGCGTCGTCGACGCGGTCAGCACTGGAGCCTGCGGCGCATTGATCGGCACCTTGCGGCCGCGCGCGACATCGCGCAGGCGACCGCGCTCGGCCATCACCTTCGCGCCGTAGCCACCGTCGTCCGGCGTGCTCGAGCCGACGTACAGTCGGAGGCCACCCGGCAGCGAGCCGCCGCGCGCGATGCAATCCTTCAGCACGAGTGCGCCGACCTTGATGTTCGCGAGCGGTTCGAGCGCAGCGCTCTGGCCGCCGAAATACTGGAATTTGTCCGAATGCACCTTCGACATCACCTGCATCAGGCCCTGTGCGCCGACGCCGCTCTCGGCGTACGGATTGAAGCCCGATTCGATCGCCATCACCGAGAGCAGCAGCAGCGGATCGAGGCCGACTTCGCGGCCGGTGTCGAACGCGGCCTTCACGAGCTCGCTGACGGGCTCCTGAGCGACGCGATAACGCCGCGCAAGGTACGACGCGACCAGGTCCTGCTCGTGGCTCGACACGAGCACGCGGTCGTCGCGCGCATCGGCGGACACGCGTTGCTGCGGAATCAGACGCGCGAGCGCGCTGACGCCCTGCATCGTACGCGGATCGAGGCCATTGAGCGCGACGGTGCTGGTGCCCGACGTGCCAGCGTTGTCGAACGCGCCGTCGAAGCTGGTGGTCGACGAGGTCAGGGTCATGCTGCCGTCGCTCGACCCATCGGCGGGGCTCGGCGAGTTCGGCGAATTGGCCGACAGCGATTCGTCGGAGGATGCACCGGCATTTCTGGTCGGTCCGATGGCCGGCAACGGGTTGCCTTGCAGTAGGCGGGCGGGGCCCGCTTGCACGGCGGCGGAAATGACCGGCATCAGACGCGCAGCCAACGCGCCGCGCCAGGTTGGCATCAGCCATAGTGCGAGAGCCAGCACCACGGCGATCCCGCCGACAATGCTGAACAGGTGATGACTCAGTCGCGTCCCGCGGCGCAGCGCACCGCGCACAACCTGCGCAATACGCTCATCAGGACGCCACGATAACCAGGCGTTCATTCAGATCTCCCATCTTGCATGATCCGCGAACTCCGCCGGGTCAAATCAGGCGGTACAGCGCGCTCGCAGAGTCAAGACATCGCGTGCTCTCTGGTTGGGCAGCAGCGACGTCGGGAAAACGGCAACAAATACCGTTTCGGGGAGCCATCTCAAAAACAGCCCACACATATTCAATGTGCATCGGGCTTGGCTCCCACGCGAAAAACCAGCGTTGTGGACGCTGGTGAGGGACTTCAATAATGCCGTTCTACCCTGCAGGGAAGTAAAACGGTGACGCGTTGCGTCTGAGGACCGGGGGCGACGGTAAAAAGGTTAACGCCCTGCAACCAATGTGGTCGGATTCTATGCACGGTTTTATAGATCGTCAACACTATAGAATGCAATATCTATAACTATTTGTAATTATAAACAGTGTTCAGTTGGCCGAAAGCCCTGTTCTGTGTGCGTTTTAGGCGATCCGACCCTGGCTGTTCCGGATAGACCATTTGGTTGATCTACGTGCGCTAGCTAACGCAGGTAAAATCGACAATCGTTTTTTGCGCCGGACACGTACATCCGTCGGTCCTTCTGCGCCCCCAATCCTATGCGCCGTGCATGCGGCCCTGAACCGTCACAGATGAAATACAAAGACTTGCGCGATTTCACCGGCCGCCTCGAGGCGATCGGTGAATTGCGCCGAATTTCGCAAAACGTGTCGCCGAATCTCGAAATGACCGAACTGTGCGACCGCGTGTTGCGCGCGGGCGGTCCGGCTCTGCTGTTCGAGAACACCGAGCGCCACGCCTTCCCGGTGCTCGGCAATCTGTTCGGCACGCCGCGCCGCGTCGCGCTCGGCATGGGCATCGATGCAGAAGCGGGCGCCGGCGACCAGGCGGCGCTCGAATCGCTGCGCGATGTCGGCCGGCTACTCTCCGCGCTGAAGGAACCCGAGCCGCCGAAAGGGCTCAAGGACGCCGGCAAGCTGCTGTCGCTAGCGAAGGCCGTGTGGGACATGGCGCCGAAGACGGTCAGCGCGCCGCCCTGCCAGGAAATCGTCTGGGAAGGCAACGACGTCGACCTCGGCAAATTGCCTATTCAGACCTGCTGGCCGGGCGATGCCGGGCCGCTGATCACCTGGGGCCTGACCGTCACGAAAGGGCCGAACAAGAGCCGACAAAACCTGGGTATCTATCGCCAGCAACTGATCGGGCGCAACAAACTGATCATGCGCTGGCTCGCGCATCGCGGCGGCGCGCTCGATTTCCGCGAGTTCGCGCTGAAAAATCCCGGCAAGCCGTATCCGGTGGCCGTCGTGCTCGGCGCGGACCCGGCGACGACCCTCGGCGCGGTCACGCCGGTGCCCGACACGCTGTCCGAATACCAGTTCGCCGGCCTGCTACGCGGCGGACGCACCGAGCTCGCGAAGTGCATCACGCCGGGCGTCGACGGTTTGCAGGTGCCCGCGCGCGCAGAGATCGTGCTCGAAGGCTTCATCTATCCACAGGAAGGAGAGCCCTCGCCCGCTCCGGCCGGCGCGCCGCCGCGTCCGTCGAAGGGTGCGTCGGCAACCTACGAACACGCGCTCGAAGGCCCGTACGGCGATCACACCGGCTACTACAACGAACAGGAGTGGTTCCCCGTCTTCACGGTCGAGCGGATCACGATGCGCCGCGACGCGATCTATCACTCCACGTACACCGGCAAACCGCCCGACGAGCCCGCGGTACTCGGCGTCGCGCTGAACGAAGTGTTCGTGCCGCTGCTGCAGAAGCAATTCACCGAGATCACCGACTTTTATTTGCCGCCCGAAGGCTGCAGCTACCGCATGGCGATCGTGCAGATGAAGAAGAGCTACCCCGGCCACGCGAAGCGCGTGATGTTCGGCGTGTGGAGCTTCCTGCGGCAGTTCATGTATACGAAGTTCATCGTCGTCGTCGATGAGGACGTCAATATCCGCGACTGGAACGAAGTGATCTGGGCGATCACCACGCGAGTGGATCCGACGCGCGACACGGTGCTCGTCGACCGCACGCCGATCGACTATCTCGATTTCGCGTCGCCGGTAGCCGGTCTCGGCTCGAAGATGGGGCTCGACGCGACCAACAAGTGGCCGGGCGAAACCGACCGCGAATGGGGCCGCCCGATCGTGATGGACGAGGCGGTCAAGCAGCGTATCGACAGCTTGTGGAATGAGTTGGGCCTCGGCCTCTAAACGCGCGCCAAACAACACAACTAATAACGGATGGAGCGCTCGCGCGGATGCACGCTTTTTCAATGATGTCGGACGGTTTTTTTCTGTCCTTGTCGCTGTGCCTCGATATCGGTCTCGTCAACGTCGCGATCATTTCCCTGACGCTGTCGCACGGCTTCCGGCCGGGCTTCTGGCTCGGCCTCGGCTCGTGCGTCGGCGATCTCATTTACGCGGCGCTCGCGCTCGCGGGCATGGCCGCGCTGCTGCAGTTCGAATCGGTGCGCTGGGTCGTGTGGATCGGCGGCGCGGCGATCCTGCTCTTTCTCACCTGGAAGATGGGGCGCGAAGCGATGTTCCCAGCCACGGCGCCCGCTGTAGCCGGCGAAGGCGACGCTACTGCGCCGCATCAGTCGCCATGGCGCGGCTTCCTGCGTGGCGTGCTGCTGGCGGTGTCGTCGCCTTCAGCGATCCTGTGGTTCGCGGCGGTCGGCGGCGCGCTGATCGCGAAAGCCGGCGCAACGAGCCCGACGACTGCTCTGATCTTCCTCGGCGGCTTCTTTCTCGGCGGCCTGTGCTGGACGCTTTTTATCTGCGGCCTTGGCAGCCACGGACGCAAGCGCGCGGGTGCCGGTCTGCTGCGGGCGTGTCACGTTCTGTCGGCGCTGCTGTTCGCGTATTTCTCGTACAGCGTGATCGTCAACGGGTATCACGACCTGATCGTACAGAGCACCGCACAAGTGGCAAGCTGAAGCGATCCAGAATAAAAAAACGGCTCGCATCGGCGAGCCGTTTTTTCTTCATGCGTCTCGGCGTCAGTCGCTCAGGCGAGGTACTGCGCGAGCTTCGGCAAATCGACGTTGCCGCCGCTCACCACCACGCCGACGCGCTTGCCCTTCACCGGCACGATGCCATTCAGCACCGCCGCCGCCGCGAGGCAACCGGTCGGTTCGACGACGATCTTCATGCGCTGCGCGAAAAAGCGCATCGTCTCGATCAGTTGCGCGTCGCTGACCGTTTCGATTCGCGCGACCAGCCGACGGATGACCGCGAACGTGTAATGGCCCAAATGCGTCGAGGCGGCGCCATCGGCGATCGTGCGCGGCGTGTCGATATGGACGATCTCGCCGCGCGCGAGCGACTGCTGGCCGTCGTTGCCCGCTTCGGGCTCGATGCCGATCACCGTGCAAGCCGGACTCAGCGCAGCAGCCGACAACGCGCTGCCGCTGATCAGCCCGCCGCCGCCAAGGCACACGAACAACATGTCGAGCGGGCCGGTTTCGTCGATCAGCTCTTTGACCGCGGTGCCCTGCCCGGCGATCACGTGCGGATGGTCGTACGGCGGAATCAGCGTCATGCCGCGCTCCTCGGCCAGGCGCCGGCCGATTTCCTCGCGATTTTCCTTGTAGCGATCGTACGTGATCACTTCACCGCCGTAGCCTTTGGTCGCGGCGACCTTGGCCTCGGGCGCGTCGTGCGGCATCACGATCGTCGCGTGAATGCCGGCGAGACACGCCGACAGCGCGATCGCCTGCGCGTGATTGCCCGACGAATAGGTCAGCACCCCCGCCTTGCGCTGCTCCGCGTCGAAATGCGAAATCGCGTTGTACGCACCGCGGAACTTGAATGCGCCCATGCGCTGGAAGTTTTCGCACTTGAAGAACACCGACGCGCCAGTGCGCTCGTCGAACGTGCTCGACGTCAGAACGGGGGTGCGGTGCGCGACGCCTTCGAGACGCGTGGCGGCGTCGAGGACGTCATCGAAGGTGGGAGCGGGAAGCGCTTGCATCGGCGAAGCTCTCCTGAAGCGGTGGCGAAGCAGCCATTCTCCCAGCTTCATCGATGCTTTGGAATGGTGCTTGCGGGAGCGCGCGACGCCTGCGAGGAACCCTGCGGAAAGCAAAAATCCAGCGATACAAATAGAAGCGGCGTAACCCGGCACAAGCCTGTGTTACGCCGTCGACGTTCCCGCGCGCGTCATGCGCGCCCGCGCTTCTTAATGACGATAGTACGGGTGTCCGTAGCCGCCGCGATAGTAGCCACGGTAGCCGTGGTAGTAGCCGCGATAGTAAGGGTGGCCATAGCCGTAATAGCCGCCGACCACTACTGGAGCCGGTGCGACCACAACCGGCGGCGCATACACCGGCGGAGGCGGCGGCGCGTAATAGACGGGCGGCGGCGCCGCATAGACCGGATAGGCGGGCGCGATCGGCACCCCAAGGCCGATACCGACGGAAACACCTGCCTCAGCAGCCCCGGCTAGTCCCAAGCCGAGTGCGGCTGCAACGACAAACGGAACGATCTTTTTCACTTCTATTCTCCTAGCGCGGCCTGCCAAGGTCGCCGACTGCGCATGCCTCGCATGCTGCGGAATCAATGTATCTAAAAAGCCCCGGCCGAACTGTTCGCATTTGTTGCAAATTGCAAGGGCGGGCCGAAGCGTTTGGCCGGGCGCCGCACGAGCGCGCCTACGCGCCGCCGCGACGACCGCAAAATGAGCCGTGAATCAAGGGGTTGCACGCGAGCGACGGACCGCGTGTCATAGGTCTGATCGTGCGCGAGGGGCTAGAGTTCGCGCATCGGTAAACTTTAATTACAAATTCGATTCAATCCTGACAGCCCGGAGGAATTTCCCAATAAAAAATGCCCGGCTCAATGACTCGAGCCGGGCATTTTCTCACCTGTGAAGACCGCGCGCCTAGCCGACCTTCACGTACACGAATTCGCGGGACACATTGGGCGGCACGTATGCGCCGCTGATCCGCACGCGCGGCGTCAGGCGTTTTTTCTGATCCCACCAGCGACGGCGCTGGGCGTGCGTCAGGAACCGCAAGTGTTTTCGGTAAGAAAAAATACTCATCGCTACCCTCCCGATTTTCTGACTGCGAACGAAGTACGAAAATACGACGGTCAAAACCGGCTCATCGACCACTGTTCCTGTCACTACGATTGTGAGCAGTTTTCACACCCATGGGCGTCGCGCCACCCGATGACCGACCGTTGGCGCCATATCGCCCGCAAACTCATCCGACGACAGGTGTCGACCCGAGGGGCCGGATCGCGCTCGCGCTGCGCCGGATGCGAGATACTGCTGCTTTCCCGTTCACACGATCCGTCGGGAGCAGGTGACCATGTCCCAGTCTTCCTTGCCGCGCGTCGGCTTCATCGGCGCGGGGCGGCTTGCGCGCTGTCTCGCGCTCGCGTTTGCGCGCGCCGGCTACCCGGTCACCGCGGTGGCGAGCCGCTCGGCCGATTCCGCGCGCCGGCTCGCCGCCCAGATCGCACACTGCGCGGCCTCAACCGACCCGCAACGGGTCGTCGACGCCGCCGATATCGTTTTTTTAGCCGTTCCCGACGACAGCATCGGTACGACAGCGCACACTCTCCGCTTTGGCGGCGATGCGGCAAGCCACCCCGGCAAGGCGCTCGTGCACTGCAGCGGCGCATCGCCGGTCGAATTACTGGCGCAGGCGCGCGATCAGGGCGCGGCGATCGGCGGCTTTCATCCGCTGTATCTATTTAGCGGCGAGCTCGCCGATCTCGAGCGGATCGCCGGCTGTTCGGTGACGATCGAAGCCGACGGCGAACTGAAGGAGACGCTGACCGCGCTCGCGCTCGCGCTGCGCTGCCATCCGCTGTCGATTCCGCCGGGCGGCCGCATGCTGTATCACGCCGCCGCGCACTACGCGGCGAGCTTTGCGCTCTGCAGCCTCGCCGAATGCGTCGCGTTGTGGCGCACGCTCGGCTTTGCCGAAGACGACGCGCTGCGCGCTCTCTTGCCGATGCTCGCCGGCACGATCGAAACCGCGCGCGACAAGGGCCTGCCGAACGCGCTCGCGGGACCGGTATCGCGCGGCGACACCGGTGTCGTCGAGAAGCAGCTGGCGCTGCTCGAAAGCTTCGACGGCGACCATGCCGCGCTGTACGGTCTGCTGACGCGCCGCGCGGTCAACCTCGCGCGACGGCGCGCCGCGCCGCCCGCGACGATTGAAGCGATCTCCGAAGCTGTGGAAGAATCGCTGGGCCGCTCGCTGAATCGGGCGGCAGCAGGTGCAAGCGTTGAGTAAGCCGTGATAATGTGACGTCCGGCGCGCCGGGCGAAGCAGACGCGAATCACGCGACGACCCGCGCCGCGCCTCGGGATCAACAGACGAGAACGCACAATGATCAAGGTCAGCATCCTCTACCCGTACCGGGAAAATGGCCGCTTCGACATGGACTACTACTGCGCGACCCATATGCCGCTCGCGGCGAAACTGTTCCGGCCGGCGCTGAAAGGCTGGTCGGTCGACGCGGGCCTGAACGCCGGACCGCCCGGCACGCCGCCGCCTTACGTGGCAGCGGGTCACTTCCTGTTCGATAGCGCGGACGACTTCTATGAAGTGTTCAAGCCCGCGTCCGAGCAACTATTGGCGGATATCCCGAACTACACCGACGGCGGCAACGGCACGATCCTGATCAGCGAGGTCCGGATTTCCGTGTGATGCCGGACAGACAACCACTGGTAGGCGGTGCGCAATGGCGTCGAACCTCCGGTTGGCTAACGAGTTAATCCAGAAAACCGCTGGCGCGCACCGATCGGGCGACGCCGGCAGCCCGCGGCCCGCCGGTGGCCGTTATCAGAAGCATAAGGACACGAGATGTTTGGCGATATCGCCCGTTTTCTGCTCAATACCATTTTCACGCTGTTCGGCGCGGCGCTGCTGTTGCGCGCGTGGCTACAGGTCGTGCGCCTGCCGCCGTACAACCCGGTCTCGAATGCCGTGCTGCAAGCGACCAACTGGATCGTGCTGCCGTTGCGGCACATTCTGCCGAGCACGCGCAGGATCGACTGGGCGAGCGTGGCCGCGACGCTGATCGCCGCGATTATCTACGTCCTCCTGATGATCGTGATGACCGGTGCCGATCCGCTGACGCTCGTGCCGACGCTGCTGATCGTCGCGGTACTCACTGCGATCAAATGGGCGCTCAATCTGATCATCTGGATGACGATCCTGATGGCGCTGCTGTCGTGGCTCAATCCGCGCTCGCCGGCGATGCCGATTCTGTATCAGCTGACGGCGCCGTTTCTGAATCCGCTGCGCCGCGTGCTGCCGAAGTTCGGCGGTATCGATGTGTCGCCGATCCTGCTGTTCGTGATCGTGCAAGTGCTGCAGATGGTCGTCACGCGCGCGGCGGTCCAACTGACTTATTTTGTGATCTGACCTGAGCGCGTTGGAGACGCCGCCGCTTGCGACCGCACGCGGCGGCGTTTTCGTGTCTGCTGATCGTTGTGGCGGCTTCGACCGCCTCAGGCGGTCAATTTTCGGATCGCCAGGCTGGGTCGCGAGCCGTGGATCAGAACGTACTTCAGTCGCCCTCCGCAGCCGCGGTCGCCGCCACGCGCTCGCGCGCTGGCACGGCCACCGCGGGTCGCGGCAACGCCGGCTGGTCGACACGCACGCGCGCCGGCGCCTGAGTCGACGCCCGCGCCGGCTTCGACACGGCCGCCGCAAAACCGCGGCTCTCCGCGGTCCGGAACACCGACACCGTCTGCTTCATCTTGCGCGCCTGCGCTTCGAGCGATTGCGCGGCCGCCGCGGCCTGTTCGACGAGGGCCGCGTTCTGCTGCGTGGTCTCGTCCATCTGCGTGACGGCCTGGCCGACCTGGTGAATGCTGCGGTTCTGCTCTTCCGAGGCCGTCGCGATCTCGCCGACGATGTCCGACACGCGATGAATCGCGTCCTTGATATCCGCCATCGTCGTGCTGACTTCGGCCGCCTGCTGCGTGCCGCCCTCGATGATCGCGACCGACGTCGTGATCATCTCCTTAATCTCCTTCGCCGCGCTAGCCGAACGCTGCGCCAGATTGCGCACCTCGCTCGCGACCACCGCGAAGCCGCGCCCCTGCTCGCCCGCGCGCGCCGCCTCGACGGCCGCGTTCAACGCAAGAATATTCGTCTGAAACGCAATGCCCTCGATCACGCCGGTAATCTCCGAGATCTTCGTCGAGCTGCCGCTGATCTCGCCGATCGTGCGCACCATGCCCTCGACCGCCGTGTTGCCGGTGTTGACGACCTGTGCCGCCTGAGTCGCGAGCGCGCTCGCGTTGCGCGCGTTGTCGCTGTTGCGGCCGACGGTCTGCGTCAACTCCGACATGCTCGCCGCGGTCTGTTCGAGCGAAGCGGCCTGCTCTTCGGTACGCGCGGACAGATCGATGTTGCCGCTCGCGATCTGCTGCGAAGCGATGCTGACCGACTCGGCGCTCTCGCGGATCGAGCCGATCGTCGACGCCAGACGCTCCTGCATGTGTGCGACCGCGCGCAGGATGCTGCGCTCGTCGGCGGCGCCGGTGTGCAGGCGCTGGCTCAGGTCGCCGCCCGCGATCTGCTCGACGACCTTCGCGACTTCGGCCGGTTCGCCGCCGATCTGCCGCACGACCGCCCGCGTCACCAGCAGCCCCAAGCCGATCGCAATCGCAACGCCGACGACCGCGCAGCTCGCGATCCACCACGTCACCGAGCGAACCATGTCGACGCCGTTCGCTACGCGCTGTCTGGCCAACTCATCGCGCACGTCCGACAGCTTGATCATCAGCGTGCGCAGCTTGACGTGCAGCGGGTCGGTGGTCGATTTGAGTTCGGCGAGCGCGCCGGTCTGATCGCCCTGGTCGGCTAGCGCCATCACCTTCGCGACCGAACTCATATAGGCCGGATAGGCGGCGTCGAAGTCGCTCAGCAATTGCTTTTGCGCGTCCGTGGTCGCGTGCTTGCGCTCGTAGTCGAACGCCGCCAGGATCGCCGCTTCACCGCCGTGATTCAGGCGCACCGTATCGGCGCGGCCCGCCGGCTCCGGATTCAGGATGTACGAATAGAGGCGACGGAAGTGCGAGGCCGCCTGCCACGCGGCGGTGCCGTCGTCGCGCACCGGCACGAATTCGCGGTCGTACATTTCGGTTTGCATCGTCGCGACTTCGCGCACCTTCAGCACACCGACCGTGCCGACGATGGCCGTCACGAACGCGCACAGCATCAACGAGCCGACCAGCTTGTGGCTCAGTTTCAGATTGGAAAACCACTGCATCTTGGGAAAGTCTCTTGAACAGGATGGGGAGCGCCGCGAGCGTGACGGCTTGCGGGTGCGCAAGCGCACGATGTTGGGCAGCATTCGGGTTAACGGCAGGTGCAGACGCCATCTGAAGACGCGCGCCGTTCTGACCGTCGACGCGAAAAGACGAGGCGGCCGTTCGTGCGCGCGAACCATACCCCTGCCCAAACCGCCCAAAAGCCTGTAAAATCGCGAGTTCCGCGGGCGTCGTATAATGGTAATACCCTAGCTTCCCAAGCTAGAGCCGTGGGTTCGATTCCCATCGCCCGCTCCACTTTCCTGCTGAGAATTCAGCGGAAGCTAGCAAGAGCCGCCTCCCTGAAGGCGGCTTTTTTGTAGTGGCAACGGCCCGGCACAGCGCGCAAGCCGCGCAGCCCTCACCCTTGCAGCAGCATCGACGATGATCCACGATCCAAACGACTCCGGTCTCCCGGACGACTCCCCGACTCCCACCAGCGCCGCAGACCACTCCACCCGCGACGGGACGAACCACGTCGACGGTACGCCCGGTGCGGCGCCGGCAGACACGCTTCATCACCGCCGCATCCGCAGCTTCGTCACGCGCGCGGGTCGCGTGTCGACCGGCCAGCGCCGCGCGCTCGATGAGTTCGGCCCGCGCTTCGTCGTGCCCTACACGCCGCAGCAGCCCGACTGGACCGGCGTGTTCGGCCGCGAAGCGCCGCGCGTGCTGGAGATCGGCTTCGGCATGGGCGCGACCACCGCGGAGATCGCCGCGCAGCGGCCCGGCGACGACTTCCTCGGCGTCGAAGTCCACGAGCCCGGCGTCGGCGCGCTGCTGAAGCTGATCGGCGAGCAGTCGCTGACGAACATCCGCATCATCCAGCACGACGCGGTCGAAGTGCTCGAGCACATGATTGCGCCCGACAGCCTCGACGGCGTGCACATCTTCTTCCCCGATCCGTGGCACAAGGCGCGTCATCACAAGCGCCGGCTGATCCAGCCGAAGTTCGTCGCGCTGCTCGTGTCGCGCCTGAAGCCCGGTGCGTATCTGCATTGCGCGACCGACTGGCAGAACTACGCCGAACAGATGCTCGAAGTGCTCGGCGCCGATCCACTGCTAGAAAACACCGCCGACACCTACGCACCGCGGCCCGACTATCGTCCGGTGACGAAGTTCGAGCGGCGCGGCCTGCGGCTCGGCCACGGCGTGTGGGACCTGGTGTTCCGCAAGCGCGCCGCCGCGTGAAGCGACGAAACGGCAAGCCAACGAAAAAAGGTCCGCATTTGCGGACCTTTTTTCATCGCACGGCCAACCTCAATCGGCCCAGCTCAACCCGCCGCTATAGCCGATCAGCAGGATCAGCAGACCGAAGCCGATGCGATACCACGCGAACACCGTGAAGTCGTGCGACGCGACGTAGCGCAGCAGCCAGCGGATGCAAATGAACGCACTGACGAACGCGGCCGCGAAGCCGAGCGCGAAGCTGCCAAGCGCGTCGGTGGTGAGCAGATGCCAATCCTTGTACAGCTCGTAGGCGGTCGCGCCGAAGATGATCGGGATTGCGAGAAAGAAGGAAAACTCGGTCGCGGCACGGCGCTCGATGCCGAACAGCATGCCGCCGATGATCGTCGAGCCCGAGCGCGAAGTCCCCGGAATCAGCGCGAAACACTGCGCCAGGCCGACTTTCAGCGCATCGAGCGGGCTCAGGTCGTCGATGCTGCGCACCCGCACCGCCGCGTCGCCGCGCGCACGCTGACGCGCCTCCGCCCACAGGATCACGACGCCGCCCGCAACCAGCGCGAACGCGACCGGCACCGGCGCAAACAGCGCCTCCTTGATCGACTTTTCGAACAGCAGGCCCAGCACGATCGCCGGAATCGTCGCGATGATCACGTTCAGCGCGAAGCGGCGCGCTTCCGGCCGGTTCGGCAGACCCACGATCACGTTGCCGATGCGGCGGCGAAACTCCCAGCACACGGCGAGAATCGCGCCGAGCTGGATCACGACATCGAAGGTCTTCGCGTGCTCGTCGGAAAAATCGATCAGACTGCCGACGACGATCAGATGCCCGGTGCTCGACACCGGCAGGAACTCCGTCAAACCCTCGACCACGCCGAGAATCAGCGCTTTGCAAGCCAGTAGCCAGTCCATCCGTGCCCCTTATCGCAGTTGGTTGTCGCAACGAAATGGGCCTGCACGGTCATGACTGGCATGCGCGGCCCTCGTGGCCGCACGTGCACGTCATCTTTCGACGATCTGCACGCGTATGCCGTTTGAAAGGATGGTGATTGTACCGGGTTCGTAATGGACGCCGGCAAATTGCAGTTGCTCGGGCTTGAACGTGTAGATCGGATAGTTGGTCAGCAATTGGGTCGCGAGCAGCGCCGCGGCGGCGTTGATCTGCTGCGTGTACATCTGCGCCTGGCCGCTCACGCTGACGTTATCGACACTTGGCGACTTGAGGATCACCGAACGGCTCGCCGCGTCGTAGGCAAGTTCGCTCGACAAAGTGAACACGCCATCGACCGGCTCTTGCAGGAACGGGCTCGCGAAACGCGCGTCGAGCTTCACCTGCACGCGGTTCGCATCGGGCAACATGCCCACCACCGGATTGCTCAGCGCGACGTCGAACACCTGCGACACCGTGCGCTGATACGGGAATTTGCGCTGCACGGCCTCCTGCACCTGCTTCTGCGAGAACGTGTATTGCGACGGCATGAACGGAAAAGTCGGGCTCGCGCACGCCGCGAGCGACACAGTGATGCCAAGCACGCTGCAGCCGGTCAGCGCGGCGCGCAGAAAGCGGCGCCGGGCCGGCGCTGCGGGTCGGGTCATGCGAAATCTCCTGTGGAAGCCCTTGCGGACATCGGCTTGCGTTGGCTGTGAGGTGGATGATGGCGCTTATCGCATGCCGCGCATCATGGATGCGATGCCGGTTGTGTTTGCGCCTCGAGTTGCGTGAGCCACGCGAGCGCTTCACCGCGATTCGCGCCGCACATCTCTTGTTGCGGTTGCAGACCCGAGCAGCATGAGGGCCGCTCCGGCCGGCCGAAGATCGCGCAGCGCAGATCGTCACCGAGTTGCACGCAGCGAACGCCCGCAGGCTTGCCGTTAGGCATGCCCGGAATCGGACTCGAAATCGACGGCGCGATACAGCACGCGCCGCAATCGGGACGGCACGCGTGATCGTCCACTCGTGCGCTGTTCAACCTTTGATCCACGTCATCTTTCCTGAACTCAAACCTTGGCAACGCGTTGCCAGACCCGCATTGTGCCACTGCGTGTCTGTGCGACCTTTTTACACGAACGGAGCCCGCAGACGCGCACTTAAACTGAAAACTACCGAATGGCCATGCACACGCGATACGCCGCGAGCGCCGCCCACCGTCCGATACCGCTCATGTCCCTAGCCGACACCCTGTTCCGCCCCGACCTGCTCGCGCGCTACAGCGCGAATGGTCCCCGGTATACGTCCTATCCGACCGCGCCGCAGTTCCGCGAATCGTTCGACACCGCCGACTACCGCCGCCCCGCCGCCGACCCGGGCGCCGCGCCGATCGATCTGTCGCTGTACTTCCATATTCCGTTTTGCGACACCGTGTGCTTCTACTGCGGCTGCAACAAGGTCGTGACGAAAAATCGCGCGCATGCGCGGCCGTACCTGGAGCGGCTCAAACGCGAAATCGGCTTGCAGGCAGCGTGTTTCGATACGCAGCGGCCCGTGTCGCAACTGCATTGGGGCGGCGGCACGCCGACGTTTTTGTCGCATCATGAGATGAGCGAGTTGATGGCCGCAACGCGCGAGCACTTCAATCTGCTGCCCGACGATCAAGCCGAATATTCGATCGAGGTCGATCCGCGCGAGGCGTCGCCCGACACGATCGCGCTGCTGCGCCATCTCGGCTTCAACCGGCTGAGCCTCGGCGTGCAGGACTTCGATCCGCGCGTGCAACAGGCGATCAATCGCATCCAGCCGTTCGAGATGACCGCATCGGTGATGCAAGCGGCGCGCACACACGGTTTTCATTCGATCGGCGTCGATCTGATTTACGGCCTGCCGCATCAAACGGTCGCGAGCTTCAGCCGCACGCTCGACACGATCCTCGAACTCGCGCCGGACCGGCTGTCGGTGTTCGCGTATGCGCACATGCCGCAGCTCTTCAAGATGCAGCGGCAGATGGATGCCGCGACGCTGCCGTCGAGCGAGGAGCGGCTCGCGCTGCTGCAACGAGTGGTCGAACGGCTGACGGAGGAGGGTTATGTGTACATCGGCATGGATCACTTCGCGCTGCCCACCGACGATCTCGCGCGCGCGCAGGCGCAGCGCACGCTGCATCGCAATTTCCAGGGCTATAGCACGCGGGCCGAGTGCGATCTGATCGGCTTCGGCGCCTCGTCGATCGGCAAGGTCGGCGACGTGTACGCGCAGAACGCGCGAGAGCTGCCCGCCTACACCGACGCGATCGATGCGGGCCGGCTCGCGATCGCGCGCGGCATCCGCCTTTCCGCCGACGACCGTCTGCGGCGCGACGTGATCACGCAGCTGATGTGCAACCTCGAACTGCGTTTCGACGAATTCGAGGCGGCGTACGGCATCCGCTTCGCCGACACGTTCGCGCCGGAACTCGCGCGCTTGCGTGCATTCGAGGACGACGGGCTGATCTCGCTCGGCGCGCGCAAGCTCGAAGTGCGGATGGCCGGCCGCATGCTCGTGCGCAATCTCGCGATGGTATTCGACCGCTATCTCGGCGAGCAGACGCTCACACGGTTCTCGCGCACGGTTTGAGCACTGCTCGCCGCGCACGCGCTGCGGCGGGTGAAGGTAATCGGCTTGCCCGTCGACCGATTTTCGGCCATAATCTGCGTCTTCCTCGCGCGCTGAACTTCTGAAGCGCGCCGCAGTATCTGCCCAGGTGGTGAAATTGGTAGACGCAGGGGACTCAAAATCCCCCGCCGCAAGGCGTGCCGGTTCGATTCCGGCCCTGGGCACCAAACAAACACTCTTCAACCGGTTTCAACGGTTCCCACGAAGCCCCGACAGCCAGCGCTGAGCGGGGTTTTTGTTTGCTGTGGTCTCCAAGGTTTCACCAGCGATTACAACCCCCATCAGGGGCCGTTTGGCGCGTTGCCACGATCCGTAACACGAAGCCGGGTGAAAAACTGCAGAAGCTGTACGGCGGCGGGCTGCTGCTCGTCACGCCAACGAGCAACAAGCGATGCATTTTCAAGTACCGTTTTGCCGGAAAGCTACGGGTTCCCCAGCGCACGCGATATCAAGCACCCGATGAGTGAAGCGGCTATCAATGCCGCGCTTCGGCGGCTTGGCTACGATGCGCGCACGGAAGATCACCGGCCACCGCTTCCGGGCGATGGCGCGCACGATCCTGCATGAAGAACTGAAATAGCCCTTTCCGTTTCTGCCTCAAGGCAGCGGAAGCTTGCTGTCATCGAGCCGGCGCGGAGGATTGGCTCCCCAATGTGCGTTGATCTGTTCCGGAGTCTCGGGAGGCCATTTCACGCCCATGCTGATGATGCGGTCCCGAATTCGGACCAGCTTCCTGTAGGCCGGTGAATCAGGCGCGAAGGTATTAAGGTCGTCCCAGATCCCTAATGGGAATGACTCGCCGTTAATGTTGTAGGTGTTGGGCTTTGCCCCATGATCCAGCAGGTAGTCAATCTGATCCAGTGCGCGATTTGCCAGCGCTTCATACAGCACTGAATTGCGCAACGAATCGCGTCGGTTCACATCCGCGCCGCGCTCGACCAGCAGCTTGAGTGAGTCGGATGTCGACTCTCTTGCAACAAAGAAAATGATGGGTCTGCGGCCCTCGATCATGGTGTTGGGGTCAACCCCGCCGTCCAGCATCGCGCTCAGGAATTCCGGGTGCGAGCTGTTGAGCACCACTCCGAGGGGACTACCAAAATCCGGTACGGTCTGCAAAGGATCGGCCCCGGCCCTCACCACCTCCGACGCAACCGCAAGCCGATGCGGGTCGCGCTGCAATGCTTCCTGAAACGCAAAAAACAGCATCGTCATGTTCTTGCGTCCCGGCGTGTTCAGATCGGTCGTTGGTGCCAGTCGCCGGACCTGCTCCATGTCGCCGCGTTCGATGGCCTGCGCCAGTTCGAGTTGCGGGCCGCTAAAAAAATCAGTGGCGGGAAATTTTTTCATTGCATGAACCACAGGAGATAGCGCCAGTAACAGCACCGGCACGATAAGGATTCGGCTGAGTGTTTTCATCGCTTTCAGCCTCGCTATGACAGTGTTTCAAGTACGGTGATGTCCTCCGCCTTCTGCTGCTCGATGCCGTCAATTGCCTGCGTGATGAAGTGCCGCGACACGGGCGAGCCGCTGCCGGGAAGGAGATAGGGAGTACCGGCTGCACCGGGCAGGGGCGTCCACGTCTGTGCGACGGTCAGAATGTCGCCGTTCACATGGTTGGCATTGATGTTCGATGGCGTGGCCTGGCCGCCGTAGTGTTCGACCGTCTTCGGGTGCAGACCGGCGGCGTTGAAGCTCCAGCAGTCCTTGCCGCTGGCCAAAGAAGCGGCAGAGCACAGACCGCCACCTAGCGAGTGTCCGGCAATATCAATTGGCGCCTGCGTGCGGCGCATCTTCCATCCAATATCTACGGCACGCTCATAGTAAGGCGATTTCCAATCCACGCTCTGGTTAAAGTTGTTCGACCAGTCGCTCAGGCTCGTCATTTCGGTTCCCTTGAACGCGAGCGTGGGCTTCATCTCTCCGCCGAAGACATCAGGATCGGGTTCATATAGCTGCGCCCGGAAATTTGAACCTTCTATTTTCAGATCAAGCGGATCAAGTCGATATTGATCCAGAAATCCCCTATCCCCGCTGCGGTTCGCCCACCCTTCGGGCACCGGCCCGGACGGCTCGTAGACATGATCGGAGAGTCTGGCCTTCTCCGCCGCGACATTGTTGCGTGCGAGCCGTTCAGCCGCCGCCCGCACGCGCCCGGACATGGCCGCATTGCCCGTCGCAATCAGCGCCTTGCGCGTCTGCCACCGCTGCGCCTTGGTCAGTGCCTTTGGTATCTCGATGTGTGGCGGTGTCGCCCTGGCTGCGCGCGCAGCGGCTAACTGGGCTTGCCAGGTGGCCGGATCATACTGGACGGACAGAGTGGGTTCGCCGTCCGGATGACTGCCGGTCCTCGCTACGGGATTCCTCAGCGGCGTGCTGCGGTAAGGTGACGGAAACAGGCCATTACGCGGACCTCTAATGGCAAGCAGTTTGCCCCGGCGAACCTCTTCGAGAAGAGCAACGATGACCCACCATCCATCGGTGTCGGGGTTACGGTACCGCGCGCTATGGAAAAACAGCCAGCCAGTCTTCTGGATACGCCTGACCAGCTTCCGGTCCTCCTCCCACTTCCTGTGATTCAGTGCGGCAATCTCGAGAAATTCCCGGGTCTCCGCCCTGGCCTTCTGACGGTCTGCTGCCTTGCCAAGGCACGCTTTATAGTGCCACTCGTCACAGATGACATAACAGGCACCCAGTGGCCGCTGGCAGAACAGCTCCACTGAGTGCATCTCAAATACGGACAGGGACATAGGTGTGTCGTTGGTCTATCTGAAGTCGCTGCCGGAGTTGACAGCAGTCAGATAATTACCGTGCGACAGGCAGTCCGTACATGGGCGACCGCCCAAAATGTCCGCCTTCCGAAGAAACAGAAAAGCCCCCGCAAGAACATGGAGGCTCCGCGCCCGCAGGCTCACGAACTTTGCATCCTGCTCCGCGAGCAATTCTCTGATACCCATTGCACCTTCATGCGAAGCCCTTATGAGGAGCCGCGCCACACCGGGATCGTTCATCCAGGCTGGTAAGCCCGCTCTCGCGATCCCACTTCTGACGGTGGAAAGTACCTTGCAACACAGAGCAAGTAAATGATCAGCGCCGCGACCGTGTAGGACACAAAACGCGCCGCAAAGAACAGCAAGACCACGACGACCGCGGCCAGCAACATCTCCAGTCTAGGACCTAGCGCCGACAGCTGCCCGTCGCGCGCTTCGAATGCGGTGCCCAGCAGGATCAGCAACGGGATCAACGCGAGCACCATGTGGATCGGCTCGAGGATCGGATAAGCCACGAGCATCGTCATCGACGCGAGCGCGTAATCGATGCGGCTGTCCTGATGGCGGCGAAACACCAGATACGCGGACAACAGGCAAGCAGCGAGCACCAACGCATGCGAGACGACCGTTATCGACGTACCGGACATCGACATGCCGAGCGTCGTCGATAGCGTCTGCAATGCGCCCCGCACGGCGTTGTTCATCGGCGCGCCGCCTCCGCTCATCGCCATTGCCATGCCGTTCAGGCGCGGCATGTCCGACACGAAGTAGTGCCACAGAACGTCGAAGCCGAGCCGCGCTCCGGTAATCAGTGTGAAGGCAATCGCAACCACGCTCGCCATGACGAATGTGCGCCATTCGCGGCGCAGCAACAGCAGACCGGCGACAGCGAGAGGCGTGAGCTTGATCGCGATCGCGAAGCCGAGAAAGAGTCCTGCGGCATAGCCTTTGCCACGCTCGATCAGCGCGAAGGTCGCAATCAGCAGGAAGAACAGTAGTTCATTCGACTGGCCGTCGTAGGTGTCTTCGACGAGCGGAAAGCTCAGCAGCGCGACCGCCACCAGCAGCAGGTTGACGCTACGCTCCGTGCCGCGGTACGCCATCGTGACGACGAGATACAAAGCCAGCGCGAACAACACGATCGACGCACTCACCCAGACGATTTTCGCGGCGAGCGGCGTCAGCAGCGCGAGCGGCGCAAACGCTAGCGAGAACTGCGGCGGGTAGGCGTAGAAGATGTCGTCGCCGGTCGAGCGCGCGCCGATGCCCTGCAAAAACGCGATCAGTGCGTCGTGGTCGTACAGGCGCGCCGGGTCATGCAATACGACGTGGAACGCGTACAGATAGAAATTGAAATCGCCGAAGGCGTCGGGGACGTCGCCACGAAACTTCGCGACGACGTGCAGGATGCGCAGCGCGAGGCAGGCTACCGCAATCAGCAGAAGGAGCGCGGCACCCGCGCCGAAGTTCGACTTGGTCCGTACGGCAGCTGCGTTGAACATCGTGTCTCTCCGTGCCGGCTTCGTGCCGGACGACCGGACAGAGATTACCGGTTCGCAAAAAACGATCTGTGCGCTCGCCCACACGGGAGCGACCTATGCGGGGAACTTCGGCGCGTGAAGATCAGCTCGCAACCCCGGCGCCAGCGCGCGCCACCTCGCGACGCCGCTTGATCACGTAGCCGCCCCACATTAGCACGAGCCATGCCGGCACCAGACACACCGAGGCCGACAAGCCCGGCGTCAGCGCCAGAATCACGAGAATCAGCGCCATGAACGCGAGGCAGATCCAGTTGCTGAGTGGAAACCAGAACGAGCGGAACACCAGCGTCTCGCCCGCGGCCACCATCGCCTTGCGCGACTTCAGATGCGTGAGGCTGATCAGCGCCCAGTTCAGCACCAGCGCCGCGACTACCAGCGACATCAGCAGACCGAGCGCTTCGGCCGGGATCACGTAGTTGATGATCACGCATGCGAACGTCGCGAGCGCGGACAGACCGATCGCCAGATACGGCACGCCGCGCCGGTCGACCTTCAGCAGCGCGCGCGGCGCGTTGCCCTGTTCGGCGAGACCGTACAGCATGCGGCTATTCGCGTAGACGCCGCTGTTGTACACAGACAGCGCCGCGGTCAGCACGACCACGTTCAGCACGTTGGCGGTCAGCGAAGAACCCATCTGCGAGAAGATCATCACGAACGGGCTGCCGCCCGCCGCCACCTCGTTCCACGGATACAGCGACAGCAGCACCGCGAGCGAGCAGATATAGAAAATCAGGATCCGCAGGATCACCTGGTTCACGGCCTTCGGGATGCTTTTCTGCGGCTCGGCGGCCTCGGCCGCCGTAATGCCAATTAACTCCAGGCCGCCGAACGAGAACATGATCACCGCGAGCATCATGAACAGGCCGTGAAAGCCGTGCGGGAAAAAGCCGCCGTGGCTCCACAGGTTCGCGACCGTCGCCTGCGGGCCGCCGTGACCGCTGATCAGCAGATAGCCGCCGAATACGATCATGCCGATCACCGCCGCGACCTTGATGATCGCGAACCAGAACTCGGTTTCGCCGTAGGCCTTTACGTTGGCGAGATTGATAGCGTTGATGATCGCGAAGCACACCAGCGCCGACAGCCATGTCGGCACGCCCGGCCACCAGAAATGCACGTACGTGCCGACCGCGGTCAGCTCGGCCATGCTGACGAGCACATAGAGCACCCAGTAGTTCCAGCCCGACAGGAAGCCCGGGAAATCGCCCCAGTACTTGTATGCGAAGTGGCTGAACGAGCCGGCGACCGGCTCCTGGGCGACCATCTCGCCGAGCTGGCGCATGATCATGAACGCGATGATGCCGCCGATCGCGTAGCCGAGGATCATCGACGGACCCGCGGCCTGCAGCACGCTGGCGGAGCCGAGAAAGAGGCCCGTGCCGATCGCGCCACCCAGCGCGATCAACTGGATGTGACGATTCTTGAGCCCGCGCTTCAGGCCCTCTTGCTGCTTTGCACTATTCATTACGCCCTGCTGTGTGGAGATCGCTGCGTATGGCCGCTGCGCGTAGAACGCCGTCGAAGGCAGCGCTGTGGCCGATGGCACGGCCAGAAAGCACGTTCCGGTCCGGCAAAACCGACAATTTTACCCGACCGATATTCCTCTGACGTCCGGAGCCGCCCGCCTTCGTTGTGCGCCGCACTTAAGCGCGCGGATTGTGATTGTCACGGGGATGGCACGCGAGTATGTTGCCGGAGTCCACTTTTCAAGCTGCGGAGCTTCGACATGTTGCCCAAACGTTTGCTTTGCGCCGCTGTGTTGTGCCTCTGTTTCGCGGGCGTCGGTACGTCCGTGCTTGCCCAGACGGCGGCCGCCCCCGCTACCGCCAGCGCGCCGCCTGCCGCCGCCCTCGGCGGCCCGGTGCGCAACATCGTGCTCGTGCATGGCGCGTTCGTCGACGGATCGAGCTGGAACGGCGTGGTCGCGAAGCTGCAGCAAAAGGGCTATCACGTGAGCTCGGTACAGAACCCGCTGACGTCGCTCGCCGACGATGTCGCCGCGACCCGCCGCGTGCTGGATCGCGAGAACGGCCCGGTGCTGCTGGTCGGGCATTCGTGGGGCGGCGTGGTGATCACCGAGGTCGCCGGCAATGCGCCGAACGTTGCCGGGCTCGTGTATGTCGCCGCGCTCGCGCCGCAGTTGAACGAATCGGCGATGGACGTGATGAAGGCCGGCGGGCCGATGCCGGCCGGCCAAAGCATCAGCAAGGACGCGAACGGGTTCTTGTGGATCGACCGCGCGCGCTATCACGCCGACCTCGCCGCCGACGTGCCCGAGACCGTCACCCGCGTGCTCGCCGCCGCGCAGGTGCCGATCGCCGCGAGCGCATTCGACGAACCGGTCGATCAGATCGGCTGGAAAGACAAACCATCGTGGTACGTGCTGACGACTAAAGACCACGCGGTGTCGCCCGAACTGCAGAAGACGATCGCCGCGCGCATCGGCGCGAAAGTAGTGCCTGTTTCATCGAGCCATCTCGCGCCGGTGTCGCACGCCAGGGCCGTGGCCGACGCGATCGATCACGCGGCGCGCGAGTTGAGCCGGCAGCAGCAGTAGGTCACCGCGATAAGCTGTCAGCGGCTCGGCGAGCGGCGGCTCAGCGCAGCATGAACGACATCGCCGACAGACAGTTCAGCATCCGCACCGCATGCTCGGCCGACGCCGCACTGAAACGCAACGTCACGCCATCGACCCGCGTGAGCGTCGGCCATTGGCAGAACAGATCGGCGAGCCCGCTCGTTTGCACGCGCAGTTCGCAGTCGATTGCTCGCGGCTCCGCGCGCGTCGCGGCAGGCGCGCGGCCCGCTTCGATATGCTGGCGCACCACGTCGCGCGCGGCGGCTTGCAGCGCCTCGCGCACGCTCGCGGGCGACTGCGTGACGCCGCTTGCCTGGCCGGTCGCAGTTTTCGTCACGACGAAACGCGCACCGGGAAAACGCTGCGCGGTTTCCTCGGCGAACACGTCGTCACCCGATAAAAGCGCGACACGTGCGCCATATTCTTCAGCGAGCGCGCCGTACAACCCCGCTTCGCCGAGCTCCACGCCATTGAACGCGACGCGCGCGAACGCGAAGCTGTTGATCGTGTGCGCGAGGATGCCGCGCGTTTGCGCCTTCGCGTGATAGCCGATCATGAAGACCAGCGCTGCGCCGTATTCAAGTCCGGCCATCATGCCGAGCGTGCGCGGCTTGCCGAGCACGACCTGCGCGCGCGGATCGAGCAGATCGGGCAGCAGGTTGCGAAAGCCGCCGTGCGAATCGTTGACCCATACGTCGGTCGCGCCGCCGGCGAACGCGCCTTCGATGGCGGCATTGGCTTCGAGCGTCATCCAGCGTCGCGCGGCTTCGTATTCGCCGTTGCCCGCGCGCGTCTGCTCGGCATGGAACACGCCGGCGATGCCTTCGATGTCGGTGGAGACCAGGACTTTCATCGCGCGGAGTTCCTCAGCAGGTGGGCAAGGTCGGGGACGCTATCGCGCAGCGACAGCCGCCGATGGCCATCGCGACCGGTGACGGACTCGGCGCTCCACAACGCATCGACGATCGCCTGTTCGACGCTGTCGGCGCAGGCGCGAAACAGCGGGTCGAGGCAATGATCGGCGACGAGCGGCGGCAGCGCGACGAAGTCCGCGCCGTGCGGCACCGTGTATGCGGTCGAAAACGCCAACGCGATATCGCCGCTGCCGTGACCGTACACCGAACCGGTGCGCGCGAGACCCGCCGCCGCGCGCAACGACAGGCGTTTCAACTGGCGCGCGTCGAGCGGTGCATCGGTTGCGACGATCATGATGATCGAGCCTTGCTCGGGTTTGCCGGAGCTTGCATCAGCGGCAGCCGCGCGTTCGGCCAGCACGCGGCCGAGCGGCGTGCCGAAGATCGTCAACATCGGCAGACGGCCGAAGTTGGCCAGCACGAGCGCACCGACGGTGTAGTCACGGCCCGCCGCGCTGACTACGCGCGACGCAGTGCCGATGCCGCCCTTGAGATCGAAGCACGACATGCCGCGCCCGGCGCCGAGCGCACCGCTCGCGACATTGGTACTTGCTGCATCGAACGCTTCGTTGAAATGCTGTTCGGTCACGGCGAGCGCCTGAATATCGTTCAGGTAGCCGTCGTTGCATTCGAACACGAGCGGATTGACCGTCGACCATTCGCGGCCGATGCGCGGATTCGCGCGAATCGCCGCGCGGATCTGCGCCTGCGCGACCGTACCGACGCCGAACGTATTGGTCAGCGCGATCGGCGTCTCCAGCGTGCCGAGCTCGTCGAGCTGCACGAGCCCGACGCTCTTGCCGAAGCCGTTGATCACCGACGCGGCGGCCGGCACCTTGTCGACGAACGGATCGCCGCGATGCGGCCGGATCACGGTCACGCCGGTTTGCAACGCGCGTTCGGCCAGCGTGCAATGACCGACGCTGACGCCGTCCACGTCGGCGATCGTGCCGAGCGCGCCGGCCGGCAACCCGCCGATCTGCGGTGCGCGCTCATCCGAATGAAGCTTGCTCATGCTCATGGCCGATCCAGCTTCGGATCGAGCGCATCGCGCAGACCGTCGCCGAGCAGGTTGAACGCGAGCACGGTCAGGAAAATAGCGAGGCTCGGAAACAGCGCGATATGTGGCGCGGTCACCATGTCGGCGCGCGCTTCGTTGAGCATCGCGCCCCACTCCGGCGTCGGCGGCTGCGCGCCCAGGCCGAGAAATGACAGGCTCGCCGCCGTGATGATCGAGGTGCCGATACGCATCGTCAGATACACGACGACCGATGAAATCGTCCCCGGCAGAATGTGCCGCACGATGATGGTCCAGTCCGACGCGCCGATGCTGCGCGCCGCTTCGATATAGGTGAGCTGCTTGAGCATCAGCGTATTGCCGCGCACGAGCCGCGCGAACGCCGGAATGCTGAAGATCGCGACCGCGCAGATCACGTTGATCATGCCGTTGCCGAGAATCGCGACCACGCCGATCGCGAGCAGAATGCCGGGAAACGCGAACAGCACGTCGGCCACGCGCATCGTGATGCGATCCCACCAGCCCTCGTAGTAACCGGCAAGCAGACCGAAAAACGTGCCGATCACCGCGCCGATCGCAACGGACAGAAAGCCCGCTTCGAGCGAAATGCGTGAACCGACGAGGATGCGGCTGAAAATATCGCGGCCCAGCGAATCGACGCCGAACCAGTGTGCGGCCGACGGCCCCGCGTTCAGCGCGTCGTAGTCGAAGAAGTTCTCGGGGTCGTACGGCACGATATGCGGCGCGATGATCGCGATCACGATCAAGAGCAGCACGAACACGCCGGCGGCCAGCGCGACATGCTGCTTGCGGAACTTGCGCCAGAACTCGCTCCACGGCGTGCGGATCGCGCGTTCGGCGACCGCGGGATTGGCCGCGTTCGGCCCGGTGGCAGTGGTGCTCATGCGGGCCTCACTTGAAACGGATGGTCGGGTTGATCACCGCGTACATCACGTCGACGATCAGATTGATGATGATGAATTCGAGCGAGAACAACAGCACCTCGGCCTGGATGATCGGATAGTCGCGCATCGACACCGCATCGACGAGCAGGCGCCCGAGGCCCGGCCAGTTGAACACCACTTCGACGACGATCGAGCCGCCTAGCAGAAAGCCGAACTGCAGACCCATCATCGTGACGACGGGAATCAGCGCGTTGCGCAGGCAGTGCTTGATGATCACGAGCCGCTCGGGCACGCCCTTCGCGCGCGCGGTGCGCACGAAGTCCTCGTGCAGCACCTCGACGAACGAGGCGCGGGTGAAGCGCGCCATCACGGCCGCGACCGCCGCGCCGAGCGTCAGCGACGGCAGCACGTAGCTGCGCCACGAACCGTCGCCGACGATGGGCAGCCAGCCCAACTGCACCGAAAAAATCTCCATCAGCAGCATGCCGAGCGCGAACGCGGGAAACGAAATGCCCGACACCGCGAGCGTCATGCCCAGCCGATCCGGCCAGCGGTTGCGCCACACCGCCGAGGCGATGCCGATCGCCATGCCGATCACGACCGCCCACACCATGCTCGCGATCGTCAGCCACAGCGTCGGGAAAAAGCGCTCCGCGATCTCCTGGCTCACCGGCCGCTTGCTGCGCGTCGAAATACCGAAGTCGACGTGCGCCATGCGCCAGAAGAAACGGACGAACTGCTGCGGCATCGGCTTGTCGAGCCCGAGGTCGGCGCGCACCAGCGCGACGGTCGCTTCGTCCGCTTCGGGACCGGCGGCGAGCCGCGCCGGGTCGCCCGGCAGCAGATGCACGAACAGGAACACCAGCACGGCGACGATGAAAAGCGTCGGCAGCAGGCCTAGCAGACGTTTGACGAGGAAGTTCAGCATGAAACCAGTCCGGCAAATGAGCGGCGAATGTGTGAAACGAGGCGGGCCACGACGAAACGTGTGCCGCCTCGTCAGCTCATCACTTGATCGCGATCTCGTCGAAGTTGAACGAGCCGTCCGGCGCGACGTAAGCGCCCGACAGACGCTTGCTGCGCGCATACACGACCTTCTCCTTGACGAGGAAGATCCACGGCGCGTCGGCCCAGATGCGCTTCTGCGCGTCGGTGTAGAGCGCGGCCTTCTGCGTGCGGTCGGTGGTTTCGAGCGCCTGCTTCAGATCGTTGTCGACCGCGTCGCTCTTGTAGTACGAAGTGTTGACCATCTTCGGCGGCATCGAGTAGCCCGCGAGCAGCGGGCTGATCGCCCAGTCCGCCTCGCCGGTCGACGACGACCAGCCCGCGTAGTACATGCGCACCGGCGCGGTCGCCGGGTCCTGCGCGCTTTCGACCCTGGCGACGCGCTGCCCCGCTTCGAGCGCCTCGACGCTCGCCTTGATGCCGACCTGCGCGAGCTGCTGCTGCACGAACTGGATCACCTTCTGCGCGGTCGAGTAGTTATACGCGGACCACAGCGTCGTTTCGAAACCGTTCGGATAGCCCGCTTCCTTCAGCAGTGCGCGCGCCTTCGCCGGATCGTACGGCCACGGCCCGAGCTTGACAGCATAGTCGACGCCCTCCGGCACCACGCCGTCGGCCGGCGTCGCGTAACCGGCGAACGCGACCTTCGTCAGCGCTTCCTTGTTGACCGCGTAGTTCAGCGCTTCACGTACCTTCGGGTTGTCGAACGGCTTCTGGTTCATGTTCATGCTGATGTAGCGCTCGATGATCGACGGCGCCGCGATCAGATCGACCTTCGGGCTCGACTGCAGTTGCGCGGCCTGCTCGAACGGCACCTGGAACGCGAAGTCCGCTTCGCCGGTGCGCATCAGCGCGGCGCGCGTGTTGTTGTCGACGACCGGCTTCCAGTCGATCGCGTCGATCTTCGGATAGCCCTTCTTCCAGTAGCCGCCGAACTTCTTCACGGTCAGGTCGCCGGCCGGGTCCCACTTGACGAGTTCGAACGGACCCGTGCCGACCGGATGAAACGCGATGTCCTTGCCGTACTTCTTCAGCGCGTCCGGCGAAATCATCACCGCCGACGGATGCGCGAGCACATTGATGAACGCCGAGAACGGCGCCTTCAGCGTGACGCGCACCGTGTACGGATCGACCACTTCGGTCTTCTCGATGCGGCTGAACATGTTGTAGCGCTTCAGCTTGTTGGCCGGATCGGTCACGCGGTCGAAGTTCGCCTTCACGGCGGCCGCATTGAAGTCGGTGCCGTCCTGGAACTTCACGCCATGGCGCAGCTTGATCGTATAGACGCGCGCGTCGGGGCTCGCTTCATAGCTGTCGGCCAGCACGTTGACGAGCTTCATGTCCTTGTCGAAGCCGAACAGCCCCTGGTAGAACGATTTCGCGACCGCCTGCGACAGCGTGTCGTTCGCGTCGTACGGATCGAGCGACGTGAAGGTCGACGCGACGGCCATCACGGCCGTGGTTTCGGCGTGCGCCAGATTGCCCGCGAGCATCGCGAACACCACCGCGCCGCCGCTGACGAGCGCGCGCAAACGAAACGGAGAGGACGGGAACAGCAGGTTCATGAGATTGCTCCAGGCTGCGAGTTAAGGGTGTGACACGGTCTTTATGGTTGGCTTGCGCTTCAGTGGCTTTGTGCTGCGGTTGCCGGTGCTGCGGCTTTGCTTCGGGTCTTTCTGCTTCAACGCGAGGCGGCGCTTCGCTCAATAAGCGCCGCCGACGCGATGCCGCGCGACGAAGTGATCCGGTCCCACCGCGACGAGCGGCGCGACCACCGGCTCGTCGTGCAGCGCGCGGATCGGGCTCGGAATATCGTCGGCGGCGAGCAGGCGTTTCGCGTGACGGCGCGCGGGATCGGCGACCGGCACCGCGCTCATCAGCTTCTTCGTGTACGGATGCTGCGGCGCCTCGAACACCGCGCGGCGCGGCCCGATCTCGACGATCTGGCCGAGATACATCACCGCGACGCGATGACTGACGCGCTCGACCACCGCCATGTCGTGCGAAATGAACAGATAGGCGACGCCGAGTTCGCGCTGCAGATCGAGCATCAGATTGACGATCTGCGCCTGCACCGAGACGTCGAGCGCGGACACCGATTCGTCGGCGATCACGACTTTTGGATTCAGCGCGAGCGCGCGGGCAATCGCGATACGCTGACGCTGCCCGCCCGAAAACTCATGCGGATAGCGGCGCGCGGCCTCGGCCGGCAAACCGACTTTCTCGAGCAGCCACGCGACGCGCGCCTGCGCTTCGGCACCCTGCGCGACGCCGTGCACGAGCAGCGGCTCCATGATCGAGAAGCCGACGGTCAAGCGCGGATTCAACGACGCGAACGGGTCCTGGAAAATAAACTGGATATCACGGCGCAGCGCCTGCAATGCGGGCCCACTTAGCGAGCTGATTTCCTTGCCAGCGAATTCGATCGAGCCGCTCTGACTTTCGACGAGCCGCAGCAGCGAGCGGCCCGTGGTCGACTTGCCGCAGCCCGATTCGCCGACCAGCGCGAGCGTCTCGCCGGGCCGCAGATCGAAGCTGACTTTTTCGACCGCGTGCACGCGGCCCGTCATGCGGCCGAACAGGCCGCTACGCACCGGAAAGCGCGTGACCAGATCGCGCACGCGCAGAATCGGCGGCGTGTCGTCGCGCACCAGCGGCTGCGCCTCCTCGGCGACGGCCGCGGCGGGCTGCACCGCGGCATCGGCGCCGTTCGCGCCGGCCTGCTCGACGCTCAGGATCGGGAAGCGCGCGGGCTGATCGGTGCCGTGCATCGAGCCGAGCCGGGGCACCGCCGCGAGCAGCGCCTTCGTGTACGGATGCGACGGCGCGGCGAAGAGCGTATCGGATGCGCCCTCCTCGACCTTCTCGCCGCGATACATCACGAGCACGCGGTCGGCCACTTCGGCGACCACGCCCATGTCGTGCGTGATGAAGATCACGCCCATGTTCATCTCGTCCTGCAAGCCGCGGATCAGTTGCAGAATCTGCGCCTGAATCGTCACGTCGAGCGCGGTGGTCGGCTCGTCGGCGATCAGCAGCGCGGGTTTGCACGACAATGCTATCGCGATCATCACGCGCTGGCGCATCCCGCCCGACAACTGATGCGGATAACGCGCGGCGACGCGCCGCGCCTCCGGAATCCGCACCAGTTCGAGCAGACGCAAGGTTTCGGCGCGCGCGGCCTCGCGGCTCTTGCCCTGGTGCAGCGCGATCGCCTCGCTGATCTGGTCGCCGACCGTAAAGACCGGATTGAGCGAGGTCATCGGCTCCTGGAAGATCATCGCGATGTCGGCGCCGCGCACCGTGCGCATCGTGCCGGAAGACGTCTTCGCGAGATCGAGCACGCTGCCGTCGCGCCGCCGGAACGCGATGCTGCCGCCGGCAAGTCGCCCGCCGCCATGCTCGATCAGCCGCATTAGCGCCAGCGACGTGACCGACTTGCCCGAGCCCGATTCGCCGACGATCGCGAGCGTTTCGCCGCGCTCGACCGTAAAGGACAGATTGCGCACCGCGTTGAACGTTGAGTCGCCGCGGCGGAACGCGACCGTCAGATCGTCGACCGCGAGCACGCGCTGCGGCGGCAGGGTTTCGATGAGCGGACCGGCGGTGTGCGAGGAAGTCGGCACGGTGATTCCTTTGCTTTGAATTCGAACGCTGCTAACGGAGCTTCAGCAGTGTGGCGACACGCGCCCGCGCCTAGCGATAGATCGCCGTCACCGGCGCTTCGCCCAACCGCGCGAAGCCGCGGTACATGCCTTCGGTATTGAACGGCAGCGTGACGTTGCCATGCACGTCGACGGCGACGAGTCCGCCGCGTCCGTCGATCTTCGGCAAGCGGTTCATCACGACGTCGTGCGCGGCTTGTTCGAGCGACACCTGGCGATAGGCCATCTGTGCAGCGACGTCGTAGGCGGCGACCATGCGCATGAACATTTCGCCGGAGCCGGTGGTCGACACCGCGCAGGTCGCGTCGTCCGCATAGCAGCCGGCGCCGATCAGCGGCGTGTCGCCGACACGGCCCACCTGCTTGTTGGTCACGCCACCGGTCGAGGTCGCGGCGGCCAGATGCCCGTGACGGTCGAGCGCAACCGCGCCGACGGTGCCGAACTTGCGGTTCGGATCGATCGGCTCGTGCGGCATCGGGTCGTCGTTGTTCGGCGACGCGGACGCGAGCGTCGCGGCGTCGTGATCGAGCATCGGACGCTGCTGCTCGCGTGCCAGTTGCCATTGGCGATAGCGCGCGTCGGTATCGAAGTAGCTGTTATCGACGAACTCGAGCCCCTGCGCGGCCGCGAAAGCTTCCGCGCCTTCGCCGGTGAACAGCACGTGGTCGCTGCGCTCGAGCACGCGGCGCGCGGCGAGAACCGGATTGCGCACGCGCTTCACGCAACAGATCGCGCCCGCGTCGAGCGTGCGGCCGTCCATGATCGCGGCGTCGAGTTCGTGCGTGCCGGCCGCCGTGTAGACCGCGCCGTGACCCGCATTGAAGAGCGCGCAGTCTTCGAGCAGCCGCACCGCTTCACTGACCGCGTCGAGCGCGCTGCCGCCGTCGGCGAGCACGCGCTGGCCGGCGCTCAGTACCGCGTTGAGCGCCGCGTGATATTCGGCTTCGGCGCTGGCCGACATCGACGTGCGCAGGATCGTCCCTGCCCCGCCGTGAATGGCAATGACTGCGTTGGAGTTCATCGTTTGAATCGTGGAGTGCGGTTGGTTCGGGGAGTGCGGACTGCCGGGGTGGCTTTTGCTTCGGTATCCGTTGCTTTGATGCCTTTGGTCTGGCTGCCGTCGGCCTTTGCGCGCGCGGTTTTGCTCGCGGCGCGCGCCGGTTCCTGCACGGCGCCGGCCGCGCCGGACTGCGGATCGAACAGCCACGGCAGCACGAACTCGCTGACCTCGGCGGCCGCCTTGACCGAGCGTTGCGCGCGATACGCGACCGCGTCGCACAACGCCTCGATGACCGCGAGCACGGCCGAATCGGCATTCGATGCGAGACGCCGGTCGGTGCGGATATACAGCGCCAAGTCCGCGAAACGCACGAGCGGCGAGCGTGGACCGTCGGTGAGCGCGAGCACGCGCGCACCGCGCTCGGACGCGCGGCGCGCAAGCTCGATCGTGTCTTCGACATAGCGCGGAAACGCGATGCCGATCACGAGATCGCCCGCGCCCGAACGCACGAGATGCCGCGCCGCATGCGACGGCCCGCCGCTCAGCGCAAGCGAATGCACGTTGTCGTGATACGGCAGCAGGCCGTGCTCCATCAGGCTCGCGAGAAACGCGCTGGCGCCGAAGCCGATCACGAATACGCGGCGCGCGGCGATGATCGCGTCGACGGCGGCATCGGCGGTCGCGCGATCGATCGATGTACGCGTTGCGTGCAGATTATTGGCGGCCTGCTCGAGCGACGCGTCGATCAGGTCGTCATCGGCCGCGAGCGTTTCCTGCGCGCTGCGCAGCCGTTCGACCGGCGCGAGCGTCGCCTCGAAGCCGCGCACGAGCGCCTCGCGAAACTGCGGGTAACCGTCGAAGCCGAGCGCGCGCGCAAAGCGATTCGCGCTCGCCACCGACGCGCCAACCACACTCGCGAGTTCGTCGATGCGCATCGTCGCCGCGCGGAACAGGTTGGCCAGCACGTACTCGCCCATGCGCTGGTGGATCGGCGTGAGCGTCGGCATCGCGGCGGAGATGCGCGCGGCAATGGCCTGCTCGGCGGGGTTCGACACAGCGGACGGGTGGTGGATCATGCGAGCGGACAGGCGCGGCTTTGCGAGGTGGACTCGATGAAAACATATTTACATGAAACCCGCGCCGAAAAAAATTCATTTTCATATTTGAGGGTTTTCACCGACCGAAGCCCTTCAGGCAAGGAGTTCAACATCCGCGATATGCTGCGCCCCGAGGAAAATGCATTTTCATCGGGGCGACCGGAAGCTTTCAACGCGCGGCTGGCGCCGCGCTCAACACGCCGCCGCGCTCTGCTCGGGAATGTCCATGAGCCGCGCCACCGGCGACATCACGATGATCAGCGCCTGCACGAGAAACGCAAACGCCGCCGCAACCAGACACACGTCGATGCTCCAGCGCGCGCTGAGCGCGGCGCCCAGCAATGCGCCCACCGGCCGCGCGCCATAGGTGGCCGTGCTGATCAGCGCGGACACGCGGCCGATCATCCGTTCGGGCGTGATCGCCTGACGCAGCGTGGTCGAGGCGACGACCCACAGGATCGGTCCCGCGCCGAGCAGGAAGAAACTCGCGAGCGCGAGCAAGAAGGATGGCGCGACGAGCGTCGCGACCATCACGAGCGACGCGAGCAGCCCGCACGACGGCCCGATGATCAGCAGACGGCCGAACGCGACACGCCGCGCGACCGCGGGCGCCGCGAGCGCACCGCACACCATGCCGACGCCGTACGCGCCGAGCGTCACGCCGACCGCCGATGCATCGAGCCCGAGCCGATGCACCGCGTACGGCACATAGACCGCCTGCAGGATGAAGAAGCCGAGGTTGAAGAACACGGCGGTCAGCAGGATCGGCAGCAGCAGCGGATCACGCAGCACGAAGCGGGTGCCGTCGCGCAACTCCAGCATGAAGTGCCGCCGCGGCGCGGCCGCGCGCGGCGGCTCGCGCAATCCGGCGAGCAACGCGACGGCGAGCGCCGACAATCCCGCCGCGGCGCCATACGCCCAGCCCGCGCCGATCCAGCCGACCAGCACGCCGCCCAGCGCCGGACCCGCCGAATACGCGACGCTGCGCGCCAGTTCTAGCCGGCCGTTCGCGCTTGCATAGGCTTCGCGTGGCACGATCGACGGCACCAGCGAAGGCGCCGCGACGTTGTAGGCAACCGTGCCCGTCGCGGCAACGAAGCCGAACGCGGCGAGCAGCGGCAGGTTCAGCGCATGCGTGAGCACCAGCAGCAGCACGCACAGCATCGCGCAGACTCGCACGCTCTCGGCGAGCGTCATCAGCACGCGGCGCGAGCGGCGGTCGGCCCAGACGCCGAGCGGCATCGACAGCAACAGGAACGGCAGCGTCTGCGCGGTTTGCAGCAGACCGGTATCGCGCGCGTTGGCGCCGAGCGCGAACACCGCGACGAGCGGCGCGGCGGCGAGGCTGATCTGCTCGGCCGATTGCGCGCACAGGTTCGACCAGGCGAGGCGCTGGAAGGCGCGGGGCAGTCGTTGCGCGTTGGCCGGCGAAGACGGCGAAGACGTGGTGGCGGACATCGATGCACTTCCGGGATGTGATGTGAGGCGTTCATCGTCGGCGCTTGGGGCCTGCGGGGCGCCCCGGTTCTTGCGGTGTTATTCTTCGCTCGCCATGAATCTCGAAAGCATCCTCTTTACCCAAGGTTTCGGTTCGCGCCGCCAGTGCCGCGCGCTGATCGGCGACGGCCGCGTCGGCATCGACGGCGCCATCTGCACCGATGCCGACGCCGATTTCGCTGTCGATAGCCGCGCGTTGCGCTTTAGCGTCGACGGCGTCGAATGGCCGTATCACGAGCACGCGTATCTGCTGCTGAACAAGCCGGTCGGCTACGAATGCTCGCGCGATCCGCAGCATCATCTGAGCGTGTTCAGCCTGCTGCCGCCGCAGTTCGCCGAGCGCGGCGTGCAGTGCGTCGGCCGCCTCGATCAGGACACCACGGGTCTGCTGCTGCTCTCCGACGACGGCAAGTTCGTGCATCAGTTCACGTCGCCGAAACGCAAGGTGCCAAAGCTCTACGTCGCGACCACGCGCCATCCGCTCGATGATGCGCAGCTCGCCGCGCTGCGCGACGGCGTCCTGCTGCACGGCGAGACCAAACCGAGCGCCGCGCTCGACGCGCAGACGCGCGGCACCCACACGCTCGCGCTCACCGTGCTGGAAGGCAAATACCACCAGGTCAAGCGGATGATCGCGGCCTCGGGCAATCGCTGCGAGGCGCTGCATCGTGAGCGGATCGGCGGCCTCGCGCTGCCGGCGACGCTCGCGCCCGGCGCATGGCAATGGCTCGACGAAGCGGGCCTCGCGGCGCTGCGGGCCGGGTAAACGACTAGCGCCCAGTGAGCGCCACCTAAGCCCTTGATGCACCGGAGAAAGCCCGCGCACATTGCGGTGCACCGCACATAGGCCGCTGCGTTGCAGCATGCCGTTGCTTACATGTCGCCCTATACTCGTCTAAACAAACGACTACAAAGGTTTCAAGGAGGGGCGCCATGAATATCGACGGGACGATGGCGTTTTCGCGCGCGATGATCGCGTTTATCTGCTTCGCGCTGCTGCTGGTCGGCGGATTGCTGGTCATCATGCGGCGGCGGCACCAGTACCATCCGAACCTGATCGGCGCATTGATCGGCGGCATGCTGTGCTTCCTGTTGCTGGAAGTGCTACCGACGCTGACCTGATGCCGGTTGGACCGCGCGGCTCTTTTTGCGCGGCGCATTGATGCGATGCGGCGCAGGTGCTATTTCTGCGGGGCCAGGTGGCCCCGCGAGGCGGCATTTTTTGTTTCTGTTGCTGGCCTAGCCGCCCTTGCCCTTCCCATTGCCCTTCGCTTCGCGCAAGAAATCGTCGACGCTCGGATAGCGCAGACGTACTCCCAATTCCTCCTTCAGACGGCGGTTCACAAGGCGGCGCGACTCGCGCATGAACGACAGCAGCATCGGATCGATCTGCTGTTCGGCCTGCTCGCGCGTGATGCGCGGCGCTCGCGCGAGCCCGAAGGCGTCGGCAACCGCGTCGAAATACTCGCCCATCTTCAGCGACGAATCGTCGGACGCGTGCAGCGCGCGCGCGGGCCGGCCATGCGTGGCGAGACGCACGAGGATCGCGGCGAGGTCGTCGGCGTGGATGTGATTCGTGTAGACGTCGTCGGCATCGACGAGCGCCGGCGTGCCTCTTTCGAGCCGCGCGAGCGGCAGGCGGTTGGCCGCATAGATACCGGGAATCCGCGCGATGCTCGCGGCGACGCTGCCGCGCGCGGTCGCGCGCCGCAACTGCCGCTCGGCCGACACGCGACGTTTGGCACGCGCATTTGCGGGCTGCGTCGCGCGCGTTTCGTCGATCCACGCGCCGCCGCAATCGCCGTAGACGCCCGTCGTGCTTGCGTAAACGACGCGCACCGGGGCCCGCGAAGCGCCGGTCCGGCGCACCCCGTCGGGTACAATAGCGGGTGTTTCAGCGTCCAGACCTGAAGCGCGCGCACGGCGCAGCCGCGCGATCGGCGCTACCGGCGACCTCGCCGCGCTAGCGTTCATGCGGCCCGCTGCACCTAGCGTCGCAAGCAGCGCGCGGGTGCGCCGGTCGTCGTCGCCGGACTTCTGCGGTGGCGCGAGATGCAGCACCGTCGGCGCGAGGCCCGCGAGCCGTTTGAGGCTGCGGCGCGCGTCGAGATCGCCGACGAGCGGCGTCACGCCCGCGGCGCGCAACTCGTCGCAGCGCGCGGCATGGCTGGTCAATGCGAAGACATGTGCGCGCGGCCGCAACAGAGGCACGCAGCGCATGCCGACGTCGCCGCATCCTACGATCAGCACGCGCGGCCGGCGGAAGTTTCGTGTCGCTTTCATGGTGGGCGCATTGTAGCGGTCACATGCAACAGGTACCGCGCGGTTGATCCGGCGGGTCCGATTTCGATTCAGTTTTTCGATTCCGAACACTTTATGGCATTTAACGTCACGCTCCGGCAAAGCGGCCGGCAGTTTCAGGTAGAACAGGACGAACCGGTGCTCTCCGCAGCGCTGCGTCAAGGCATCGGCCTGCCGTACGGCTGCAAGAACGGCGCTTGCGGTTCGTGCAAGGGCACGGTCGTCAGCGGCGAGGTCGAACAGCGCCCGCACTCGTCGTCGGCGCTGTCGAACGACGAAAAGACCCGCGGCATGGCGCTCCTGTGCTGCGCGACCGCGTGCTCCGATCTCGAAGTCGACATCCGCGAAGTGGCCGGCGTCGGCGACGTGCAGGTCAAGAAGCTGCCGTGTCGCGTGAACGCGATCGAGCGCCGCGCCGACGACGTGATCATCGTGAAGCTGCAACTGCCCGCCAACGAGCGCCTGCAATATCTGGCCGGCCAGTACCTCGAATTCATCCTGAAGGACGGCAAGCGCCGCAGCTATTCGATGGCGAATGCGCCGCACGTCGAAGGCCCGATCGAGCTGCACATCCGCCATATGCCCGGAGGTGCGTTCACCGACCACGTGTTCAACACGATGAAGGAGCGCGACATCCTGCGCTTCGAAGCGCCGCTCGGCACGTTCTTCCTGCGCGAAGACTCGGACAAGCCGATCGTGCTGCTCGCGTCGGGCACCGGCTTCGCGCCGCTGAAGGCGATCGTCGAGCATGCGGTGTTCAAGAACATCACGCGCCCCATGACGTTCTACTGGGGCGCGCGCCGCAAGAAAGACCTGTATCTGCTCGAACTCGCAGAGCAATGGGCGCGCGAGATTCCGAACTTCAATTTCGTGCCGGTGCTCTCCGAGCCCGATGCGGGCGACGCATGGACGGGCCGCACGGGCTTCGTGCATCGCGCGGTGATCGAGGATCTGCCCGATCTGTCGGCCTACCAGGTGTACGCATGCGGCGCGCCGGTGATGGTCGAATCGGCGCTGCGCGACTTCACGCAGCATCACCAGTTGCCGGAAGAGGAGTTCTATGCGGACTCGTTCACGAGCGCGGCCGATCTCGCAAACGCGGTCTGATTGCACGCCGGCAAATTCGCCCTGATGCAGCACCAGTGCAAATTCATGGTTTACACCGGTGCTTTTCTTATCGTATTCTTTCGCGCATGAACCGCACCCAGTCCGAACTCCGACGTCGCCGCTCGCCGCTCCCCTAGGGACGCCGCTGGCTTCGTCACGGACTCGCGCCACACACAAACCTGGGCGCAAGCTGTTCGAATCATGAAAGCCACGGCATGCCGTGGCTTTTCTGCTTTTCCGGCCGCCGTTTTTATTGGCCAAACCGTCACCGTTTCTTCACCCTGCTTTTACCCTTTGCCCTGGAGCCTGCCGACATGAATTTCAATGAGTATCCAATCGATTCGCTGATGTACATCACGAACCGGCCCGAAATCGTTTTCACGCACGGCAAAGGCTCGTGGATTTACGACAACAACGGCAAGCGCTACCTGGATTTCATTCAGGGCTGGGCGGTCAACAGCCTCGGCCACTGCAACGACGGCATGATCGAAGCGCTGAACAGCCAGGCCAGGCTGCTGATCAACCCGTCGCCGGCGTTCTACAACGAGCCGATGGCGAAGCTCGCGGGTCTGCTCACGCAGCACAGCTGCTTCGACAAGGTGTTCTTCGCGAACAGCGGCGCCGAGGCGAACGAAGGCGCGATCAAGCTCGCGCGCAAGTGGGGCAGGAAGTTCAAGGACGGCGCGTTCGAGATCATCACGTTCGACCACAGCTTCCACGGCCGCACGCTCGCGACGATGTCGGCCAGCGGCAAGCCGGGCTGGGACACGATCTACGCGCCGCAGGTACCGGGCTTCCCGAAGGCCGACCTGAACGACATCGCGTCGGTGGAAAAGCTGATCAACGCGAAAACCGTCGCGGTGATGCTCGAGCCGATCCAGGGCGAAGGCGGCGTGATCCCTGCAACCCGCGAATTCATGCAGCAACTGCGCGAGCTGACGAAAAAGCACAACATTCTGCTGATCGTCGATGAAGTGCAAAGCGGCTGCGGTCGCGCCGGCACGCTGTTCGCGTATCAGCTGTCGGGCATCGAGCCGGACATCATGACGCTCGGCAAGGGCATCGGCGGCGGCGTGCCGCTCGCGGCGTTGCTGTCGAAGGCGGAAATCGCCGTGTTCGAAGCGGGCGACCAGGGTGGCACCTACAACGGCAATCCGCTGATGACCGCGGTCGGCCACTCGGTGATCTCGCAGCTGACGGCGCCGGGCTTCCTCGAAGGCGTGCGCTCGCGCGGCGAATACCTGCGCACGAAGCTGCTCGAGCTGTCCGAGGAACGCGGCTTCAAGGGCGAGCGCGGCGAGGGTCTGCTGCGCGCGCTGCTGCTCGGCAAGGACATCGGCAACCAGATCGTCGAGAAGGCGCGCGAACTGCAACCGGACGGCGTGCTGCTGAACGCCGCGCGTCCGAACCTGCTGCGCTTCATGCCGGCGCTGAACGTGACGACCGAAGAGATCGACCAGATGCTGGCGATGCTGCGCTCGGTTCTCGACTCGCTGTAATCCACTGCGGAGCGTACCGATGACGACGAACACGACGCTGTCGATCCGCCGCTTCGACGCGAGCGATACCGAAGCGGTGATCGCGCTATGGCAGCAGGTGTTTCCCGAGTATCGCGACGTGACGCGACCGCAGCGCAATCCGCGTCTGTCGATTGCGAACAAGCTCGCGACGCAACCGGAACTGTTCTTCATCGCGGTGCTCGATGGCCGCATCGCCGGCACCGTGATGGGCGGCTATGACGGACACCGCGGCTGGCTGTATTCGCTCGCGGTCGACGCATCGCTGCGACGTCACGGCATCGGCACGCGGCTCGTTGCGCATGTCGAGAGCGAGCTGACGAAGCTTGGTTGTCCGAAGCTGAACCTGCAGGTACTGTCGTCGGCGTCGGCTGAAGTGCGCGCGTTCTACGATGCGCTCGGCTATCGCGCCGATGCGGTGGTCAGCCTCGGCAAGCGCCTCGGCCAATACGCGGACGCAGCCGCGGCGGGTTGATTCACGTCGTACACCTGATTAAAGAAGGCCGCATGCGCTGGTTGGCGCATGCGGCCTTTTTCATTGCTCTCTCACGAGCGGCGCACATATCGGCGGATTCGGACAAATAGCAGATGGCGGGCAGACGGATTGCCTAGAATCGTTTACGCAAGAGGCGACGCCGGGGCTGGAAAAGACGTTCGCGGCGGTTCGCGAAGTTCCCCGCGGCGGCTCATGCATCTGAGTCCCAACGCGTTTGAATCCTAAGGGGAATCTTCATGGCGACTTATGTGGTGCTCCTGCAATTCACGGATCAGGGAATCCGCGCGATCAAGAACACAGCGCAGCGAGCCGGGCAGACGGCGGAGATGGCGAAATCTTTTGGCTGCGAAATGAAAGAGATCTACTGGACCTTGGGGGAATACGACATTGTCTCGGTCGTCGAAGCGGTAGACGAGCAGAGTTTCCTCGCCTTCGGCTTCGCGCTCGGCTCGGCCGGCAATGTCCGTTCGCAAACACTGCGTGCGTTCACCAAAGATGAAATCAGTGCGGTTATCGGGAAACTCCCATAATTCCCGCTCTGGTCAGCAAGAAAAAACGCGCCGCACGACGTTGCATCGTGAGGCGCGTTGCAAGAAGGAGGTGTGCGAATAAACGGCACACGTCCAACTCATCAGCTACTTATTCACCCAGGTAAGCGGCCCGAACCTTCGGATCGTCGAGCATGTGTTTCGCGTCGCCCGACATCGTGATCAGACCGGAGTCCATCACGTAGCCACGATTGGCCGCCTGCAGCGCGAGACGCGCGTTCTGCTCGACGAGCAGAACGGTCATACCTTCGGCGGAAATCGAGCGCACCACTTCGAAGATCTTCTCGACCATGATCGGCGAGAGGCCCATCGACGGTTCGTCGAGCAGCAACAGTTTCGGCCGCGAGATGATTGCGCGCGCCATCGCGAGCATCTGCTGCTCACCGCCCGACAGCGTGCCCGCGTATTGCGACGCGCGCTCCTTCAGACGCGGGAAGAAGCCGAACATGCGCTCGACGTCCGACTTGATACCGTCGACATCGTTGCGCAGATACGCGCCCATCTGCATGTTCTCGACGATCGACATGCGCGCGAAGATGCCGCGACCTTCCGGCACCATCGCGAGACCGCGCTTGAGCAGCTCGTGCGCGGGCAGGCCTTTGATCGACTGGCCCATGTACTCGATATCGCCGGCCGCATACGCCTTCAGGCCCGTGATCGCCTTCATCGTCGTGGTCTTGCCCGCGCCGTTCGCGCCGATCAGCGTGACGAGTTCGCCCTGCCCGACCTCGAGGTCGACACCCTTGACCGCCTGGATGCCACCGTAGTTGACCTGCAGGCCCTTGATTTTCAACATTGCTTGCGTCGTGGACATCAGTGAACCCCCGCACCCAGATAAGCTTCGATCACCTTCGCGTCTTTCTGCACGTCCTGCGGCAGACCCTGTGCGATCACCTTGCCGTAGTCGAGCACCGTCATCTGGTTGCACAGGCCCATCACGAGCTTCACGTCGTGTTCGATCAGCAGAATCGTCTTGCCGTCCGCGCGGATCTTGTCGAGCAGCTTGGTCAGCTCGACCTTCTCGGTGGCGTTCATGCCGGCCGCCGGTTCGTCGAGCGCGAGCAGCTTCGGATCGGTCGCCAGCGCACGGGCGATTTCGAGGCGCCGCTGGTGGCCATACGACAGGTTGCGCGACGTGTAGTCCGCGTATTGCGTGATGCCGACGTAGTCGAGCAGTTCGAGCGCGCGCTCCTTGATTTCGCGCTCTTCCTTGCGTTCGGCCGGCGTCTGGAACACCGCGCCCAGCAGACCGTGCTTGGTGCGCACATGACGGCCGACCATCACGTTTTCGAGCGCGGTCATGCCGCCGAACAGGCGAATGTTCTGGAACGTGCGCGCGATGCCCGCCTTCGCGACCTGATAGACCGCGG
>NZ_JAYMRT010000028.1:0-60795 GCF_038900515.1 Burkholderia sp. JPY481
CCGTGATCAGTCCACGCCCGTTCATGATTCACCCCTGGTGACGCTTCGCGACAGCGTGCGCCCTGAGGGTGCGAATCGGACATTTCTAATGAGCCAGAATCGGACATTACTAAAAAGCCCCCACATCTCCAAATTCGAATTTTTGTTGATAATTTATATTATGTCAAATGCCGTATTTGTCGAAGACAGCCACCACGGGACACCGACGATGCCCAATCACGATAGCGAGCTGTCCAAAGCGCGAGTCTCCGTCGTACCGCAATCGACGCCCGGATGCTGGACGATTCAGTGATCGTCAACAAAGCTGGCTCGACAATTCAATGTCAACTTTCCGCGCCCTCAATCAGATCCTTCACGAATTACGACCCTCCACTCGGATCGGGTGCTTCCATGCGCGCGATATGCCGCAATTAGACAATTGCTAAATCTTTCTTTGTGCCCTTGAGGAATAAGCTTTCCAGCTAACGCGAATACCGCTATCGCAGCTCAAGCGGATTTTTTATCGTTGTCTATTGGCTTGTGGCTCAGAGACGTTTCGCATTTTCTCCCGCCCGGCGAGCGTCTCCTCGCGCCAGAAGACTGCGCATGCGCTACGTGCATTTCGACGCGGCGCACGGACACAACGCGTTCGCCGCGTTGCCGTTTGCCTCGGTCTTCGATGCATGTTCGAACACCCGTAGACGCTCGGCATCCGCAATCAGTCGTTTCTTGGTCGTCGAGCGTCCCGCCGATCCGAAGCCCATCACCTTTTCGTATTCACCCGGCCTGTCGTGCCTGAAACGATTAAAGAAGTCATCCCCCGGCAGGCCGTTATCAAGGCTCATCAGGCAGCCGTAGTCGAGCGACGCGCAATCGCTCAGCGAGCGCGCCGCGTCCGCCAACGCGCGATAACGGCTTTGCAACGGTTCGTCGCGACCGAAAAGAGCGTGCAGTTCCTGATAAGACACGAGTCTCTTGCGCCTGGCGGCACGCAATAGCATCGCGGCAATATCGCGGGTCCTATCAGTGTTCATGTCATTCTCCTTACCACCTGCTTGCAGTGCCCAATGGCACCGATGAGAGCGCTGCTGTCACCTTTGATCGTTTTATGCGTATCGAGTCAGAAAGTGCCCGGGGGAAAGTATTTCCGGGTATTGAGCGACGCAGTCAAATTAAGCAGATGGTTACCGGAGTCGGGATTCACAGCGATACTCTGCGCGAATGTCCCGTTTTCCTATAGTCCGCCTGGAAAAGCGCCGCGAAACGGTTTTCAATCTTCAGAACCCATTTTTCGCAGATTTCAAGCGAATGCGACCCTGCATCGAAAAATGCATTCGAATTGCATTCGCAAAACAGAAATCCACGCATTCAAACGATTCTGTCTTCCGACCTGCCGCGCCCACTATCAAGCCCCAGACGCCAAGCTCTGTGCGGCTTGGCGGTATTTGGCGGCTATCGGCGCGAGCCCAGCCAGATTGATCTTTTCTTTAAATCAGTTCAATCAGGTTAGCAAACGTGAAATTCAATCGCAAGGAAGATCTTTACGGTTGTAGAAAGAAAAAGATAGTGCGGACGTCTTACTCGACGATTACGTCGTTTTCTATCAGAGGAAAGACGCGATTGATTTTTTATTCTTTTAGACACAGCGGGCGACTTTTCGATTATCTGTAAGTGGGCGTGCCCTCTTCTCTGTCTACACCAGCAACCGATTGCAGTCCGGTCAGCGACCCAACGGCGGAGTTCTTCAATGCATCGACCGAATGACGATTTACCGACCGTCGCACGACGTCTCACGGCGGGCAAGAAACTGCTCGACGGCATCGCTGCGGCCGAGGTCGCGAAACAGATGGGAATGGCAAAGACGACCGTCGAGCGATACCGCAAGCTATTGGAGCAAGGCGGGCTCGACGCGCTCAGAAACATGAGCGTCGGCGGGCGCCATTCCGCACTCGCGGTGGCGGATCTGGACTGGTTGGCCGAGGCGCTGAGGGCCTCGCCGCGCGACTATGGGTTCGACTCCGATGGCTGGAGCAATGCGCGCATGCGCGAGCTGATAAGCCGTCAGTTCGGCATCTCTTACTCGCGGGTCTATGTATGGCAACTGGCCACCAGACTCGGCGTGTCTTACCGGCTCGGCCGAAATGCACACTAAAACGGCGGCCGCACCACGCTAACGCACGCGCGTTCGCATCGGCTCAGGCGCTTTCTCGAACCTTTGGCAAAAACTGCGGCGCGAATTCGACCTGCGACCATTGGAACGGCAACGCGCCGCGGCTGCGCCGGACTTCGTCCACATGGAACCGCACGAGCCGCTGCGCGCCCGCAAATGCCGCGAGTTCGTCGCCGTCCCAGACGATCTCCGCTCGCACCGCCAGATAAAGCAGATCGCCGGTTGCGAAGTCGATGAACAGCAGGCCCGCGCGCGGATCGTGCACGAGGTTGCCTATCGTGTTGAAGAAGCGGTTGCCGCTGTAGTCGGGCGTGGTCAGCGTGTTTGCGTCGTCCACGCGCACGAAGCCCGGTGCGCCGCCGCGATGCGAAACGTCTACACCCTTCCCCACCCCCGCTTCCTCGCTCAGATTCGCACTGGCGATAAAGAACGTGTCCGCGCTCGCGAGCAATTCGCGGTCGGCACTGTCCAGGTGGGTGGAGATCTCGGGCTGCACGCCCGTCGCGGCCGGGTCCCGCTCGATGAAAGACGGCGTACGGCTCTGGATGTACTTCGGGCAATTGCCGAAACTCTGCGTGACTTCGACCTGCAACGCGTCGCCCTGCACGGACCGTACGACGCCATTCACCCGGTTGCGGCGCCGCGTGCGCGGCTCGATGCCCAGCGCGCCGAGCTGCGCCCCTTCGCGCCACGCCGCGGCGAGCGGATCGCCAGCCAATGCGCCGCCTTCGATGCGCAGCGTGCGCGCATCCGGTGACGTGACGAAGCCCGGCGAACTCGCGCGTAGCGTCGCCCACGGCTGACCGCTCGCATCGACGCCGCCGATCACGAGCAACGGCTGCGCGGCAAAGAACTCGCGATGCTGCTCCGGCATGAAACGGCGAATGCCCCGACGCCCCATCGACTCCGCCACGTCGCGCACACCCGCGCGCTGCTGCGCATCCTGCTCGCCGGCATGAAACGGCGACACGTCGGCTCCCCAGTTATTGAGCGGAACGAACTCGGACATGATCTGACTCCCTTGCAAGATCTGAAGCGGCTCTGAACGCGTATCACGCCGCCAGCAAACCCGCCTTCGTCGACGGCATCGCGATGAAACGCGGCAATGCTTCCACGCGACCCAGCCACGCACGAATGTTCGGATACGGCTGCAACGACACGCCGCCTTCGGGTGCGTGAGCGATATACGTGTGCGCGGCGATATCGGCGATCGTGACGTGGGTGCCAGCCACGAACGGCTTGCCGGCAAGCTCCTCGTCGATCACGTCGAACAGCTTGACGGCGATCTGCTTAGCACGCTCGTGGTCGAGCGGCGCGCCGAATACGGTAACGAGCCGCGCCGCGCACGGCCCGTATGCGATCTGGCCTGCCGCGAGCGACAGCCAGCGCTGCACCGCTGCGGCGCCGATTGGATCGTTGGGCAGCCACGACGCGTCGCCATAGCGCTTCGCCAGATAAACGAGAATCGCGTTCGAGTCGAACAGCGTCAGGTCGCCGTCCTGAATCGTCGGCACCTGACCGAACGGGTTCAGCGCGAGGTACGCGGGCTTGCGGTTCTCGCCCGCTTTCATGTCCAACACGATCACCTCGAACGGCAGATCGAGCAGCGACAGAAACAGCTTCACGCGATGACCGTGGCCTGACAGCCGTGTCGTATACAGCTTGATAGGCTGGGCGGGTCGGGTGGCGGACATGGAGGTCTCCGGAGAGGTTGAATGACACGCCCAGCATAGGGCGTAGGCACTACCGCGCGGAAGCCCGATAATCCGGGAAACACAGTCAAGCGAGAATGGACAATCGATCATGGCCGATGTGCGCAACGTGAACCTGAACCGCCTCGCGATCTTCGTCGCGGTCATCGACGCGGGCTCGCTGAGCGCCGCCGCGACGCGGCTCGGACTCGCGAAGACGATGGTCAGCACGCACATGCAGCGGCTCGAGGCTGAGGTCGGCGCGAGCCTGCTGGTGCGCACCACGCGGCGGCTCGGCGTCACCGAGGCGGGCCGCACGTTCTACGAGGCGAGCGTGAAGATACTGCGCGCCACCGAGGACGCGTTGAACGCGCTCGGCGGAGAAACGTCGCCGGTGCGCGGCACGCTGCGCGTCAGTGCGCCGAACGACTACGGCGCGCTCGTCGTCACGCCCGCGCTGGTCGAATTGCGCCGCACCCACGCGCAACTCGACGTCGAGCTGCTGAGCAGTGACCGCTACGTCGATCTGATTGCCGATGGCATCGACGTCGCGATCCGGCTTGGTCGTCTCGCGGATTCGAACTATCGCGCGGTGAAGCTCGGCAGCTTCGTCAAGTGGCTCGTCGCGAGTCCCGAGTTCCTGCACACGTGGGGCGTGCCGAATACGCCGGCCGCTTTGGAGACTCTGCCCTATTGCGCGTTGTCGGTGCTGCCGCATCCGTTGACGCTCGATCTGCGCCACGCCGACGGTAGAACCGCGAGCGTGCGCTGTGAGTCCGCTCTGCGTGTCAACACGGCCGATGCCTGCCGCGCGGCGACGCTCGCGGGCGGCGGCATCGGTCTGCTGACGGATTTTTCGATCGCGGACGACGTCGCGGCGGGACGGCTGATCCGGCTGCTGCCCGAATGGGCAACCGCGCCGGCGAGCATCCAGGCCGTGTTTCCGCCGACGAGTCACCCGCCGGCGAAAGTGCGCGCATTGATCGATACGCTGAAGCGAAGGCTCGCTGCGGACCCCGCGGACTAGCGCGGCAGATCCTCCTGGCGTTCCCATTCCAGCGCAACGGCGGTTAGCTTCTATCCCCGCGATCGCCCGATTTGCTCTACTGCGACGATGCGCGCCGCGCCCCGCGGCCGCGGCTGATCGTCAATGTGGAGAGCTCATGTCCGCCATTTCCCGTCCTGCTCAAAGGGTCCTTACCGTCGCGTGTCCGAGCGCGGCGGGCCAGGTTGCCGCCGTCGCCGGCTTTCTCGAACGGCATCGTTGCTATGTCGACGAACTCACCGTTTTCGACGACGAACTCAGCGAGCGCTTTTTCGTGCGCTGTGTGTTTCACCACGTCGATCGCGACGACGCGTTGCAGATCGCCACGCTGAAGCAGGAATTCGCGCCGATCGCCGAACGCTTCCGGATGACGTGGGCGATCCACGATCTGTCGGTCCGGCCGAAGGTCATGATCATGGTGTCGAAGCTCGAACACTGCCTCGCCGATCTGCTGTTTCGCTGGCGCATGGGCGAGCTGAAAATGGACATCGTCGGCATCGGCTCGAATCATCGCGATCTCGAACCGCTCGCGCGGCAGCACGGCCTGCCGTTCCGTCATCTGCCGATCACCGCCGACACGAAGCCGCAACAGGAAGCGCAACTGCTCGAGCTGTTCGACTCGTCCGGCGCCGAGCTGCTGATTCTCGCGCGCTACATGCAGATCCTGTCCGCCGAAACGAGCCGCGCGCTCGCCGGGCGCGCGATCAATATCCATCATTCGTTCCTGCCGGGGTTCAAGGGGGCGAAACCGTATCATCAGGCCCATGCGCGCGGCGTCAAGGTGATCGGCGCCACCGCCCATTTCGTTACCGACGATCTCGACGAAGGTCCGATCATCGAGCAGGGAGTCGAACCGGTCGATCATTCGTACAGCCCCGAACGGCTGCTGACGTCCGGACGCGACGTCGAATGCATCACGCTCGCGCGCGCGGTGAAGGCGTTCGTGGAGAGGCGCGTGTTCATCAACGGCGAGCGCACCGTCGTGCTGCGGTAAACAGAAAAACGCCGCTGAAAAGCGGCGTTTTCATCAGGCCGAGCCGGCGCTTGCCGACTTACTTCACCCAGCTATCCACGCGGTCCGAATGCGCGCTGATCCACGCGTCGGCCGCCGCAGTCGGCTTTTCACCATTCTGCGTGGCCAGCATCACCGTGTCGATCTCGCCCGGCTTCCATTGGAACTTCTTCAGGAACGCGACCACCGTCGGCGCTTTTTTCTCGAGCTCGGGATTCACCACCGTATCGACGTGCTCCGCTTCACCGAACACCTTCTTCGGATCGTCGAGGAATTTCAGCTTGTACTTCGCGAACATCCAGTGCGGCTTCCAGCCGGTCACGATGATCGGCTTGCTGGCCGCCTCCGAGCGCGCCAGTTCGGCGGTCATCGCGCTGCCGGAACTCGGCATCAGCTGATAGTCGAGCCCATAGGCCTTGATCGCCTCGCTGGTTTTCTGCATCACGCCAGCTCCAGCGTCGATGCCGACGATGCGCGCGCCGAATTCCGCCTTCTTCGCCTGCAGATCGCCGACGCTCTTCACGTCCACGTTGTCCGGCACGATCAGCCCGATCTTCGCGTCGTTGAAGTTCGCCCCGAGGTCGACCACCTTGTCCTTGAAGTTGTTCCAGTACGCGCCGTGCGTGACCGGCAGCCACGCGGACAGCGTCGCGTCGAGATCGCCGCGCGCCACGCCCTGCCACATCACACCGGCCGCCACCGGCACCAGTTGCACCTGATAACCGAGGCGTTTTTGGATCACCTCGGCGGCCACGTTCGACGTCGCAACGCTATCGTCCCAGCCCTCCACGTAACCGATCTTGATGGTCGGCTTCGAATCGGCCGACACGCCCGCACTGACCGCCGCCAGCATCACCCCCAACGCGCTTGCCACCACTATCTTTCCGATCAGTCTCATCGACGTTCTCCCGTTGATACATTTGCCAATTGACGCGTTTGCCATCGAACCGCAGATCGCGCATTTAGAATCGCCAGCCAGAATTGCCAGGTAGTGTTGTTTTGCGACATGCAGTTGTCCGCATGCGACTTCCACGCACATCCGCGCAGTGTTTGCTGTTTCTTGTGGTGTTATCAGTCGTATTACTTGTCGACGACGAGATCGCTCAGCGGCTTGCTACAGCACAGCAGCACCATGCCCTGATCGATCTCGCGCTGACGGATACCGCCTGCGTGCTTCATCGCCACTTCGCCCGACACGAGCTTGACCTTGCAGGTGCCGCACATGCCTTGCGTGCACGACGCCGGCAGCCGCACGCCCGCCTGCTTCGCCGCTTCGAGCACGTGCTGGCCAGCGCCGCACTCGATCTCGCGATGACTGCGCGTAAAGCTCACCTTGTAGCGCGTTTCGGTTTCGACTGGCGCCGGCGCATCGCGCAGCTCGTCGGCGGCATGCGCTTCGGCCAATGGCGCGGCCACCTCGCTGACGGTCTCGAACGAGAAGCTTTCCTCGTGATAGTGCCGGCGATCGAAGCCGCCTTCGTCGAGCAGATTGCGCACCGCCTGCATATAAGGCGCGGGGCCGCAGGTGAAGATTTCGCGCTCCTGAAAATCCGGCGCAATCAGTTTCAGCAGCGGCAGCGTCAGAAAGCCGGTGATGCCGGGCCAATTGGTGCGCGCGCCCACGCGCTCGCAGACGAACGCGGTGCGGAAATGCGCCTGATTTGCGGCGATCAGATCGAGTTCGCGCGCGAAGATGATGTCGTCCGGCGTGCGCGCGCTATGCACGAAGACGATATCGCTGTCCTCGCCGAGTTCATGATGCGTACGGCTCATCGACATCAGCGGCGTGATGCCCGAGCCCGCCGACAAAAACAGGAACTTGCGCGCCGGATGCCGCGCGCAGGTGAATTCGCCGGCAGGCCCCAGCACCCGTACCTGCATGCCCGCATGCAGATGGTCGTGCAGCCAGTTGGACACCGGGCCGCCCGGCACGCGCTTGACGGTGATCGAAATCGTATGCGGTCGCGTGGGCGGCGACGAGATCGTATAGCAGCGATTGATCCGCTCGCCGTCGATCTCCAGCTCCAGCGTGATGAATTGCCCCGGCTCGAACACGAACGCCCGGCCGGATGGCGCGCGGAAGAAGAAGCTCTTCACGTCGTGCGTTTCGCTGCGGACCTGGCAGCACTCCAGCGTGTCGTCGGAATCACTGCTCCAGCGCGCCGGCAGCGCGTCCCAGAAGCGCGGCTGCGTCACACGGCTCAGCGCGCCGGCTGGATTCTGTGAAGTCTGCTCGATGTCCGCTTGAAACATGGCCTGATCGCGCATCATGGTTGTCCCCCCGCTCGTCATTGCGGTGTTGCACTCAGCGCGCGAACGACACGACTTTCTCGTCGTGCGCTGCTCGCGGGTTCGCGTCGTAATCCGCGAGACGGCCGATATACCATTCGCAGAACTTTTCGACGAGTCCTTCGGTGAACGGCGAATACGGACCCGGCTCATACGCGCTGCTCGTCGCGCCGCGCTGCGAATATTCGACGAGCGCGCGATCCTGGTCGTTGGTCGCTCGCCACACGGCGGTCAGATTGTCGACGTCGTAATCGATGCCTTCGCGCGCGTCCTTGTGCACGAGCCATTTGGTGCGCACCAGCGTCTTGCCGGCCGACAGCGGAATCACCGAGAAACTGACGATATGGTCGCTCATGAAGTGATGCCACGAATTCGGCTGGGTCCAGAACGACAGGCCGCCGAGGTCGGCCTCCTTGAAACCGCCGAGCAGTTTCTTCGAGGCGACCTTCGCGTCGAGCGTCTGCGATTCGCCGTCGCGATCGAGCGGCAGACGTTGCGTGCGAAACCCGGTGACCAGATCGGCGAGCCGCTCGATTTCCGCCGATGGCAACTGCATCGCCTCCCACTGCGCGGTGCGGCGCGCGACCGTCGCCTCGAACGCGGCCATGCCCTCTTCGTTCGCCGGCGTGCGCTGATAACCGAAACCGTATTCGTACAGCGAGATGGTCAGCTCCGGATGGTTCGCGACGCAGTGATAGCACTCGCGATTGTTCTCCATCGTCAGCTTCCAGTTGCCCTCTTCGATGATGTCGATCGACGCGGCGATCTTGCAGCCGGCCAGATCGTGCGGCAACAGATACGGCTCCATCGCGGCGCGCATCACTGAAAAATCGGCGGGCGGCTGCTCGGCGAGACAGATGAAAATCAGCCCGGCGAGATTTTCGACATGCACCGCCTTCAGGCTATGTTTGCAGCGGTCGAACTGTTCGCCCATGTGCTCGGCGAACATCAGGTCGCCATTGAGGCTATACGTCCAGCTGTGATACGGACAGACGATATTGCCGAGCGAGCCCTTGCCGGTATTGCACAGACGCGCGCCGCGATGGCGGCAGACGTTATGAAACGCGCGCACCTGCATGTCGTCGTCGCGCACGATCAGGATCGAGTCGTTGCCGATCTCGACCGTCACATAGTCGCCCGGCTCGGGCACGTCAGGCTCGACCGCGACCTGAATCCAGTGCTGGCGGAAAATCGCGTCGAGATCGAGCGCGAATATTTCTTCGCTCGTATAGAACGGCGCTTCCAGCGTGTAATTCTGCTTGCGGCGTTCGATCATTGCGCGAACGTCTGCGGAAACTTTCATTGTGTGCTCCGTTGCGTGTCACGTCTGGCGCCGCGCCAGGCCCTCCTGGTCGCATGCTGGCCCGAGCCGGAATTCAGTTCAGTAATCCACCAGTTGATGCTCGCGCAAATACGCGAGGATCACTTGTGCTTTTTCGACGGAACTCCCTTCAATTACGACGCTGCCGCCGCGGCTCTCGGTCGTCGTCGCCGACAGCATGCGGGCATGGCCCGAGCGCTTTTCGGCGGCGGCGAGTCGCACCGGTTTCGAGGCGGGGCCGATCGTCCATGCGGACTGTTCGGGAGTGGTGCCGTGCGGCGCGGCGCCGCCGACCGCGGCGGTGCGCTCGATCCTGCCTTCGCGCAGCCGCGCATACGCGTACGAGGTCGCGGCGTTCGCGAGCGGATGCACGGCGATCAACGCGGGCAGTCGCACTTCGACGCGCCGTCGCAGGCCCTTCGGCATGAACTGCCGGACTTGCGCACAACCGTCGCGCACAGCCAGATCCACGGCGGCGCCGACGAGCGGTACCGCCAGCGCATGCGCGACGCGATACGGCAGCATGCCGCTATCGAAGCCGCCTTCGGCGCGCGTGCCGGTGAGAACCAGTTCGTAGCCACGCAAACGCGCGGCGAGTTGCGGCGCCGGATCGGCGTCGGGTGGCATCTCCAGCACTTCGACCGAACGCGCGCCGAGCGCCAGATATTCGTTCAGTGCGGCGTTCGACGGATCGCCCGCATGCAGCACGTCGAGCGTCGCGCCATGCGTTCTCGCGAGCGACAGCGCCAGCGCCAACGCCGCCGCATCGTTGCGGCTGTAGCGCGCGACGCCGCTAACCGGATGACGTCCGATTGAAACCAATACGGCGATCTTCATGCGAGCACTCCTTCGGCAAGCTTGCCCGGTTGCAGCAGTGCGGCCGACGTCGCACGCGCGCCGCGCGCCGCGGCCGCCGCTTCGTTGAGCGCCGCGATGGTTTCCTGCGCGTCCGCGATCACGGTCAGATTCGCGCGCTTGGCGATCGGCGCGCTCGCGTCGAGGTTCACCGCGATCACATGGCGGCAATCCTTGATGCCCTGAAGATGCTGCACAGCGCCGGAGATACCGAACGCGATATACACGCTCGCCTCGACGGTCTTGCCGGTCGCGCCGATCTGCTTGTCGCGCGTGAACTTGCCGTCGTCGACGGCGACCCGGCTCGCGCCGATCGCCGCGCCGAGGGTCGTCGCGAGCCGCTCGAACGCGGCTACGTCGCTCACGCCATTGCCCGCAGATACGATGAAGTCCGCTTCTTCCAACGCGACCTGCGCTGCGTCGATTTCGTCGATGCCGAGATCGCGTATTGCGCGTTGCACGAGCGGGCGATCCGCTTCCCGGTCGAAGCGCCACGCGACCCGTTCGCCCGCGCCGACGAACGGCAGCTTCGGGTCGACCGCATTCGGCGCGAGCAGCACGACTTCGGGCAGCGCGCGGCTGGCTAGCGCCGTATTCGCGCGGATATAGGTGGACACGTGCGCCGCATCGATCTCGACGACGTGCGTCGCGACGCTCGCATCGGCCACCGACGCATAACGGCGGCCCAGGTCGCCGTCGCCGGTCGCGTTGTCGGGCAGGAAGACATGGGCCGGCGCGTATGCGGCGACGCAGGCCGCCAGCGCATTCAGCTCATCGTCCGGCGCGTACGTGCGGCGATCGAACATCGGCAATTCGATCAGTTTGTCGGCGCCGAGCGCGGCGGCATCGCCGGTAAATTCGCCGAACACCAGCAGCGCGACTTCGGTTTGCAAGTCCGCGATCAGCGCCGCGGCGGCGAGCGTTTGCCGCGCATGTTCATCGAGCGCGCCGCGATCCGCGTGCGCCGCTACCAGCAGCACATGGTGCGGCGTGGCCGTCGTGCGGCGCGGCTTCGGCTGCTCGCGATGCGCGGCATGACGCGCATCAGCTAACGACGCACTGCCGCCGGCAGCCGTCACGCCAATTGCGCCGAGCGTGATGCGCTTGAGTCCGTGTGCCGTCACCGTGAACGGCCGGCGCGGATCGATTCGTTTGAGCGTATTCATCATCGCGTTACTCCAGCGCCGCGGCGACCAGTTCGGCCACGTCCAGCACTTCCGGGCGCGGCCCCACTACCCCTTCGAGCATCGCCGTGCAATTCGGGCAGCCGACCGCGACGATCTCCGCGCCGCTCGCGCGCGCGTCATCGATACGGATATCGGGAATCCGCCGTTTGCCGGGAATATCGGTCAACGGTGCGCCACCGCCGCCACCGCAGCAGCGTCCGCGCATCCCGTGCCGCTCCATCTCGACCACCTTGATGCCGATGCTCTTCAGCACACGGCGCGGCGCTTCCGTCTCACCGTTGTAACGGCCCAGATAGCACGGGTCGTGATACGTGATGTTGCGCTCCGTCACGGCGGCGGCCGCGCGCGGCGACAGCTTGCCGCTCGCGATCAGTTCGTCGATCAGCGCCGTGTGATGCTGCACCTGGTAGAAGCCGCCGAGCGCGCGATACTCGTTGCGCAGGCTATGCAGCACATGCGGATCGGCGGTGACGATGCGCGCGAACGAGTACTGCGAGAGCGTGCCGATCAGCGTACGAGCCAGTTGCTGGAACGTCGCTTCGTCGCCCAGACGCCGCGCTGTGTCGCCGGTATCGGTTTCGACGCCGCCCAGCACCGCGTAATCGACGCCGGCGCGGTTCAGCACCTTGACCAGCGCGCGCAGCGTGCGCTGATAGCGCATGTCGAACGCGCCTTCGCCGGCGATCAGCAGCACGTCCATATGACGGCCAGGCTGCGCGACCTGCACCTGCAGATCGACGGCCCAGTCGTAACGCGCACCGATGTCGTAGCCGTTGCTGCTGCCGGTCTCGCGCAGATTCGCGAGCGTCGCCGGCCCTTTGCCCGGCACGCTGCCCTCGACGAGCGTCTGGTTGCGGCGCATGTCCACGATCGCGTCGACGTGCTCGATCAGCATCGGGCACTCCTGCACGCAGGCGCGGCAGGTCGTGCACGACCACAGCGTGTCGGCTTCGATCAGCGACGAGATCAGCGGCTTGCCCGGCGCGCCCCCATGCTTGCCGACCGGAATGCCGGGCGTCGGGCTGCCCGCGTACTGCGCGTCGGTGCCGCCGACCATGCCGGTCACCAGATCCTGAATCAGCTTCTTCGGGTTCAACGGCTGTCCCGCCGCGAACGCGGGGCACGCCGCTTCGCATTTACCGCATTGCACGCAGGCATCGAAGCTCAGCAACTGGTTCCAGCGGAATTCGACCGGCTTGCCGACCCCGTATTCCTTCGCGTCGAGCAGCGGCATTTTCAATGCCGTGGGCGGCACCGCGTCGGGAGCGTTACGCGCCGCGGCCGCATCGGCAAAGCGCTCCTGACGCGGATGAAACGCGAGGTGGAGCAACCCGGCCAACGCATGCTTCATCGGACCGCCGCGCGCCGCGCCGAACGTCATCGTGAACGCGCCCGCCGCGATCAGCAGCGCGACGATCACAGCAAGAGCACCAGACATCGCCGTCGCGGGCAATGCGATGAACAAGGCGAGACCGAGCGCGAACGAACCCAGCAGCAACGGCAACTGATCCCACGGTCCCCGCGAGAGCCGCGCCGGCACTGCTTTCGCGCCATGCCGGCGGCGCCAGACGAACACCGTGCCGATCAGCATCGCCAGCGCGGCGACGAAGATCAGCTTGTCGAGCCACGGCGAGTAGATCGCGAAGCCGTAGTTGACGAACACGAGCGCCATCGCGAGGATCGCTCCGCCCGCCGTCGCAACGTGCGTGCGGGCGATGTACGGATCGCGCGCAACCACATGATGCAGGTCGACGAAGTAGCGCTTCGGGATCGCGAGCAGATTGGCCCAGCCGTAGGCGCCCGCGACGGTCGCGCGGCCCTCGCGCCAGTAGGCGGCGCGGCGTGCCAGCGCGAACGCGAGACCGGCCACCGACACCCACAGCAGGACGGTGATGACAAACACGGGGCTCATCGTCAGAAATCCTTGCAAAGGCGCAGCGCGTCGTAGATCGCGCCGTGAATGTTGTGCATCGAGATGCAGTCGCCGACCCGGAACAGCAGGAAGCGGCCGTTGCCGAGTTCTTCGTCCAGACACGGCTGCGGTTCGGACGCGAACAGCTTGTGCACGTCGACCTGGCCGCGATTGAGCGATTCAGGCTTCAGCTTCCAGTAAAGCTGGTCGTTCGGCGTACTGCCGTTTTCGATCACCACCTGATCGACCGCGCGTTCTTCCTGCTCCTCGGTGTACTCGTTGCGGATCACGGCGATCTTCTTGCCGTCCTCCTCATACACCTTGTCGAGCCAGTAATTGGGCGTATGGATCACGCCTTGTGCGTACAGCCGGCGATAGAAGATCGGGAACGTGGTGCCGCCGACGTCGTCGGCAACCTTCACGTCGGGCGTGACGATCTCCACGTTCCCGCCACGGCTCGCGATGAAATCAGCGACGCCCGCGCCCGCATGCGTGCTGACGCCGTCGTACACGAGCACGTTTTTGCCCGGCTCGACCTTGCCGGCCAGCACGTCCCACGAACTGACCGCGAGCCCCGCGTCGACACCCCATGCCGCGACCTGCGACGTGAACGCCGAACCGCCGGTGGCGAGCACGACGATGTCGGGCTTCTCGGCCATGATGGTCCGCTCATCGGCGGCGACACCGAGGCGGCGGTCCACGCCGAGGCGCTTCGTCTCCATGTCGAACCAGCGCACGATGCCCGCCATCTGCTCGCGCTGCGGCGCTTTCGCCGCCAGCATGATCTGGCCGCCCACGTGATCGTTCTTCTCGAACAGCACCACGTCGTGACCGCGCGACTTCGCGACGCGCGCCGCTTCGAGCCCCGCCGGTCCCGCGCCGACCACGACGACCTTGCGCTTCGGCCCGCGCGACTTCACGATCACGTGCGGCATCGTCGCTTCGCGTGAGGTCGCGGCGTTTTGCACGCACAGCACGTCGAGCCCGTTGTACTGACGGTCGATGCAGTAGTTCGCGCCGACGCACTGCTTGATTTCGTCCTCGCGGCCATCGCGGATCTTGATGACCATATGCGGATCGGCGATCTGCGCGCGCGTCATGCCGACCAGATCGACCATGCCGCTCGCCAGCAGCCGCTCGGCCTGGCCCGCGTCGCGAATGCTTTGCGCGTGCATCACCGGCACCTTGACGACCTGCTTGATGCCGGCCGCCAGATGCACGAACGGCTCGGGCGGCAGCGCCATCGGCGGCATGCAGTTGGCGAGCGTGTTATGGGTGTCGGCGCCCGAACCGATCACGCCGAGATAGTCGATCAGGCCGCTCTCGCTCATTGCCTGGGCGATTTCCTTCAGCTGTTCGTGATCGAGCCCGTCTTCATGGAATTCGTCGCCGCACATGCGCAGGCCGACGCAGAAGTCGGCGCCCACCGCGGCGCGCACCGCCTGCAACACTTCGACGCCGAAACGCAGCCGGTTTTCGAGCGAGCCGCCCCATTCGTCGGTACGGAAGTTGGTGCGGGGGCTCCAGAACTGATCGATCAGATGCTGGTGCGCGGCCGAGATTTCGATGCCGTCCATGCCCGCATCCTTCACGCGCTTCGCCGCCGCCGCGAAGTCGCCGATGATGCGGCGAATCTCCTCGACCTCGATGATCTTCGCATTGCCGCGATGCACCGGCTCGCGCACACCGGACGGCGACATCAGATGCGGCCAGTGCTCGCCGTGAAACGCCGAACGGCGTCCCATGTGCGTGGCCTGAATCATGATCTTCGCGCCATGCGTGTGCATCGCTTCGGCGAGCCGTGCGAGCGGATCGACGATCTTGTCGGTCGCGAGATTCACCGACTTCCACCAGCCTTGCGGGCTGTCGATCGACACCGGGCTCGACCCGCCGCACACGGCGAGTCCGACGCCGCCCTTGGCCTTTTCCTCGTAGTAGCGGATATAACGGTCGCCGGGCAGACCGCCCGGTTCCGCATAGACCTCCGCGTGCGCGGTACTGACGATGCGATTGCGAAGCGTCAGCTTGTTCAACGTGAGCGGCTTGAAAAGGTTCGGGTAACGCATCGCGGTCGACCTCGGAATGCTCGGATTAGATTGATGCCAGCGGCGACACTTCGAACACGCAGTGTTCGTGTCCTTCCGCCGCACAGCGTGCTTCTTTCGATTGCGACGGCGGACCCTTGCGCGCGCCGTCGGGCACGGTGTCGTTGACCCAGTCCATCGCGCCCGCGAACCAGCCGGCGAACATGTAGCAGAGCTTGCCGGTCTTGCCCGGTTGCGCGAGCACGAACGACGAGTGCCGCAGTTCGATCCGCGCATGCGAGTTCGCCGGATCGGCTTCGATGATCCTGAACAGGCCCCAGCCGCGCTGCGACAGACGGTTCAGGTAGTGCTCGAATACCGCCATGCCGGTGAGGCCGTGCTGTTTCGCTTCCTTCTCGCACCAGAAATAGGCGGACTTGTAGCCGGCCTTGTAGAGAATCTCGGCGTACGTGTCGCGGCCGAGCGCTTCCTCGACGGCGACGTGGTTGTTGGTGAAGAAATGACGCGGCACGTAGAGCATCGGCAGCGCGTCCGTGGTCCAGACGCCGGTGTCCGGATTCACATCGATGGGCAGTTGAGGTTGCATGTGGGGAACTCCGTTTCTATCCGCTGTAAAAAGGCTCACACCTTCCAGACTTCGCCGAACACCCGTACCCAGTTCTCGCCCATGATCTTGCGGATGCGCGTCTCGCTCCAGCCGGCGCGTTCCATCGCGGCGGTCAGGTTCGGAAACTCGCCGATCGTGCGAATGCCTTCCGGATTCACGACCTTGCCGAAGTTCGTCAACTGGCGATAACGGCCCTTGTCGTGCGTGATCCAGTCGAAGAACTCGGTGCTGTAGCCCTGTGTGAAGTCCGTGCCGATTCCTACCTGGTCCTCGCCGATCAGATTCACCACGTAGTCGATCGCCTCGATGTAGTCTTCGACGGTCGCATCGGGGCCGCGCTTCAGGAACGGCGCGAACATCGTCACGCCGACGAAGCCGCCCGCATCGGCGATCTCCTTCAGTTGCTCGTCGGTCTTGTTGCGCGGGTGCTCCTTGAGCCCGGACGGGCAGCAATGCGAATAGCAGACCGGCTTCTTCGACGCCGCGATCGCCTCCGACGAAGTCTTGCCGCCCACATGCGACAGATCGACCATGATGCCGACGCGGTTCATCTCCTGAATCACTTCGCGCCCGTAACCCGACAGACCGCCGTCGCGCTCGTAGCAGCCGGTACCGACGAGGTTCTGCGTGTTGTAGCAAAGCTGCACCACGTTGACGCCGAGATCCTTGAACGCTTCGATATAGCCGAGGTTGTCCTCGAACGCATGCGCGTTCTGGAAGCCGAAGATGATGCCGGTCTTGTTCTCTTTCTTCGCGCGGAAAATGTCGTCGGTGGTGCGCACCAGCGTGAGGATCTCGCTGTACTGGCGGATCTGCTGCTTCATTTCGGCGATGTTGTCGACGGTCTTCTGAAAGCTTTCCCAGACCGACACCGTGCAGTTCACGGCGGTGACGCCGCCTTTGCGCATGTCTTCGAACACCGAGCGCTCGAACTTCGAAATGTTCAGCCCGTCGATGATGATGCTGTTTTCGTGCAATTGACTCATCGTTTGCTCCGCGCGTAATCAGTAAATGGGGAAGCGGTCGCACAGCGCGAAAATCTCGCGGCGCACGCGTTGTTCGGTGGCGGCGTCGCCTTCGGGGGACGCCCGCAGCGCATCGAGCACCTCGACGATCAGACGCCCGACGTCGCGAAACTCGCTGACGCCGAAGCCGCGCGTCGTGCCCGCCGGCGTGCCGAGGCGAATGCCGGACGTGACCGTCGGCTTCTCCGTGTCGAACGGAATGCCGTTCTTGTTGCAGGTGATGCCTGCGCGCTCCAGCGCCTGCTCGACCTGATTGCCCTTGAGCCCCTTCGGCCGCAGATCGACCAGCAGCAGATGGTTGTCGGTGCCGCCCGTCACCAGATCGACGCCGCCCGCTTTCAGCACGTCGCCGAGCGCCCGCGCGTTCGCGAGCACGCTGTCGATGTAGGTTTTGAAGCCCGGCTGCAGCGCCTCGCCGAACGCGACCGCCTTGCCGGCGATCACGTGCATCAGCGGGCCGCCCTGCAAGCCGGGGAACACGGCGGAGTTGATCTTCTTCGCGATCTCTTCGTCGTTGGTCAACACGAAGCCGCCGCGCGGACCGCGCAAGGTCTTGTGGGTGGTCGACGTGACCACGTGCGCATGCGGGACCGGATTGTCATGACGGCCGGCCGCGATCACGCCCGCGATATGCGCCATGTCCACCATCAGCTTCGCACCGACGCCGTCGGCGATCGCGCGCAGCCGTGCGAAGTCGAGCGCGCGCGGATAGGCGGAGAAGCCAGCGATCAGCAGCGTCGGTTTGTGCTGTTGCGCTAGTTCGTCGATCTGCTCGTAGTCGATCAGCATCGTGTCGCGCCGCACGCCGTACTGCACCGCGTTGAACCACTTGCCCGACAACGCGGGCTTCGCGCCGTGCGTCAGATGCCCGCCCGCGTCCAGCGACATGCCGAGCACCGTATCGCCCGGCTTCGTCAGGGCGAGCATCACCGCGCCGTTCGCCTGCGCACCGGAATGCGGCTGCACGTTGGCGAACTTCGCGTCGAAAAGCCGCTTGATACGATCGAGCGCTAGCGTCTCGATCTCGTCGACGTATTCGCAGCCGCCGTAGTAGCGCTTGCCCGGGTACCCTTCCGCGTACTTGTTGGTCAGCACCGAGCCCTGCGCGTCGAGCACCGCGCGCGACACGATGTTTTCCGACGCGATCAGCTCGACTTGCGACTGCTGACGCTCGAGCTCTTTCAGAATGGCGCCGCGCACTGCCGGATCGCGCGCCGGTAGCGAGTCTTCGAAGAAGGGATTCGGGTTCGACATGGAAGGTCCGTAAGAACGTTGACGGGGAGGCCGTTGCGGGTTGCCGGCGGGGTCGCGCCGCCGCTTTGCCTTGGATCTATTCTTGACGGTCGGCCCGCGCGTCGATTTACGAATTCAGACGCGTTCTTTGCCTTTTCCGCCATGCGCGTCCTTTTTCGACAAGTCGGCGCAGTCCGCCCGCGTGGGGCTGCACTACAACGCAGACTTGCTGCGCCGTTCGGGTGCGCCGTATGCCGTCGCGGCGCCGTTCTGGTGCCGCCTGGAAGCGATTTCATCAGTGGATTGCTTAGCCATTCCAGGCTTTGTGCGGAGCATCCAAGGGTTTAGCCTGATGGCATGGTAGTTGCCCTGCTACTCAGAATTGAGATAGTCGCCTTCCCCACGGCGACGCGAAAATTACATCAGGATTCCCCGTTCCCATGTCCACCGATCGCACGGCATCGTTGTCGCATTTCGCATTTATGCCGGTTCCCAACTTCACGATGATCGCGTTCACCAACGCGATCGAAGTGCTACGCATGGCGAACTACCTGACGGGCCAGACGCTTTACCGCTGGTCGATCGTGAGTCCGGCCGGCGGGCCGGTCATGGCGAGCAACGGGCTTTCCGTCGATACCGGTCCGGTCGAATGCGTCGGGCAACCCGATATCGTGTTCGTGGTCGGCGGCATCGACGTGCAGCGCTCCACCACCGCCGAGCATCTGTCCGCGCTGCGCCGTTTCGTGCGCATGGGCTGCGTGCTGGGCAGTCTGTGCACGGGCACCTATGCGCTCGCGCGCGCCGGTCTGCTGGCCGGTTATGCGTGCGCGATTCATTGGGAAAACATGTCGGCGCTGAAGGAGGAGTTTCCCGACACGCGCTTTCTGAAAGAGCTGTTCGTGATCGATCGGGATCGGGTGACCTGCACCGGCGGCGTCGCGCCGCTCGACATGATGCTGAATCTGATTTCGCCGCGCGTCGGTACCGCGCGCGTCACGCAGATCGCCGAGCAGTTCATCGTCGAACACGTGCGCGACACCAGCGCGCAGCAAAAGATGCCGCTGGTCGCGCGGCTCGGCTCGGCCAACAAGTCGCTGTTCGAGGTGATCTCGCTGATGGAGAACAACATCGAGGAGCCGCTGTCGCGCGAGGAGCTCGCGCGGCTCGCCGGCATGTCGCAACGGCAGTTGCAACGGCTGTTCCGCGAGCACCTGGGCATGACGCCGACGCATTACTACCTGACGCTGCGCCTGCGGCGCGCACGCGAGCTGCTGTTGCAGACCGACATGTCGATCATGAACATCACGATGGCGTGCGGCTTCCAGTCGGCTTGCCACTTCTCGAAGAGCTACCGCGATGCGTTCGGCACCGCGCCGACGCGCGAACGCCGCAGCCAGGTGCCCTCGCTGTCCAGTGCGCCCGTGCTGGCGGCTTGATCGATGAAAATACGCGCTGAACGGTGTCTCCGTTCAGCGCATGCATAAAGACGACGCGCTGCGTGGACCAGCAGCCCACCCAGCGCTGTCGCGGCACGCTCGCGGCTAGCGAACCTCAAGCCGCCTTCAAAAGCCCATGCGGGTCGATCACAAACTTCTTCGGCGCCCCGCCGTCGAATTGCCGGTAGCCCTCGGGCGCATCGTCGAGCGATACCACCGTCACGTTGACGATATCGGCGATCGGCAAACGATCCCACAGGATCGCCTGCATCAGATTGCGGTTGTACTTCATGACCGGCGTCTGCCCGGTGTGGAACGAATGCGACTTGGCCCAGCCCAGGCCGAAACGCAAACTGAGGCTGCCCTTTCGTGCGGCGGCATCGGTCGAGCCCGGATCATCGGTCACGTAGAGGCCGGGAATGCCGATCGCGCCGGCCGCGCGGGTGATTTCCATCAGCGAATTGAGCACCGTGGCCGGGGCTTCCTCGTGTGAGCCGCTGCTGCCATGACCGTGCGCTTCGAAGCCGACGCAGTCCACCGCGCAATCCACTTCGGGCTTGCCGAGGATCTGCTCGATCTGTTCGCCGAGCGTCGCGTCCTTCGACAGATTGATGGTCTGGAAGCCCATCTTGCGCGCATGCGCGAGGCGCGCTTCGTTCATGTCGCCGACGATCGTGCACGCTGCGCCCAGCAGGCGCGCGGACGCGGCCGCCGCCATGCCGACCGGTCCCGCGCCCGCGATATAGACAGTCGCGCCGGGCTTCACGCCGGCCATCACCGCGCCGTGATAGCCGGTCGGCAGAATGTCGGACAGGCAGGTCAGGTCGCGGATCTTCGCCATCGCCTGCGCGCGGTCCGGGAATTTCAGCAGGTTGAAGTCCGCGTAAGGCACCAGCACGTATTCGGCCTGGCCGCCTATCCATCCGCCCATGTCGACATAGCCATACGCGCCGCCCGCGCGCGACGGATTCACATTCAGGCACACGCCGGTATGCTGCGCCTTGCAGGTCGGGCAGCGTCCGCAGGCCACGTTGAACGGCACCGACACCAGATCGCCGACGCTCAGCGTTTCGACGTCGCGCCCTACCTCGATCACTTCGCCGGTAATCTCGTGCCCGAGTACCAGGCCGACCTCGGCGGTCGTGCGGCCACGCACCATGTGCTGATCGGAGCCGCAGATATTCGTGCTCACCACCTTCAGGATTACGCCATGGCCGATCGAACGGCCGCGTGGATCGACCATCTTCGGATAGTCGATCGACTGCACTTCGACCTTGCCCTGCCCCAGATACACGACGCCGCGATTGCTGCTCATTGTCTCGTCTCCATGTTCGTGAGCGGCGCGCCCGCACGCTGCATGGCGCGCCGTTTCACCAGCGTAGCGGCCGTCCGCGGCGGCACCTGTGCCGAACCCGACACGCGTTTGGCCACAACCGACAACGCCGGCATCGCTCGCGTTGCGGCCCACAACTTTTTCTTTATCCCCGCGCAACATATCCTCGTTTGCCAGCGTTTCGCAAAAGCCCGATAGTGCTGCCTCAGCCGAATCGCCGATCCGCCGACTCACACTCCCCGACCGAGGACCCGTTTGCAATGAAGACCCGAGCGCTCAAACTGATAACAACCGCGACGTTCGCGCTGTTCACGCTGTGCGCGATCTCACCCGCCGCTCACGCGGCCGAGCCCGCCGCCGCGCAACTCCAAGCCACCGTCGATGCGGCGATCCGGCCGCTGATGGCGAAGTACCATATCGCCGGCATGGCGGTCGGCGTGATCGACGACGGCAAGCCCTACGTGTACAACTACGGCGTCGCATCGACCCAAACCGGCAAGCCGGTCACGCGCGACACGCTGTTCGAACTCGGCTCGGTCAGCAAGACCTTCACGGCGACGCTCGCGTCGTACGCGCAGCTCGACGGCAAGCTGTCGTTGGCGGACGGCACGGAGCGCTATCTGCCGACGCTGCGCGGCCGGCCGTTCGGCAAAGTCAGCCTGCTGAACCTCGGCACGCACACGCCCGGCGGTCTGCCGCTCCAGGTGCCCGACGACATCCATAACGACACGCAATTGCTGCAGTACTTCCACGACTGGCAGCCCGCTCATCCGCCCGGCACGTTCCGCACCTACTCGAATCCCGGCATCGGCACGCTGGGCCTGATCACCGCGAAGACCATGGGGCAGGACTTCACCGCCCTGATGCAGCAACGCGTGTTTCCGGCGCTCGGCATGAAGAGCACTTACATCGACGTCCCCGCCGCGAAAATGCCGGACTACGCGCAGGGCTATGCGAAAGACGGTGCGCCGATCCGCATGACGGGCGGCGTGATTTCCGCCGAAGCGTACGGCGTCAAGTCGACCGCCGCCGACATGCTGCGCTTCGTGCAGGCGAACATGAACCTGATTCCGCTCGACAGCCAGTTCCAGCGTGCGATCACGGATACGCATACCGGCTACTTCCAGGCCGGCGTGCTGACTCAGGATCTGATCTGGGAGCAGTACCCGTATCCGGTCGAATTGCCGACCTTGCTGGCCGGCAATTCGCTGCAGATGGTTCTCAATGGAACGCCGTCGACCGCAATCGAACCGCCGCTGCCGCCGCAGCAAAATGTCTGGATCAACAAGACCGGATCGACCAACGGCTTCGGCGCGTATGTCGCGTTCGTGCCGCAAAAGCGCCTCGGGATCGTGATGCTCGCGAACCGCAATTTTCCGAACGAGGCACGCGTGAGCGCCGCGCATCAAATCCTCTCTGCGCTGGATGGCGGCAAGCACTGAGACGCCGTGTGTCTAACTCCGCAGTCGCGCACGCGCGGCACTGGCGATGCGCGCGAGCGCATCCGCGCTCAGACGGGCCGCGATTTTTTCGACGTACGCGTGATGCCGCGCTTCGAGCGGCGCGCCCAGCTCCCGCGCGAGCAGATAGCGGATCAGCGCAATGCGCCGATGACGCAGCGCGATACTCTGATCGAGCAGCGCGAGCGCGGCGCCGGCATCGCGCTCATCGCACGCAAGCGCCGTAAGACGCGCGGTGGCGACACGTGTCGACGTCATGGCGAAAGATGAGGAAGAAGCGAAGAAAGCGGCGGACGGTGCCTGAACACACACCGCCCGCCGTGTATCAACCACTCAGGACATCAACGGCTCGGCGGCGTCGAGCATGATCCTGACGAAGTAATCGGCGAAGCTGCGGCGCACGACGATGTCGAAACTGTCGGCGCCGGTGGGCAGCAACGTGATCGACGCCTTGAAATAATGGCTCTGCGCGCACTGCCCCACGCCGAATAGTTTCGGATGCAGATCGAGCGGACAGCCGCGCGCGAGCACGTCGCGCGTCCGGGTGCCCTTGATTTCGAGCACGGTATAGCCGCTGCCGACGTCGACCGCCGAGGCGAACACGCCCGCGAACGCCGCGCCGAGCAACGCCAGCAACGGCGCCGTGCGGGTCGCATCATGCGCGGTCTCCGAACGCACGAGCCATTCGTCCGGGCCGAGCCACACCATGTCGTAGCCGTTGCCGCGCGCGACGGTGTTCGCCTTCTCCGGCGGCTTGCAGCCGATCACCTGTTCCACCGCACGGATGAACGCCGCGTCGCGCGTATCGCCGCGCACGTTCACGAGTTCGAGAAACGGCCGCTCGCCGAGCCGGAACGCGGCAGTCGCGCTGGCCTGATGCTGTTTCAGCAGGCCATCCACACCGACGAGCGGCGACTCCTGCCACGCGCCGTTCTGCCGCCCGATCGTACGGTCCACGACCGATACCGTTCCGCCTGTTTCATTCCACATGTTGACGTGCTCCTTCGCTGTCGTAGAACACCGGACTCGCGATTTTCGCCGCGATCTGTTTGCCGCTCGCGAGCGGAATGGTGACGGTCGTGCCGATCTTGTCGAGACCGCCCTTGACGACCGCCATCGCGATCGAGCGCCGCAAAATCGGGCTGTAATAGCTCGACGTGACATGCCCGAGCATCGGCGCGGTCTCGCCCTGGAAAGGACCGGCGACGATCTGCGAGCCCTCGGGGATCACGAACGACGCATCCTCCGATAGCAGCCCGACCAGTTGCTTGCGGCCCGCCTTCGCGGTGTCCGAGCGGGAGAGCGAGCGCTTGCCGAGAAAGTCTTTCGACTTCGCGACGAGCCCGCCCATGCCGAGGTCGTGCGGCGTCATCGAACCGTCGGTATCCTGGCCGACGATGATGTAGCCCTTCTCCGCGCGCAGCACGTGCATCGTCTCGGTGCCGTACGGCGTGATATTGAACTCCTCGCCCGCGGCCATCAACGCTTCCCACACCGCGCGTCCGACGTTGGCCGGCACGTTGACTTCATAAGCGAGTTCGCCGGAGAAGCTGATGCGCATCACACGCGCCGCCGCACCCGCGACCGTGCCTTCGCGATACGTCATGAACGGGAACGCCGCATTCGCGAAGTCGATGTCCTCGCAAACCTTTTGCAGCACCTTGCGGCTCTGCGGTCCGACCACCGCGAACGTCGCCCAGTGATCGGTGACCGATGCGAGCCGCACACGCAGGTCGGGCCATTCGGTTTGCAGCCAGCGTTCGAGCCACGTGAGTACACGCGCCGCGCCGCCGGTGGTGGTCGTCATCATGTAGTGCTGATCGGCGAGACGCACGGTCACGCCGTCGTCGAAGATCATGCCGTTTTCGTCGAGCATCAGGCCGTAGCGGCACTTGCCGACTTCGAGTTTGGTCCACGGGTTCGTGTACACCCAGTTCAGCAGCTTTGCGGAGTCCGGGCCCTGAATGTCGATCTTGCCGAGCGTCGACGCATCGAGAATGCCGACGCTCGTGCGCACCGCGAGCGACTCGCGCGCAACCGCCGCGTGCAGGTCCTCGCCTTTCTTCGGGTAGAACCACGGCCGCTTCCAGTTGCCGACGTCCTCGAACGCCGCGCCATGTTCGACGTGCCATTCATGGATCGCGGTCTTGCGCACCGGATCGAGCAATTCGCCCAGTTCGCGGCCGGCAAACGTGCCGAACGTGACTGGCGTGTAGTTCGGCCGGAATGTCGTGGTGCCGGTCTCGGGAATGGTCTTGCCGAGCGCCTGCGCGAGAATCGCCATGCCGTTGATGTTGCCGAGCTTGCCCTGGTCGGTGCCGAAGCCCATCGCGGTGTAGCGCTTCACGTGTTCGACCGATTCGAAGCCTTCACGCGCGGCGAGGAAGATATCGGCGGCCGAGACGTCGTTCTGGAAATCGACGAACTGCTTGGGTCCGCGCGTGGCCAGTTCGCGTCCGCCGACGAGCCACAGCGGCTCCAGCTTCGTTTCGCTCAGCTCGGCGACCTGCACCGGCTTGGGCCGCGCGACGATGTGCCCGGCCGCGCGCGCCGCTTCGACGCCGGCATCGACCGCGAAACGGATGCCCTGGCCGAGCGTGAAGTCGCCCGCGCAGGCGCCGACGCTGGTCTCCGGCTGGACCGCCTTGCCCGGCACGAAGCAGGCCTTGTCGTCATGCCAGTGGGCCTTGCCGCCCGACTGCGCGAACAGATGCAGCACCGGGCTCCAGCCGCCCGACGTCGCGAGCAGATCGCATGGCAGTTGGCCCTGTTGAGCGGTGATCTGACCTTTCGCATACGACGCGATCGACACCGACGCGACGCGCAGCTTGCCGTGCGCCGCCGTGACGACCGTGCCGTTCAGCACCTTGATGCCGTGGCGGCGCGCGAGCGCGGGCAGCGTGCCCTTCGATTCACCGGCGCGCGGATCGATGACGCTCACCTGCGCGCCGGCCGCTTTCAGATCGAGCGCGCATTGATAGCCGTCGTCGTTGTTGGTGAACACGACCGCGTTGCGACCCGGCAGCACCGCATAGCGATGCAGATAGGTCGACACCGCCGACGCGAGCATCACGCCAGGCAGATCGTTGTTGCCGAACACGATCGGCCGTTCATGCGCGCCGGTCGCCAGAATCACGCGTTTCGCGCGGATCTTCCACAGCAGTTCGCGCGTGCCCTTGCGTTGCGACACGGGCAGATGATCGGTCAGTCGCTGCGTGACCGTAACGAGATTGTGGTCCTGATAGCCGAACGCGGTGCTGCGGCTCAGGATCTTCACGTCGGGCAATTGCCGCAATTCGTCTTCGATCTTCTGCACCCACTGCAGCGCGGGCTTGCCGTCGATCTCCGCGCCACACGACAGCAGCGAGCCGCCGAGTTCGGGCTGATCGTCGACGAGCGTCACCCGCGCGCCGGACAACGCCGCCGCGTGCGCGGCCGCGAGCCCGGTCGGGCCGCCGCCGACCACCAGCACGTCGCAATGCGCGAAGCACTTGTCGTAGCGGTCCGCGTCGCGCTGTTTCGGCGCGGTGCCGAGGCCGGCCGCGTCGCGGATCGCTTCCTCGTACTTCGGCCAGAGTTTGCGCGGCCACATGAAGGTCTTGTAGTAGAAGCCCGCCGGAATGAAGCGCGCGATCTTCTGGTTGATCGCCATGCGGTCCTTCTCGATGCTCGGCTTCGCGTTCACGCTGCTCGCGACGAGGCCCTGGTACAACTCGACCTCGGTGGCGCGCGCGTTCGGCACCGTGTAGGCGCCGGTCTCCAGTTGCACGACCGCGTTCGGCTCCTCGACGCCCGCGGTCACGATGCCGCGCGGCCGATGATATTTCCAGCTGCGCGCGACGAAGTGCATGCCGTTGGCGAGCAATGCGGACGCGAGCGTATCGCCCTGATAGCCCTGGTATTCGACGCCGTTGAACGTGAAGCTGAGCGCGATCGCGCGGTTGATGCGGCCGCCGGTTGGGAGTCGGTCTTTCTGGCTCATGATGCTTTGCCCTCTTGTGCCTTCGCCTTTACCTGTGCGTTGGCTGCCTGTGGATCGCTAGCGTCCAGCGCCAGCAACGGACGCTCGAACGTCTGATAGCCCTGGAACGCATAACTGACGGTGTCGCGCTGCGCCTTGAACCAGCGGCGGCAACCCTGCGTATGGAACCATTGCTCGCGATGCACGCCGCGCGGGTTCTTGCGCATGAACAGGTAGTCGCCCCATTCCTTGTCGGTCAGCGATTCGGTGTCGAGCGGGCGGGCGATGTCCGCCTCGCCGCCGCAGGAGAATTCGGTTTCGGCGCGGGGACCGCACCACGGGCATTCGATCAGCAACATCTGTGTCTCCTCGTCGACTAGTGGGCTACGGCAGCAGCGCCGTGCTCATCGATCAGATGACCGGTATAGAACCGGTCCAGCGAAAACGGCGCGTTCAACGGATGCGGTTCGTCCTTCGCGATCGTGTGCGCAAAGACCCATCCCGAACCGGGCGTCGCCTTGAAGCCGCCCGTCCCCCAGCCGCAGTTGAAATACAGCCCCTTCACATCGGTCTTGCTGATGATTGGGCACGCGTCCGGCGACACATCGACGATGCCGCCCCACTGCCGGTTCATCCGCACGCGAGAAAACACCGGGAACATTTCGACGATCGCCTCGAGCGTGCCCTCGATGATGTGGAAGCTGCCGCGCTGCCCAAACCCGGTGTACTGATCGACGCCCGCGCCGATCACGAGATCGCCCTTGTCGGACTGGCTGATGTACGCATGCACCGCGTTCGACATCACGACCGTGTTGACCACCGGCTTGATCGGCTCCGACACCAGCGCCTGCAACGGATGGCTTTCGAGCGGCAGGCGCACGCCGGCCATATCGGCGAGCGTCGAAGTGTTGCCGGCCGTGACCACCGCGACCTTCTTCGCCTTGATGAAGCCCTTGGTCGTATCGACGCCCGTCACCTGGCTGCCGTTGCGGCGAATGCCGACCACCTGGCAGTTCTGCACGATATCGACGCCGGCCTGATCCGCGCCGCGCGCGAAGCCCCAGGCCACCGCATCGTGCCGGGCCACGCCGCCGCGCCGCTGGATCGAGGCGCCGAGCACCGGGTAGCGGCTGTTCAGATTGATGGTCGGCTCGAGTTCCTTGATCTGCGCGGGCGTGAGAAATTCGGCGTCGACGCCGTTCAACCGGTTCGCGTTGACGCGGCGTTCGGTGTCGCGCACGTCCTGCAGCGTATGCGCGAGATTCATCACGCCGCGCTGGCTGAACATCACGTTGTAGTTCAGATCCTGCGAGAGCCCTTCCCACAGCTTCATCGCCTTCTCGTAGAGCCCGGCGGATTCGTCCCACAGGTAGTTCGAGCGGACGATCGTCGTATTGCGCGCGGTATTGCCGCCGCCGATCCAGCCCTTCTCGAGCACCGCGACGTTGCGCACGCCGTGTTCCTTCGCGAGGTAGTACGCGGTCGCGAGACCATGCCCGCCACCGCCGACGATCACGACGTCGTACTCACGTTTAGGCTCGGGGCTGCGCCATTGCCGCTCCCAGTTTTCGTGATACGACATCCCGTTGCGCAGCAGGCTGAATATCGAATAGCGGCTCATCGTGGGTCCTTTGCGGTTTTGCAGATACGGTGTAGCGGTAGCGGTTCAACACTCGATGACGTTCACGGCCAGCCCGCCGCGCGACGTCTCCTTGTATTTCGTCTTCATGTCGGCGCCGGTTTCGCGCATCGTGCGGATCACGCTGTCGAGCGACACCACGTGCTTGCCGTCGCCCTTCATCGCGATGCGCGCCGCGTTGATCGCCTTGATCGCGCCCATCGCGTTGCGCTCGATGCACGGAATCTGCACGAGCCCGCCGACCGGGTCGCACGTCATGCCGAGGTTGTGTTCCATGCCGATTTCGGCGGCGTTCTCGACCTGTGCGGGCGTGCCGCCCATCACGGCCGCGAGGGCCGCGGCGGCCATCGAGCAGGCCACGCCCACTTCGCCCTGGCAGCCCACTTCGGCGCCGGAGATCGACGCGGTTTCCTTGTAGATGATGCCGATCGCCGCGGCGGTCAGCAGGAACTCGACGATGCCGGCGTCGTTCGCCGCATGCATGAACTTCACGTAGTAGTGCAGCACCGCCGGGATCACGCCGGCCGCGCCATTGGTCGGCGCCGTGACGACCCGGCCGCCCGCGGCGTTTTCCTCGTTGACGGCCATCGCGTACAGGTTGACCCAATCGAGCATCGACAGCGGGTCGCGCAGCGATTCCTCCGAGCGTGCGCGCAAGCGCTCGCACAGTTCGGCCGCGCGACGCTTCACGTGCATCGGGCCGGGCAGTTCGCCGCGCACCTTGCAGCCGCGTTCGACACACGCGGCCATCGTTCGCCAGATCGCCAGCAGGCCTTCGCGCACTTCCTGTTCGGGCCGGGTCGCGCATTCGTTGCGCAACGTTACTTCGGCGATCGACAGGCCGCTTTCGCGGCACACGCGCATCAGATCGTCGCCGGTGCGAAACGGATACAGCACCTCCGCAGTCGCGCGACGTCCGTTCACGCGATCGCCGTCGCGATTGACGACGAAGCCGCCGCCGATCGAGAAATACTCTTTCTCGACCAGCAACTGGCCGTTCTCGTCGAAGGCCTGGAAACGCATGCCGTTCGGATGCACGACGCCCGAGCCCGGTGCGCCCGGCATCAGCTTGCGGTAGAAGCCGACATGCTCGCGCTCGTCGAACGCGACCGGATGCTTGCCGAGCAGCACGAGCTGCTTGGTTTCGCGGATCGCCCGCAGCCTCGGCTCGATCAGGTCGGGATCGATCTGGTCGGGCAGATTGCCTTCGAGGCCGAGCAGCACCGCCTTATCGGTGCCGTGGCCCTTGCCGGTCGCGCCGAGCGAGCCGAACAGCTCGGCTCTGACGCGCCGCACGAAGCCGAGCAGATTCGCGTCCTCGACATGCGATGCGAAGCGGCATGCGGCGATCATCGGCCCGACCGTGTGTGAGCTCGATGGACCGATGCCGATCTTGAACAGATCGAAGACGCTGACGTTCATGGCTTGCCTTGTGCGTTGTGTCCTGCGAGTTGCGATCGCCGGAAGCGCTGTGACTCGACTGATGCGCCCGGATGGAAAGTGCGTCTATTGCACCGCACGGCAGGCCCGATCGATAGAATAAAAACGGCATCGCAATGGGATGGCGTCGTCAAACGACCCGTCAGGCGGGCCTTCCGGCGGATTTGCGATGACTTGCGACGCATTAGCGAAAGGCGGCCCGATGGCGGCAGGCAATGCTGAAGGTCCGTGGTGCTATGCTTGCCTATACCCTTTTCGGTCAACGTTCGTCCCTCTTTCACAGTTCATTTCACCGACCGCCGCGCGCATGAATTCCGCTGAAACGCTTGCCCCTTCCTCACTCGACACAGCCACGAAGCAGCGCATCCGCTTCGGCATCATCCTGCTGCCCAACTTCACGCTGACCGCGTTCTCGGGTTTCGTCGATCTGCTGCGCCTGTCCGCCGACGAAGGCGACTTCAGCAAGCCGGTGCGCTGTTCGTGGAGCGTGATCGGGGAAACCCTTGCTCCGGTGCGCGCGAGTTGTGGCATCCAGATCACGCCGTGGGAAACCTTCGAGACCGCGGAAAAGTTCGATTACGTGGTGGTGGTCGGCGGACTGCTGCACTCGGGGCCGGCCGCCAGCGAGGCGACGCTCGCGTTCATCCGCCGCGCCGCCGCGCGCGACGCGACGCTGGTCGGCATGTGCACCGGCGTGTTCTCGCTGATGCGCGCGGGCGTGCTCGACGGCCATCGGATCTGCGTGAGCTGGTTTCACTACTGGGATTTCATCGAGCGCTTTCCGTCGGTCGACGAACAGATGCTGGTCGCCGACCGCCTCTTCGTGATCGACCGGCGGCGCATCACGTGTTCGGGCGGGCGCGCGTCGATCGACGTCGCCGCCGCGATCCTGCTGCGCCACTTCGAAACGGCGACGGTGCAGAAGGCGCTGCGCATCCTGCTCGTCGACGATCTGCAGAAAGGCAACGCGCCGCAGCCGCATCCGCCCGGTCTTGCGCCGGCCTCGCATCCGAAGGTCAAGCGCGCGATCCTGCTGATGGAGCAGCACGTGGGCCGCGCGCTGTCGCTCGACGAACTGGCGGGCAAGCTCGATCTGTCGCCGCGTCAATTGGAACGGCTGTTCAAGGCGCAGACCGGCAAGGCGCCGCAGGCCTACGCGAAGCAGGTGCGGCTGCGCACCGCCGCGTGGCTGCTGACGAGTTCGGACAAGACCGTCGCCGATATCGCGTCGAGCTGCGGCTTTTCGGACGCGTCGCACCTGGGGCGGGAATTTCGCAAACAGTTCGGCGTGCCGCCGATGATGTATCGCGAGCAGCGCGGCACGGCGCAACAAGTCGACGACGGCTCGTGCTACGACGAAACGTTTCCTGGGCGCGCGCAGGCGATCTGAATTGACGCGGCCTGCGCTACTCCGGCATGCGCCGCTCGACGCTCGGCGCATGCCCGAACTGCGCGCGATACGCCTTGCTGAAATGACACGGCGAATGAAAACCGCACACCGTGGTCACACGTGCGATGGATGCATCGGTATTGCGCAGCAGATCGCGCGCGCGGCGCAGCCGCAGGCTCAGGTAGTAATGCGTCGGCGACACGTTCAGGAACAGCTTGAACATCCTCTGCAAATGACGCTGCGACAGGTTCACGAGCCGCGCGAGTTCATCGAGCGATAGCGGCTCCTCGATGTTCGCTTCCATCAGCCGCACCACTTCGATCAGTTCGGCGCGCGACAGGCCGACCCGCGCATCGACCGGAATATGCTGGCAATCGGTCGAACCGCGAATCCGCTCGACGATGAACTGCTCGGACACCTGCGCGGCCACCGCGGGCCCGAGCCGCATGCCCACCAGATGCAGCATCAGATCGAGCGGCGCGGTGCCGCCGGTGCAGGTGAGCCGATCGCGGTCGATCACGAACAGCTCGTCGTCGAAATGCACGTGCGGATAGCGCTGGTGCAACGGCGACATGTCCTCCCAATGCACGGTCGCCCGATAGCCGTCGAGCAGCCCGGCCGCGAGCAGCGCATACGGGCCCGTGCAGATGCCGCCGAGCGGCACGCCGCGCGCGCCCGCGTCGCGCAGCAGCGCGATCACCTCGTCGTTCACATACTCGCGCACGTGCCAGCCGGCGCACACGAACAGCAGGTCCGGCATGCCGGACTCGGCGAGCGTGGTGGTCGGCTTCACCGTGATGCCGTTGCTCGCGCGCGCCGGCTCGCCATCCGGTGTGACTACCGACCACCGGTAGTGCTGTGCGCGGCCCACGTAGTTCGCCATGCGCAGCACCTCGACCGCACTGGTGAACGCGATCATCGAGAAGTTCGGCAGCGTCAGGAAGCCGACGTGCGCGACGGCGGACAGCCGCGCATCGGCTTCTTCGGTGGTGGCGATTGCGTCGCGCTTCATGGACGTATCGGATCAGACCATCAGCCGTGTTGCGCCGCCGGTTCCCGGCGCACTTTCATCGCCTGGCGCAGCCCGGCGAACAACGGTGCGCGTGCCTTGCCCGGCGCCCGGCCGAAGCTCTCGGTGATGCGGTCCAGAATGATCGCCAGCATCACGACCGACATGCCGCTTTCGAAGCCGAGCCCGATATCGAGCCGCTGGATGCTCGCGAGTACGTCGTTGCCGAGGCCGCCCGCGCCGACCATCGACGCGATGATCACCATCGACAGCGCCATCATGATGGTCTGGTTCACACCCGTCATGATCGACGGCAGCGCGTTCGGAAACTGCACCTTGTAGAGCAGTTGCCACGGCGTGCAGCCGAACGCCTGCCCCGCTTCGACGATCTCGTGATTCACGTGCTTGATGCCGAGCGCGGTCAGACGCACCGCGGGCGGCATCGCGAAGATCACCGTCGACAGGATGCCGGGCACGCGGCCGAGGCCGAACAGCATCGCGGCCGGAATCAGGTAGACGAACGCGGGCATCGTCTGCATCAGATCGAGCACCGGGCGCACGATCATTTCGACGGTGCGGCTCTTCGCCATCCAGATACCGAGCGGCACGCCGAGCACGAGACTGATCACCGTCGACGACAGCGTGAGGCCGAGCGTGATCACCATCTGGTCCCAGAAGCCGGTGCCGTAGATCAACAGCAGCGCGGCCAGCGTGAACACCGCGAAGCGCCAGCCGACGCGCCACAAGCCGATGCCGACGAAGAACGCCATCAGCGCCCACATCGGCACGGCCTGCAAGCTGTGCTCGACCGCCGCGGCGAAGCTCTCGATGACCTTGCCAATCGTGTCGAAGGTCTTCGCATCATGATCGAGCAGGTAGTGAACGCCGTGATCGACCCAGGCGCCAAGCGGAATGATTTCAGACATGGGAACCTCGATGATGCGTGAGAACGCTCAGCACGTTCGTCTTGTTGACCGAGCCGCAGTAGGAACCGTCCGCTTCGACGACCGGCAGCGGCGCGCGGCTCGCCACCACGCGCTCGACCACGTCGTTGAGCGGCGTGCTGCGATGGATGCATTCGATCTGGTTGAGCTGCGGCGACACGCTGCCCGTCGCGTCGCGGCACACGAAGCCGCGTATCCTGCGCTCGCTGTCGAGCACGAACGCGTAGTCGGCGCTGCCGTTCAGCGTCGCGGCGACGCTCGACGCGTCGATCTGCGGCGCGTGCATCAGCGGCACGTCGTCGGTCTGCATCAGATCGCCGGCCGTCAGATAGCGGCTCGTGTCGATGCCTTCGAAGAACGCGCGCACGTAGTCGTCGGCCGGATTCTTGATGATTTCCTGCGGCGTGCCGATCTGCACGACGCGGCCGCCTTCCATGATCGCGATGCGCGTGCCGATGCGCATTGCCTCCTCCAGATCGTGCGATACGAACAGGATCGTGCGCTGCTGCTCGCGCTGCAGATCGAGCAGCACGTTCTGCATTTCCTTGCGCTTGAGCGGATCGAGCGCGGAGAACGCCTCGTCCATGATCATCAGCGACGGGTTGACCGTGAGCGCGCGCGCGAGCCCGACGCGCTGCTGCATGCCGCCCGACAGCTCGGCGGGCAGCTTCTGCGCGAACGGCGCGAGGCCGACCTGTTCGAGCACCGTCAGCGCCCGCGCCTCCCGCTCCTTGCGGCCGACGCCCGCGACCTCGAGGCCGAACGCCGCGTTGGACAGCACGGTGCGCTGCGGCATCAGCGCGAAGGACTGGAACACCATGCTCATGTCCTTGCGGCGTAGCGCCGTCAGCTCCGCGCGCGGCACGCTCGCGACATCGCGGCCGTCGATCAGCACCTTGCCGGCGCTGGGCTCGACGAGCCGATTGATCAGGCGAATCAGCGTCGACTTGCCGGAGCCGGACAGTCCCATCAGCACGAAGATCTCGCCCTCGCGAACCTCGAACGACGCGTTGTGCACGCCGACGATCTGACCGGTGCGGGCAAACACCTCCTCTTTGGTGGCGCCGCTGGCCAGCATTGCGAGCGCCTGTTTAGGGTTGGTGCCGAACACCTTGCACAGCCCTTCGACCACGACCTTGGGGGAATTCATCGAATGCTCTCCTCGCTTGCGGACGTCGCCCGCGCTGTGCCTACATAGTTGCCAGAAAAAAGTGCGGTTAGCCGACTAATTCCGACAAGCACATGAGGAAATGCGACACCCGGCCGCGCCGTGAGCGCTCGACTCGGCGGCGAAAGCCTTGTGGGAGAAGGGATTGGCGCGGGTTGGCCCGCGCGCGGAGGATGTCGCGACAGAGCAAAAGCTGCTCCCGGACGGCGGCAGGGGCGAGACGGTGCGTGGGAGCTGAACCGCTCAGGAAATCGACACACCCAGCAAACGTCCGACGCCGAACGTAAATCCCGCCGCGATCAGCCCGATGATGATCTGGCGCAGCGCCGAAAACCCCGCGCTGCGGCCGTTGAACAGCGACGTGAACACGCCGATCGACGCCAGCGCCAGCATGCTCAGCACGACGCACTGCACGATCGCGCTGACGCCGTGCGACCACAGAAAAGGCATCACCGGAAAAATCGCGCCCAGCGAGAACAGACAGAACGACACGCCCGCCGCCGACCACGGATTGCCGCCCAGTTCCGCCGGGTCGAGACCGAGTTCCTCGCGTGTGAGGGTGTCGAGCGCCTTGTCCTTGTCGCGCATCATCTGCGCGGCGACGCGTTTCGCCTCGTTCGCGTCGAGTCCTTTCGCGCGGTAGATGAGCGCAAGCTCGTGCTCCTCCGCTTCGGGCTGTTCCTCGATCTCCTCGGCTTCCTTGGCGATCTGCGTGCTCGCGAGTTCGCGGGCATTGGTGACCGACAGCCATTCGCCGAGCGCCATCGAACAGGCACCGGCGATCAGCCCGGCGAGGCCGGTCAACAGGATCGCCTTGTTGCCGGTGCCCGCGCCGGCGACGCCCATGATCAGGCAGAAGTTCGACACGAGGCCATCGTTCGCGCCGAGGACGGCCGCGCGCAGATCGTTGCCCGATGCGGCGCCCTTGTGCCACGACTCGGCCGCGGCGATGCGCGCGCCGGGCGACAGGTCGGTATTGCTGGTGCTCGCGAGCGTCTGCACGACCGCCGCGTGGTGATGCTCGTCGGCGGACATGTGGCCTGCGTCGCGTTGGCCTCGATATTTGTTGCGGTCCGCGTATTCGGCGGCGGCCAGAGTAGGCAGCACGAAGTCCGCGCCGCATACGCGCACGAGCCCCTTCATCAAACGCGTCTTGATCGCATGACCGCGGCCTTTCGGTTCGATGCCGTTGGCTCGGAGCTTGTCGGCCCACACTTGCGCGTGACTGTGTTCCGATTGCGCGAGATCCTGATAGACCTGCTTGCGGGTCTCGTCTTTCTCGACGCGCGCGAGCGTCTCGTACAGGGCGGCGCTGTGCAGTTCGTCGGCGAGATTCGCCTTGTAGCGTTTCACTTCATGCTTCGTTGCCATGATCACGTTCCCCGCGGATCGCGTTGCTGACGGCAAAGCCTGACCGAAGCCGCCCGGCGTCTCATCGGCGCTGATTACCGCGCCGGGCGTGGGCTTGTCCGCTTGTCCGTTACTGGCTTGCCGGCGCACCGACGCCGGCCTTCTTCTGCGCCGCCTGCAGCTTGTCCGGATAGTTCGGATCGTTCTGCGCCGGCTGGTAGCCCGCGTCTTCGAGTTTCTTCAGTTCGGCGTTCTTTTTCGCGCGAGCCTGTTTGCGCTCTGCCTTGCGCTCGGCCTTCGTTGGCTTGGGAGTGGTGGTCGTCGCGCCTTGCTGGGCCGCGGCATCCGTCGAGCCCTGTGCGACCGCGAGCGGAATGGTGCCGGCCACCAGTGCGACAGCCGAAACCCCAAGCATGATTCGTTTAATGGCGAAGCTCTTCATAACTGATATCTCCCAAAAAAATTGGCAATAACGTGCGAGTCCGTCTGCGAATCGTGAAGCACCAAAGCGGGTCGCGCAGCCTTGGCGCGAACCCGTCACGGAAGCTTACAGGCAAATGGCGGGATGCGCGCTGTAACGGTCGTCGGGTGCGTTCGTCGGTTCGTCGACGGATATCCGTGGGCGAAATTCCTTTGCCGTGAAACGGCCGCCTGGTGCCGATGATGCGAGCCGTGGGAGTGGTCGAGATGTTCCGGGATGCCGCACCAGAGTCCGCTCAGCAGGCCACCTGGCCCTGGTATCGGGGCAGCGGCGTGCCCTTGCGGCCTCACTTTCAGATTTCTCCGCATTTTGCCGCGGACTGACTCGCGAACAATAGTGGCGCGGACCGGAAACGTCACGGCCATGCTCAATTCCCAATGGTCGAATTCGAACGTTTGAGGCGATCCGGTTCCATTCACTTATGCTTAAGAGCCGTAAGCACCCATGAACCACGACGACAAATACTCTTACTACAAGATCGACAAGCTGTTTTGGCGTTGGAAGAAGCAAGACGGGGCTCGGATCGTGCATGAGGTCTCGCTTTCGACGGACAAGGCACCGCCGCCGTTTCCGGCCTCGCCAGTCGCGAAATCGAATGCCGTGCCTCGCCCAGCCAAGTCTCCCAAACCTGATCCAACCGTAAAAATGATCAACGATCTTCTCAAGGTCGCCGATTCGGTTTCCCGTTTCAGAACATGGTTGAACACACCTGTGCCGTCCAAACCGTCCGAAGCGACGAAGATCGTCGCCCCGAAAAAGACGGTACCGCCATTCGATATCCAGGAGATTCCGAACGCTCTGCGCAAAGAAATGATGCCTATCGGAGCGAAGTTGATGGAACGATGGTTTGCCGGCCGATTGAACTACTCCGCAGTACCCAGCGACGAGCTCAAAGAAATCAATCAGGAGGGCAAGCCATACCCACCTGACATGTACGATACAACCACGATAAAGATGGACTGGGTACTGAAGTTCGCTCGCGCCAAACGGAAATACGACTTCCTGGTCAACGATGCAATACGCTCACCAGCGGCACTTCAAGTGCTTCACAAGAAGCTCCGTTTCTACAGGCATAGTAGTGAGCTATCTACGCACCATATCTGTCGGGATGATCCCCAGCATCTGCATCAGTTTTTTCAATTTCAACACGTCGAAGTTGACGGTACGTTTGCGGAAAAAATCAAACTGAAGCTAATGGCGGATACTACGCGATCAGGTGTCCCCGACGATTTGACCGCCGCGCTTGGATCGTTCGTAATCTATGCCGCTATAGGTCATGTTCGACTGTCAAGGGAGCCGTTTGGCACGCGAAGGACGACTGCCGAAGTAACTGGCGCATGGGTGTACATAAAAGACAACTTCACGTTTACCGATGAGCCCGGGGAGCGGTCCCAATATCTGGGGCATTGGAGCAGCAACGGTGTTATCGTGATGCCACTTGATGGCGTGGCGGCCACGTCTCGTTATATTCCCTACGTGGAGTCGCCGGTGACGCTTGGCGATCCAGTTATCAAAGGACAGGTTTACTACCCAATCCATAACAGCGACTTCCGGCAGTGGGCAATCAGACATCAGCGTGGCGGCGATTTCATCATCTACTCGGACCGTCGCTACGTTCCGCTTTTCCCGCCGATCGTGCTCTACCTATGAAGCGCATCCTTAAGCGTGCTGCATTATTGGCTGGTCTTAGCGCAGGGCTTTATTTTGGGCTCTTCGACCATACTCCGCATGGACTCGAGTGTCGTCATTCGGCACCTGTCGACGGCATATACAGAGCAGAGCTTTGCCTGTTGCGATGGACTCCGGGCCGCAGCGGGAGCCCTGAATATGTCGGCCGACTATTCGATGCAAAGAGCGGGAGGCTGCTTGCACAGCGCACTTTCAGCACGCCTGTCCCCGATCTTTTTTGGTCAACGGGCCTGCGATACTCGCTGAATCCGTATTCGCCGCCCCGCTATCTCGGTCCGTCCGTCGAGTTTTCCCGCGGAGATGCCGGTAAAGGAGACTCGAGGATTTCGTTGCCCCCGTCGTTCTGGGACAAACTGGCCGCCAGCCGCCCGCGCTTATAGCTGGTCGCACCTCCCCGCGGTACGGTTTTTTGGCATGCCAGCCCCGCCAGGAGTATCGTTTAACCGCGCCGGAAGCGCCCAAACCGCCACTCCTCTACAAGACAGGCACTTCCCAGAGTCGGGACCAGCTCGACAAAAAGCGCGACGTTTCTAACATGCAAGGAAGCGACATCAACTTTTCGAGGATGGTGAAACCGTGAAAACAGTCAATCTTTTGAAGATGCTCGGAGTTGCATTGTGCGTGGCAACCGCATCCAGCGCCTACGCGCAGGCAAGCGACGCGCAGGCGCCTGCCGCCACGGCAGCCGCGCCGGCCACGACCACCCAATCGACGCGTGCGGCGGATCGCAAGCTCGGCCGCGACGTGCGGCGCGCGCTCGCGAGAGCGCAGGGCTTCAACGTCTCGAACGTGTTCGTGCGGGCGCGCGGCGGCGCGGTGACGCTGACCGGCTCGGTGCCTGAAAGCGGCATGATCCAGCAGGCTGCCGACGTGGCGAAAGGCGTGCCAGGCGTGACCTCGGTGACCAATAAGCTCACGCTGAATTTCCCGTCCCGCGGAGGTGGTGGAAGCTGAGCGTCGGCATCCGACTCGCGAACGGGAGCGCCGCGAACCTGCGACGCGTGCGGTGTCTCCCGCTAATCCCCAGTCGTCGGCACGCACACGGTGTTCTTCTGCGCGGTGAAGGCCACGCGAACGCAGGACGCGGGCGATGCGCTGATCTACTACGGCCGCCGCTATCATCGCGTCGGCGAGCGCTCGGTGCAGGCGACGCATCAGGTCGCGGCGAATCAAGGCGAAGCGTCCGTCTGCGCGCGTTGAGGTCTCACTGCGCGTTGGAGTCGGCCGAGCGCCGCGATCCTCCGGCCGAATAGCGCGGCCGCGGTGCGCTCCGGATTGAGCGCAATAAGTTCGCTTGCCGCGCCGACCATCCACGCGTCACGCCCGTACGACGCCCGTCATCGGTTTGCCCGCCACCGTCCGGCCAAACAGCGCCGCTGCCGTGCGTTCCGGATCGAGCCCGAGGCTCTCACTCGCGGCGCCAGCGATCAACGCATCGAGCGAGGTGGTCGGCCTCAGGTCACGCGACTGATACAGCTGATGCGGCGCGAGCCCCGGCCAATCCGCTATCACGCGACCGCCCTGCACCGAGCCGCCCAGCACCATCGCGACAGATCCGGTGCCGTGATCGGTGCCGCCCGTGCCGTTCGCGGCCGCGGTCCGGCCGAACTCCGTCGCGACCAGCACCGTGGTCTTGCTCCACGATGGTCCCATGCCGTCGCGCAACGCCGCGAGCATCGTGTCGAGCGCCTTCAGCTGATTCGCGAGCCGCGCATTCTGCGCGCTGTGCGTATCCCACCCGCCGGTCTCGATCATCGCGATACGCGGACCGTCGTCGCGCGCCAGAAAACTCGCCGCGAGCTTGCCGAGGCTCGCCGGGTCCTGACGTGCGCCGGCATCGCCCGCGACGCCGCGCGCCGCCATCGCCGATTCCCACAGCGGACGCAACTGCGCGTCCTGCTCGTACAGCTGCGACACGCGCGCGAGCAGATCATCGGGCGCCTGCGGCAACGCCGACGGCGCATACGACGTCACCGAAGCGGGACCGCGCAGCGCCATCGGCACGGTCAGCGCGAACGCGATCGCGTTCTCGCGGGTCGCGGGCAATTGCGCGGCGAGCCGGTTGAGCCAACCATCCTTTGTCTGATACGGCGATGTGCCGCCGGTTTCCAGCACATTCTGTCCGTCGAAATGCGAGCGGTCGCGATACGGCGAAGCGACCGCGTGCACGAACAGCGCCTCGCGTTGCGCGTACAGCTTCGCCATTTGCGCGAGCGCCGGATGCAGCGCGAACGTGCCGTCCAGATGCGGCGCGTTCGACGCATCGATTGCGAGCGGTCCGCGCAAACTCGCATACGCGGGGTCCGCGTAAGGCACGACGATGTTCAGGCCATCGGCCGCGCCACGCTGGATCACGAACACGAAGCGGCGGTCGGTCGCGACATGCGCGAACGCAATTCGCGGCGACACGAGCAGTGCGCCGGCACCGACGGCGGCGACGCTCAGAAACTGGCGGCGTGACAGCATGGCGTTCACCTCCGTTGAAAATCGGGCGATACGAGCAGCAGCGCTATCGCCGTCGACGCGCTTTCCGCGCGCGATACCGCCGTGGCCGTCGGCTCGCTGAGCGAGCCAGCCAGCAAGGTCTGGCCGAGCGAGCGCGCATCGAGCCGGTCACCCACGCGCGAAGCGAAACGTTGCGCGACTTCGACGCGGCGCACGAGCGCATCGGGCGCGGCCCAGCTCGCGGCGATATCGTCGTAGCCGGCGGGCGAACCCGGCCGCCACACCGGCTGGCCTAGCTGCGTCAGGATCGGCGCGCTCTGCAGATTACCGAGGTCGTGCCAGCCGAGTCCGCGCATCGACGAAATGGTCCACTCCCACGGAGTCTTGAACTTCACCGCGCCCGGCGACCACGCTTGCGGTGTATCGATCAACGCGCGATAGACGGTCGGCAGATCGCCGTCGCTGCGAGCGAACGCATCGGCCAGACGAGCGCTCACGCCAGCCGGCGGATTATCGGCGACGAAATGGCGCGCGAGCTTCGTGCCGATATGCTGCGCGGTGGCCGGCGCGTGCGCGAGGTCGTGCAGGATCGCGAGCGCCTGCTGTTCGCCGGCTTCGTCGTAGCGGCGTCCCATGATCGTGCGCGAGCCCGGTTCGTGCAGCGCCTGGCGAAACACGAAGCTGCCGGGTTCGCCGCCTGGCTCCTGCGTGCGCCGGTTTGGATTGGCGCCGCCGTTGCCCGGATTGCCGACGAGACTCCAGCCGGTCAGCGCACGCGCGAATTCGGTCACGTCGTCCTGGCTATAGCCGCTGCGCACGCCGAGGGTATGCAGTTCCATGATCTCGCGCGCGAGGTTCTCGTTGAGTCCGCGTCTGTTGTCCGGATTGCGTTGCGCGGCGCGCAGCGCGGCCATGCTGTCGGGACCAACCGAGCGCGTCTGATCGAGGAACAGCTGCATGGCCGGATGACGCTCGACGGCGACCAGCATGTCCTCGAAACGGCCCAGCACGTGAGGGCGAATCGCCTCCGCTTCGAACGACCCGGCGAGCGCCGCGACGCCGGGCTTTTCCGCCGATACCGCAAAGTGGTTCGCCCAGAAATGCACGAGGCGTTCGATAAATGGCGTCTGAGTGCTCAGCGCGCTGGCGACTCGCGCATTCACCGATGAGCGATACATGTCGAGTATTTCGACGCGAAACGCCTTTCGCTCGGATTGCTTTGCAGCTTGCGCGTCGGTCTGGCTGGCTGCTGCCGCGTTGCTGGCGATGTTGGTCGCGCGGTTGTTCGCACTCTGGTTCGAGTTGGATTCTTCGCCCGCCTTCTGTTTCGCCTGCTGCTCGATCTGCATGCGCTGCTGCACGAGCTGCGTCGACAACGCGATTGAATCGGGCTGGTTCGCCCACGCGTCCGGCCGCGGCTGATACTGCTCGAACTGCGCGAGCAGCCATCCCTTCGGATCGGCTGGCGGCGTATCGTCGGCGCGCGCGCCGAGGCCGAAGCGGTTCAGTGCGATCGCCGCGGCATTCAGATTCGGTGAGTGGGCCATACGATCCTCGTCGGCAGGTAACACGCCTGCATGTCCGTTAAACGGCCGACACACGAAAATCCGTCGCCACCGCACGCATTTTTCTATTCGCCGGATGCGCCATTCGCCTCCGGCTTCTTCGTGTTCGGAGCGGGCTGCGCTTCGCGCCATTGCCCGCGCAGCTTCAAGCTCTCGGCGAATTTGACGCGCTCCTCGGGCGTCAGCGTCGCCGCGAAATCGGCGACGCTCGCTTCGACCATCGCGCGCAGATTGCTGTCGGCCGCGCGGGTACGCGCGAGCGCGGCATCGAGCGCGGCGCGATCGAACTGCGGCGCGGCGAGCAACCGCAATACCTCGCGACGCCCTTCGCGAGCGTCACGCGCATACTGGCGACCGTCGCGCCGCGCGTTCTTCAGGCCGTCGATAAACGCCTGCCGCTGCTGCGCCGACAGCGGCTCGGCGGCGAACCGCAACGCGCGCTGGTCCGGCGCCACCGGCTGATTCGCACCGTGCGCGGCGAACCACTGATACGCGCCGCCGGCGATCGCGCCGAGCAGGAACACGTTGAGCACCGCGGAGCCCAGCAGCGCAAATTTCCACGAGCGCCCGTTCATTCGCCGCTCCAATCGGCGGAGCTGCCGCCGAAGCTCGAAGTCAGATACGAGGATTCATGCACGACCGGCGCGTTCTCGGTCAGCACGAAGAACGACACCGCGAGCGCGCCAGCCACGCCCCCTAGCAGCCCGACGCCTGCCACCGCCGCGCCCGACCACCAAAAACGCCAGCGCGCGGCCGGGCGTCGCGCTGGCGCGCCATCGATGATGCGACGCTGCAGTTCGAGGCTCGGCGGCTCGATCCAGTCCGCGGCGAGCCATGCGTCGAGGCCGGCCGCATCGCTCAACGCCGCGTCGGCTTCGTCGCGATGCGCGCGCGCCCACTGCAGCGCGGCCGCGCGTTCGCGCTCCGGCCAGCGACGCGCGTCGGCGCCGTACGCTGCAACGATCTGTTGGAATCTTTCGGGCGTCATGACTTGTCCTTGCTAAGGCCGCTGCCGGCCAGTTGAGCGCGCAAACCGCGGCGCGCGCGGCTCAGCAGACTCTCCAGCGCATCGACGCTGACGCCCATCAAGGCGGCAGCGTCGACGTTCGACATTTCCTGGTAATAGCTCAGCACGAGCGCTTCGCGCTGTCGCGCCGGCAGCGCGGCGAGCGCCGCGCGCACGCGCGCGTGGTCGGCGCGTGCTTCGAGCCGCGCGTCGGGTGGCGCGGCGGGATCGGCCGTGTCGGGCAGTTCGTCGCTCGGGTCTTCGCGCTGGCCGCGCAAACGGTCGTAGCAAAGATTGAGCGCGACCCGATGCATCCACGTGTCGAATTTCGCTTCGCCTTCGCGCCAGCGAGCCGCCTGTTTCCAGATTCGCACGAAGACCTCCTGCGCGACATCCTCCGCTTCCATGCGATCACCGAGCATGCGCGTGGCGAGCGCGAGCAGCCGCGGCAGCTTGCGCGCGACCAGCGAGCGGACCGCGCCCGGCTCCTCGCGGCCCACCCGCGCGATCAGCTCGGCGTCCGGATCGGGCGGCGCGTCGCTCAAGGCGTGCGGCTCCGTCGCGACGTCACGCGCGCGCGTTCGCGTGCGGGCCGCATCACGGGATCAACGTCGTTCACTTGCCGCCGCTCCTTCAGCTGTCGTGTTGTTATGGTTTTGCTGCCGCTACGCCGCTATCCGGCCTGGTATCACGTACGCGGTCAATATACGACGACCGCCGGACGGTAATAGGCCGGACGTGCCGGATAGACCACACAGCCGGCGAGCGAGGCCGCCAGCAGAATCATCACGAGTGTTTTCATCGCAAGCCTCGCTCAAGCCCAATGTCCTTCGATCCAGCGCCAGTGCGGCCCACGTTGCGCCCAATGGCCGGGCACCCAGCGATAGCCGACGCGCACCGGCTGCCAGTGGCCCGGCGCCCACACATAGCGGCCATGCTGCCAGCGCCAGCGGCCCTGATCCCATACGTAGCCGTCCCGCGGCGCGGGCACGACTTCGACGTGAGGCGGCGGCGGCGCCATTGGCGCGATCACCACTTGCGCGAAGGCGGGTGTGGCCGTCAGCGTGGCCGCACAGCACAGCGCGGCGCTCAGCGTGGAACCGAGCAGGCGACTCATGCGGTTAGAGATCATGTCGTTTTCTCCCATAGGACCGAAAAGAGCCGGAGACAGCGTGGCCCCGTTTCTGCTTCAACGGGTCAATTGGGGGAAATCCGTCGCTCTGCGTGCAAAAAAGTGCGGCGGGAAGAAAGCGCTTCACGATTAGCGCGGCGCGAACCGGAAGTCAGGGAGATGAATGGGAACCGATAGCCGGCGTAATGTCCGCGACTCGAATCTTTAATCGCGGACTGCTGAAATCGTCGGCAGCCTGATTGCGGCAACAACAGTAACAGCAACGGCATTTCTACCCATATTCCGCGGCGAAGGTCGAATCTGGAGTCAGTCACATGTTCCGTAGAGCTTTGTTACCCATTCCGTTCGCTGCGATGCTGATGCTCGCCGGCTGCGGCAACAACAGCGTCAGCACGCCCGCGGCGTCGACCACGGGCGCATCGTCGCCGGCCGCCCCGGTGTCCGCGCAGGACTCGCTGACGACCGCGACGCCGATCAAGCATGTCGTCGTGATTTTCGGCGAGAACGTGTCGTTCGATCACTACTTCGGCACCTATCCGCAAGCGGCCAACCCGGTCGGCGAACCGCAATTCACCGCGGCCGCGGGCACGCCGACGGTCAACAACCTCAGCAGCAACAATCTGCTGACATCGAACCCGAACGCGCTGGCGAGCTCGCCGAACACGGCGGGCCGCACGGTCGGCACGGTGGCGATCGCGGGTCTCGGGCTGCCGGCCGCGGACCTGCTGCCGTTCCGCCTCGATCGCTCGCAGGCGAATACGTCGAGCCAGAATCACGCGTACGCGGCCGAGCAGCTCGCGTATAACAACGGCGCGATGGATTCGTTCCCGCTGTTCACGGCGGCCGGCACGACGATCGCCGGCAGCACCGGCGCGTTCGCGACGAAAGGCCAGGTGCTCGGCTACTTCGACGGCAACACGGTCACCGCGATGTGGAACTACGCGCAAAACTTCGCGATGAACCAGAACGCGTATACGGATACCTACGGACCGTCGACGCCCGGCGCACTCGCAGTCGTGTCCGGCCAGAACAACGGCGTGATCCTGACGGGCGGCACGTCGGCCAACGCGATCCCCGACTCGGCCGGCGGCAACACGATGATCGGCGATCTCGACCCGACCGGCGACGCCTGCACGATCGCGGCGGGCAGCAAGGTGACCGGCGCGATGTCGTCGAAGAACAGGAACATCGGCGACCTGCTGAACGCGAAGAACATCACGTGGGGCGGCTTCATGGGCGGCTTCAATCTGCAGACCGTCAACCCGAACGGCACGACCGGCTGCGCGCGTTCGACGTTCTCGCAGGTGCTCAACGCGAGCAAGGCCGACTACGTGCAGCACCACGCGTGGTTCCAGTACTACGCGAGTACGGCGAACCTCGCGCATACGCGGCCGTCGTCGACGGCGGCGATCGGTGCGACCGATCCGCTCGATAACTCCGCGACCCCGGTGCATCACCAGTACGACACCGACGATTTCTTCACCGCGGTGAAGGCCGGCAACTACCCGTCGGTCAACTTCCTGAAGGCGCCGGCCATCGGCGACGGCCACCCGGGCAATTCCGACCCGATCGACGAGCAGGCGTTCGTCACGAAGGTGATCAACTTCCTCGAACAGCAGCCTGACTGGAAGAACACCGCGGTGATCATTGCCTACGACGATTCGGACGGCTGGTACGACCACCGCTACAAGGCGCCGACGAGCGCGTCGTTCGACTCGACGAGTCCGCAATCGGCGGGCGGCGCGACGGTGGCCGGCAGCGACAACCTCAGCGCGGCGGGCCAGTGCACGGCCGCGGGCGCGGTACAGCCGCAAGGCGTCAACGGCGACGTGGTGAACGGCCGCTGCGGGCCGGGGACGCGCACGCCATTCATCGTCGTGTCGCCGTGGGCGAAGGTCAACTTCGTCGACGACACGCCGATCACGCAGGCGTCGGTGGTGCGCTTCATCGAGGACAACTGGCTCGGCGGCCAGCGCCTCGGCGGCGGCTCTTTCGATGCGACGGCCGGCAGCATCATGAACATGTTCAATTTCTCGGGTACGGGCAACACCGCGCCGTTGTTTCTCGACGAAAACCTCGGCACGAAGCTGTCTTCGCCGCCGTCGACTTGAGCGGGTGCCGCTGACGTGTAAGTCGCTGTTTAGTATCCGTTCGATCTATTCGTCAACGTCATGAACCGACCGTCAGACGCATTTGCACCAGCGCCGCTGCTGGACTCCGCGAGCACTCGCCGCGCGTGGCTGCGGCTGTTCGCGGGAAGCGTAGCGACTGTCGTGCTCGGCTTTGCCGCGTTCTCCGCGTACGCACTCGTGTATCCGGAGTGGATGCCGCCGGCGGTAGGCGAAATCGTCGAGGAGATCACCGGTGCGAATCCGCATCCGGTGCATCTGATGCGTCCGCGGCAAGCGCCGCTCAGTGCGGTTGCGGTGCTCGGCAAACAGATCTTCTTCGACAAGACGCTGTCCGCGTCGGGTCGGCAGTCGTGCGCGACATGTCACTCGCCGCAGCATTCGTATGGACCGGATAACGCGTTGCCGGTGCAGAGGGGCGGCTTGCATCTTGACCAGGCCGGCTATCGTCCACCCCCATCGCTCGCATATCTGTACCGGCAGGCGCCGTTCAGCATCGGCCCCGATCAGGGCGATACCGACGTTCCCGTCGACATGACGCAGCTCGCCTCGCAGGCCGCCGGCATGCAACGCGCGCAGAAGACCGCGCTCGCCGCGCCCAAGACGCCGGCGATGGTGCCGCAAGGCGGCCTGTTCTGGGACGGCCGCGCCGATACGTTGCAGAACCAGGCAATCGGCCCGCTGACGAATCCGGTCGAGATGGCCAACGCGAGCGAAGCCGACGTCGCGCGAAAGCTGCTGCAAACGCGCTACCTCGATCAGTTCAAACGGATCTTCGGAGCTGGCATCGTGAACAACCCGAGCCTGCTGATTTCCGAAGCGATGTTCGCGGTGGGGCGCTATCAGATCGAAGATCCGTCGTTTCATGCGTTCACGAGCAAGTACGACTACTGGCTCGAAGGCAGGGCGCGGCTCACGCATGCCGAACTGCACGGTCTGCAACTGTTCAACGATAAGAACAAGGCGAATTGCGCGGGCTGCCACCTGAGCCAGCCGAGCCGCGATGGCCTCCCGCCGCTCTTCACCGATACGCAATACGAGGCATTGGGTGTGCCGCGCAATCCGGCGATTCCGATCAACAAGGACCCGAAGTTCTTCGACATGGGGATATGCGGACCGTTTCGCGACGACCTCGCGAAGCAGACCCAGTACTGTGGCATGTTCCTCACGCCGACGCTGCGCAACGTCGCCGAACGCAAGGTGTTCTTTCACAACGGCGTGTATCACGACCTGAAGCACGTGATGGACTTCTACAATCTGCGCGACACGGCGCCGGACAAGATCTATCCACGCGATGCGTCGGGCAAGGTGATCAAGTACGACGATCTGCCGCCGCGGTATCACGCGAACATCGATGTCGCCGACGCGCCGTTCGACCGCAAGTTCGGCGATCAACCCGCGCTGAACGACCAGGACATTCGGGACATCATCGCGTTCCTGCAGACGCTGAGCGACGGGTACAGGGAATGACTGCGCGCGCGTGACGGGCGGCCATCGCGCTGCGGCCCGCGAGCCGGTGGGGTATCCTTGCCGGTTTAGCAAACTCTATCCATACCCTCCCCGATGGCCGATTTTCCTTTCGACGCCGTGCTCTTCGACTGCGACGGCGTGCTCGTCGATTCCGAACCCATCACGAATCGCGTGCTCACCGAAATGCTCGGCGAGCTCGGCTGGCATATGAGCGTCGAAGAGACGATGCGCATTTTCGTCGGCAAGATGGTCAAGGACGAAGCCGAACTGATCGAAGCGCACACCGGCTTTGCCATCACGGCCGAGTGGCTGGCGCAGTTCCGCGCGCGTCGCAACGCGGCGCTCGACAGGGAGTTGCGTGCGATCGACGGCGCGTCTTTCGCGGTACACGCGCTGCACCGAACGTTGAACGGACGCATTGCGGTGGCGTCGGGCGCGGATCGCATCAAGATCGAATTGCAGCTCGTGAAGGCCGGCCTCCTCGACTGCTTCGAAGGACGCATCTTCAGCGGACACGAAATGCCGCGCAGCAAGCCGTTTCCCGACGTCTATCTCGCCGCGGCCGCGGCACTCGGCGTCGACCCGGCACGCTGCGCGGTAGTCGAGGATACGGTGACGGGCGCAACCGCGGGCGTCGCGGCCGGTGCGACGGTATTCGGCTATTGCCCGACGCACCTCGGCCACAGCAGCGCGACCGCGCTGCATGGCGCGGGCGCGGTGCACGTGTTCAGGGAGATGGCCGAGCTACCCGCGTTGCTCGCCGGATGGAGCAAGCGCTGATCGGCCGACGTGTTGGCGGCTGAACGACACCGGCCTGCCGCAAGTTGGCCAACGACGATCAGTTACCGACTGCGCGGAGGCAGTCGATCAGCGCTCGCGCCAGTACAGACGTTGAATCCCGCCGCATGGCATGGTGCGTGCAACAGGAACGCCCGAGCGTAAAGCATTTGGGCGCTCGCTACCCATCCAACGTTGCCGGAGATTCATCATGTCCAACTTGACCCTTGCCGACCTGTCGCGCTGCGACGACCTCGACCACGTAGCTGCACAGTCCGTACGCGGCGGCCACTCGTGCCACTCGCCGGAATACCCGCCTTCGTGTTACGGCGAAAAACCGCCGGTTCGCGGGCCGTCCTCCTACAACCCGCCCTCCTACAATCCCTGCCATCCGGTGCACTACGGCTGCGAGCCGGTCTATACCCCGGTCTGCCATCCGGAGCCGATCAAGGTCGTGCCGCTGTAAGCACGAGGCCTCGCGCCGCTGCGCGCAACGGCGCAAGCATGCATGCGTTGCGGGCCGGGTCGGTACGATCGGGCCGCAACGTGCGCTTCATGCTCTTATTCGAAGGCCGGATCGATCGGCACGCGATAGCCGACCGCGAGCCGGTTCGTCTCGTTAGCCATTCCGACGATCGCCTGCAACTCGCCGAACATCTCGTCGGTCATGCCGGCGCGCCGCGCGGCCGCCGTGTGGCTCGCGACGCAATAGCCGCAGTTGTTCGTCACGCTGACCGCGACGTACAGCAGTTCCTTGACGAGTGGATCGAGCGCGCCGGGCGCCATCACTTCCTTCAGGCTGTCCCACGTGCGCGCGAGGGTCGGCGGATGCTGCGCGATGTACTTCCAGAAGTTGTTCACGTCGTCGACCTGGCGAGTCGCTTTGATGTCGTCGTAGACGGCGCGGACTTCGGGGGATGCGTCGGCGTATTCGAGGGGTTTGAGGTGGGGCATGGGGGGTCCTTGGTTTCGAGGGGTTGCGGGTGGGTGTCGGGGGTATCGTGCACTTGCGGGGATAACTCGAGCTCGACACACCGGGCCTTTTCAGCGCATCGAAAGCCACTGAGCAAAATCGATCACTGCAATACTACCCAGACAAACGCATACCGGTGCAACCGTCTGCGGCTCAGGCCGGTTACCAGGAGCCTGTCCCGTTGAGTGGAGCGAGATCGCCGATTTCACCGCACATGCGAGTGTCGCGAAACCGCGTCGGCAAACCATGATTGAAAATCAAGTCGACTGTATCGATAGGCTGCGCGACCTCAAGCGTCTCAAAGAATTGGAACGTTACGTTTTCTCGCTGATCGGACAAACCAATCGTCCACTCAATAACATTGTCACGTTACAGACGAAGCCCCATTCTTCGTCTGATATGTCTGTCGCATAAGGTTTTGGGTTCTCTCTCGTCATGCCGCCATCAAAGCAAAAGCCCCGCAAGATCGCAATCTTGCGGGGCTTTTTATCGAAGCTAACGCTAAAGCATTATCCGCTTAGCGCGACATCATGTTCATACTGACGTTATGCATCACCCACAACGTTCCGCCGACCACGATAACCGCGGTCAACGCAGTGAACACAAACGCCGTCACATTCCAGCGCTGCGACGACGACGCGTTCATATGCAGGAAGAACACCAGATGCACGAGGATCTGCACGACCGCGAGGCCCGCGATCGCGAACAACGCGCTCTGGCCCGTCAACGTGCCGGTCATCACGATCGCAAATGCCGCGACGGTCAGAATGACGGAGAGCACGAAGCCCGTCATATAGCTGCCGAAGCTGCCGTGACCGCCTTCCGAGTGTGCGCCATGGGCGCTATGGCTATGGTCCATTTAGATCACGCTCGCAAGATAGACAAAGGTGAAAACGCCGATCCACACGACGTCGAGGAAGTGCCAGAAAAGGCTCAGGCACGTCAGACGGATCATGTCGCGTTCGGTCAGGTCGCGATGACGCAGCACCTGCAGCGCCAGCACCACCATCCAGATCAGGCCGAACGTCACGTGCAGACCGTGCGTGCCGACCAGCGTGAAGAACGACGACAGGAACGCGCTGCGGCTCGGACCCGCGCCTTCGGCGATCATGTGCGAGAACTCGCGCAATTCCAGCACGAGGAACGAGAGACCCAGCAGGAAAGTCACGCCGAGCCAGCCGAGCAGCACGCCCTTGCGGTTCTTGTGCGCGCCGAGCATCGCGAAGCCGTAGGTGATACTCGAGAGCAGCAGCATCGTCGTTTCGAGCGCGACGCCGGGAATCTCGAACAGCTCCTTACCGGTAGGACCGCCCGCGAACTGCTGGCTCATCACCGCGAACACTGCGAACAGTGCCGCGAAGATGATGCAGTCGGTCATCAGGTACACCCAAAAGCCGAACACCGAGTGCGACGGCACGTGGTCCGGCGCGAGATGCGGCTCAACCGCAATAGTCTTCTGTAACATCAGTCCACCTCCAGCGCGACCTGCTTGCCGACGCCTGCGCCGACACCGGCCACGGCGCCAGCACCGCCGTTGCGTTTCTCTTCAATCAGCGCGACAGTGTCCGCCGGAATGTAATAGCCGTCGTTGTCCATGAAGCTGTAGACGATCACGGTGAGCACGGTGCCAACCAGGCCAACGATCGCAAGCCACCAGATGTGCCACACGGCTGCAAATCCGAGCACCAGCGAGAACAGCCCCACCAGCAGACCCGCGGACGTATTCGACGGCATGTGAATGTCGCGATACGCCGGCACTTTGACACCGCCCTTGCGCGACTTCATTTCGCTGAACGCGTCGAGCGAGCGGACATCCGGGATGTGCGCGAAGTTATAAACCGGCGGCGGCGAGCTCGTCGCCCATTCCAGCGTATGACCGTCCCACGGATCGCCCGTGAGGTCGCGGTTTTCCATCTTGTTGCGATCGCGGATGCTGACGACCAGTTGCAGCAGCTGGCAAGCGATACCGATTGCGATCAGCACCGCGCCGAATGCGGCGATGATCATCCACGGATGCCAGTCCGGGTTGTCGTAGTGGTTCAGACGACGAGTCGCGCCCATGAAGCCGAGCACGTACAGCGGCGTGAATGCGACCCAAAAACCGATCTGCCAGAACCAGAACGCGGCCTTGCCGAGCTTCTCGTTCAGCTTGAAGCCGAACGCCTTCGGGAACCAGTAGTTGAAGCCGGCCAGATAGCCGAACAGCACGCCACCGATAATCACGTTGTGGAAGTGAGCGATCAGGAACAGGCTGTTGTGCAGCATGAAGTCCGCGCCTGGGATCGCCAGCATCACGCCGGTCATACCGCCGATCGTGAACGTGATGATGAAGCCGATCGTCCACAGAACCGGAGTCGTGAATTGCAGACGGCCCTTGTAGATCGTGAACAGCCAGTTGAACACCTTAACGCCGGTCGGAATCGAGATCACCATCGTCGCGATGCCGAAGAACGCGTTCACGTCCGCGCCCGAGCCCATCGTGAAGAAGTGATGCAGCCACACGAGGAACGACAGCACCATGATCGCGCAAGTCGCCCAGACCATCGTCTTGTAGCCGAACAGCGGCTTCTTCGCGAAGGTCGCGACGACTTCCGAGAAGATACCGAACGCCGGCAGGACCAGGATGTACACCTCGGGGTGACCCCAGGCCCAGATCAGGTTCAGGTACAGCATCGCGTTGCCGCCGGCTTCGTTCGTGAAGAAGTGCATGCCGAGGTAACGGTCGAGACCGAGCAGCGCGAGCGTGACGGTCAGGATCGGGAACGACGCCATGATCAGCACGTTCGCGCACAACGAGGTCCACGTGAATACCGGCATCTTCATCCACGACATGCCCGGAGCGCGCATCTTCACGATCGTCACGAAGAAGTTCACACCGGTCAGCAACGTGCCGACACCGGAGATCTGCAGACTCCACAGGTAGTAGTCGACGCCGACACCCGGACTGAACTGCAATTCCGACAACGGCGGATAAGCGAGCCAGCCCGTCTGTGCGAATTCACCAACCACCAGCGAAATGTTGATCAAAATCGCGCTGACTGCCGTCAGCCAGAAGCTCAGCGAGTTGATGAACGGGAAAGCGACGTCGCGCGCGCCGATCTGTAGCGGCACGATGATGTTCATCAAACCGATCATGAACGTCATCGCCATGAAGAAGATCATGATGACGCCGTGCGCGGTGAAGATCTGGTCGTAGTGATGCGGCGGCAAATAACCTGGGCTCAGGTACGACAGCGCCAGCTGCATACGCATCATGATTGCGTCGGCAAAGCCGCGCAGCAGCATGATGAACGCAACGACGATGTACATGACACCGATCTTCTTATGGTCGACGGACGTCAGCCATTCGCTCCACAGGTAGCGCCATTTGCCGAAATACGTGATTCCGCCGAGCACCGCCAATGCGGCGAGGGCCATGCCGGCGCCCGCCGTGACGATGATGGGCTCGTGATACGGAATCGCATCGAGAGTGAGTTTTCCGAACATGAGTTACCCCTTAGGCGCACAGTTGGCGTCTTTCATGTTGTCGATGACGTTGCCGTTGTTGTATTTGGCAATGATGTTGTTGAAGAGCTTCGGATCGACGGTCGAGAAGTACCGCACAGGGTCCTTTTCGCTCGGTTCCGATACCGCGTGATAGCGGTCCATGTCGAGGCGGTCCGACGAAGCGCGCACCTTCTCGACCCAGGCGTTGAACTCTTCAGGCGACGAGGCGAGCGTACGGAACTTCATGTCCGAGAAGCCCTTGCCGCTGAAGTTCGCCGCGAGGCCCGCGTAGTCGCCGGCGTGATCGGCGATCAGGTGCAGGCGCGTCTGCATACCTGCCATCGCGTAGATCTGGCCGCCCAATTGCGGGATGAAGAAAGAGTTCATCACCGTGTCCGACGTGATCCGGAAGTTCACCGGCGTGCCCACCGGGATCGCGAGCTGGTTCACCGACGCGATACCGAGGTCCGGATAGATGAACAGCCACTTCCAGTCCAGCGCGACGACTTCGACGTTGATCGGCTTGACCTCCGACTCGAGCGGACGATACGGATCGAGCTCATGCGTGCTCTTCCACGTCAACACGGCGAGGAACAAAATGATCAGCGCCGGAATCGTCCAGACGACGACTTCGATCGCGGTGGAATGCGTCCACCCCGGTTTGTATTCGGCGTTTCTATTCGACGCGCGATAACGCCACGCGAAAAACAGTGTCATCAGAATGACTGGCACCACGACAATCAGCATGGCCCACACCGAAGTCGCGATCAGATCACGCTCCGCCAGTCCCACACTCCCCTTCGGATTCAGAATATCGAGGTTGCTGCAACCCGAAAGCAGCAACATGAGGCTGGCGGAAACGAAACTTGCCGGCCTTCCCAGCGCCCGTCCTTTCATATCCACTGCCTCGTTTTTTTGACTTCAACGAACGTCATTCGACGGCTCTCCAGTAATAAGCGCTCGCATAATAGGGGGGCATCGAATGCTAATAAACACTCGAATTTGCAACGATCTATTGCAGCGCGCCGCAGTGCGACACGTTGCCGCATTTCCCCGCACACCCTATTCACCAGCGTCGTTTGCGACGCTTCAAAACGAAGCATCGAAAAGTTGACGCATCGCAAGAGCCCCTTCAAATAAGCGCTGGAAAACCGCTGGGCGCGCGGCGGGTTCGCAGTACTCCACCGTGCATGCATTCATAAAGGGGTTGATAGCGACGCGCAAAAGCGCAAAAGCGTCGCCGCATCCTGACGCGCGGATGCGACAACGGTTCTTGCGCTCTGTTCTTTTAACCCGGATTGTGCGTGGCGACGGGTGCCGGTCCGGGCACCGCCGCCTGCAGATGCTCGCCAGCTTCGGCCGGCACGTTGTCAGAAGGCAGCGCCGAGCGTTCCGATTGCGCGAGCAGCGTGCCGACCGACGGATCGATCGCATCGGTAAACGGCTTCGGATTAAGTCCGATCGCGAGCACGAGCAGCGCCAACGCACCGAGCAGCGCGAACTCGCGCTTGCCGAGGTCCTTCAGATTCGCAACGCGCGCATTGGCGATCGCGCCGAAGATCACGCGCTTGTACATCCACAGCGTGTAGGCCGCGCTCAGGATCAGCGTGGTCGCGGCGATCGCGCCGATCCAAAAGTTGAAGCGGATCGCGCCCATCAGCACCATGAATTCGCCGACGAAACCCGACGTGCCCGGCAGACCGATGTTGGCCATCGAGAACAGCATCACGAAACCGGCAAAGCGCGGCATCGTGTTCGCGACGCCGCCGTATTCGGCGATCGATGCGCTCTTCGTGCGGTCGTACAGCATGCCGGTGCACAACAGCATCGCGCCGGACACCACGCCATAGGAGATCATCTGCACGATTGCGCCGGCCTGACCGAAGCGGTTGAAGACGAACAGACCAAGCGTGACGAGGCCCATATGCGCGACCGTCGAATACGCGAGCAGGCGGCGCATGTCGGTTTGGACGAGTGCGAGCAGGCTCGAATAGATCACCGCGACGAGCGACAGCGTGATCATCATCGGCGCAAAGAAGTGGCTCGCTTGCGGTGCGATCGGCAGCGCGAAACGCAGTAGACCGTAGCCGCCGATCTTCAGCATGCCGATCATCACCGCGGCGCCGGTCGGGCCGTCGAGGTGCACGTCGGGCAGCCACGTGTGCAGCGGCCACATCGGCACCTTCACACCGAACGCGGCGAGGAAGCCGAGGAAGATCAGCGTCTGCGGCACCATGTCGAGATGCGCTTCGCGCCACACGGCGAGGTCGAAGCTGTGCGTCTGGCTGTACAGATAGAGCAGCGACATCAGCATCATCAGCGAGCCGAGGAACGACACGAAGAAGAACTTCACCGCCGCATACGTGCGGTTCTTGTGACCGTACGTGCCGATCAGCAGGTACAGCGGGATCAGCGTCGCCTCGAATGCAACGAAGAACATCATGCCGTCGAGCGACGTGAACACGCCCTGCATGAAACCCGACAGCATCAGGAACGCGCCGTAGTACTGCGCGGTGCGCTGCGTGATCGACTCCCATGACGCGATCACGATGATGATCGTCGTCAGCGCGGTCAGCGCGACGAGCCACAGCGAAATCCCGTCGATTCCCACATGCCATGCGATATCGAACGTCGGCGACCAGCGGACGTTCTCGACGAACTGCATCGAGGTCACGTCGTTGCGGAAATTCGCCACGACCGGAATCACCGGCAAGAAACCCGCCACCGCGCCGATCAGCGCGAGCCAGCGCGTGCGATTACGCGCCGCGTCGGACCCGGCGCGCAGAACCACGAAGCCGGCGACTATTGGGATCCAGATGAGAAGACTTAGGAGAGGCAATGGCATGTGCTCTGTCAAAACTTGAAGTACAAAACGCTGCGTCAATGCCGCCAAAACAGCAGGCATTGAAATAGAAATGTAAGTTGGAGTGCGCTGAAATTGACGCGTGGAGGGGTTTCCCGCTACACGTTTACCCGCAGCCGACCGACCGAGGGTGGGAGATTACCAAGATAAGAATAATTTTGCATCGCAGCAGCCGCGAAATCCCTTCGGATTAGATTGTTGCGACGTGGACGCTTGCAAAACGCATCAAAATGTGCGTTTGCACATGACTACAAACGGCTTGGCGGGCCGGGATGATTTGGCTGCAAAAGCTCGCAATTACCCGGAGGTTGACCGCTTTTAGACATCGCCTGTTTGTGGGGCCGGTTCGGCTGGAACGGATCGTGCTGGACGGTCCTTTTCGACCAGTGGCGACGACCCGCATTTGAACAAGAATTTGCCCTGTTCGACGATAAAAAATTTTTTTGTGGTGGCGGTCTAAATTGACCGGCGAACAGGGGCAACCGTGCTGAGCGCCTCAGATGAAGATGCTTTGAATTTGTTCCACCGAGGCGCGCGAATCTTCCATTTACCTTACGAACAACAGCGTTACGGCGCGGGTAGCTGCTGCGCAAATTCGCGCGGCAAGGCACACTCATTTCGCCTGGCCAGCTCCCCTCGCCCGGCCCCTTTTCCGGACCTCCTCGCATGGCGCTTCGTGACGACGACGTAGTACCCGCACTCGAATGCCGCGGCCTCAGCAAGCGGTACGGCATCGGCCGCATCGTGCTCGCGCAGCTCGACTTCACACTCGCTGCGGGAGAGTTCGTTGCGATCATGGGCGACTCAGGCGTCGGCAAGTCGACCTTGCTCAACCTGATCGCCGGACTCGACCGCGCCGATAGCGGCAGTGTGCTGATCGACGGACGCCCGGTCGAGCAACTCGACGATAACGCCGCGACGCGTCTGCGCCGCCAGAAGCTCGGCTTCGTATTCCAGGCGTTTCATGTGCTGCCGCATCTGACGCTCGCGCAGAACGTCGCGCTGCCACTGCTGCTCAATGATCTACCGACGGCCGCCGCGCTCGACATGCTCGCGGCGGTCGGCCTCGGCGGACGCGGCGACGATTTTCCGCGCGATCTCTCCGGTGGCGAATTGCAGCGCGTAGCCATTGCACGCGCACTCGTGCATCGTCCGACGCTGCTTCTCGCCGACGAACCAACCGGCAACCTCGATCCCGCGACCGCGCACGACGTGCTCGGCCTGTTCCGCGCGCAAAGCAAGGCGACGGGCGCGGCGACCATCATGGTCACGCATTCGGAAGCCGCGGCAGCCGTGGCCGACCGCGTGTTGATCCTGAGCGACGGCGGATTGCATGCCGCGCGCGATAAAGCCGCGAACATCGCGCACGCCGCGGCCCGCTCGACCGACGATGGCCGCTGACCTTCAGCCGCTGCCGCGCGCGCCCGGATATCGCGTTCTCGCGCGCTGGCTACTGGCCGCGGAATGGCGCAGCCATCGCGGACGCGCACTCGTCGCAATCGCGACGATCGCGCTCGGCGTCGCGCTCGGCTATGCGGTGCAATTGATCAACAGCGCGGCCTTCAATGAATTCTCCGCGGCCGCGCGCAGTCTGTCCGGCCAAGCGGATCTGCAAGTGCGCGGCGCGCAGCCTTTCATCGACGAGTCCCTTTATCCGCAGCTGGCCAACGAACCGGGGGTGGCGCTGGCGAGTCCCGTGCTCGCGCTCGACGTCGCGGTGCCCGGCCGCAACGGTGCACTGCCCATTCTCGGCATCGACGTCTTCAAGGCGAGCCGGATCACGCCCGATCTGATCGGCGTGCCCTCGCCTGCGCGCCCGTTCGACACGCTCGCCTCCGATGCGATATTTCTGTCGACGGCCGCGCAGCAATGGCTGAACGTCAAGACCGGCGGCGACGTGACGCTGCGCGTCGGCACCTCGGATCTGCAGCTGCGCGTCGCGGGCGGGCTCGTGCGCACGCGGCCGGGTCAACGGCTCGCGGTGATGGACATCGCCGCTGCGCAATGGCGGTTCGACAAGGTGGGCAAGCTGTCGCGCGTCGACTTGCAACTCGAACGCGGTGTGGATCGGCAACGCTTCAAACGCGATCTGCAGCAACGGCTCGGCAGTGCCTGGGTAGTCGCCGAAACGCGCGATACTGAGAGCCGTACCGATCGCCTGTCGCGTGCTTATCGGATCAACATGAATGTGCTCGCACTGGTCGCGCTGTTCACCGGCGCGTTCCTCGTGTTTTCGACGCAGGCACTCGGTGTCGTGCGACGCCGCTCGCAATTCGCAATGCTGCGTGTGATCGGCCTCACGCGAGCTCAGCTGTTGCGGCAGATCTTGCTCGAAGGGGCGCTGCTCGGGCTGCTCGGCTCGTTGTGCGGACTTGCGCTCGGCTACGCGATGGCAAGCGGTGCGCTGCGCTTTTTCGGCAGCGATCTCGGCGGCGGCTATTTTCCGGGTGTGCAACCGCGAGTCGGCTTCGAGCCGCTAGCAAGCACGGTGTTTCTCGCACTCGGGGTGGCGGTGTCGGTGTTGGGCAGCGTCGCACCCGCCATCGATGCTGCACGCGCACGGCCTGCCGCGGCACTCAAGGCCGGCGCCGAGGAAACCGCGCTGGCGCGGCTCGCGACGCCGTGGCCGGCGTTCGGCTGTTTGCTGGCGGCCGCCGCGCTGACGCGCATGCCACCGTGGTTCGATGCGCCGATCGCTGGTTATCTGGCGGTCGCGCTGCTGCTCGTCGGCGGCATCGCGCTGATGCCGCGCGTGACCGCGCTGATATTCGGCGCGGCGAGTCGCGCACGCGCCACGCGACGCCGCGCGGGCGCGACGAGTTCGCTCGCGATTGCGCGTCTCGCGAATGCGCCGGGGCAGGCGTCGATCGCGATGGGCGGCGTGCTGTCGAGCTTCGCGCTGATCGTCGCGATGGCGATCATGGTGGCCAGCTTCCGCGTATCCGTCGACGACTGGATCACGCATCTGCTGTCCGCGGATCTGTACGTGCGCGTCACCTCCGGCGGCAATAGCGGTGACAGTGGCGGCTTGCGGCCCGATGAACAGACGCGCATCGCGACGGTGCCCGGCATCCGCAACGCCGCGTTCTCGCGCATCACACATCTGACGCTCGATCCCGCCCGCCCGGACGTCGCGCTGCTCGCCCGCGAGATCGATGCGGCCGATCCGGGCGCGACCCTGCAGATGACCGGCGCGGTGCTGTCGCCGTCCGCGCTTCGCACCGGCGACATACCTATTTGGGTTTCCGAAGCAATGGTCGACCTGTATGGGTATCAGTTAGGTCAACGTGTACGGTTGCCGCTCGGCGAGCACGGTCAGACGTTCGTCGTCGCCGGCGTCTGGCGCGACTACGCGCGGCAGAGCGGCGCGATTCAGATACGGCTTGGCGACTATCGGCGGCTGACCGGCGACTCCACCGCAACCGACGTCGCGGTGACCGGGGTGCCGGGCGTGAGTGTCGAACGCGTCGTCGCAAGTTTGAAGGCGTTGCCGTTCGGCGCTTCGCTCGAGATGTCGCAACCGTGGGAGATCCGTAAGCGCACGCTGATCATCTTCGATCGCAGTTTCGCGGTCACGTATCTGCTCGAGGCGGTGGCGATCGTGATCGGATTGTTCGGTGTCGCCGCGACCTTTTCCGCGCAGACACTTGCTCGGGCTCGCGAGTTCGGGATGTTGCGCCACGTCGGCGTGACGCGCGCGCAAATTCTCGCGATCCTCGCATCGGAGGGCGGCCTGCTCACGGCATCCGGCATTGCGCTCGGTTTCGCGCTTGGTTTCGCGATCAGCCTGATTCTCGTGTTCGTCGTCAATCCGCAGTCGTTTCACTGGAGCATGTCGCTGCATGTGCCGTGGCTTGTGCTGGGCACGGTCGCGTCGGTGATGCTCGTACTGTCGTGCACGACGGCGGTGCTCGCGGGACGCGGTGCGGTGTCGGTGGATGCCGTACGAGCGGTGAAGGAGGACTGGTGATGCGAGTTGCGCGAAGTGCGTGCGGGATGCGATTGCTCTGGAGTACCTGCAAATCTTTGCTCAAATACCCGCATCGAACTTTTCGGAGCCTACTTTGCGTTGGCATAGCCGCTGCGTCGCCGTCTTTTGCCGCTAGCGGCGATTCCTCTGCATCCGCGCCGGCCGCCTTCGCGGTAGTTACACCAGAACATCCGATCTCGTTTCCGCGGGACACCGGTGCCCATCCGGAATTCCGCACCGAATGGTGGTACGCGACGGGCTGGCTCACGACACCCGACCACCAACCGCTCGGATTCCAGATCACGTTCTTCCGTTCGGCGACCGGTCACGACGCGGCCGACCCCAGCGCGTTCGCCCCCTCGCAACTGATCATTGCGCACGCTGCGTTGAGCGATCCGGCCATCGGCCACCTCGTTCACGATCAGCGCATCGCTCGGCAAGGTCTCGGGCTTGCCTACGCGAGGCCCGACAACACCGACGTCAAACTCGACGCATGGAAAATGATTCGCGCCGCGGACGGCCACTACGACATCACCGCCGACGCAAGCGGATTTTCGCTCCACCTCCAACTCGCGCCAATGCAGTCTCCGCTGATTCAGGGCGAGCGCGGTTACTCGCGCAAAGGACCGCGTCCCGAACAGGCAAGCTATTACTACAGCGAACCGCAACTCCGCGTGACGGGCACTGTGGTGCGCCCGGCCGCGGGTGCAAACGACAGGACGCGCAATGCTGTGGTGACGGGTACCGCATGGCTCGATCACGAATGGTCGAGCACATTGCTCGACGCCAATGCGGTTGGATGGGATTGGCTCGGCGCCAATTTGACGGACGGGTCGGCGCTCATGGCATTCAAGATCCGTAGCCGCGATGGACATGCAACGTGGGCCCACGCGACGCTTCGCAGACGCGATGGACAGGTAGCGAACTTCGGCCCCGGCGAGGTTTCGTTCACGCCGCGTCGCATGTGGCGGTCGCCGCACACAAATACTTTGTACCCGGTCTCGATGACGGTTAGAACCGGAACGCTGACGTGGCAACTCGATCCGCTGATGGACGATCAGGAACTCGATTCACGACAGTCGACCGGCGCGGTGTATTGGGAAGGCGCGGTGCGGGTAAGTCAACAGAATGCGGATGTAGGGCGGGCCTATCTGGAACTGACGGGTTACGCGGATGCGCTGCGGATCGGAAAGTAGTTGAAGCGCGCGGAATTGGCCGCGTAAACGCAAAAACCCCACCGCTGGGGGTGGGGTTTCTGGCTTGTGGGGGAGCCTGACGATTACCTACTTTCACACGGGCAATCCGCAC
>NZ_JAYMRT010000029.1:0-59447 GCF_038900515.1 Burkholderia sp. JPY481
CATGACTCTGCTCCCGTTGAACGGCGAGGCGAATTACCTCGCCCATCAACATGAGAACAGAGTCGGTTTCCTCTCCATTGCTACTACCGCCGGCCGCAGCCCCTTACCGCGCGAGCGGTTTAGTCCACCGACCCAGAGCGGCCCCTCGCATTTCTCGAAACCGGTCATTGGGACTGCGCTTGGCCGCTGAACGACCGGGCTCCACTTCAGCTAGTCGCACCGTCATAGTGTTTCTGCCAGTTGACATACGCTGCGGTACCCATTTCGTCGACGTTCGGCATTTCACCGACATGGACGTGCTGGAAAAAGCTCAGGCAATGGCCCCAAGGCGATTTTTCGGGATTGGACTCAATCCAGCACGAATGTCCCAAGCGCTTCCAATCCACCGACTTGTCATCATTGCAGCGCCAAAGGAGCTCTTGCGCGATTGCCTCGCACCAAGTCAAAGCTTCGTCGGCCGACCCTGCTGAGATAAAGACTCCAGTTGTCGATTCATAGTCTTCGATCAGTCCGCGCTCGAATAGCTGTCGCGGTTCAGGCTCGTGGTACTGGAAAATGACGAGGTATTCATGTGCCATGTCGTAGGGCCCTGTTTAACGACTTCACATCGCGTCCATTGCTACCAATTGTCGACGATCTCAGCGGCGACGTCGACCGGCTGTTCCTGGCCGAACTCGGTCCGACATGGCCATTCGCGCGGTCTCCCCGCTGGCCAGCGGTACAACTCCATACACATCCGGATCCTAAGTGTCGCTACCATGTTGTTCATTTGAGGTAACGACCCGCTCGTGCATCGCCTTGCAATGCCGCACGAGGGTCGGCCGCGACAGCACGTAGCGCTTCAACGGCGTATCGATGTCGTAGTAGTAGATGTTCGCGACGCAGCCGTAGATCGCGGCATCGACCGTGGCCGGCTCGGGCCCGAAGATAAAGCCGCTGTCGCCGAGCAGATCGGCCACGACGCGCAAATCGCCGATGCCGCGCTCATACACCTGATCCGGCTCGTAGCGGCCGATGCCCTGATAGTGATACCGAAGCCGGTTGTACTCGCTCGCGGCTTCGAGCGCACTGGCGGTGACTTCGGGGTGCGCCGCCATGAAGGCGTTGCAAAACGCCGGGCGAAAGCGCTCGTCGCGCCAGCGCGAAAAGCTCATCGGCCAGTACAGGTCGTCGAGCGTGCGCCGGACCAGGAAGTCGAGATTCGCTTGCCCCGTGGAAAGCGCGCTGTCGATGCGTAGGTCGTACTTGCGCTTCAGGTAGCTGATGATCGCATCGCTATCACCGATTGATTCCTCGCCGTCGACCAGATAGGGCAACTGTCCTCGCGGCGCCTCTTTCGTATCGAGAATGTGCTTGTGCTCGAAGTCGAGACCGCACAAGCGCATGAATGCATAGACCTTCAGGCCAAACGGATTGTTGTCGGCGACGCCGAACAGGTCCGGGTAGGAATAGAGCGTCAGCATGGGCCCTCGCGTGTTGGAGGCATGATGCGGCCGGCGTCGAGGGTGTCCGGGGCCGGGCGCAATGCGTGATGGTGACGCATGGTTGGCCGATTCGACTGTGACCCAGCGAACGCAGCCAATCTGAATGAACGCGATGAGCGCCGACAGCGGCCGACCTCTTCGCGATGCGATCGACTCAGAACGACGCGTAAGTACGCGTTCGCGGATGTGAGAGTCGACGCTCCGGCTCCGGCTGGGGCGAACGGCCGGTTAGCACCGTGTAGCCGTCCGATGAGTGTCGGTATCTGAGCGTCTGCAATGGCCGAATTCTGTGCGTGGCTCCTCCGTCAGGTCTCTGAGTACAGCAGCCATATGCCGAGCAAGCTGACCGGCAAGTGCTCGACCATACCTGACCTTCAGGTATCGCATCCGTCAGGCGGCAACGAGTCGGCGAAACCCTGTCATCGTTCGACAACGCACACTACCCTCGCACAGACATTCCGCCGGACTTATACGCTTGGTCTGTCGAACGCGTATTACCGGCTGCTCGATAAACTCGGCGCCGTCAGGGGTGTGCCCACGCCGGCGTCTGTCTGGATTGTCTTGAATGGGCCAGCCCTGATTGAACCCAAACTGCAAGGTGGCGCGGCGAAACAAGTGGCCATCCGAGATTAAGCTTCAGGGCCGTTTAAAAACCAGAAGGCGCATTTCCACTCGCTGACAAAGCTCACCTTGCTGGTTCATCGTGTCGCTGCGGACTGTCGCGATGCCGCGGTCGGGTTTGGAACGCGACGGCGCGATCTCCAGGACGGTGCTGACGACGTGCAGGACATCGTTCGGGCGAGTGGGTCTTGGCCACGCGATTTCGCCGCTCGCACCAATAATGCCACCCGCAATCGGCAGGCTCTGAACGAGAAGTTTCATGGTGATCGCTGCCGTGTGCCAGCCGCTCGCTGCAAGCCCCGCAAAGAAGGAGCGTTGAGCCGCTTCCTCGTCCAGATGGAAAGGTTGGGGATCGAACTGTCGCGCGAAGGCGTGTATCTGGTCGACATCGAGTTTATGCTCCGCGCTTTTGTACACCGCACCCACGGCGAGATCTTCCAGATACAGAGTCTCTGATTTCATGCCTTACTCCTGAAACGTTTTATTCGCTGATATTGGCTCTTCGAACGCCCCTTCTGTGGTGACGTTCGACCTTGATGGTGCTATCCCTATCCGAAGGATAGTCTTGCGCGGAGAATCCGAGAGTGGCCCGGGGGCCTCGCCGCTAGCGACTTCGAAGCCGGTCGGACTGCCTGCCCATTAGCTGCGCAGCGGCCGCAGACCCGCCCGAACTTCCTGCGCGAGTAGCAGGGGCTCCTCCCAGGCGGCGAAATGGCCGCCCCGTTCAGGCCGGTTGTAATAGATGAGGTCGTGGTAAGCCTGCTCTGTCCAACTGAGCGGCGCCTGATAGTTCTCCCCGGGAAACGCGCTGACGGCAGCCGGCACGGAAACATTCGCTGCAACGAGGTAGTTGAAGTGGGCCGTTTCCCAATAGAATCGGGCCGCCGACACGCCCGTGTTGGTCAGCCAGTAAAGCGTGATGTTGTCGAGGACGTCGTCGCGTGTGATGGCACCGGCTGAATGCCCGTTGACCGTGCGCCCTAGCACGGCCGAGGTGATCGGTGCCGCCGGCTGGCCATATGCATCGCCGTGATCGAGCAGCCAGCCTGCCAGCGCAATCGGAGAATCGGCCAGTCCATAGAGGCTTTGCGGACGAGTCGCCATCTCGAACGCGTAGGCGCGGCGCTTCTTGAAATTGACGCTCAATTGCTCATACGCGAGCCTTTCGTCGGACGATAGCCCTGCCGGTGACGGGTTCCCGCCCTGGATCACCGTGAGGATATCCGGCGGAACTGCCGCCGGGAAATTGACATGGATGCCCAGCAATCCAGGCGGCGCCTGTTTGGCCATCACATTCGACACGCTCCGGACCCCAGCCGGTCGTCGTAGGCTTGCCTGAGAAGCCATAGCCCGGCAACGACGGAACGACCAGATGGAAGGCGTCGGATGCGCTCGCGCCATAGGCGGTGGGATTGACGAGCGGATCGATGATCTTGATCTGCTCGATGATCGAACCGGGCCACCCGTGCGATACGATCAGCGGCAATGCATTCTCATGCTTCGAGCGCACGTGCATGAAATGAATGTCGAGCCCGTCGATCTCAGTGACGAACTGCGGCAGAGCGTTCAGGGTCGCTTCGCACTTGCGCCAGTCGTAGTCGGTCGCCCAATGGTGCGCGAGGCCCTGAAGCGTCGCGAGTTGCACGCCTTGCGAGTCGTCATCGACGGTTTCGCGCTCCGGCCATCGGGTGGCCCTGATGCGTCTTCTCAGATCTACGAGCAGCGACACGGGAACCTGCACGCGAAGGCGGCGAATTGCGTCCGTGCCGCTGCCCGTCTGCGGTTGGACATCGGTAATACCGCGGTCCGTGTGCGCAGATACAAGTGGGCTCAGAGATTGCGCGGCTACGGCTGCCGCGGCGAGGCTCACGAATTGCCGGCGGGATGTCGATTGAGGGATAAGCTTGTCTGTCATGCGAACTCCAGTTGACGATGAGCCTGGCGGCTGGCGCGAAAGGCACAAAAGGGAGAACCGGCGTTGACCCCTGTGGGAGTTTCGACACGCCTGGTCCATCCGGCGCATCTCCAAGGCGCGACGAACAGCCAGCCTCACGTGCCGAACCGCGCAGCCACACGTAACAGCATGGCCGCAACCATGGCCATGCCCGGGGCGAGATAGCTGGCATGGAGATGGACACGGGTAAAGAAAGAGCCCGCAAAAATGATGGCGAGTATCCACACGCCCAGCAGATGCAGCTGTTTCCAGTTTTCCGGGCCGATAAGGCGCGCCGGCGTCGCGAACGACGTAGCCGTGAGCAGCAGAATCATCAGATAGCCGATGAAGCCCGGTATGTTGGTCACTGTCGTACGGCCTGCCCAGAATGCTTCGGGTGCCGTACCGACGTAGGCGACGAGTGCTAACGCATGCAGAAACTGCGACACAGCAAACGACAACCCGATGTAGCGACGCTCTCTTGCCAGCGCTCTGGTTGGCACCGACGGCGCCAGTTTTACAAGCGGCGCGGCCATGAAAACGGCGAGAAACAGAACAAAGGACGTGCGAGCCGTCGCACGCACAACATACTGCAACGATCTCACCCAGTCCGGCGCCAGTGCGAAGGCCGCCACTGCCAAGCAAGAAAGACATATGGTAAGTACACCAAAAAGCTTCCAGCGGGTCATATGGATAATCCGATCGATATTTGTCGATTGCTGGGCAACGAGCCGGCGATTGCGAGAGACGCCGGCTTTCGGGCCTGTATCGGTACGGTGGCGCGGCCGGCCAGACGCGCGCGCAGCGTCTGGTTCAGTGACTACGCGGCCCAAATCCTGAGTAGGAGCGCAACTGGCTGATCTGAGGCCGTGCGAGAAAACCGGATTTGACCAATGGAAGCTCTGACAGGAGTTCCGCGAGGCGGATTTCGTCATCGGCCTCCGAAATCATGCAGGCGCCACCTTCTGCTCTCAGCCATATCTGGCGCACGACTCCCGAGGCGTAGAGCCGGCGAACATACTCGGCTTCCGCCTCGACGTCCTCCTTGGCAGGGGACATCGAGGACGCGTTTTCCGAACGGGAAATGATCACGAGGTATTGCATTTTGCTCTCCTGGGAAGGCGTTGCGCTCCGGCTATGAATTCCGCGTGAACAAATCCGGAACTCAGTGCTGGGAGGAATGGGTCATCTCAGCCTGAAGAACGGCACACCCGCTCCTCTTGCATCCTCCGAGGCATCGGTGGATGTGGTCACTGGGCAGCTAATCCGGCGTCTGACCGAACCATACATCACCTATGTTTTTCATAGCAATAGATTTCTTCTATCGTGCAAACCTCACCTGAAGCGCAGCTAATTTCTGGAGACTGCGCACGTAGCATTCAGGAATTCAAGCTTTATCTTGACACTATGACTTTCATATATACAATGCAGTCACAGACAAACTTCATCGCCAGCTGAACCGGGTTCGCGAGCGGCACAGGTATCCGTATAAAACGCAGGCCGTGTCGGGACGCAGGTTCGATGCCCCCCTTCCAAAGGAACGCAAATGACGCCCGTCGCCTACGACACCAATTCGACTGCACTGCTGTTCGTCGATCCCTATAACGACTTCCTCTCGGAGGGCGGCAAAGTCTGGCCCTTCGTCAAGGACGTCGCGGCACAAGTCGGACTGCTCGACAATCTTCGGGCCATCAACAGCGCCGTCCGCCGTGCCGGGATACAGGTCGTGTATGTCCCGCACCGCCGGTGGCAGCCGGGGGATTACCAGTGCTGGTGTCACCCGAGCCCCAGCCAGCGCAAGATCATGGACGGTCATCATTTCGCCAGGGGCGACTGGGGCGGCGAATGGCATCCCGACTTCGCGCCGCAACCGGGCGACGTCGTGGCGCTCGAACATTGGGGCGCGAGTGGCTTCGCCAATACGGACCTGGATTTCCAGCTCAAGCAGCATCGCATTACGCACGTGGTTCTCGTCGGCCTGCTGGCCAACACCTGCATCGAGGCGACTGGCCGTTACGCAACGGAACTCGGTTACCACGTGACCCTCGTGAAGGATGCAACGGCCGCGTTCCGTCAGGAAATGATGCACGCGGCGCACGATCTGAACGGGCCGACCTTTGCGCACAGTATCGTCAACACGCGCGAGCTCATCGATGCGTTGCCAACGGCCTGAGCTGACTCCGTGACGCATTCGTCCGCATGGCATGTTGCCGCCTGACTTGCTGGACGAGGCCATCAGGCTTGCGACGATTTGGTCACCGCCGCGCGGTGCCGGATCCCCCTTACCCTCTGGACGACACCGATGATCTCCCCGCGCCAGGTCTTTCTGATGGCTTTGTGCTGCGCGCTCGCCGTCTCACCCATCTACTACCACCAGCCACTCCTGCCACAGATCGCGTCGACGTTCGGCGTGCCGTCCGCTCGCGGAGGCCTGATCGCCACGCTGACCCAGCTTGGCTACGCAATGGGACTGCTGCTCTTCGTGCCGCTCGCAGACGGCGTCCAGCCGCGCACGCTGGCGTCGCGGGCCATCGTGGCGAATGCGATGGCGCTGATCGCCTGTGCAGCCGCACCGTCCTTCGCCACCTTGAGCGTTTGCAGCTTCCTCGTCGGAACGACTTCAATCTCGGCGCAAATCATCATTCCGGCGGTCTCCGGTAAGGCCACGCTTGCCGCACGCGGGCGAGTGGTCGGTTCGCTGCTGGGCGGGCTATCTTCGGGCGTCCTGCTGGCACGCACGCTAAGCGGCATCGTTGGCGCACTGTGGGGCTGGCGCTCGATATTCGTGATCGCCTCTGTCATCGATATAGCACTCCTGTTCGTCATCAGGAAGTTGCCCATGTCGAACACACTCGTGGCTATCCGCTACCGCGAGTTGATGCAGTCGCTCGCTGGTCTCGTGCGAGAGGAGCGGCTGCTACGCGTCTCGGCGGCGATGGGCTTTCTCGTGTTCGCCGCCTTCAGCGCGCTGTGGGCAACACTCGCGGTGCTGCTCGCCCGACCGCCCTATCACTACGGTCCTGCCACCATCGGCGCATTCGGACTGATCGGGCTGGTCGGCCTTTCGGTATCACCACAACTCGGTGCCGTCGTCGACCGGATGGGCTCCCGCCACATCGCGACCGCCGGCGCACTAACGGTTCTGATTGCATTCGCGTTTGTCGCAGCGGGCGGCCGCAGCCTCGTATGGCTGATCGTCGGCATGGTGTTGCTGGATCTGGGCAACCGCACGAGCTTTATCGCCAACCAGGCCCGCATCTATGCGCTGCGTCCCGAGGCCCGCAGCCGCCTTAATACGGTTTTCATGGTTTCGTACTTTCTGGGTGGCGCGGTCGGTGCGGCGCTTGGCGGGGCCGGCGCGTTGCGCGCCGCCTGGGTTGGCCTCGCCGCGGTCGGCGTGTTGCTCTCGCTCGCGGCCGTTGCCGTCAATTCGCTCGCGTTCGGGCGGCCCAGTTCGGCCATTGTCGACGGGCAGGTTTGACCCGAACAACCGGACGATTCGCACGCAGGTTTGGTGGCTTCGACGTAGCACAAGCCGCCGAAAGACAATTTACTCAGGAGAGTCTGATGTCATTCAAGGCACTGCTCGCGACAAAGCCGCGCGACGCGGTTTCGACGCGCATCGTCAATTTCCACGACCGGGATCTCATGCCCGGTGACGTCACGATCGCCGTGGAGTATTCAACGGTGCTGGCGCGAACGGCGGCGCCGGATCGATCGCGATTGCGCTCCTGTCTGGCCTCGGCTATCGGGTCGTCGCATCAACCGGACGCCTCGAAGAGGCCGAATATCTGCGCAACCTTGGCGCGGCAGAGATCATCGACCGGCGCACGCTCTCTGAACCGGGTGCACCGATCACCCAGGAACGTTGGGCCGGTGCCGTGGACTCCGTCGGCCATCATCACACGCTCGCCAACGTGCTGGCCCAGACGCAGTACCGCGGCGTGGTTGCCGCCTGCGGCCTCGCGCATGGCGCGGGCCTCCCCGGTTCGGTCCTGCCCTTCATCCGACGTAACGTGACCCTCGCGGGCATCGATTCCGTCAACGCCCCGCAGGCAGTGCGCGTCGAGGCCTGGTCGCGGCTCGCGCATGACCTCGACCTGGACAAGCTCGGCCGCGCGACGACGTTAGTGGGACTCGCCAAGGTTCCTGCGATTGCGCACCAGATCCTGGAAGGCAAGGTTCGGGGACGTACCATCGTCGACGTCAATGCATAAATGCCCTGTCGTCATTCGTCTCCGGAGACTGTGCGCACAGCAGCAATCTTGATTCAGGAGTTCAGCGTGTCCGCCGTTCCTTCTTCATGCCACCGGTGCGAAGCTTCGCCGCTCGATGCCCATGCCCTGTTCGCCACGTTTGCCGGGCTCTGTGGAAGTCTGGTCGCCATTGGTCTGGCGCGCTTCGCCTACACACCGCTCATCCCCTCGCTGATCGAGGCGCACTGGTTCACATCCACACAGACCGTCACGCTCGGAGCGGCGAACTTCGCCGGCTACCTGATCGGCGCAATGGTGGGACGCCCGTTCGCTGCGTGGCTGTCCAACCGGTCCGCATTGCGGCTTCTGATGGCGGTCGTCACGATCGCATTCTTCACGTGCGCGTGGCCGGTGTCGGTGTCGTGGTTCTTCTTCTGGCGTCTGCTGTCGGGTATCTCGGGCGGCGCGATCATGGTGCTCGTCGCGACGTCGATCCTGCCGCACATTCCTGCGCCGCGCCGTGGCTTCGCGAGCGGAATGATATTCCTTGGCGTGGGTCTCGGGGTTGCGGCATCAGGCACGCTGATTCCGCAACTTCTGCACATGGGGTTGCGCGACACGTGGCTTGGCCTCGGCGCGCTCTCACTCTCCCTCACGGCCTTGAGCTGGTTCGGCTGGCCGGCGACGAACCATCCCGCGCCACAGGTCGCCCCGTTGCACGGAGCAGATCGCAGCAGCTCGCGCTGCGCGTCCTCTACGCACAATACGCTGCTAACGCGCTCGGTCTCGTGCCCGTGATCGTGCTGCTCGTCGACTACGTGGCCCGGGGCCTCGGCCGGGGCGCCGCCGTTGGTGCGAACTACTGGGTGTTATACGGTCTCGCCGCCATCGCCGGCCCGATGATCTGCGGAAACCTTGGCGATCGCATCGGTTTCGGTCCAGCCTGGCGCGCCGCCCTCGCATTGCAGGCCATCGCGGTCGTGGTGCTCGCGAAGACGGGCAATCCTTTCGTGTTCGGGGTCGCCACGGTGGGCATTGGCGTATTCACGCCCGGAATCGCGCCACTCGTGCTCGGGCGCATTCATGAGCTGATGCGCGACAATCACCTCGAAGAGCGCGCAGCCTGGAGCCGAGCGACTACGGCGTTCGCACTCTTTCAGGCGCTTGGCGGCTATGGCTACTCATATCTGTTTTCCCGCTTTCACGATGACTACGCGCTCGTCTTCCTGTGCGGTGCGGCCGCGCTCACCCTAGCCTTCCTCGCCGACGTCATCGTGCAGGCTCGGCGCAGAAAGCGGCATGAGCGCTAGCGCGGGGGAAATCACTCAGACCTGGCCTTCGCGGCCCGATACGCCTCGCGTCTTTTCTCGCGCTCCTTTGCAAACGTCGGGCTCAAGGCCGCGTCGAGATCGCTCCGCTCTACGTATTCGCCGCAAGACGGGCAGATATAGTCAAGCCCGACCTCGTGCCCGCACACCCGATGCATAAACCGTACGGCGACTTCCTCGCCTTTGCTCTTGCACCAGGTTTCACCCCATGTACGCAGCGCCTGGATCACTGGATAGAACGCCCGCCCTTTCTGTGTGAGATGGTATTCGTACCGTACCGGCCTCTTCTGATACGGTTGGCGCTCGATCATCCCGTCTGCTTCCAGCGACTTCAGGCGCGTGGCCAGCATCTGTGGCGTCGCCTCCGTCTGAATCTGGATTTCCTCGAACCGGGTCGCCCCCATGTACATCTCGCGCAGGACAAGCGTTGTCCACTTGTCACCGACAACTTCCGTCGATCGCGCAACCGGGCATACCGTGGCCACTACCTTCTCTCTACGCTTCATTCCGCCTCCGCAAAACTCTTTTTTTCATAGTAACACGGATTCGCATCCCTCGCATACACGGCTGACCGAGTCACCCTTGGTCCGTCAAAACCTGACACTGGTTATGGATATGACGCTTAGACTTGTTTCTATGATTTTCATATTTATAATCGATTCGTGTGACGTCCGCGCGCGCAAGTCCGCGCAGACGAATTGCGCAGCCGGGCTCCGGTTGCGACACGCCCCGGCCGAACCCCCTTTCCGGAGAACACGATGTCTGCCCCTGTCTATCGCGCCGAACACACTGGTCTTTTGCTGGTCGACCCTTACAACGATTTCCTGTCGCATGGCGGCAAGATCTTTCCGATGATCGAGGCAGTCGCCAACGACATTCGGCTTCTCGACAATTTGCGCGCAGCGGTGAGCGCCGCACGCAAGGCTGGCATCCAGGTGTTCTACGTCCCGCATCGCCGCTGGCAACCTGGCGATTACGAAGACTGGGACCATCCGAACCCGACGCAACTGATCGTGCAGAAGCGCCAGTCCTTCGCAAAAGGGACGTGGGGCGGCGAATGGCACCCCGATTTTGTTCCCCTGGAAAACGACATCATCATCCACGAGCATTGGGCGCAAAGCGGCTTCGCCAACACGGACCTCGATTTCCAGCTCAAGCAGCACAAAATCTCGCACGTCATCGCCGTTGGCCTGCTCGCGAACACCTGCATCGAATCCACCGCGCGATTCGCAATGGAACTCGGCTATCACGTGACGCTCGTGCGCGACGCGACCGCCGCCTTCTCGCCGGAAATGATGCGAGCCGCCCACGAACTGAACGGACCCACGTTTGCCCATTCGATCGTCACGACGGCCGAATTGCTGACAGCACTGCCGGCATAGGTGTTATGCCGACGATGAGTCAAGCGATCAATCCACTAACAACAACCCCTGAAGGACTCACCCATGATTACCATCAGGGAATGGTGATTGACTATCTATGGATCGTCACTGACAGACCTGCGAGTTCAATTCAAGCTGGGTCTGATGGGGCGAGGCCGGAGAACAGCGCGAAGGATTCCTTCACGAATGCGCGAACGGCGGGAGAAAGCTCCCGTCGCCTGCTGGCCATTGCAAGATGACACGGATACTCGAAATCCGCGATGGCCCGATAGCAAATTCCCGGCTGTGTGAAGTTGCGCATCGATTCCGGGACGACGACCACACCATAACCGGCCGATGCAAGACTGATCGCGGCGATGAAGTCATGCACGCGATGTTCGAGAAATGGAACAAAGCCTCCCGCTACGCCCAGCGCAGTAAGCACCTCGCTGAATCCCGTGTCGTCGTCGAAGTGGGGGGCGATAAAACGCTGATCTTTCAGGTCTCTGACCGAAACGTGCCCGCTTGCTGCCAATGCATGGTCCTCGGCCATCGCGACCAACAGGCATTCGGTCTGCACGATCGTGGCCACGATACCCGCCGGATGCTGGCGCCACGGTCTCACGATACCCACGTCGATCTCGCCGCTGACGAGCGCCTCGAACTGACGCGGGGTCTCCATGGCCACGACCTCGATTCGCACGTCGCCATGCGAGATCCGAAACTGATGCAGCATCCTCGAGAGCACGCCGCTGCTCACGCCGGATGCCACCGATCCGATCCGCACCACACCGGCGAGGCCTCTGGCCGCCAGCCGGCCAACCTGATCCGCACGCTCGATATGGCGTAGCGCTGCAACCGCTTCGGCATGAAACAAACGCCCCGCATCGGTCAGCGTAACGGGCTGTCGCTTGTTGCGGTTCAGGAGACGAACGCCGATCTCCTGCTCGAGGCGTTGAATCTGGGCGCTGAGCGCCGATTGCGCAACATCCAGTCGATCCGCTGCCTTGGCAAAGTGCAGATCCTCCACCACCGCAACGAAGTATCGCAGTTGACGGGCGTCGATCATTTAATCTCCGGAAGCGAATAAACATTCGCGTGTTGCTTCTGGATGATATCAAAGAAAGGGCATCAAATAGAGCCCTGAAACAACTGGAGGACAACATGGACGCACTGATCACCCACCCTGGTTCCATCACGCACCGGCAACCGCTTTTCCGCTTGTCGGCGCATCCCACCCATCACCGCATCATGAACGTGACGGTCGACCCGAACGCACTGACCGGATTCCTGGCGGACGTGCGCGATATCGACGTCCAGAATCTCGAGTATGTCCCGATCATGCGACATCACCTTGCCGATCTGCTGGTCGAGCGTCTCGGTGACGACTTTGCCGACATGCTCGTCGAGCTGGTCAAGGACCGTCGGCACGGCGGTTTCACCATCGGCCTCCAGGACCTTTCGCAAGACCCCTCTGACTTCGTGAAGTTCGGTACGGCCATCGGTCATATCCTCGGCCCGAGCAATCACGATGCGATGTCGGGAACGTACTACGCCCGCTTCGTGGTGAAGCACACCGATAACAGCGACTCATATCTTCGTCAGGCATACCGGCTGTTCACGATGCACACCGACGGCACGTACGTGAGCGACGCAACGGACTGGCTGCTGATGATGAAATTCGCGGAGCGAAGCGCGGTCGGCGGCGAATCGCGGTTTATGCACCTGGACGACTGGGAAGAGCGCGATCGCTTCGTCAATCACAAGCTCGGAACCAAGCCGTTCTTCTACAAGGGATCCGATTCCAAGAACGTCAGCGAGCAGATCGAGCGGCCGCTGTTCTTTCAAAGCGAATTCGGTCTGTCGATCTCGTTCATCGACCAGTTCGTTCAGCCGTCCAACCGCGAGGAAGCGGCATTTCTCCGCGCACTGTCCCAGTCGATGGAAACGTCGGCCGGCACGAAGGAAGTGTCTTTGCCGGTCGGCGGTCTGGTGGTGCTGAACAACTATTTTTACCTCCACGGCCGCGCGCCATTCCAACCGAACGAATCGCTGTTCCGCGAGCTGATGCGCCAGCGCGGCTCGTTTGCGTATTGATGTCATCCGCTCTCTGGCATGATCGGGCACACCGACCGCCGAGGGCCAACGCAGCGATTTCGATGTAACACAGTGAGACGGTGAAATGAACGACTACGCAGAGCACGTGAGCGTGCACGAAACGACGTCCGTCGGGCGAGTTGAACAAGAGGCTTACGGGGTCAAGCAACATCTCCCCCGGCGGCTGCGCCAGATCCTCTCGCTCGCGGACTTCGAGCGGGCGGCGCGGCGCGTTCTGCCGCGTCCGCTCTACGGCTATATCTCCGGCGCAGCGGAGGACGGCATGTCGATCGCGGCGAATCGGGCTGCGTTCGAACGCTTGAAGTTCCGCACAAGAGTGCTTGTCGACGTGTCTCGTCGATCGCAGCAGACAACGATCTTCAACCACACCTACTCGTCTCCGTTCGGAATCGCTCCGGTCGGAATCAGTGCCATCTCGGCATATCGAGGCGACATTGCGTTGGCCACGGCCGCGATGGATGAAAATATCCCTGCGATCATGAGCGGCTCCTCGCTCATTCCCATGGAGGTGGTGCAGGCGGCAGCGCCTGGCACCTGGTTCCAGGCTTATCTCCCCGGCGACGCTGCGCGCCGCGACGCCTTGATCGAGCGTGTCAAGACCGCTGGCTTCGCGACGCTCGTCCTCACAGTCGACATTCCCGTTTGGGCGAATCGCGAAAACAACGTGCGTACGGGTTTCTCGCTGCCGTTGCGCCCATCGCTGCGTCTCGCGATGGACGGCATTTCCCACCCACGCTGGCTGCTTGGCACTTTCGCCCGGACGTTGATCAATCACGGCATGCCCCACTTCGAGAACTCGTTCGCGACACGAGGGGCACCGATGCTGTCCGCTTCGGCGGTACGCGACACCACCGGACGCGACCATCTGTCATGGTCGGACATCGCAAGCATTCGTCAACGTTGGAGCGGCAATCTGGTCATCAAAGGCATCCTTCAGGCGGACGACGCGCGGCGCGCACTCGCGATTGGCGCGGACGGGATCATCGTGTCGAACCACGGTGGGCGCCAACTGGACGGGGCAGTCGAGCCGCTGTCCGTGTTGCCGCAGATTTGTGATGCCGTTGCAGACAAGACCGTCGTCATGCTGGACAGCGGGATCCGGCGAGGGGGAGATGTTCTGAAGGCGCTCGCGCTCGGTGCGCAGTTCGTATTCGCAGGGCGCCCGTTCATGTACGCCGCCGCGGTGGGCGGCGCGTCGGGTGTTCGACATGCGATCGGCCTTCTCAGGGACGAAGTCGACCGAAACATGGCGATGCTCGGCACGGTAGCGATTCGCGAGATCGATCGCACAATACTGGCGTGAACGGCGCGATCCGACCGGATAACGTGCGACCCTGCCAGTGGACGAAAGCACCGACCGCTCATAAATTCGGATTCTGTATCTAGTGGACTTCAAGAAACTACCCCCTTGCCCGTCCCGGGCGTTACATGGGAGGGGCTAGCGTACGCCGTCAGGACTGCAAGCGCATCGCTGATCGCGCTGTACATCGCGTTTTGCATGAACCTGGACGATCCGAAATGGGCTGCAATCACCGTGTGGGTCGTCGCCCAGAATAGTCGCGGCATGAGCGTGTCGAAGAGCCAGTATCGGATCCTCGGAACTGCGCTGGGTGCGCTCGCAGCCCTCGTGCTCGTCGCCCTGTTTGCACAGACGCCAGAATTGTTCCTGCTGGGACTCGCCGGCTGGATTGGACCGACTTTTCCGCGTCAACGGGAAACGAACAAAACAAGCTTAGGTTATCTGTGCAATTCGATTGGCGGACGCTCAAACGGCATTCCTGCTTTGAACGCGTCAAAACGAAAAAGCAAAGAATAAAAAACTGTTTGTCGCGGCCATGCTAATCGTCCTCTAATAGAAAGCTGATCTGTTCGCTCGATTGCGAAGCAGTTTTTTTCATTGTTCATTCGGGACCGGCATGGCTGACGTCACGTATTCTCGCAACAGCCATCTCTCTTCGAACCGGCTGCATCAGCGAATTTCTAAGGGCACGCTCTACAAGTGGCTTTCGTGGATCGTGCCGCTCCTAGTGCTCGCACTATGGCAGCTCGCGTCGAGCGTCGGGCTGATTGCACCCCAGGTCCTTCCCGCCCCGAGCAAAGTCGCCACCACCGCGCTGGATCTGGCGAAAAGCGGCGATCTCTTCGTTCACCTTGGCGTTTCACTGCTGCGCGCCGCGGCGGGATTCGCGATCGGCGGCACAGTTGGACTGGTGCTCGGCGTCCTGGTCGGCTTTTCGCCGTTGGCGCAGGCCCTGCTCGATCGTTCGATCCAGATGGTTCGCGCGATTCCCTTTCTCGCGATGCTGCCGCTCGTGATCGTGTGGTTCGGTGTCGGTGAGGTGGCGAAAATTTTTCTGGTCGCACTCGCGGTGCTGTTTCCGATTTACATCAACACGATGCTGGGCATCCGGCAGCTCGACCCGAAGCTGATGGAACTCGCGAAGGTGGTCGGGCTGAACTGGCGCGCGATCGTGCGACGGATCATTCTGCGCGGCGCGATGCCATCCATCCTGACCGGCGTGCGTTATGCGCTCGCTCATGCGTGGCTCGCGCTCGTCATTGCCGAAACGCTCGCCACGACCAGAGGCATCGGCTTCCTCGCGATGGATGCGCGCGAATTTCTTCAGACCAACGTGATTGTATTGACCATGATCATCTACGCGATCATCGGTGTCGTGGCCGATGCCTCCGTGCGCCTGCTCGAAGCGCACTTTCTATCGTGGCACCCGAATTACGCCAAAGGAGCGCGCAAGTGAGCGTCGATCTCGCCCTGTCCCTCGATGCTCATGATTCCGCCGTTGCCGGCGAACAATGCAAGCTTTCGCCGCTCGCCGTATCGGTACGCGGATTGCAACGCCAGTACGGCACCCGCATCGTCATCGATGCGCTGGACCTCGACATCCGCAAGGGCGAATTCGTCGCGCTGCTCGGCGAGAGCGGCTGCGGCAAGACCACGCTGTTACGAGCGCTCGCCGGTCTCGATCTGCCGGACGCCGGCGAGATTCGTGCGCCGGAACGTCCGTCTGTAGTGTTTCAGGAGCATCGGCTGCTGCCGTGGGCGACGTTGTGGGAGAACGTCGCGCTCGGTCACGAAACAACGGTCGGCCGCGCGGGCGCCTCGCATGCGCTGGCCGAAGTCGGTCTGTCGGGACGCGAAGACGACTGGCCGCGCAATCTCTCAGGCGGTCAGGCGCAACGTGTGGCGCTGGCGCGCAGCCTCGTGCGCGATCCCGCCTTGCTTCTGCTCGATGAGCCCTTCGCGGCCCTCGACGCACTCACGCGCATCAAGATGCACGGGCTCGTCAAGGAGCTCGTCGCGCGCCATCACCCCGGCGTGCTGCTTGTGACGCACGACGTCGACGAGGCGCTCACGCTCGCCGACCGAATTCTCGTGATGCGCTCGGGACGGATCGCCGCATCTTTTCACCCCAACCACTACGCGCCGCAAACATTGCGGCCGATCCTGCTCGACGAGCTTGGCGTTCAGACCCACTGAGCGCATTTTCACATTCACAGCATCACTGCATTTGCGCATCACTTCAAGGACGTAAATAACGATGAACGATTCTTTGCTGAGCCGCCGCCAACTATTGCGCGCGGCGGGTGGCCTGCTGGCCGGCGCGGCAACCGCCAATCTGTTTCCGGCACGCGCAGCCGAGCCGCGCAAGCTGACCCGCAACACCGATACGGTGCGCCTCGGCTGGGGCTACGGCAGCCTGCCGGATATCGCCCGGCAGCGCGGTGTGTTCGAAAAGACGCTCGCGGCAAAAAATATCAAGGTCGAATGGGTCGGGCCGTTCCCGAATCACGCGCCGTCGATTCAGGCGGTCGTCGGCGGGAGTGCGGACTTCGGCTTCTGGGGCTCGACGACCCCCGCGCTCGCCGCGATGCTGGCCGGCTCGCCGCTCGTCTTCGTCGCGTTCGATATCTATTCGCCGCGCTCGACGGCGATCATCGTGAAGAAGTCGAGCGGCATCAATTCGGTGGCCGATCTGGCGGGACGCAAGGTCGCGGTGAACCGCTCGGGCTTGGGCGAGTTTCTGCTGATCGCCGCGCTGGAGAAACATCACGTCGACCGCAGCAAGGTCGAGTTCGTCTACCTCAATCCGCCCGACGCGGCACCGGCGTTCGCGCAAGGTGTGGTCGATGCATGGTCGATGTGGTCGCCGGCGGTGGACATCGCGCGTTACAGCAACGACGCCAAGGACATCTTCAACGAAGGGCGCGACCTCGATTTTCTGATCGACTACAGCTCGCTCGTGACGCGCCGTAAATTCGCCGAAGAGAACTCCGAGCTGGTGCGCGCGGTGATCGATGCGTACTACGTCGAAGGCGCATGGCAATCGGCGCATCCCGCCGAATCCGAACAGCTCGTGCAGAAGCAGGCCCGTTATCCGGATCAGGTGCGCGATTATCTGACGAGCCTCAAACGCGTGAATCAATTCCACGAACCCGACGACGCCGCGTTCATCGCGCAGTTCCAGCGCGCGGCCGACTGGCTCGCGGAACGCAAGATCATCAATTCGCGAATCAAGGTCGCGGACTACAGCGTCAAGGTGTGAGAGACACGCGATGGCAACCACGCTAGTTTCACCGCTGTCCGCGAGCCTTGGCTTCGGCGAGGTCATCGACGACATTGCGCTAAGTGCGGCGGAGCGCGAACACCATCATCGTTTGCCGCATGAAGAGATCGCGAGGCTCAAGGAACTGGGCTTCGGCGCGCTTCGTCTGCCCGCCCACCTCGGCGGTCATGACGCGTCGCTGAGCGGCCTTTTCGTCGTCGCGCGCGACCTTGCCGCGGCGGACTCGAATATCGCGCACGCGTTTCGCAATCATCTGTGGCTGGTCGAGGCGGCGCTGCGGCGGCGGGATCAGCCGTTGCACGCCCACGTTCTCGATCTGACGCGGCAGAAGAAAACCGTCGGCCTCAGTTTCACGAAGACCGATGCGGTGGCGGCCGGCGCGCGCCCCGGCAAGGTGCTGAGCCGGCTCGAATGGGACGAACGGCGACAAGCTTATACGGGCGAAGGCGAGAAGGTCTACGCGACCGGCAATCTCTACAACGACGCGTTTGTCGGCGTCGCCGTCGAGAGTCGCGCGGGTAGGACCGTGCAGTACGTGCTCGATCGTGGACCGGGCGTCAGCAGCGACGACGACTGGCAAGGCTTCGGCCAGCGCCTCACCGGCTCGGGCACGGCGAAGTTTCATGCCGTGAGCGTGCCCGCGCATCACCTCTATCCGACCGACCCGCCGCGCGACGACCATGCCGCGCCGTGGGGATACACCTTCCACCAGGTGTATCTGACCAACTGCATCGCCGGTATCGTGCGGCGGGTCGCGCTGGACGCCGTCGAGGTTCTGCGCGCACGGGGGCGCAACTTCTATCATGGCGACGCCGCGCATCCCGCCGACGAACCCGTGCTGCAAACCCTGCTCGGCCGGATTCGCGCGTATGCGGCGAGTGTCGAGGCGACCGCCGATCGTGCCTTGGCCGCGCTCCAGCGTGCCTGGGATGCTTCCGGCACAGCCGACGAATACGAGCTGACGCTGGCTGCCACGTTCTCGGCCGCGGAAGCTAAAGTGGTGATCGACGATCTCGCGCCGCAAATCGCTAGCTGGTTGATCGATCTCGGTTCGGGCTCCGTCGTGTCACGCACGGGCGCGCTGGACCGGCACTGGCGCAACATCAAGGTGATTGCTTCGCACAATCCGCGCCTGTACAAGGAACGGCTGCTCGGTGAAAACCTGCTGACGGGAAAACTGCCGCCCACCGGCGCGTTCTTCTGATTGCATGACAGATGGTGCGCTTTTCGCGCCATCATCATTCAGCTCAGTTGGAGAGCAGCCGCCGCACGCGCGGTATTACCTCTTCGGCAAAGACTCGCATATCGGCTTCGAACGGCTGGAATTGAAGCATGAAAAGTTCGATGCCCGCGCGATGAAACGCGGCAACGCGCTGCGCCACCGTGTCGTAATCGCCGACCAGACCGGCCGCCGTGCCTCCATTCGAGCCGACGCGCGGAGATTGCGCGAAGGTTTGATGCATCACCGCTTTCGCGTCGGTATTGGCCTTCTGCCGCTCGCGCAGAGGCTTGTCCAGATCCGCCAGCGCGAACAGATGCGCGAGGTGCGCGTCGGCCTGCGCCGCCGTTTCCCGCGCGATCACGAACGCCGACAGACCGAAGCGCAACGCGGCTTGTCCCGCCGGACGCGTACGAGCCGATACGTCCGCGATCAGGCGCGCAACGTCGTCGGGCGGCTGACCGTTGATGAACCACACGTCGCCGTGCGCCGTCACCAGGTCGCGCGCGGGCTCGGACTCGCCGCCGACATAAATCCGCGGACGCGCACGAAACGGATCGGAGGGAAGCAGCTGGTAATTCTCGAGACGGAAGTTCTCGCCCCGATGATTCACGGCTTCGCCCCGCAGCAGCGCGGAGACGACTTCAAGCCATTCGCGGCCGTATTTATAGCGCTGGTCGTGCTCGGGAAAGCCGATGCCGGCCCGTTCCAGTTCAGGACGATTCCACGCGTTGACCACGTTGATCGCGAAGCGGCCGCCGCTGATGTGCTCGATCTGCTGGGCCATTTTCGCGAGCACGACAGGGTGATAGAGATACGGCTTGATCGCCGCGATGATTTCGATGCGCGAGGTCAACGCCGCCAATGCTGCCGACGACGTCCAGGCTTCGAGCTGATCGAGAGAAGGATCGTGCGGATTGATCGTGTGCTGCGCGACGAGCACCGAGTCGTAGCCGAGGCGCTCGGCTTCGAGAACGAGGGCCTTGTTGCGGGCCCACGACGCATCATAGGGTTCGGCGGGGTCCTGCAACGCGGCGCGGCTGCCGTGCACGAGCGCCCAGATACCGAAGCGCGGAAGGTTGACTGACATCGGTTCGATCCGCGCAAACGCGGTGAAGGAAATCGGACATGGTAGCCGTGCCCGTGCGCACGGCCTTCCAATTTATATCGATATGAAACCCACGCTCCGGCATTAAGGCGCGCTCAGGCGCTCGATGCCTCGCGCTGCCACACACTCGATGCATACGCGGACTCGTCGAAATCGGCGGGCACAGGCGCGGTAAGGCGTGCCTCATGCGCAGCCAGATCGCCGAGAAACAGGTCGCGGCTGATGCGCCTGACCACGCTGGGAATATCGCGCTTCATGCTCGGCACGTCGCCCACCGGCACGCCCGCGCTCACGAAACCCGCCGGGTTGTAGACGTGGATATCGCGCAGATACGGCGCCCGCCCCGGCGTTTTCTCCAGATACTCCAGCCCGGAGCCGAGATACGGATGCGCGCCAAGCCCGTCGTCGGCATCGTCCGCGGGCGGCGTGTACTGATCGCGCCACAGGCGGATGTGCGACGCGAATCCGGCCAGTTCCGGCCGTGCCGACGGATCGATGAAGTAGCCGGTGCCCGCAATCGCGAAGTCGAACTGGAACGTCTCACCTTCCGTCGTGCGCGCGGCGATCTGCCCCGCCTCTTCGCGCGCGGACTCCCACTGCGTAGCGGGATGCAGATGAAAATTCGCGAAACGCGTGACCCGTTCGATGGAGTCGAGCGGCGCCGTCGAACCGGAACGTTTGAAGCGCAATGCCTGCGACCAGCGCACCGCATCGGGCAGGTCGAAGTAGTTGTCGTAGGCACCGGGATAGGCACGCGCGCGCGATACCGGCACGGCCGCCAGCGTCGCGCGGCGCACGAACAGATGGACGTTGGCCGCGCCCGCTTCGAGCGCCGTCGCGGCTGCATCGAAGGCGGATGCCGCGCCGCCGAGCACCGCAACCGACTTGCCGCGCAACGCGGCGAAATCGATCGCCTGCGAGGTGTGCGCGACCCGCGCCGCAGGCAGCGACGCCAGCACCTGCGGCACGAACGCACCACCGTTGCCCGCGACGCCATTGCACAACACCACCTTGCGCGCAGTCTCGACGCGCGCCTCGCCGTTCACTTCGAGATGCAGCCGGAAAGAGGTATCGAGCGACGAATCGAGCGGTTCGATCCTGACGAGGCGCGTTGCGTAGCGAATCGGAATCTCGAGAAACTCGCGATACCACGCCAGATATTCCGCCCACTGTTCGCGCGGGATACGGTCGATCTCGCGATATGACTGCGCACCGAATCGGGCTTCATACCAGGCCTGAAAACCGAGCCCCGGCAGACCGGTCTCGGGTCCCACCAGCGCCTTCGGCGTGCGCAGCTTGTTCATCCGCGCGCGAGTGCGCCAGACGCCGGCGCCCGATGCATCGGCGGCCGCGTCGATCACGCTGACGCGGCCAATGCCTGCACGCCGCAGCGCAAACGCAAAGGCGCTGCCGCTTTGCCCACCGCCGACGATCAACACGTTATGGTCGATACCCGGGCGATCCGGCACCCAGTTTTCCGGCGCCGGCCCCAACAGTTCAAGTGTGCGGCGCGCGTCGCGGTCGGGCGTTTGTGTCATCGGCGAATGTCCTGAAGACGCGAACTGTCCGGTTGCGGGGAGCCGAGCCAGAAGAGCCGCGTGACCGCAAGCACGCGCTCAATAGCGGGTTGCCTGAATCGATAGACGGGGGAAGTCAACATGATGGAATTGCCGTGAAAAGATGAAGTCCGACCATGCTAGTGACGATCGAACCCGCGCAGAAGCAATTAATTATGATTTGAATATCGCGCGATCTTCGCAGAGCAATCCCGCGGCTCACGGCGTTCGCGGATTCATATGAATAGCGGGGATTTTTATATAGCTCCGCGCTTCTGCTCTGGAATAATTTAGGTAAGGTATGCGCAGCACTGGACCCCAGCAAACCTTCACATCCCGAATGACGAGGCACCGATAGATGTCTACTGATGAGGCGCTCACGCGCAACCAACACGAAAGCCAGTCCGCGCACAAAGCCACAGCGGCCTTTCAAACGCGCTACGGCACCGAGCAAACCGACACGCCGTTATCCGACTGGAACGACACGCTTCAGACCCTGCTCTCGCATCGCTCGGTGCGTGCTTACGATGGTCGTCCGCTGCCTGCCGGTACGCTCGAAACGCTGATCGCCGCAGCGCAATCCGCGCCCAGTTCCTCGAACCTGCAGACGTGGAGCGTCGTTGCTGTCGAAGACCCGCAACGCAAAGCGCGGCTTGCCGCGCTGGCGGCCAATCAGGAGCACATTCGCCAGGCGCCGCTCTTTCTCGTCTGGCTCGCCGATCTGGCGAGGCTCGAGAGCGTGGCCGAGCGCGCCAGCGTGAAGCCCGAGGGACTGCAATATCTGGAGACGCTGCTCGTCGGCGTGATCGATGCCGCACTCGCTGCGCAGAACGCGCTGGTCGCGCTGGAGTCGCTGGGTCTCGGCTCCGTCTACATCGGCGCGATCCGCAACGCACCGGAACAGGTGGCCAAAGAGTTGGCGCTGCCGCCGCACGTGCTGCCGGTATTCGGCCTGTGCGTGGGTTACTCGGACCCGGCGCGGCCTGCCGAGGTCAAGCCGCGCCTGCCGCAATCGGTGGTGCTGCATCGCGAGCAATACGATGCGCCCGCGCAGACGCAGGGCATCGCGCTCTATAACGACATCCTCGCCGGCTTCCAGGTTCGGCAGGGTCAATCCGATGCGCTCTGGACCGACCGTTCGATCGAACGCTGGCGCACGCGGGAATCACTGCATGGCCGCGATCGTTTGCGTGACGCGTTGAATGCCTTGGGGTTCGAACTGCGATGAACATTTGCAATGCCGGAGCCCGAGGACGCCCGGCATCGCAACGTCAGCGCTCAATGCTTCGCCAGCAGCTTCACCACCGCGACCATCCGGTCGACCTCGTCCGGCGTGTTGTAGAACGCGAGCGATGGCCGCACCGTCGCCTCCAGCCCGAAAGCGCCGCACGATAGGCTGCGCGCAATGGTGGCCGGCCCGTACCTCAATGCCCGCATCGCTGCAGATTACCTTGATTTCGCGAAGAAATTTGACGGCGAGCTTGATTCAACATCGGAACACTTCGAACAGGTTCCTCACCAGGCTATGGTGCAATAGCCGACAGATCAGGTGGACAACTGCGCTAACCCAGACGAAGCGAGATACGCGATCTCATAGCCGACTCCACACTCCACCGCTCGCAGCGACGCGGAACTAAGCGTGAAGCGCGCGACTCGCCAGTTCAGCACGTCCAGGCCGACCGCTGCTGCTACGGTATCCTCGCGGTCGGCCACCTGTGCATTGAGCTTCGTCTCTAGCTTCGCGCAACTCGCCTAAATCGGCTCCATCGGGAACATTCACATCCTCGCGGTATATCGATAGCGCCTCGACCGAGTGTTCAGCACGGACGTCGACGGGCAGCCATGTCTGTATCGGCGGGCGCCCGAACGTCTGGAGCACCGACTCAAAACGAGGCCCGGTCAAGAACTTCGTGGCAGCGCCCTCTCGCAGCCAAAGATAGATCGACGTGTAGGTATTGTGGTGCGCCCCATGCTTCCCGCGCTCACGCAACGCAAATGCTTTGAACGCGAGCTCGTCTGCGTCGTTCCAGAGCAGCCCGCGCGTGCGGCCCCGTTGGGAATCTGGTCCATGTCGTAGTCCGGGTAAGCGTACTTTCGTGCGAAAAATGGCGGTTACATCCAAAAAGACTCAAAGCTCGAACGGCACGCCGACGGCGCAGCAGCTCCAGAGCCAGAACGCGACACTGCAGCAGCAGGTCACATCGTTGTCCCAGTTCATCCAGAGCCTGATCACGGCCGGCACGATTCCGGGCGCGAACATTCCGGTGGGTGGCGGTACGGCGACGACACCGACTGTGACGGCGACCTTTGACCCGGCTGCGCTGCCTTCAGGGATGGATCTCAAGAACAGCAACGCAACGGTCGTCGCGACGGTGAACGCATGGCAGACTGCCCGGACGACCCACGGCCAGTCGCCGGTCTTCTCTATGCAGAAGCGACCTACGCACGCCTCACAGTTGCAGTTGGCTTCGGTCTGCCGAACCCTCATGCACCCGTGTTTGTCCTGACGTATGCAGCACGCGAGGGATTCCAGCCCGTGCAGATCCTGGATCTCATCTCCCGCAAGCGCATCCTCGGCTTCAATCCAGCCCTCCCAGGCTTTCAGGTAAACGCGGATGGTCTGACCGTTTCGACCTCCGCCGTTATCGGCGAAGAGTTCCTCAAAGCGGAGGCGCGGTAGCATGTCCTCGGTTACCCCAAGTACACCAAAGCGGGCGCACCAGTCCGATTTCGGTAGTGCGGCATGTGCTGCCGCGAGCAGCAGGACTCTCGCGGACGGGGACTCGTACCCGACAGTCGGGGTCATCCGTTCATCGCACTACCGCGATGAAAAAGCCGGCGGCGGGCATGGCCCTTCGCCGGCTTCGTGGCGCTGACAGTGACAGCAAAGGCTTAGGTCTCCAGCTTCGCATCCATCGTAATCGTCGCGTTCAGTACCTTCGACACCGGGCAACCGGCCTTCGCGTCCGCGGTGGCCTTGTCGAACGCGGCCTTGTCTCCGCCCGGAATCTTCACGGTGACGTCGAGATGCACCGCGGTGATCGTGAAGCCGCCGCCGTCCTTGTCGAGCGTGACGGTGGCCGTGGTGCCGATCCGCTCCGGCGTGATGTTGGCCTTGCCCAGCTCCGCCGACAACGCCATCGAGAAACACCCCGCATGCGCAGCCGCGATCAGCTCTTCCGGATTCGTGCCGATGCCGTCCGCGAAGCGCGTCGCGAACGAGTATTGGGTGTCCTTCAGGACGCCGCTGTCGGTGGAAATCGAGCCCTTACCGTTCTGCAGGCCGCCTTGCCAGACTGCCGATGCCTTGCGCTTCATCGCTCTCTCCTGTTTATGCCTTGCCGCGCACGCTGCTCGACCGAAGATGATGCCCGCCGCGGCGGTCCGCCCGGATGTGTCCGCGCCTGGGCATCGGTCGCAGGTGCCGCGCGGCTTGCAGGCGCGGGCGTGGACCGGCTTTCATCATAGGCGCTTCCGTGTTTCGGCGCGGAAAAGCGCCCTTTTCACTATTTCAGAACTTGAAACAATATTTCACCAGAAAGCCGCTTTTTTGCCGACCTCGTAAGAAATAGACTGCGTTCAACGGATCGGGAAACGCAATTAAAGCCGGTCCACCACACAATCAATTGGAGGTAGTTATGAAATCGCTTCTTTCCGCAGTTGTCGTCGCATCCGCTCTTATCGTTCCGGCAGTGTCGTTCGCCCAGCAGGCTAACGGTCCGATCACGCGCGCTCAGGTGCGCGCCGAACTCGTAGCCGCTCAAAAAGCGGGCCTTCTGAACCAGAACGACACCACGTATCCGAAGGCCGTGCCGCAGGACTCGACGATCGTCACCGCATCGGCGCAGGGCACGCAGGATGTCGGCGGCGCGAAGGCCAGTACGTCGGACGCAGGCGCGCCGGCGACGGTGCAGCAACGTCTGTTTTCGACGTATCGCGGTAACTAAAGGGTGGTAACTAACTGTGCTGACTGAGCGTGCTGACTGAGCGTGCTAACTGAGCACGCTGGCAGTTAAGGCAGCACGCAGTAAAAAAGCCCCGGTTGCGAAGTTCGGCAACCGGGGCTTTTTTTCGTTGGCGCGCGCGGCGCTACTGCGCGGCCGCTCGTCAGTAAAAGCGCTATTCGGGAAACGGCAGGCTTTCCTGTCCCACTGCGCGCATGTCGAACACGTTCAGCGTCATCGCGACCAGCGCGTAGTAGCCGAGCAGGCCGACCAGGTTGATCACGACCTGATGCCCGAACCGCCCGACCGCCTGCGCATACGTCGCGTCCGATACGCGCTTGGTCTCATACAGTTCGCTTGCGAAGTCGTAGATCAGCGCGTCGTCGGCATCGGCGAATTCGGGGCGGCGCCCCTGGCGGATCGTCTCGGCGTCCGCAACGCCCACGCCCGCCTGCAGCGCGATCGGATAGTGGATGTACCACTCGGCCTGAGCCTGCCAGCGCGAAGCGGTCACCAGAATCGCGAGTTCCGACAGCCGCAGCGGCAGCCCGGTCTGGTAGCGGCAAAACGCGCCGAGGCGTTGCGCGTGCTGCGCGAGTGCCGGGCTGTGAATCCAGCCGAGGAACGGCCCGTTCAGGTTGCCGCGCGGGCCGGACAGGATTTCGTCGAGCACCGCCTTCTGCTCGGGCGTGGCGGTGGACGTGTCGAAGTGAGGCAAGCGCTCGGTCATCATCGTTCTCGCTGAGGGCAATGGGTTGGACTGCTTAGATGGCGGCGAGCGACGCGCCGATCGCATCGTCGAGGCGGCTGACGATTTCGTCGATGTCGCGCGCCGTGCAGATGAACGGCGGCGCGATCAGCACATGGTCGCCGCTCTTGCCATCGACGGTGCCGCCCATCGGATACACCATCAGGCCGCGCGCGAACGCTTCGCGTTTGATCGTTGCGTGCAGTTTCAGTTTGGCGTCGAACGGCTCTTTGGTAACGCGATCCTTCACGAGTTCGACACCCACGAACAAGCCGCGCCCGCGCACGTCGCCGATATGCGCATGCTGCGCATACAGTTCGCGCAGCCGGCCGCGCAGCTGCTCGCCACGCGCCTGCACGTTCGCCAGCAGATTGTCTTCCGCGATCACGCGCTGCACTTCGAGCGCGGCCGCGCACGCGGTCGCATGGCCGATATAGGTATGACCGTGCTGAAAGAAGCCGGAGCCGCCGACGATCGTCTGATAGATGCGGTCGCTGACCAGTGTCGCGCCGATCGGCTGATAACCCGCGCCAAGGCCCTTGGCGATCGTCAGCATATCCGGCGCCACGCCGTCTTCGTCGCAGGCGAACAGATAGCCGGTGCGGCCCATGCCCGACATGATTTCGTCGAGAATCAGCAGCACGCCGTAGCGGTCGCACACCGCGCGGATCTTGCGGAAGTATTCGCGCACCGGCGGCACCGCGCCCGCCGTGGCGCCGACCACCGTTTCCGCGACGAATGCGGCGACCGTGTCCGCGCCGAGTTCGAGAATCTTCCGCTCGAGTTCATCGGCCAGACGCTGCGCGAACGCTTCTTCGGTTTCGTCCGCGCGCTGTTCGCGATACGCATAGCACGGGCTCACGTGATGCGCTTCGATCAGGATCGGCAGGAACGGTTCGCGGCGCCATGCATTGCCGCCGATCGCGAGCGCGCCGAGCGTGTTGCCGTGATAGCTCTGCCGACGCGCGATGAAATGACGCCGCTGCGTCTCGCCCTTCTCGACGAAATACTGACGCGCGAGCTTCAGCGCGGCCTCGATCGCCTCCGAGCCGCCCGACACGAAATACACGTGCTCCAGTCCGGCCGGCGCGCTCGCAACGAGCCGGTCGGCCAATTCCTCGGCCGGCTCCGTCGTGAAGAACGACGTGTGCGCGTACGGCAGCTGTTGCGCCTGCCGCTTGATCGCGTCGATTACGCGCTGGTTGCTGTGGCCGAGGCACGACACGGCGGCGCCGCCCGACGCGTCGATATAGCGCTTGCCCGTGGAGTCGATGATTTCGATGCCGTCGCCCGCGACGGCCACCGGCAAGGACTGCTTCGGAGAACGATGAAAAACGTTGGTCATGATGTTCAGCTCCTGCTGATGGAGGTGCGGACTGAAACGCAGGCCGGCTCGGGCGTCGCGCACGCGATGAAAGTGTCGAACACGCATTGCCGCTGGCGATACGCGTTCATCCACACGCCCGCGCTGCCGATTTCGAACAGCGCGGGCGCCTAAGGTGTTTTCGTCGTCGGAACGGTGCGGGTTGTCGCTGCCTCGACGCCACGGGCCGCACCGACAATCAACAATCGGTACGTAGTTATACGCCTACACAACATTTGTTGTCAAACGTTGTTGGATGGCACCAGGTGGAGCGCGGCGTGCGTCACGCAATCGTTCAAGGCACGTATGCGCCCTTCGCGTGCAGCGATTGTTCGGCGAGCGCGAGTTGTTCGAGCGCATCAGCGCCTTCGAGCGCGAGCAGATGCGCGACCAGCGCTTCGGTGATCGCGGTGGCGGCCACCAGCGACGGAAAGAACGACGGGCTTTCGTGCGAGAAGATCAACACCTTGTCGGCGTTCAGCGCGATCGGCGACACCGCGCTGTCGGTGATGGCGATCAGCTTGCTGCCTTTTTCGAGCGCAGCCTCGGCGACGCGCGCGGCTTCGACCGAATACGGCGCGAAGCTGATGACGATGGTCGCGCTGTCGCGCTCGATCGTGCGCAGCTGCATTTCTAGCGTGCCGGCCTCGCCGTTGAGCAGCGATACCGACGGCCGAAACAGCCGGTAACCATAGACGAGGCCGAACGCCACCGGGTAACACGAGCGGAAGCCCGCCACGTGCACGTGCGGCGCGCGCCGCAACACCCGCGCGGCCTCGACGATCACGCGACCGTTATGCGCGGCGGTCGTTTCGAGATTGTGCTGCTGCGCGGCGAGCAGGTCGTTCGCGAGCGCATCTTTCGATTTGACCATCGAGCGCGCCCGGCTCGTCAACGGCTCGGGCCGCGTGCGCACGCGCGCGACGAACAGATCGCGCAATTCGTTCCAGCCGGGAAAACCGAGTTGCTGCGACAGCCGCACGAGCGACGCCGGCTGCACCTGCGCGCGCTCGGCGACCTTACGCATCGACGACACCGCGACCTCGTCGGGATGATCGAGCAGGAATCCCGCGCCCATCTGGAACTGCGGGCTCAGTTCGGGGAAGCGTGCCCGGATCAGGGCGACGAGCTGATCGAAGCTGTCTGGCATGTTGAGGTGGCGCGACGCCGGGATAAGAGATGACAACAAATGTTACCACCGGGTACGCACATTTCAACGCAGTGAAGGCAGCCACCGACGGGGCTCGCACCGGCATCGGCTAGCCTTCCCGAGGCGGCGGAAGACGAAACGCAGCCCAGGTTTATCCGGCCCGACGCGGGGCAATTTGTCCTTCATTATCTGGGATCTTTCCTACTATGAGAAATTGAAACGATCCGCGTATGAGGGAGGGGCGCCGCGCTGCCCGCCCATACGGACAAGCCGATGAAGACCAACGGAGTAGTCAGGTTCGCGGAATTCGAACTCGACATCGAGCGCTACGAGTTAAAGCGCGCCGGCGACGAAGTCCGCCTCGAACATCTGCCGATGGAACTGCTGATTCTGCTCGCGTCGCGTAAGGGCGAGGCGGTCTCGCGCGCGGACATCATCGATGCGTTGTGGAGCCCGGGAAGCTTTCACGATACCGACAATGGCATTAACACCGCGATCTACAAGATCCGTCTCGCACTGGGCGACGATCCGATTGCGCCTCGCTACGTGAAAACGATTAAAGGCAAAGGGTACAGGCTGGACGGCATCAGCAGGCCCGACGAGCCGGTAGCTGCGGCAGCACAGCCGGTGCGCGTGATGGTGCTGCCGTTCGACAACATGACGGGCGATAAGAATCAGGACGTCCTCTGCGAAGCGCTCGCTGCCGAAATATCCGCCACGCTCGGAAATGCAGGCGCGGAGCGGCTTGCCGTGATCGCGCGAACGACCGCTGCGTACTACCGTCGCGCGGGCAAGAGCATCGCCGAAATCGCGAGGGAATTGAGGCTTGACTACGTGCTCGAAGGATCACTGATGCGCGAGGGCCGTCGCTTTCGAATCCTTGCCCAACTTATCCGCTGCGCGGACCAGACGCAGATCTGGAGCCACGCCTATGAGCCGGCCTCGGCGGGCGCGCTAAGCAACTTGCAGCAACTCGGCGCGGCGCTCGCCGCCGAGGTCACGCCTACCTTGACGCAGCATCAGCTGACCGCGCTCGCGCGACGCTTGCCCGTCGTGCCCGAGGCTCACGACGCATATCTGCGCGGTCGCTACTACTGGTATCGACGCGTCCATTTCGATCCATGTTTTTCGGCCACGCATGCGCTCAGCGGCGAGGACTTTTTTCGCAGCCATAGCTACTTCGAGAGTGCCGTCGAGCACGATCCGGCGTATGCGCTTGGCTACGCCGGCCTCGCGCTTTTCCATGGCGCGACCGTCGTGCATGGCTTCGATCCACCGGCGCAAGGCTGGCCGCTCGCGCGTACCGCGGCCGAGCGTGCGCTCGAACTCGACCCCGAGTTGCCCGAAGCCCATCATGCGATGGCGGCGGTCCACTATTTCTACGACTGGGACTGGCCGAAGGCAGAAGCGGAGTTTTTGCGTGCGCTGCATCTCAATCCGAGTCATCCGGAAGCCAATCGCCTCTATGCACGCATGTTGATGGCTCTCGGCCGCGACGCTGAAGGCCAGGTGCTGAAAAAGCGCGCTGAACAGGTGGATCCATTCGCGTTTCAGGGCTCGCGAGCTTTCGATCTGATTCTGTCAGGTAATCACCAGCAGGCGATGCGCGAATGCTTCAGCCGCGCGACGGACGAGCGCGCTCCGCTGATGTACCAGCTGATCGCGACCGCGTTCGAGGTGAAGGGATTGCTCAAGGAGTCGGTGGACGCCACGGTCGAAGCGCTGATCCGCTGTAACGAACTACCGCGCTCCCAGACGATTCGCGAGTGTTGGGACAGCGGCGGCCATGACGCGGTACTGCAATGGCTGCGTACGGATCTGCTGTCGCGCTATCGCGAAAGCTATACGTCTCCGTTGTTGCTTGCCGAGATCCACGCGCGTCTGGGGCAACCTGAGGACATGTTCCACTGGCTCGACGTCGCGCTCGATGATCGCTCATCGCGGCTCTGCGAGTTGCGCACGAATCCGTGGTTCGAGCGCTGGCGGTCGAGCGGCCGGTTCGACAGCCTCGAAAAGCAGATCGGCGTCTGAACCATACAGCGCGGCTGATATCGACGGCGTCCAGGCTCCCAACTCCGAACCTGCTGGTGAAGAGTTCGCGGGAACAAGAATTAAGGTTCTCTCTAGCCGCGGTCTATTTGCCCGCCCGGGCTATCGGCGCAAGATCTGGTTCACGGCGTGCGCCGATCGACCATTCGTGTCAAACGCCCGTCCGCCCCGGCCGGCGGAACTTGCGGTACACCGCAGCCGCCATCCTGTTCCACTGTCAGGAGATAGCAAAATGAAACTGCTGAGAATGGCCGCGGCCGGCGCCGCCGCGGCCCTTGCATTGGTTGGGACCGCCGCTCATGCGCAAACGCAGGCCCAGACCACGGCCGAGATGTCGCAGCCCATCGCCGACCAGAACACGCTTACCGCCGTCGGCGGCTCGCCGGCGGGCCAAACCGCCATGGGCGCTCCCATGGGCAAGACCCGCGATCAGGTTTATCGCGAGATGGTCGAGTCGCAACGCAACGGCGACGCACAGCGCATCCAGGACCTGTATAAACAGCCATAAGAGCATTGCGCAACCTGCACGCGAGGCTGGCTCACCCGGTGATTCCATCCGCCCGGCTCGATCGATACGCGCCGGGCGGGTTGCGCGGTCACTGGCCACCATTGAACAGTTCCTTCTCGCGTCGCTGAGCTTCGGGATCGTGTTGCCACTCGATGGTCTCGCGACGAACCTGATCGCGGGTCTTGCCGATTGGTGCACCCATAGCGCTTTGCGGCCCAGGTGAGCCGCCGACGGCGGTAAGCGTGTTCTGGTCGACGACGGGCGGCGAGGTGTCGGCGGTGGCCTGCGCCTGCGCGTAAGCGGAGGTACCGACAAACGCAAAAGCCGCGGCCGCGGCGGCCACGGAGATTCCAGACAGTTTCATTTCGCTTCTCCGGAATAATGAAGAAGGATGGCGGCTGCGGTGGGTCCGCAAGCATGGCCGGTCGGGGCGGGCGGAGATTCGGCGCCAATGGCCGGTCGGCGCACGCCTTGACGGCGATATTGCGCCGATAGCACGTGCGGGCAAATAGACGGTGGCTAGAGAGGCCCTTAATTTTCGATCGGCAGTGGGGGCTGATGTCGCCGCCCGCTCTGCGTTGCGTCAGCGCTTCACCAGCGTTTGCCGATGCGCGTCGACGAAGTCAGCCATGCTGTTGAAGCGGAAGTCTATGTTCGGCTGCGAGCCCGGGTCCATCGTCGCGCCGAAGCCCGGCTGCGAATGACGCCGGTAAATCCAGCACGACGCCAGCCCGAACTCGTTTGCGGGCTTGTGGTCATGGAAAAGGCTTTCTGCGGTGTGCAGGATTTTTTCCTTCCTGATGCCCCGCTGATCGAGCTTCTGAAGCATGTACTCGAAATTGCGCGGCGACGGCTTGTAGGAGCCGACGTCCTCCGCCGTGATGATCGCATCGAACTCAACCTGTAGCCTCGCGTTGCTGTAGGTGAAACTTTCGTTGTCGATGTTCGACAGGATGATCAGCTTGTAGTGCCGCTTCAGATATTGCAGCGCGGCTGCCGAATCGGGGAATGCCGGCCAGTTTCTGATCGACTGGCCGTACGCCACGCATTCTTCGTGGGTGTGGGGCAGGCCCCACTCTTCTGCCATGCGCTTATACACGATGGACAGCAGTTCCTGATAACGCTTCGCGGGCGTGAAGATCTGCTGCGACGACTCGTGGCGAGCGTGGGCTTCGAGAACCTGGTCACGCGTGAGCGGCGTCCTCGCTCGCTCCAGCAGAGGCTTCAGGGCTTCAAAGATGCCACTCTCCCAGTCGATCAAGGTGCCGTAGCAGTCAAAAGTCAGTGCATCGAAATCGGTCAGTTTCACGACTCCTCCTGTCAGATGTCCATGATGAAGACCACAGTGGATTGAGCAAGCGCCGGAACCAGAACTTTAATGCAGCGGCGAAGCGACAGCTTCATTTCTCTTCGCCAACCCTGGCGTTTTCCCGAATGCGATCCCACGCCGAAGCGGAGCTAATCTGATCAACCCGGTCCAACACCTGGAGACTCCATGCGACACCTCGTCATAACAATGGCTGTCCTAACTGCCGCCGGCATCTGCGCAACCGCCAACGCTCAATCGGTGGTCACGCTCGGTCACTCGGCTCCGCTCACGGGTCCCCAGGCGCCGAACGGAAAGGACAACGAGAACGGCGCCCGCCTCGCTATCGACGAACTCAACAAGAGCGGTGTCACGGTAGCTGGCCAGAAAGTCACGTTCAAACTGGACTCCGAAGACGACCAGGCAGACCCGAAGATCGGCGTTCAAGTCGCGCAGAAACTCGTCGACAGCGGCGTGATCGCCGTGCTGGGCCCGTACAACTCGGGCGTGGCGATTCCGGCATCGCGCGTCTATAACACGGGCGGCGTGCCGATGCTGCCGGTTGCGTCCAACCCGGCGTTGACGAAGCAAGGCTTCAAGAACATCTTCCGTATCGGCGCGAGCGACGAGCAGCTAGGCGGGACGATGGGCCAGTTTGCGGCCAAGACATTGAAGGCCAAGACCGCCGCGGTGATCGACGACCGCACGGCCTATGGGCAAGGCGTGGCGGAGCAGTTCATCAAAGAGGCCAGGGCAAACGGAATCCAGATCGTGGACCAGCAGTTCACGAACTCGTCGGCGACCGACTTCCTCGGCATTCTGACCAGCATCAAGGCCAAAAATCCGGATGTCGTCTTCTTCGGCGGATACGCTGCTCAGGGCGCGCCGATGGCCAAGCAGATGCGCGCCCGCGGACTGCGTGCCAAGCTGCTTGGCGGCGATGGCATTTGCTCGGCCGATATGGGTAAGGTCGCCGGTGATGCCGCGTCCATCGTGTATTGCGCCCAGGGCGGCATTGCGCTCGACAAGACCCCGGCCGGCCGCGAGTTTCTGCAGAAATACAAGGCCGCTTTCAACACCGATACGCAGGTCTATGCGGTCAGCTACTACGACGGCGTAAAACTGCTGGCCGATGCGATGGTCAAAGCGGGCACCACGACCGACAAGGCAAAGCTCATCGCCCAGTTGGCAAAGACCAACTACAAGGGCGTGGCAGGCACCTACTCGTTCGATGAAAACGGCGATCTGAAGGGCGCACCCACGACCGTCTATGTGATCAGAAACGGCCTTCCGGTGCCGTACGGGCAGTGACGTTCAACCGAGGAACTCCAACGCACCCATGAAAATCAGTCGCACCATTTCAACAGTCGAGGTTCATACCGGCGGCGAAGCGTTCCGTATCGTGACGAGCGGGCTGCCTCGCCTTCCCGGCGACACCATCGTCAAACGTCGCGCGTGGCTGAAAGAGAACGCCGACGAAATTCGTACCGCGCTGATGTTCGAACCGCGTGGTCATGCGGACATGTACGGCGGATATCTGACCGAACCCGTTAGTCCCACGGCAGACTTCGGGATCATCTTCGTCCACAACGAGGGCTATAGCGACCACTGCGGGCACGGCGTGATCGCGCTGTCCACCGCGGCGGTCGAGTTGGGCTGGGTTCAGCGCCAGATTCCCGAGACGCGCATTGGCATCGACGCTCCGTGCGGTTTCATCGAGGCCTTCGTGCAATGGGATGGTGAACACGCCGGCAACGTACGTTTCGTGAACGTCCCATCGTTCATCTGGAAAACGGATGTCACGGTTCAGACGCCGTCGTTTGGCAAAGTAAAGGGTGACATCGCATTCGGTGGTGCGTTCTACTTCTATACGGACGGTGCGCCGCACGGTCTCTCAGTCCGCGAGTCTTCTGTCGAGGAACTCATCCGGTTTGGCGCCGAGGTCAAACAAGCTGCCAATCACGCGTACCCGGTTGAGCACCCCGACATCCCGGAAATCAACCACATCTACGGCACCATCATTGCCAATCCGCCGCGGCACGAAGGCTCGACCCAAGCCAACTGTTGCGTGTTCGCCGACCGTGAGGTGGACCGTTCGCCCACCGGCTCAGGGACGGGCGGACGCGTCGCGCAACTCTATCTGCGCGGGAAACTGGCCATGAACGAGACACTCGTGAACGAATCCATCATCGGCACGGTCTTCAAGGGGCGCGTACTCAGCGAGGCGACCGTCGGCGACTTCAAGGCGGTCATCCCAGAGGTCGAGGGCAGCGCCTATGTTTGCGGCTTCGCAACCTGGATCGTGGACGAGCGTGACCCGCTAACTTACGGTTTCCTCGTCCGATAATCGCCTCAAGCTCTCCCCCGGTTCCGAAGCGCGAAGTACACACCGGCCCCGAGCGCAACCAGCAGGACCACGATCAGGCCGGCACCCATGCTGGGCAGACCGGTCATGCTGCTGGCCGCACGGGGCGCCGCCGAGGCAGCCACCGGCGCTGAAGCCGCCGGCGCGACCGGTTGCGGAAGCGCCACACCGGCGGCGCTACCTTGACGTACCAGAGAAGCCTCCGATGTCGGCGAGGCCTGCGACGCCTGCGGCACGTCAGGCGCGGACGCGACAGCAGGCGCTTCCGGATTGGGTCCGACAGGCGCCATCGTGGTTTGAGAAGGCACCACGACGGACGCGGCCGCCTGCGGACCAGCTTCGAGCGCCCGCGCCATCGTCTTCCACTTATCGAATACGCCATCCACGCAGTGCACATCGATACAGGCGTTGCGCGCGTGCCGCCACTGCGCCAGTTGCGCGGACGACAGTTTGCCGCTGCCGAGCAGTGCCTGTTGCTGCGCGAAGATGTCGTCGTACTCGTTGTTCAGGATCGCGTGATCGCAAATGACGCGCTCAGCGGGTTGCTGTGTGGTTGCACACTGAATGTCGTTCGCCGACGCCGCGGTCGAACCCAACGCCGCCAGGGATAGCAGCAATACTCCGATACGTCGTGCCAAGTGCACCCGTCCTCCGAGAATGTGAGCGTCAAAGTCCAGGCACCACGATGAATCCGCCCGACTCGTCACCGTATATATCGACTCTGCCTTCGAGCAGATAACGTGCCGCCAACGCGCATAGCGCCGCGTCGACATCGTCGATCGATGTCAGCGGCGCAGTCGCGATGCCTTCCCGTTCGAGAATAGCCCGGCGCTGCGGGCCTTTTTGCTTCGCGGATGCAACGTCCGTCCCGAGAAAAGCGCATGTGATCGCGTGAGGAAACGTTTCGAAGCACACGCGACCCGTGATTTTTTCGCCGCCGTCGAAAAGCGCAAACTGGGCGGCGAATGCGTCGTAGATGCGCTCGCCGTTGAACATCCATCCATAGAAGCCGCTTTTAGTGGCCATCGCGTGTTCGCGAGCCGGTGTCGCGAACGAAAAGATCCGCTGCCGCGCGAGTTCCTTCTCGGCCAGCCTTCCCGCCGCGCCCGTTCGCCAGCGACACGGCGCATCGATGCCGACCGCCGCCACCTCGTGCGCGCGACACCGCTCGAGCATCTGTTCGGGGGTCGCGTTGGCGAGATTGCACAGCATCCGGGTGCCGCGCAGGATAACCAGATGGTTGCCCTTGCGGTCCCCGCCGACATCGATGCCCGCTACCGTCGGCGGCGTCAAAGCAGCGCCACCACCCTCACATCGCCCTGCTCCGCCGACGCCACCACTTTCTCGCCGATCCGGCGGAACGTGATCGACACCGACGCATCGCCGACCCGCAGATCGCTGACCTCGAGCCAGTCGATGCCTTCGGGCAGCATCGGCTGTTCGATCAGCACCTCGCGGCGCTCGGCGTCGATCGTGATGCCCAGACACGCCTCGAGCATCATGAACGGCGAGCCGGCCGCCCATGCCTGCGGCAAACACGCGACCGGATAGGCCGTGGGCGGCTCGCCGCGGCGTCGCGGGAAGCCGCAGAACAGTTCCGGCAAGCGCATGTCGAAATTCACCGCCGCCTCGAACAGCGCCTGCAGCAGTTTCACGGCCGACCCCTTCGCGCCATAGCGCGACAGCCCGCGCGCGCATAGCGCGTTGTCATGCGGCCAAACCGAGCCGTTGTGATACGCCATCGGATTGAAGCGCGCCTGGCTCGCCGCTAGCGTGCGCACGCCCCAGCCGGTGTGGAACAGCGTCGAGTCGAGCGCCCGCACCAACGCTTCGCCGCGCTCGCGCGTGGGCAGGCCGAACGCCAGCAGATGCCCCGCGTTCGACGCCATCACGCGACACAGCTCGCCATGACCGTCGAGCGCGATGCCGTAAAAGCCGACCTCGTCCATCCAGTACTTTTCTTCGACGCAGCGACGGATCTTCTTCGCGCGCTCCGCATACTGCGCGGCCGCGTCGCGCAGACCGCGCAGCTTCGCGAAGCGCGCCATCGTGTCGAACGCGGCGCTCGCATAGGCCTGCACTTCGACCAGCGCGATCGGGCCGTCGGGGAAGCGCCCGTCCGCATGAAACACCGAGTCGTGACTATCTTTCCAGCCCTGATTCGCGAGGCCGCCATCCGATTCGCGCTGGTAATCGAGCAGTCCGTACCGGTTCTTGTCGCACACGCCCGCGACCCACTGCGCCGCGCGTTCGAGCGCGGGCCACAATTCGTCGATCAACCCGATGTCGCCGGTGCGGGCCGCGTAGGCGCCAGCCAGCACGATGAACAGCGGCGTGGTGTCGACACCGCCGTAGTACAGCGCGAACGGCACTTCGCCGGCCGCGGCCATTTCGCCCTTGCGCATCTCGTGCATGATCTTGCCCGGCGCGGCGTCGCGAAACGGCGAGTTCTCGCGCGCCTGGTGCTCGGCGAGAAAGCGCAGCACACCAGCCGCGAGATGCGGCTGCAGCCACAGTGTTTGCAGCGACGTGATCACCGCGTCGCGGCCGAACGGGGTCGAAAACCATGGGATGCCCGCGTACGGGTACGGGCCAGTCGCGAGATCCGTCGTCAGCAGTTCCAGGTCGGCGAACGAGCGGTCGATCCATGCGTTGAACAGCGGGTTGCTCGTACGCACGCGCGCGCTCGCGCGGCGTCGCTCGCGCATCACCAGATGGGCATCCACCAGCGCCGCGCGTACCGCCGCACGCCCGACGCGCGGGCGTTCCGCGTCGATCTGCGACAAATGCGCCTCGCTCAGCGCGTGCACGGGCTGCGACACGTCGGCGCCGGGCTTGCTGGTCATCGGCACGACATGCACGGCCACCGACAGATAGATCGACACGCATGCCTGCGCGGGCAGCTTGACGGTGTAGTCGGCGCGGTCGGCGAACAGCTTGTCCGGCTGCGGCGAGAACGCGATCTGCACGTTGCGCGCGACGTCGTCGAGACCGACGTAGCCGAGCAGTACCTGCTGATTCTCGACCCGCGCGGGCTGCACGCGACCCTGTTTGTCGCGCTTCAGGCCGCGCACTTCGAACATGTCGCGGAAATCGCTGGAAAACGAGATGGACAGCGGCACGGTCGCGTCGCTCGTGCCGTAGTTCGTGAGTTCGATCGCCTCGTTGAGCACGGTGCCCGACAGCACGCGCACGCGCTCGACGTGGATCACGCCTTCGGGAGTGCTGTCACCGCCGAGCGGCGGCAGCGGTCGGTTGGTCAGATGCGCGGTGAACGTGGTGTTGTCGCTGCTGACGCTGCCCGACAGCAGCGACGGCGCGCGCCCGCCGAAGGTCAGCCGCAGTTGCGACATCACGCGGGTGTCGTTGACGAACAGGCCGTCGTCGTGACCTGTGATATCGCCGAGCGGATCGTTGACGATGAAGGTGTCGCCCGACTTGAGCACGTGCTGCGTGGCGCTCGCGACGTTGAGGTTTTCCGTCGGGATGAAGACGCCGTCCTGCTCGGGATCGCGATGATCGACGCCGCCCGAGTGGGTCAGCCCGCCGAGGGCTTCTGGCTGCTGTTTCAAGGTCGCTCCTATGAATTCGCTGCTGCTTTCAGTTGCACTTCGGGTCTCGCCTCGGATTCGCCGCCGGGGTGGCCGGCCTGGCCGCCCCCACGGTTGGCCGGCCCCGGTCGGCCAGCCAGCCCATCCGATTGTAGAGGCTCTGAGGGCGTGAGACGAAGTTATCGCGTAGGAGTTTCGGCTTTTTGCGCCATTTTTTGACGCCGGTTTCGGTGGCACAGGACGTGCATGCGGCGGAACGCAAAAAACCCACGGCCTCGTGAGCCGTGGGTTCGGGACCGTCGTCAAACGCGTTGGTGGGCGTCGATCCGGCCTGTTACCGCTTTGCGACGGGTTTCGCCTCGCGCAGCGTCTCGCCGATGAACAGCTGACGCGGACGACCGATCTTCTGCTCAGGATCGGCGATCATTTCGTTCCACTGCGCGATCCAGCCGACCGTGCGTGCCATCGCGAAGATACACGTGAACATCGACGTCGGAATGCCCAGCGCGCGCTGCACGATACCCGAGTAGAAGTCGACGTTCGGGTACAGCTTGCGCGACACGAAGTATTCGTCTTCGAGCGCGATCTTTTCGAGTTCCATCGCGAGCTTGAACAGCGGGTCGTCGTGCAGGCCCAGCTCTTCGAGCACTTCGTGGCAGGTTTCGCGCATCAGCTTCGCGCGCGGATCATAGTTCTTGTACACACGGTGGCCGAAGCCCATCAGCTTCACGCCCGAGTTCTTGTCCTTCACCTGCTCGATGAACTCGGGAATGTTGTCGACCGAGCCGATTTCTTCCAGCATGTTCAGCGCGGCTTCGTTCGCGCCGCCGTGCGCCGGGCCCCACAGACACGCGATACCCGCCGCGATACACGCGAACGGATTCGCACCCGACGAACCGGCGAGACGCACGGTCGACGTCGACGCGTTCTGCTCGTGGTCCGCGTGCAGGATCAGGATGCGGTCGAGCGCGCGCACCAGCACGTCGTTGACCTCGTACTCCTCGGCCGGATTCGCGAACATCATGCGCATGAAGTTCGCGCTGTACGACAGGTCGTTCTTCGGATACACGAACGGCTGATCGATGCTGTACTTGTACGCCATTGCAACCAGCGTGGGCAGCTTCGCGATCATGCGGATCGCCGATAGGTCGCGATGCTGCTGGCTCGTGATGTCGAGCGAGTCGTGATAGAACGCGGACAGCGCGCCGACCGCGGCAACCAGAATCGCCATCGGGTGCGCGTCGCGACGGAAGCCGCGGAAGAAGAAGTGCATCTGCTCGTGCACCATCGTGTGCTGCTTGACGGTGTTCTCGAACTCGGCTTTCTGCTGCGCGTTCGGCAGTTCGCCCTTCAGCAGCAGGTAGCAGGTTTCGAGGAAGTCGGCGTTCTGCGCGAGGTTGTCGATCGGATAGCCGCGGTACAGCAACTCGCCCTTGTCGCCGTCGATATACGTGATTTCGGAGTTGCACGCCGCCGTCGACATGAAGCCCGGGTCGTACGTGAATTTGCCGGTCTGGCCGTACAGCTTGCGGATGTCGATCACGTCCGGGCCCAACGAGCCCTGATAGATCGGCAGATCGATGGTCTGGTCGCTGTCGGAAAAACTCAGCGTTGCGTGTGACTTCGAGTTCATCTACGTGTTCCTTTTGCTTGATACCGCAGTCGTACCGGCATGCATCGCGGTCGTACGGCGAGGCGCGACGTCGCCGCTCTCGAACCGGTACGGGCATGCTCAGGTTCCGCTGCGCATTCTACGGGCCGGCGTGTCGTTGATTGCGTCGATTGCTCGCAACAGTCCATCTCCGCGTGCGCAACATTCGTTGTCGGCACGGGGCGCTGGCATCGCGCTGCCGATGAAAGTTGTTCGAAAGTCGGAACACCAGCTGCAACAATGTTTTGCTGCCAGCAGGCTGCGTCGGGCTCGATCCGTCTGCGATACTGGGTGCGTGCATTGATGCTTGCGGCCCGCGATTCGAAGCGGGCTTTTTTGATCACACAGAAAAGCAGGACGAATACAGATGAATGCCTCTCTCGAAACGCTGTTTCCGGATCACGTCCATACCGAAGACCACACGGTCACCGCGCTGAATCATCAGGATATCGTCGTCGCGTTGTCGGCGGCGCTGAAGACCCAGGACGTTGCGGTGCTGCACATGCTCTATCCGCGCACCGACGCGCGCACCCATCGCAGCCTCGACACGCTCGTCGACGTGCTGCATGGACACGGCCTGCATGAGGTCGCGGCTCTGATCGCGCGGGAAGCACACTATCTGCTGTTCACGGACCCGGTGAAGGCGTGGAAGGTGTTCCACGAAATCCGCAACGATTCGCTCGCGATCGGCGTGCATCTGTACTATCACGGGCTCGTCGGCGAAGCGGCCGAACGCGCGCTCGACAAAGACGCGCATCGCAAGGCCTGATGCTGTCAACGGACGATCGGCGGCGACGCGCCGGCCGATCGCCCGTTGATGTTCGCTTCACTTCCTCAGCGCGCGCTCACGGCCTGAATGAATTCATCCACGTAACGATTGAACGCGGACGGGTGCGCGAGGTTCATGCCGTGCGACGCACCGCGCACCGTTTCGCGGCGCGCATCGGGCAACCATCCCTGCAACGCCGTCACCGTGCGGTGGAACATGTCGGGACTTTTCTCGCCGTCGATCAGCAGCACCGGGCAGCGCAGGTCCGCCGCGTCCTCGGGCACGTAGGCGGGTAGCGGATCGCGGAATTGCCGCGCGAGCGTGTGCGCGTTGTCGGTCGCCATGCGGCGAAAGCCCGGCGTGCTCATCGCCCAGAAGCCGGGACGGCTCACCGAATCGACGAACAGTTGCAAGCCTGCTTCGACCGCGCCGCTTTCTATCAGTTGAGCCGCTTTCGCGCGCAATGCGTTGACCGGCTCCGGCACGCTCGCGGGCGGACGTCCGGCGATCTGCAGCGGGCCGCCCGGATCGGCGAGTGTCAGCGTACGCACGTGTTCGGGATGGCGTCGCGCGCAATGATAGGCGACGCAACCGCCGCGCGAATGCCCGACCACATGCGCGGGCCCCGCGCCGAAACCAGCGATGAACTCCGCCACTTCATCGGCGTGGCTGCTCCAGCTGAACGGCAGGTCCGCCTCGCTATTGGTGACTGGCCAGTAATGCGTGAGACTGACCGCGACGCAGCGATAGCGCTTCGACAGACCCGCCAGTTGCGGCTGCCAGTAGCGGTAGTCGCACAACGAGCCGTGCACGAACAGCAGCGGTTCGCCGGCGCCGGCCTCGATGTAAGGCATGCGCAAGCCGCTACGTAGGTCGATGAAGGATGGCGATGACGACAGAGACGAAGCGGAGACGGATTGATTCACGGTTGGTTTACGGACAGCGCGGCATCGGGGCGCGGATGTGCGCGGGGCGGGCAACGGGCATTGAGAAGCGGGCGTATCGGCGGCTCGGGAAACGGGACGCGACGCGTATTGTCACATAGGCTCCGGCGACGCGTCGGGTAGATGTCCGCAAGGTGCCCCGACCACGCTGGAGATGGTCGGGGCGGCTGCTCTGTGTGTGCTGCCGGAACCGACAATGGCGAGCAAGGCTGGATGTGTTGTGTTCGGCGTCCATGGCTCAGATACCGCTTCGGCGGGTTTGCGTTAAATCTGGACGGGCCAGGATACTGCCAAACTGATCCAGCAGGGCACGAGCAAGCTGGCCGCGACGATGAAAGCACCACCTGACATGGCGCACAATATCGGCCTGTCGATCGATATGGTCGTGCCATTTGGCTTCGCCGGCTCGGTCAAGGCTGCACGCGCGGCCAGCGTAACGATGGGCCGGATCAGACTGAAGGAGCATGAAGCAAAAACGCTGAACGGGATCGGCGGCCATACGCTTTTGAAGCATGTCGGAAAAGATGAGGCGTGGTTGCGACAACGGCTGATAGACGAACCTTGGATACCAGCAGCGACGTCATTTAAAGACCAGAGAACGGCTGAGAGAGCGATTTCGAAAGTGATGATGGCCGACGCCGACCGGATTCGTCTGTGGGCGCAGTCAACCGGAATGCGTGCCCCGCTGCGTATAACAAAACACGTATCCGGAGATGTCGGTTATGGGGTCGTCAGAAAAACGGGCCGGCTCGTGAAGGGAAACAAGATTCTGGTTGTGCTCAAGCGTGAGACCTACAATGGCATGCCGTATTACGTCCTAACGGCTTTCGTCGGTCTGTGAGAAAAGCGCTTATGAAAGAGAATCCACTGTATCCCGAACTCAATCAGCTTTTTGGTGTGTACCTCAACGAGGATTGCTCGTACTGGGGAAGCACCATTGAAGCTATCGTAGGTTGCTATAAACGGGATAGCTCCACAGAAAGCATCAAGGGCATCCTTGTTGAAATCGAGAGTTTCAGGAAGGCACATTCCGACCATCTGGACGCTGCGTTCGAAGAAGCATATGGCTCGCAGTTTGACCCTAAGTTGTGGAGTCATACGACTGCATCGTTTCTCGACGAATTGGAGCGCCTTCTGAGCGCGTAATCCATTGGTCGTCGCCGCGCGCGGAAGATTCGATGTCAGCCGGTGCATGCGCAATTTGGCAGGCAACCAACCCCCGCCCACCGCTCACGCGTCCCCGGCTTCGTCCACCCACCCCGCCGCTGCCGCCGCCCCAGCGCCGCGCACCGCGCAGGTCAGCGGTTCGTCGGCGACGTGCACGTCGAGGCCGGTTTCCTCACTCAAACGCCGCCCCAGATTGCGGAGCAGCGCGCCGCCACCGGTCAGCACGATGCCCTTGTAAGCGATGTCCGTTATGAGTTCAGCGGGGGCCGATTCGAGCCCGCGCTTCACCGCGCCGATCACCTGACTCAGCGGCGCTTCGATCGCCTCCGAAATATCGCGGTTGCTCAGCTGCACCGTGCGCGGTAGCCCGTCGTCGACGCTGCGGCCGGTTGCGTTGATCTGCTCGAGCGGCACGTCGTGCACGGCCGAGGCGATGGCTCTCTTCACGTGCTCGGCGGTCTGCTCGCCGAGCAGCACACCGTACAGATTGCGCACGTAGCTGATGATCGCCGCATCGAAATTGTCGCCGCCGACGCGCACCGAGCCGCTATACGCGGTGCCGCCCAGCGCGATCACGCCGACCTCGGTGGTGCCGCCGCCGATGTCGACCACCATCGAGCCGGTCGCATCGCGCACCGGCAACCCCGCGCCGAGCGCGGCCGCGAGCGATTCGCCGATCAGGCTGACCTTCCACGCGCCGGCCGCCTCGGCCGCTTCGCGGATCGCGCGGCGCTCGACATGGGTCGCCGCGGCCGGCACGCACAGCGTGAATGCCGCGCGCCGGCTGAACAGCGAGCGCGGCCGCGCCATGTCGACGAATTGCTTGATCATGTGTTCGGCGGCGGCGAAGTTGGCGATGACGCCGTGGCGCATCGGCCGCACCGTTTCGAGATTGCGCGGCGCGCGGCCGAGCAGCTGGCGCGCCTCGGCGCCGATCGCGGCGATCCGTTTCGCCCCGCTCGCGGGCTGCGTCTCGAAGCACACGACGGACGGCTGGTTCAGCACGACGCCGCCGTCGTCGGTATAGATAAGGGTGTTGGCCGTGCCGAGATCCACCGCCACGGAGTGGCGGAACAATCGCTCAAAGAGCGGGTAATGCGGCGTCGGTCTGGCCATATGCAGGCTCTGATGTGTCGTTATCCGCCTTCTTGGGCGGTTTGGAAATGCGCCCCCGGGTCCCCGAAGCCGCGCGACACGCCCGCTGGGCGTTGCGCTTCCCGCGCGGCGGGGGTGATTTTCAAGCTATTGCCCGTATGTCGGCAAGCTCATCAGAATCTTTAGGCCCGCTTTCTATCGGAGTTGTGTCAATCGCGCGACAGCTTGCCCAGTGCGCGTTCCAGCGCGTCACGGCCGAGCGCGACGCCGTCGGCCGTGATCGTATGGCCGACGCCGGGCAGCATGTAGGCGTCGACCGGGTAGCCGGCGGCGCTGAAAGCGTCGGCCGCGAATTCGAGTTCGCGCACCGGGATCACCTCGTCGTCCTCGCCGTGGACCAGCGTGAGCGGCGTCGCGCGGTTCGACGAGACGATCGGCGAGGCGAGCCGCCCCGAATACGCGACGACGCCCGCCGCGCCCTCCGCGCTAGACGCGACGTGATGCAGCGCCATGATCGAACCTTGCGAGAAGCCGACCAGCGCAAGCCGATCGAAAGACAACTGCCAATGCGCAAGCTCTGCATCGAGCACGCGGCGCAGCGCCGGATAGGCGGCGGCGACGCGCGCCTCGCGGTTCGCTCCGTCGACGTCGCGCAGGCTGAACCACTGGCGGCCACCGAAGCCGCCGTCGAACGGATCCGTGCCGTCGAGCGACACGAATGCGGTGCCGGGCAGCTCGTCGCTCCAGATATCGGCGAGCGGCATCAGATCGCGCGCGTTGCTGCCGACGCCGTGCATCAGCACGACGAGGCTCGTCGCGGGCGCGTTCGGCGGTGCCGTGTTCGGCGCGCGCCGCCAGCCGTGTTCGAATTGCTGCCAACTCATGGTGGTGTCCTTTTTTCCGTGGTTTAGTGCCTCTGGCCGTGGTGGCTCAGCCCTAGCCGCGAGCATACGCCGCGTGCCGCGTTCGCGTCGCCGGGAGCCGCATCGGCCGCGGCTGCGGCCGACGCCGGCGGGCGAATGCGGGTATGCTTTTGCGCATCGACGGACCCGCCGCCGCGCCGCACGGTCCGAGGCAAACCATCCGGAGAACGCCGTTTGAGCCAGCCCAACTCCGCGCCTGATTCCGCGTCGCCGCCGCCTCAGCCCCCCGCGCCACCGCCGCCGCCCGCGCCTCTCGAAGGCGGCCGGCTGGTTCTCGCGACGATCGCGGTCGCGCTCGCCACCTTCATGAACGTGCTGGATACGTCGATCGCGAACGTCGCGATTCCGACCATTTCGGGCAACCTCGGCGTCTCGGTCGACGAAGGCACGTGGGTGATCACCGTGTTCGCGGCCTCCAACGCAGTGGCGATTCCGCTGACCGGCTGGCTCACGCAGCGCATCGGCCAGGTGAAGCTGTTCGTCGGCGCGATCCTGTCGTTCACGCTCGCGTCCTGGCTGTGCGGCGTCGCGCCGACGCTGCCGATCCTGCTGCTCGCGCGGGTATTCCAGGGCGCCGTGGCCGGCCCGCTGATTCCGTTGTCGCAGGCGATCCTGCTCGGCTCGTATCCGAAAGAGAAATCGTCGACCGCGCTCGCGTTGTGGGCGATGACCGCCACCGTCGGCCCGATCGCGGGTCCGGCGCTCGGCGGCTGGATCACCGACAGTTACAGCTGGTCGTGGATCTTCTACATCAACATCCCGGTCGGCCTGTTCGCGGCCGGCGTCACGTGGATGATCTACCGCACCCGCGAATCGCCGACGCGCAAACCGCCGATCGACGTGGTCGGCCTCGGCCTGCTGATCACGTGGGTCGCGTCGCTGCAGATCATGCTCGACAAGGGCAAGGATCTCGACTGGTTCTCGTCGCCGGTGATCTCGATTCTCGGCCTCGTCGCGCTGATCAGCTTTGCGTTTTTCCTCGTCTGGGAGCTGACCGAAGAGCATCCGATCGTCGATCTGCGGCTTTTTCAGCAGCGCAATTTTCTCGGCGGCACGATCGCGATTTCGGTTGCATACGGGGTGTTCTTCGGCAATCTGGTGCTGCTGCCGCAATGGATGCAGGAGTATCTGAACTACCGCTCGATCGACGCCGGTCTGGTCACCGCGCCGCTCGGCATCTTCGCGATCATTCTTGCGCCGATACTCGGCCGCGTGCTGCCGCACTCGGACGCGCGCGTGATCTCGACGGTCGCGTTCGTCGGCTTCGCGATCGTGTTCTACATGCGCTCGAAGTACGTGATCGAGATCGACACGTGGCACCTCGTGCTGCCGACGCTGCTGCAAGGCATTCCGATGGCGCTGTTCTTCGTGCCGCTGACGGCGATCATCCTGTCCGGCCAGCCGCAGAGCCGGATTCCGGCGGCGGCGGGTCTATCGAATTTCGTGCGCGTGTTCTGCGGCGCGGTGGGCACGTCGATCGCGGGTACCGCATGGAACAACCGCACGATCCTGCATCACGTGCGGCTCACCGAACAGGCGTCGGTCGACAACCCGTTGTTCGCGCAGCAGATCGACAATACGCAGTCGGTGCTGCATCTGAGTCCGCAATCGGCGGATGCGCTGTTCGATTTCACCGTGAACACCCAGGCCGCGATGATGGGCCTGAACGACATCTTCTTTGTGTCGGCGATCATCTTCGTGCTGATCATTCCGCTGATCTGGATCACGCGGCCAGCCAAAGGCGGCGGTGGCCCGGATGCGGCCGGCGCGCATTGACGCAGCTTCGGTAGCGCGCGAGGCGACGCTCGCGCGGTGGCTGGGGAGTGGCCGCGAGCTTGCGTCAGCGGAAATAGCGCGCCGGCGTGTCGCCGAACGCATCGCGAAACACCGCGATAAACGACGACACGTCGTTATAGCCGACTTCGAGCGCCACCTGCGTGACGCTCTCACCGGCGCCGAGATGTTCGAGCGCGGCTAGCAGGCGCAACTGCTGGCGCCATTGCCCGAAGGTCTGCCCCGTTTCCTTCGCGAACAGACGCGCGGCCGTGCGCGCGGTCACGCCGGCGGCCGCGGCGAGTTCCTCGAGCACCAGCGATTGCGCGGGATTCGCGCTGAGCGCCTCGGCGATGCGCTGCGCGCGCGGATCGCCCGGCCAGTTCAGGCCGAGCGGCGCGGCGGGCAAGCCGGCGACGCGATCCAGCAGCACCTGCAGCAGACGGCGGGCGGGTTCGTCGGGAGGGTGATCGTGCGGCAGATCGGCCGCGGTGGCGAGCAGCGCCTGCACCAGCGTGTCGGGGATCAGCGCGCCGGTCTGCGTGGGTAGCGGCGCGGGGTCTAAGGCGGGGTCGGCGGTGGCGTCCATCGCGGAACCGGTCGCGACGTAGAGCGAATACAACTGCACGGGCCGCCTCGCGTGCAGGCAGTGCGGCGTATTCGCGGCAATCCACAGCGCGCGGGCGGGCGGCACGACCCAGCGGCCGGACTTCGTGCGCACCGTCAGCACGCCTTCGCTGACGTGAATCAGATGCGCGCGCCGATACGCGCGCCACGGCCCGTCCAGCGTCGCATGGCGCTCGCCGACCACGAAGACCGCTGGCTCGATGCCGTCCGGATCGAAGGCTTCCGTCATGGTGTCTGCTCTGACGCGGGACGTCCGCGAAGGGAGCAAGATTAGCACGCGCGCGGGGCCCGGTTGCGGGGCGGCTTCACACGGTCCGGCAACCTCGAGCGCGGCCCCGCCCGAGACCCGGCTTATCCTGCCCGCCTCACCAACTGCTCCAGCACCGTCCGATACGAGGTCGTCCCGACCACCCGCTCGTTCACGCCATCCTCGAAATCGATCCATCCCGAGTTGAAGCCGTCGAGCATCTCGATCCGCGGCGCGGGCCATTCGGTGCCTTGGGCCTGAAACTGCGCTTGCCACTCCTCGCGCGGCACCGCGCGCGCTTCGACCGGGCGTCCGAGCAGGTCGCCGAGCATCTCGGCGATCTCGCGCTGCGTATAACGCCGCGGCCCCTCGATCTCGATCACGCGTCGCCCCTGCCACGACTGCGTGAGCGTCTGTGCAACGACGTGGCCGATATCCGCTGTCGCGACCATCGGAAACGCGCGGTCGAGCGGCTGCAAAAAGCTCGGCATCACGCCGGATATGCGGGCCGGCGCAATATCCCACAGCGAGTTCTCCATGAACCAGGCCGGCCGCAGGATCGCGGTTGGGATCGACAGACCGGCGAGCGTCTGCTCGAGAATATGCACCTGCGTGATCAGGCCGAGCCCCGTTTCGCGCTGCCCGCCCACCGACGACAACGCCGCCACCCTCCCCGGCCGTGCCTTCGACAGCGCCTCCTTCAGCACCGCGGCCGCCGCATGAGCGTTCGGATAGCCGGGCAGCGGCGCGAAGTTCGGCGCGATCATCACGAACACGCCGGCCGTGCCGCGAAACGCGGCGGTGAGCGCGTCGGCGTCGTCGAACGACGCGATCGCGACTTCGGCGCCGCGCTCGCGCCACGGCGCCGCCTTGCTTTCGTCGCGCAGCACGGCGCGCACCGCGTGCCCCGCGTCGAGTAACGCGCGTGCCGCCGCGCCGCCCACCTGTCCTGTCACACCGGTAATTGCAAACATGCTTCTCTCCTCGATGACGGCGGATGCCGTGATGGGAGGAATTCTCGGTGTGGCGCGGCGATTTCGCGAGAGCGTGGATGTCATTTGTTTAGTGACTTGATGTCATCCGCTCGGCGCGTCGCTTGTCAGAGAACAGGGCCGGCCACAACACGTAAAACGTATTTGCGCCGGCCCCTCGTCCGCTAGCTAAATCTCGTCGTGCGCCTCGCCTGCATCATTTGCCGCGTCATCGAGAAGGTCTGCCGCATCACGACGCGTGAGTCGCTGATTCGGAAGGCCTTCGCGTCGAGCGCCAGAGAGGTGAACAGCTCGTGATCACAGTCATTGATGCGCCGGTAGTCTTCGCCGATATGGAGCAGGACTTCCAGCAGCCTGCGCTGTTGGTGTCTCTCCTGTGCGGTTATGGCCATTGCACCAGCCACCCTGATGCTCTCGTTTATCGTTGTGCTAGTCGAGCAACGCATGCCGCATTGGGCCTGCCTCGCCTGGCCAAGATCGTACAGCCTTCGTCATTCCCTGTCCGCTGGCTTGACCGTCCCCTCCAGCCGATAAAACTCGATCTTGCGATAGAGCGTGCTGCGCGAAACGCCAAGGGCGCGTGCAATGGCTGAACGTTCCGCAGCCTCCAGACTTGCGTTCTCGTCCCGCAGTGAAGGCATGGCCCCGGACATCGAGATGTCATCGAGCAACTCGGCAGGCAAATCGTCGAGCGACACGGCAGTTTGGCTCGACGTCAAAAGCATATAAAGGAGAAGAAAGTAACGAAGCCGTCCTCAGTTGGCGTTCAGGGAGGAAAGCGAGGGGTCATCCGCAGCAGCGAGGTGTCGCAAAATCGGACGCTCACAGAGGATCGACGCTGTGGGATGTCTGAAAATGGGACGCATCGAGTGTGAAGGGCTCGATTGCATGCATGTGGGATGGAGTCGTCGCACAGAGAGTGAAGTGCGCGATGTCAGCCAGAAAGACCGACGCCTGGATAGATCCAGGGCTTGAAAGAGAGTGATGGCAGGGGAAGAAGGATTCGAACCTTCGAATGCCGGAATCAAAATCCGGTGCCTTAGGCCAGCTTGGCGACTCCCCTACGTAGGGGCGAGATCCTACCAGAGGATTCGCAAAGAGCAAAGGGTTCTCGCAGATCCGGTGAGATGGGTTCGCTCAATGGTGATCCACCGGTCGCGGCCTGAGCGGCTCACCTCCCCGGCATTCGAGTGCCGCCCGGTCCCAGCCGCCGAGATCCGCGGCCGCTTGATACGTGCTCTCGAGAAAAGCCAGCAGCGCTTGCTCGGGGTCGTTCGACGTGCGGACGCTTTCGTACGGAAGGATGAATTCGCCAAGCTTGTCGTCGAAATAGGCGCCGCCCGGCTGGGGTGTTGCGTTGGAAAAGCCGTCAGGCGACGGGTAAGCGTAAGAGTAAAACGCCGGGAAAGGTGTCGCCGGTCCCCCCGGCCAGAACCCGGCCGACGATACTTCGTGGCTGTAGGCTTCGCGCGTCACTTCATCGGGTAGCGCTGGAACGCCGCCGGGATGGAGAGGCGCGCGGCGTCCAGAAAAACGCGTCACGGCGAGATCGAAGCTACCCCAGAAAAAATGAACCGGGCTGACCTTGCCGATATAACCGGTACGAAACCGCTCAAGCACACAACAGACCGTGACGAGCGCTCGAAAGAAGCGGCTCACGGCATCGGCGTCGTACGGGCGCGCTGCATGGTCGTCCTCGAACGGCACGGGGTTCGGGATCTCGTTGGGTCGGCCGTGAAACACGGGCTTGCCTCCGAGTTGCGCAACCAGATCCAAAAAGTTCGCGTGGAATTGTGCAACCGACATCGGGGCGAGCGCAAAGTGCGCCTTGCGTCCATCGGCAGCGCTGCCGAGCACGCGATGTTCGAGCAGGTCGAACTCGATCTCCACGCCGCTGGCATCGGGTATAAGCGACGTCGTCAGGCCACGCGCGCTGACGTACAACGTAGCGTGCCACGAATGATTCAGCCATGGGGTTCGGGCGAGCTTGTACTTGCCGGCGATTTGCGTGTAGAGGTGCAACGCGGCGCACGTGTCGCGCCAGGCGTCGTACGGAATATCAGTCCAGTTCGCGCTCATAGCGGCTCCATCACAAATTCGTCTGTGTCATCGCCAAATGACGCGCGCCCTAGTCCTTCAAGGTGCGCTGGTCGCTGAATGACCTTACGCCAGACGCAAAGTCTTGTCACCTGTCGCGCAATCCGGCGGCTACCGGTTGCGCAGGCCTGCTCGCCCACAAGGTTCAGCCGAGCGCGGTCTTATCTGTGCACGCTAAAGTCTGCGGAAAAGACCGCTCTAACGTCCGTCGTTACGTCGCGGTCACCTCCGGAAACCACGGATAAAGTCTGCGGGGACCCAATCGCAGACGCTTAACTACGGAGAATCCAGGAACATAAAGTGTGCGGGAAGCCCTCGGACGGCCGATACGTGAACATAAAAAATCGGACCACATCAAATTCATTTTGCAGCGCAACAACCCGTAGCGACAACCCGGAAGTGGCTGCGCCAACTGCGCCCTGCCACGCTCAAGCTAACGCATCAGGAACCATCACGATGAACAGCGAAACGCACGAAGACGGTTTGACGCGAGCGTCGGTTACGAGGTCATGTGCGGCGTCATCGGCCAGCGCATCGCTCTGCTCGCCGCAGCCATTCACGGCGAATTGCACCGACCGGCACCCGATGCGCAGCGCGTCGAACTGCTCGAATTGCAGCAGGCCAGGCTGCGCCGCATCCGCGACGAAGTGAGGCCCGATGACGCCCGCGCCATCGCGCGGCACATCGCCCATTTCGGCCGGATTGGGCGCGGGAACGACGACCGGCGAACCCGGTATGGCCCACCGCTGGCCGCGCCACACAGCAGCCCTGAAGCATCAGCGTGACTCACTCCAGCGTCGGCAGCACCTGATCGTGCAGGCAGCGCAGCACGTTCATGTCGAGCGCAAGACTTCTCCGGCCACCTGCGCACGTTTCTCAATCTCGGCCAGCAACCCCGCACACTCCGGCCCCGGATCCAGTCCGTCCGCCCCCGTTCGCGCCAGCCTGGCGAGTTCCGAGAATTGGGCACGATAGCTCTCACCGGCGAGCAGTATCAGCGCCACCATGCGCTCAAGCAGGGCCACGCGATCGACAGCGGAAGGAACAGGTGTAATCGAGTCCCACACTGTCCCGCTGCACGGTTTGTGACCTCCGTCCCAAGGCCGAGCCACTTCCCAATCGTTCCGAGCGCAGCGCCAAGTCCCCGGTATTTTCCACCGGCGCGAGTTGAAGCCCTTCAGCCGTGCTCTGCGCCACCTGACCGTCGAACGAATTCGCATACGCTGTCTGATACGGGTCACCGACAGCCTTGATTGCCGGAGCGTTGGGATCGAACGCATATACCGTGCCGTTGATAGCCTGCACATCATTGCCACCGGCCAGCGCGGCCGTCACCGCTGCCTTGCACGCAGGGCTGGTCGAACCCCCTGTTTTGCTCAACGCCGGGGTGCTCGACCGCAACGCCGACGGCACAATAGAATTCCCTTACGATGCCGTGCACGTCGATTTCATGATCACCGCCGCGTCAGTGGTGCTGAACACCACATGGTGCATTTTGTAACGCGCTGCACAGCTTTGCCCGTATGGGCTTCGGGCGATTCGCCGACTCCCGGCACCGACCAGTTACACTTTTTGGTGGTACACCGCAAACCTGTGACCGGTGCGGGTTTGCGGCCGGTTTGCACGCGTTTTGTTACGTGCGTCATGTCTGTGATCATTCAAGGGGAGATTTTGATGACGAACTTCGACGATCAATTGCGCAATTCCACGGTCGCGCTGGCTGAGCGACCATACGACGAGCATCGCGCAATTGCCGATGCGTGGCTCCAGCGCGCGATCGACGGAGTCCGGCAAATGCACCTCAACTGGGACGTGCGCCGCGAAGTCGCGGGACGGCTTTTCTAGCGGTCCGGCATCGGCGCACGGCCGACGACGAAGGAAGCAAATCGAACCGAAGCACCTCGACGCCATAAAGCACAGACCCGGCCCGCGGCCGGGTTCGTCTCTTCGCGGCTGTCCGGGCAATAACCGGCGCGGGCCTTTCCTGCGTTGCGCTCTACTGAAGCCAGAACGGCTTGCCCTCCAGCGCATCGTATTCCGCCAGCGGCTTGTTCTTGTCGCGCGCGAAGCCCGGCAAGTCGGACATCACTACTCGAACCGGCTGGTAAATGTTGAATGCATCCACAAACGATTTTGCCGAGCCGCACGCTTTTCCGAAGTTCTCGAAGTATTTGCTGAACACGTCGGCAAGAGTCGGTTGGTTCGGATTCAGCCAGCTCCGTCCCGGGTCACCCGACAACAATGTATCCCAGTCAACAGCTGAAGCGGCGGGATGCTGTGCAAAGATCTGGCGTGCCTGCTCCATCAGCGCCGCAGCCCTGTCCAGTTCTTCCCGCCGCAAGTAGCGGCGATACAAACGATCGGTTCTTCAGGCAATCGAAGAACAGAATCACATCCGAGCCAGGGCCCAGCTCATATATCGAATGCCCGCCGTCAAATCCAATATGTCTCATTAAGGAATAGCCCTTGGCAGTTCTTCAGCGATACTCGTCGATTTCAATTGTTCCGCCGAGGGCTTCCATCATTGTCTTAATATCCTCCGGCACATCGGGTATCCGATCACCGTCCTCGTTGCTCCAGTAACAGAAGAAGCGCATCCGTGCATCCGCACGCTCAACATGCGCCCTAAGATCCGCACGTGGCAATCCAAGCCGCTCAATCAGATAGCGAAGGTGTGGCTCCAACTGATCGCTCCGGACTACTGCTTTACTTTCCAGCGCCCATAATTCGAGCTTTCCCAAGCGATCACTTAGCCGCCCCGATGGCAATATGTATGGCTGCCCTTTGGTGATCGTCCGACTCGGCGATATTCCAAAGTAGTTTGTCCAAGCAGCCGGAGCAGTACCATCGGACGAAATAATGAAAGTCGCATGAGCAAGCGCATGCGTACTTGCCTTTCGAGTGGCTCGGTTACTGGGCATAGTTGTGCATGTTATCGATAATGTTGCCGTTGAACTCAACGTCTCCGTTGCTGTGGAAAATAACGTTGTCTGAGCTTGCCCCCGAAAAAAGAATCCCTTGCTGAGCGTTTAAACTCAAGCAAGGAGAATCCAGAAGATGAGCAAGACGACGCGGGCGCGCTACACGCTCGAATTCAAGCTGGAAGCGGTTCGGCTGGTCAAAGCCGGTCAGAGCGTCGCGGCAGTGGCCGCCACGCTGGCCGTGCCGGCGCAGTCGATTTCCAACTGGTTCAAGGCTGAGCAGGAAGGCAAGCTTGGCGGAGCAGGCACGAAGCCGGTAAGCCCGGAGCAGATGGAGTTGTCGAGACTTCGTGCGGAAGTGGCGCGGCTGAAGATGGAGCGCGACATCCTAAAAAAGGCCTGTGCGTACTTCGCGAAGGACTCGACGTGAAGTACGCGTTCATCGAACGCAATCGCCGTCACTGGCCGATTTCGGTGCTATGCGAAGTACTCGATGTGAGCCCCAGCGGCTTTCATCAGCGACGGCAACGTGTCGCTCGGAACAAGCCGCACCGAGGCCGCGTGAGCAGCGACGCACTGCTGGCGCACATCAAGGCGATTCACGCGGAGGTCAAGGGCGAATACGGCTGGCCGCGCATGTGGAAAGAGCTGGTTGCGCGCGGCGTACGCGTTGGCAAGGAGCGAGTTCGCAAACTGATGGCGCAGCATGGTATCCGCGCACGGCACAAGCGCAAGTACATCGCGACGACGAACTCGAACCACAACCTGCCGGTCGCGCCGAACCTGTTGGAGCGCAACTTCACGGCGACAGCGCCGAATCAGGTCTGGACGAGCGACATCACGTATGTGGCGACGGCCGAAGGCTGGCTGTATCTGGCGGTCATAATCGACCTGTTCAGCCGGCAAGTGGTGGGCTGGTCGATGCAGCCGCATATGAAGGCCGAACTGGTCACGGATGCACTGCGCATGGCATGGTTCCGGCGCCGCCCCGAAGCCGGCGTGATTGTGCATAGCGACCGTGGCAGCCAGTATTGCAGCGGACTCTTCCAGGACACGCTCAAGGCGTACGGCATGCGCTCGTCAATGAGCCGGCGTGGCGATTGTTGGGATAATGCGCCGACCGAAAGCCTGTGGGGTTCGCTGAAGGTCGCACGACTGCACGGTCGGCACTTCGCGACGCGGCGTGCTGCGATGGATGAAATCGTTGACTGGCTTGTTTTCTACAATGCCCGCCGACTGCATTCGACATTGGACTATGTCAGCCCCATGACGTTCGAGAAGATTTGGGCCGCTGCTCAGCGGGGGCAAGCGGCCTGATGACTTCAGCCATGGGATTCGTGAAACAGGGGCAAGGTCAGTCGGCTGGTCCCAATCCGTTTGCCGGCTTGAGCACATGTAGCATGTCGCCAAACGTCTGGTAGTCGTATCCCAACATCTTCGCTGCAAATCGCGGATTTTTAGTAGAGGTCGCGTTATTCAGCGACTCATTCTCAGCCGCCGTCGCCCCTGCTTGCGCATTCTGGCCCGCAAGCCCCGCCGTCAAGCGACCGAGCAACGTCGAGACGCCTACGATTGCCGCGCGCTGGTCAGTCGTCAGATTGTTAGACCCACCGGCCTGGTCTACCAGGAACGGCGCCACAATCGCGCTCGTCGCCCCGCCAATCGCCCCGATCACACATTCTCGACGCGCGCGTACTTCTCCATCGGATATTCGGGTTCGAAGGGTCCGAACGCCTTCGCTACGTTAACCGCCAACGTGTGGGGATACACGCCCGCTACTACAATCAGTTCGCCTCCCCGAGAGCCACGAATTACTAGACCGGACTCGCACACAACGCCGTCATCATTCAACACTAACTTTGCGACGGTGCATTTACCGTGCATATCGTCCGGCAAGTCGATGACTGCGTCGTCCCCTCCATTTTCGGCCAGTGGCTCAAACTCCAACACGCCATGCTCAACACGCTCTGCAACGTCGTACATGCGACACCGTACCCGTATGCCCGTACCATCGGAACGCCACAACTTGACCGATATTGGTCGTCCATGTGCGGCAAACACCAACGAAAGACGCACAAAACCACCGCTTAGCTGTTCGCCCAAGGAGTCAATTTGGTGCAAAGCAAAATTCAGGTGTTTCAAGATAGCTCTCTAGTAATGCAGCGTTTCATGCGGCTTCGAACCGTTCGCGGGAATGTCGATGCGGGCTCCGCTTCCGTTTTTTCCAGGACGGTAAGCAATCCCATTGGGGCCAATTAAAGTGCCGGGCGGATAGCCGCTGTCTGCTGGCGCAGGGCTACTCTTACCTCCGGTCAGCTTGTTGAAATCTTGCAGCGCGTCTCCCGTGCCACCATTCGCCGGGCTGAGAGGACCGCTGATATTACGGTTTACTCTTTGCCCGCTTTTACTGTCTTGTTCACCGACCAGACCCGTCGGTAAGTCGGGAGCGGTAGACGAATCGCCAGATACGGAGGTTCCTTCTTGGGTGCCTGCACTTCCAGTATCTCCACTATTAAGCGTCACGCCGCCATGTGACCCAAGCCAATCTAACCACGATCCGATAGCTCCGCCCACGGCGGCGCCTACGGTAGCACCGCCAGCCACCTCGGCCGGCGTCGCAACGACATTTAAACCGCCTGTCGCAGCGTCCACAACAACTGATCCCGCGACCGCTGCACCACCGCCGACCGCTGCCCCCACTGCGGCCAACGCGCGACCACACGAGTTATGGTCGCAGAAGTTATTCAGTGTCTCATTCTGTGCCGCCGTCATTGCCCCTTGAAAGTTGAACCCGAGCGCGCCGGCCACGCTGCCGCTTACGAACGTTTCAATACTTGCCAAGGCCCCGGGCGAGAGGGTGCCGCTGCTGTTTATGATTGGGTTCAGCCCGGCCGACACGGCCCCGCCAATCGCCCCGCCAGCGCAACCCGTTCCCTCCGCAGCGGATGCCGCGCACCCCAATGCCGCTTATCTTTGCCCTGACGCGCCCGCGTTCAGCACAACATGCAAACCCCAGACGCGGCGCGGCTTCGCCAGCGGCCGCCGCCTGGATGCAGTCCTACGATCAAGTTTTTTGCCCCAGACGCGGTTTTTCAGCCCACACCCCGAAGCGCCTTAAAGAACGATGCGTGCGCATCTTCACGCGCGCGGATGGGCCAACTTTAACCAGGTTGGGTCAATCAGACTGTCAAGGTTTGTGAAGCCGTCAACCGGGCGGGCTCCGGGTAACGGCAATGCCAGATGTAGAAACGCCAGCCCGCAGGCTGGCGTTCGATCTCATGATTTGTGTTAACACAAACCGTTTTCCATCGCCGGATAGGCTTGCGCCGGTTTTCTGGCCCACGTTGAGGCCCGCCCTTACTCGCCGCGCTCTTCCTGCACCTCGTCATCAAGCGCAGCAAGCAGGCAGGCCGCGCCGTCAGGCGCTACCGGCCAGCAGGCTCATCGGCCTGCGCCTGGACATCAGGATCGGTGGCAAACGCATCGGCGCTATGCTCCTCGTCCGATCGCCCCAGCCGCGCCGGGTGTGTCGCCGTGTGGATATCCTTCAGCGCACGGATACTGACCTGGGTGTAGATTTCTGTCGTCTTCAGGTCAGCGTGCCCCAGCATCGCCTGCACATAGCGGATGTCCGCGCCGTTCTCCAGCATCTGCGTGGCCATCGCGTGACGGAACAGGTGGCAACTGCCGATCTTGCCCAGCCCCGCCGCGACGATCGTTTTCGACACCACGGTCGAGAGCCGGTTGCCCCTGGCTCTCGATCAGCCGCCGCAGCGATACCTCGCTTTTCAGCCGCTCCAGCTCATCCTTCGCGATCGGGATCGTCGGCATCGTGTTTCGGGCCTCCGCTAAAAACCTGTCAAGGGGGTTTTCGTAAAAATAACTCGCCAGCAGTATACGTCATTATGACGTATACTCGACGCCAATTTGCAAACCTCGGGGTATCGTTATGGCAATCCTCATGTTCGAAGCACTGCCTGACGCCATGCCAGCCTTACCGATCACCGACGACGATCGCGCTTTTTTTGTCGCCTTGGGCGAACGTATGGCGCGCTTCCGCAAGGAACGAAGCATCACGCAGGCGCAGATCGCACAAACCCTCGGACTCACGCAACAGACCTACCAGTCGTATGAGGTTGGTCGCCGACGCCTGCCGGTTTCGCTCCTGCCTGCCATCGCCCGCGCCCTGTCCGTTTCGCTGGATGACCTGTTCGGGGAATCGGAGAACGCCGCGCGCAGCAAGCGCGGTCCTGCGCCGAAGTGGCAGAAGCAGATCGAAACCATCGCGCAACTGCCGAAGGCCAAGCAGCAGTTCATCGCCCAGATGCTCGACGCCGTGCTGGCACAGGCCCAGCACTGACCCGGCCGCAACACTGACGGCTAAAGAACAAACCCCGGCGCTCAGGCCGGGGTTTGGGGGTGGCTTTTCTTTTTTTAAAACATACAAGCAAACTCATGCCGTACCCGGTACGCGCCATGCCAACGTGCAATTCCGTTTTTTAAGACTCTCAATGTAAACAGCAACAGCCTCCGGGGCGTCCGTCGAATACAAATAGAGCTTTCTTAACGTCTTCTCTCTCGGACGCTGCTGCTGTGGAAGCTGCTTTTCCCCAATAAGCTCAGTCTTGTTGTGATCGTCGAGAATGGTGCTCAATCGATCCCGGATGGCTGGCATATTCGTCCGCAATGTTTCGACTTTTGCCGCCAGCGGCAATGAAGCAGGCAACACGGCATTCAATGCGCCGATGAAGCGAGCTTCATCGAACGGCAGGCCAGTATCCCCTGCCAATTCGAGCTCTCGCCTGATCGCGGCCACGTCCCGCTGTTTGAGATAGATATCAAACTGCCCTCGCGCATGGGCCCCATAGAGCGTCAATTCAAGCATGTGCCGGGTATTCTGCAGAAACACAAGCAGGCGGTCATTTGTGGCCGTATCGTCAGGATCAAAGAACATCATGAACAGGAATCGGCCGCGGCCATTACGCACTTCAAACGCGATCGTCGGCTCATTACGGGCCATGGCCTCAGACCATACGCCGAACAGGCCGTTCAGCGATAAAGGAGTTCCCATCGGGCTTCATTCTCCGCAGTCAAGTTTAAATTTCAGATTCCCGATGTCCAGCAGTCGCATTGCCCGAATTACGGCAAACCGCGCGGCACCGACTGCTGGACAAACGAAGCTGGATACCACGCGAACCATCGTGCAACACCTCGTCCATTTCGGCCAGATGGTGCGCGAGTACAACGACGGACGAACCGGTGCGACGAACCCGGCACCGCGTCCACGCTGAACACCGCATGGTGCAATTTGCACCACGCCGCAAAGCCTTGCTACGCCTGGGTTTCAGGCCGTCAACCGTTTCCAGCATCGGCAAGTTACACTTTTCCGTGCACCGCCGCAAACCCAATACCGGCAAGGCTGGCAGCCCGATCCGCACGCGTTTTGTTACGTGCGTCATGTCTGTGTACTACTACAAGGGGATCTCGATGACGAACCGCGACCAGCAATTGCGCAATTCCACGGCCGCGCCGGCCGACCGGCTCCACGACGATCATCGCGTCATTGTCGATGCGTGGCTCCGGCGCGCGATCGATGGAATCCGGCAGATGCACCTCGACGAGGATGAAGCGCCCCGGGTTTTCCGGAGACCGTTTTGCTTGCGTCATGCCACAGTGACAGACTCAGCGAGATTTGCATAGTAAGCGGCTTCTGCCTCGGCAGGTGGAATGTTGCCGATGGGGCCGAAGAG
>NZ_JAYMRT010000030.1:0-59056 GCF_038900515.1 Burkholderia sp. JPY481
TGACGGCGTAAATGCCGGAATCAACAGTTCCAGCGCCGCCCACAGTTCGTTGCTGATTTTTCTTCTGGACATGCGCCCAGGATACGAAACCTATGGCTTGATGTCCAGGTTGTGTTAGCCGCTCTTAAGCGCATCTTTACAGAAGCATCGACCGATCAGTTGCAGATTGTGGCGGATGAACTCAATCCCCGCTTGGAGGACTACAAGCTTGGTTCTCCACTCCGGCTGTCACACTTCTTTGCCCAAATCCGGCAAGAGGCAGGCACCGCTCTTAACACTTCGGAGAATCTCAACTATCGGTCGTACGTATTGTCACAAAAGTTTTCATATTTCTCAGCACATCCGGACGAAGCTGAGTTGTATGGAAGAACTGCGTCGCACTTGGCTCAGCCAGAAGAAATAGCAAACCGTGCCTACGCGAACAAAATTGGAAATGGTTCCATCGCGAGTGGTGACGGTTGGCGGTTCAGAGGCAGAGGACTCAAGCAACTTACCGGAAGAGCCAATTATGCTGGCTTCCAGAGTTTTTATCCGACTTTGTGGGCGCGCGACGACGTTGATTTCATTGCTAACCCTGATTTGATATCGGAAATGAGATACGCGGTGCGTTCAGCAATCTACTTCTGGATTTCCAGCCATCTGCCAGAGATAGCTGACATGGGGCACACCGATGACGTAGTCGATCGGATAACAAAAATTATAAATCTTCACACGGACAGCTACCGCGCGCGAAAAAACAACTTCCATATCATATGGGACAACGGAATTTTCAGTGAGATTAGTCGATGAGAAGCTTCGTTTCAGCAACGTTTGTGCACGCGTTCATTCTGAGTTTGTGTCTAACTTTTTTCTGTCCGAGTATATCAAGTGCGATCGAACAAAAGAGCTACCACATCCCCTTTTTGGGCGATGGAACGACTATAGAGTTCTGTGCGGCGCCGAGCCAGGACGGAGACGGAGTACGAGCATATCTAACAGGTACTACGGAAACAGGGCGCATTCCGGTCGATCTGTATGAAGCAGAGGGCGGAGTCAGCCCGGAAATCAAAAGCGTGTTTGTGAGTGGAAGAAGGCCGAAGAAGCTTTTCATCATAGTGACATGGGCTGCTGACAGTCCGTCCATCGGAACTGGCGGAAGCATCTATCAGGTATTTGTCTACGACGAACAGATCGAAAAGGCCGGCGGCTTATTGACGAAGTTGAAAGAGGACAGCGTACTGACAAAACGTTTCGGCGTTGGTTTCGACGGCACCCGTGAAGGGAAACGGGTAACTTACAAATATAGGAACGCATCAGCGGTAAGACGTCAGCTTGTCGAATGGGGCTACAAATGATTTCATTGAGGCGACGACAGTCTTATGGCTTCCAAATAAGAAAAATCATGGCAAATCCGGCTGTGCTGTTGGTTGCACCCAGCACCGGTGAAACTGCTTGCTCTTTGTGTTGCGATCACGTCAAACGACGCCTGAGACAGTTTGGACGCGCGGACATTTCAGTAAAGAGAATGGATTTCGAAAACTGTCGACCGGATTATCAAAATCTATCTCTATAGTTACGCGGAGCGTGTTGCCAATCTCAATGAAATATGGAGAAAAGGAGATTTCAATTGATTACGGATTGCAATCTGATCAGGTTTGTAAAGAGAATCTTCGTTGCTGGATTAATTTTGTTTGGTATTGGTGTGAGGGCTGACGAGGTTACGCTTTGTTATCCTCAAGAGGAGGTTTATTTCAGTTGTCAAACCAATGGAAAGATAATGTCGATCTGCGCGTCAGGAAATATCTCGCCTGACAACGGGTATGTGCAGTATCGTTTTGGAAAGGCAGATAAAATGGAAATAGAATTCCCGAAAAATCCATTTTCTCCTCGAAAATGGTTTTCGTTGAGTGATATCCGTGAGGGGAGTGTGAATTTTTCGCATCTAAAATTCAACTCTGGCCACTATCAATATGTGCTATATCAAGGATTTCCGAGTGGAATTTATGTTAAAAGGGATGGAAAGACGATTTCCAACCATACATGCGACGACGGGACGTATCAGCAGTTCAGCCCTCGAGCATTCAGAGGGATAACAACACTCGCCACGGTAGACGGCATCGATAACTAGGACGCTCGGGTGGCACAGAGATTGTGAATGCGCACAGAATAGCTACGCTGATGGTCTGGATCGATATAATAAAGTGACTTCATTTTTTGGATCTGCTCAGGCAGAGGGCATTTTCTCGGGATCGATATACTTATCATCTGTATGATAGTGCAAAAAAATTAATTATCGTCCAAGTGAATGATGCGTGAAATATAAGTATGGAAAAGAGCCATGTGTTTGTGTATCCAGAAATAGACGCTCCCCCTAATAAAATATTCGCAATTTCCGGCATCTGGGAGAGCAGCATGCGTGGTTTGCAAATACGGTGTATACATAAGTTGTACTTCGGTTTGATGGGGACGGTTGTACGTGTTAAAGAATGGACAGGTTATTTTTGATAGGGAGTGTCGAGCTTCGAGGTACAAAAGCTTTTCCAAGAAGGGGTCTTTGATGGAATAAACCAGGCCTTGCCTTCTGATTTCGATTTGCATTAGGGCGGCGCGACAAATTTTTTGACTACATCTAATTGTACAGATGAACTGAATGAAAAAATTAGCATACGAAGGCGACAGCACGAGTCACGGAGGAAAAATCCTAACCGGCTCGGATCGAATCAAAGTCAAGGGGCGCCGCGCGGCCCGCGTCGGAGATCTCGTCTCGTGTCCAATTCACGGCGACAACGCAATCGTGGAAGGAAGCAGCAGCATCAAGGATGGTGGCACACCGCTTTCACGAGATGGAGACAAGACTCAGTGCGGAAGCGTCCTCATTGCCCTTTCGGATGGTGCGACAGTCAGATAAACGAATGCCAATCGACTTCGCTCGCGTACCGCCGCGGATGGCTGTACCTGCGCCTCCACAACTATCAAAACTGGTTTGGACTGCGCTTCTAGTCGTCCTCCTTTGTTTTGGTGCCGCACTAACACTTGTTCTCTGGCCGCAAGGCAGATCAACCAATCCGATCTGGTTTTGGTTCTGTCTAGTCGGCTATCCGATGCTTTCATGGACATTTTTGCTGTGCCTACGTCTTGGTTATCTACATGCGCGACGCAGTGAGGCACTGGCGGTGAATCACGTGAGCGACTGCGAGATGGAAAGATGCCACGCCGTTGCCAGCGTGCCACTCGCGCTGATAGGTCATACGTGGCGTTTCTCGGCTAATCGCGATGAGAATGATGTTCAGGGTGTTGTCGATGGTAGCCTTAGGTTGAAAACTCGGACAAGCGGAGCCAAGCCGAATACCGATGTTGACGCACGCTGGATAGAAATCCCGAATCAGGAGGTCCATTCCGGAAACGAACTCACGGAATATTCCCGCCATCGTGTGGTCTGCAACTGGCTTCTGGCCGAGTTGATCGAAGATCTGTCGCCGCAGTTCGCAGCTCTTTCTGCGGGCACAACGCTTCATTTTGAAGCAGTTTCGTACTGCGCCCTCGAGACCATCGACGTTTCCGACAGACTCGAGAAACTTGTCATCGGCAAGTTCCCGGGTTTGCGAATGATCGCAAAACCGTCGACAGAGCCGTCCTCGGTGTTCCGTACGGATGCGCTACTCGACAGCATGAGGCCGGGTGTCGTTCATCTGCTGGTCGCGGTTCAATTGCGCGAAGCTGTAAGCGAGCGCTTGCAGGACGGTGATGCTGAGGCGGGCGTCGCATTACTGTTGGGACATCCAATCATCGCTGAGAAGAAGCCGGAGTCCAGTGCGTTGCTGTTACATCGCCCCGCACGTGGTCGGGCCAATTCCATAGGCGAGACGCTCGAAAACGCGATGCGTTGGGGAAAAGCCACGTCGGCGAATGTTGGCGCTCTCTGGAGTCACGGAATTTCACCGGATATGGAGGTCGCAATCAGGTCATCGTCCCAAATCGACGGAAACAAATCCCGGATTGACTTGAGAACCACCGTTGGGGATTGCGGAGAGGCGGGGGGATGGTTAGCCACCGCACTCGCAGCAGAATTCGCCGCGCGAACCGGCGATCCCCAACTCGTTCTTACGCAGGAAAACCGCGACCTGATCGCGCTGGTGTGCAGAAAACAAGCATGAGTGAACACAAGTCTGAACCCGTAGCCCTTTTTATCGGCATCGGCATTTGCATTCTATTCGTTGCGCTGGGTCTGACCGTCTGGCTAGAAGGTCCGGCGCACGGATGGACGCAAGAGACACGAATTATTATCGAATTGTGCCTGCTCTCGGGCATGCTCATCGCGCTGATGCTCGTGAAGTACTTCGAGGCCGTCGTGCTCTGGATCGCATCGATGCGCGCGTCGCAGTGGTTCGCCCGCTACGATTCGAAAAATAAGCGAGCACGAGGCGCGAGCGAAGACCCGGCGTTAGCGCATTTCACTGCACCGGAAAATATTGTTGCGTTGCGCGAAGCGCTCCGCGCCCTCCACGGCCGCCACTGGCGCTACCGCGACCGCTGGCTCCTGCTAACCGGCGACCTCCCCCTGGTAAAACGCCTCGCTCCCGGCCTCGCCGAAACCGGCTACGCCATCACCGGCAACACAGTCCTGCTCTACGCAGCTCAAACCAGCACGACCCTCGATTCCACCTGGCTCACCCAAATCCGCCGCCTGCGCCGCCGCCGGCCGATCGACGCAATCGTCGCGATAACCCGCAACCGCAGCTCAGCCAACTCCCCCTTCGACGCCGACGCGCTCGCCCAACGCCTCGCGTGCCACGCGCGTGCACTGCGCTGGTCTGCGCCTGCCTATCTGCTCAACGTGACGGACTTCAGCACCGAACCGAAGGGCGACGACGAAGCGATCGGCCTAACGTGGTCGAACGCCCGAGTGCATGCGGCCCACATCGACGACTCGCTACAAAACCTCACGCGCCGCCTCGCGGACGCCGGCGTCCTTCGCCTCGCCGACGACAAACACGATCGCTATCCGGCGGAGTTGTCGGAACATATCGAAAGGCATTCCAGCGCGTTGTCGGGACTGGTCGCGCAGACCGCGCATTCGAGGTACTGGCGCCAGGCCGTCCACGGCCTTCTGTTCGCGCCGCTCTTCAAGGAGCGCGAACTAGCCCCGCCCGCGACCCCTGACGACGACAAAGACAACGCAGACGAATACCCCGAAGCGGAACGCATCACCTCCCTAAACCGCACGCTCTGGCAAACCATCGCCGACCACAGTCGCAAGCTCCACGGTCACCGCATCGGCTTCTCGCTATCGACCACCGTCGCGTGGACGGCCTCCGCGGCGATCGCGCTATGGATCACCGGCACGATGATCTCGGGTTTCACGAACCGCACAACGATCCACACCGCCGCCGATACGCTAACGAAGCTCGCGGAAGCACACGACCCAAGCCGATCGATGCAAACGCTCGACACACTCGACAGGCAGATCGACACGCTCGAATCTCACCAGCGTGACGGCGCCCCACGCCTCGCACGCTTCGGCCTGAACCGTGACGCCGCGTTGCTCGACGCCCTATGGCCCAGCTATGAAAACGCCGCCGGCCGCATTCTCGTCGGCCCGATCCGCGAGGAGCTGGAGGCGCGGCTGCATCGGCTTGCGTCACTGACCGACGCCGAGATTGCAAGCGGCGGCAGTGGCGAGGTGCAGGCCGCCTACGACACGCTGCAGACCTACATGATGCTCGCCAGGCCCCAACGCGCGGTCGCGGCCTTCCTCGCACCGCAGCTCGCCGCGACGTCCGCACCCGCGCGTCCCGCCAATTCGCCGCTGTCGGCCGGCGCATGGGAGGACCTGCGTCAGCACACCATCGCCTTCTTCGCGAATCATCTAGGCCAGCGTGCCTCGACAAGCGGCTCGTCGCTCGCGAGCGTCGCCGACAGCGGTCTGATCTCGGCGACGCGCCAAACGATCATCGGCGTGCGTGGCATCCAGAACTCGACCGACGCGGTCTATCAGCAGATCCTCGACGACGCCAAAGCCAAATACCCGCCCGTGTCGCTCGCGACGCTGCTCGGCGACACATCGAGCCGCGGTTTGTTCGGCACCACGGCCACGGTCCCCGGCGTCTTCACGCGCGCCGCGTGGGAGGAGCGCATCGCAAAAGCGATCGACGACGCGAGCGAGCAGAGCAAGGTCACGGGCGACTGGGTGCTGTCGGACGTCGAAAACAAAACCGAGCCGCCGTCGTCGCTGAAAGCCGAGCTGCGTCAGCGCTATTTCGACGACTACGCGCGCGCATGGTGGCGGTTCCTGAACAGCCTGCGCTGGCAATCGGCACCGTCGCTGTCCGCCACCGCCGATCAGCTAACGCTGCTCGGCGACCCACAGCGCTCGCCGCTCGTGATGCTGATGAACGCGATCGTCTATCAGGCGGGCACTGGCGCGCGCACGCAATCGCTGTCGGACACGCTGGTCAGCAAAGCGCAGCAACTGGTCGACGCAGACCAAAAAAATCCGTCGAAGCAAACGCAGCCGCCGCTTGCACCGCTCGCAGTCGCGTTCGGGCCGATCCTGCGGCTTGCCGGAAGCGATCTAGCGTCCGGCGTCACGAGGGCGAACGCGAAGTCCGCCGCGCAACTGGCCGCGACCGGCGATCTCAGCGTCGCGCGCTATCTCGAACGCGTGACCGCGATGCGTCTGAAGATCGAGCAGATCGTGTCGAGTCCCGACACCGACGCGATGGCGCGTATCGCCGCGCAGGCGGTGCTGCAGGGCAAGACCTCGGACATCGCCGACAGCCGCGATTACGCAAGCCGCGTTGCCGCGAGTCTCGGCGAGCGGTGGGCCGGCTTCGGCGGGCTGTTCCAGGCGCCGCTCGATCAAACGTGGCAGGTACTGATGCAGCCAGCCGCGGCGAGCCTCAACGAGTTCTGGCGCACGGCGATCGTGGCTGACTGGGACGGCGCGTTCGGCGGCCGTTATCCGTTCGCGGACTCCGACAATGACGCATCGCTGCCGGAAATGGCGCGCTTCATGCGCCCCGACAAAGGCGTGATTACGCAGTTCGTCACAACGCAACTGGCGGGTGTGGTCGAACGGCAGGGCGATCGCTGGATCGCCGCGCAGGGCACGAGAAACGGCCGCGCATTGACGCTCGATCCGGCGTTCCTCGACGGACTGAACGAAATGACCCGCGCATCGACGGTGCTGTTCCCGTCCGGCGACGCCCACGTGCGCTACGAATTGCGCGCGGTGCCGACGCCGGGCGTCACCGACATGCGTTTCGTGCTGTCGGGCCGCGAACTGCATTACTTCAACCAGAAGGAAGAGTGGACGCCATTCCTGTGGCCCGGCGATTCGCTCGAAAACCTGTCGCATATCGAATGGCAGACCGAGCACGGCGGCTTGCGCTCGGCACTCGACGCTCAAGGCCGCTTTGGCCTGATCCGTCTACTCGAACGCGCTCAGGTGTCGCAACAGGACGCCGCGCGCTATGTGCTGTCGTGGCAGCCCGACCAGAGCGAGGGCATCCCATTGCGCGTACAGCTGCGCAGCGAGGCTCGCTCGGGCCCGCTCGAAGTGCTCTCGCTGCGTCACTTCAAGCTACCCGCTCGAATCTTCGTGACCGGCAACCCAAAGAGCGCGCCGAAGCTATCCGAGGCGAACCTGCCGCCGCCATTGCCGCCCGCGGCGCTCAACGCGGCGAAGCATGCGGCCGTGGGCCTGCCGCAAGGTTCGCTGCCGGAGGTTGAATAAATGCTGTCGAGTTTGTTGAAGACGCTGTTCCCGTCGCGCGACGAAGAACAACGCGTACGCGCGCGTCTCGATGCGTGGAGCGCATGGCTTCAGCCGCTGCCCGGCGAGCACGGCTGCGGCCGCGACCCGGGCTATGAAGACCTGTTCTTCGAGTTGCGCGAGGAAACGCAAAAACTCTCCGGTATCGACGACAGCCTGGTCGTCCGCTCGTGCGAGCAGTTGCTGAAGGAGACCGGCAAGGATCTGCGTCTCGCCGGTTACTACGCGGTTGCACGTCTGCGCGCGGACGGTCCTTCCGGCTTCGCGGATGGGCTCGAACTAGCGGCGTCGCTCGTCGAGCGCTTCGGCGAGAATGTGCTCCCCGCGCGCGCCGAGGCGAAGAAGGGCGCGCTCGAGATGGTTGCCACCACACGCGTCATCGAACTGCTGGCGCGTCGCGGCGAGTTCGCGACGGCCGACCTCGAACGTGCGATCGTCGCGCTAGATCTGCTCGTCACGCGTACGGCCACGTGGAGCGGCGCGGCTCGGCCGAATCTCGCCGCGCTGATCGCGCGCTTCGAGCAGAACGACGCAGCGTCGCGTGGTAATGAGCTCGATCCGGCAACGTCACCCGTCGCGTCGGGCCCAGCTTTTACAGGCAGCCCAAACGTATCGATCGCATCGACGCGCGACCTGCTCGACCAGGTCCGCTCAATGGCGCTGTGGCTACGCGACCAGGAGAACGGTTACCTGTCGTCTGTGCGGCTGGTCCGCACCGTTCGCTGGGACACGCTGCACGAAGTGCCGCCCGTCGATGCGGCATCACGCACACGTCTGATGCCGCCGCGTGGCGAGCTGCGTCAGCAGATGAAGCGGCTCGTGCTGCAAAAGCAGTGGCATGAGCTGCTCGAACGCGTCGAGGGCGCATTCCTGGAGGGCGTCAATCACCTGTGGTTCGATCTGCAATATTTCCAGCATGTCGCACTCGATCACGTCGGCGCGCCGTACAGCGCATGGCGTGACCAGTTGCGCGGGGATTTCGCGCTGTTTCTCGAACGCTTGCCTGGCATCGAGCGCCTGGCGTTCAACGACGGCACGCCGTTCGCCGACGACGTATCCCTCGAATGGATCGCGCGCCACGCGGTGGTGCGCAATCTGGAGGCGGGCGAGAGTATTGCGCCGCTGCCGGTAGCGGCCGGCAGCGACGACGAAGCGACCGGCGACTGGCCCGAGATCGAAGCACAGGCGCGCGACCTCGCGGAACAGGACGGCATCGGGGCGGCATTCGCCTGGCTCGACGCGTTGCCGGGCCTCAAGACAGACCGTCATCGCTATCTGCGGCGGCTAGTGATGGCGCGCCTCGCCGATCACGCAGGTCGCGCGGACACCGCGCTCGCACTGTTCACCGAACTGGACACGAGCGCACGCTCGCTGCCGCTCACGCGCTGGGAACCCGCGCTCGTGTTCGAGGTGAAGCAGCAGTTGCTGCGAACGCTGAAGGCGCTGAGCAACCGTAAGGACGCCGACAAACCCGCGCTCGCGCGCCGCATCGGCGAACTGCAAGCCGAGTTGACCGTGCTAGACCCGGCGCGGGCGTTGACCTTCTGACAAGAACACCAAGCATGGAACACGACGACCCCATCCTGCGCTACTACGAAGCCGAAATGCGCTACCTGCGCGAGGCAGGCAAGGAATTCGCGAGCGCGCATCCCGACCGCGCGCGCATGCTGAATCTCGATCGCGTCGGCGATCGCGATCCCTACGTCGAGCGCTTGCACGAAGGTTTTGCGTTTCTGACCGGCCGTCTTCAGCAGAAGCTCGACGATGAATTGCCGGAGTTGACCGAAGGCCTCGTGAGTCTGCTGTGGCCGCACTATCTGCGGATGATTCCGTCGCTGTCGATCGTCGAGCTGTTGCCGCTCGCGGAGAAGCTGCAGCGAACCGAGCTGGTGCCGGCCGGCGTGCCGGCGCGCTCGGCGCCGATCGCGGTGCCGAACGCGGCAGGCGCCGAGGGCGCGACGCCGAAGACCGTGCAATGTCTGTACCGGACCACGCAGCCGGTCACGCTGCAGCCACTGTCGATCACGCACGCGGCGCCCACCGTGCGCCACGACGGCCGCTCGATCGTCCGGCTCGGCTTCGAGCTCGATCAGTCCGCGCGTCGCAGGGAAACGGACCTGTCGCGCGTGCGGCTGTATCTGAATGCCGATCTGCCGACCGCGTTCGCGATGCATCTCGCGCTTACGCGCGAGGTCGAGGCGATCCACTGGCGCATTCCGGAAGTACGCGATGGCGAAGCGCTGCCGCTCGCCAACGTGACGATCGAGCCGGCCGGTTTCTCTGCCGACGAGCGGCTGTGGCCAAAGGCCGACGCGGCGTTTTCCGGATACCAGTTGCTGCTCGAATACTTCACGTTCCGCGAGAAATTCCTGTTCGTCGATCTGTGCGGACTCGACGTGACGAAGCTGCCGGACAACTCGACGCGCTTCGAACTGGAGATCGTTCTGAAGCGCGCGTATCCGTCCGAGCAGCGATTCAGCGCGGAAAACGTGCGGCTTTTCTGCACGCCGGTGATCAACCTGTTCGAACTCGATGCCGAGCCGATCGAGATCGATCATCACGAAACCGAATACCGCGTGTTGCCCGCTGGTCATCAGGGCGAGCACGTCGAGACCTATTCGGTCGATGCGATCGAGGCGTTCGATCATGACACCGCCGAGCGCTACGAGTACGTGCCGTTCGCGACGTTCCGGCATCGTGGCGGCATGCTGCGGCACGAGGCGCCCGAGCGCTACTTCCACGCGCGCGTGCGGCCCGGCGTCGCGGGTCTGCATGAGACGTGGGTCGTGCTCGGCGGTCACGCCTGGGAGACGATGCATACGCTGCCCGAGGAAAGCCTGTCGCTGCGCGTAACCGGCACGAACGGCATGCTGCCACGCAAGGGCCTGCGCGAAGCGAGCATCGCCGAGTTGGTGACGAGCACGCCGAACCTCTCCGGCGTGAACAATCTCGTCGCGCCGACGCTGCCGCTCTATCCGCCGACCGGCGACCGCTTCCAGTGGCGTGTGCTATCGCATCTCGCGCCGAATTTCCTGTCGATGATGAACGCGGAAGTGCTGCGCGGCGCGCTCGCGCTATATGACTGGACCAGCGACGAACTGAACCGCCGCCGCCTCGCGGGCATTCTGTGGGTGTCGCAGGAGTTAGTCGAGGAGGTGGCCGGCGGCTCGGTCGAGCGCGGCGTGCATATCGAGGTGACACTCGATTCGCACGCGTTCGCGGGCGAGGGCGACGTGATGCTGTTCGGCGAATTGCTGCAACGCTTTTTCGCGCTGTATGCGGAGATCAATCTGTTCACGAAGCTATCGATCGTGAGCCTGCCATCGCAGACCCGCACCGATTGGCCGCGCAGCAAGGCGCAACGGGCTCCGTTATGAGTGCATACGCGAACGCTTTCGAGGCGCACAACGAACCGCCGAATCTCGACCCGCTCGTCGCCGCGCTGCTCGCGCGCGCGCCGCGGATGAACTTCATGCAGCTGTGCCGGCTGCTCGAATTGCGGGTTCCGCAGCATGCAGGCTTCGGCACGCGCGATACCCCTGCGCACGAACCGGTACGCTTCCGGCCACGCGCGCGCACCGGTTTTCCGGCGGGCGAGATCGCCGCGGTCGAATTCGACGATGATCCGGACTCCTTCGTCGCTTTCGCGCCGCCGACTGTTCGCACGACCTTCATGGGACTCTACGGCGTCGACGCGGCGATGCCGTCGCACATGATCGATGAGATCGTGCTGCGCGAAGAAGGGCACGAAGTGGTCGAAGCCTTTCTCGATCAGTTCAATCACCGTTTCGTCACGCTGCTGTATCGCGCGTGGAAGAAGTACCGCTATCCGGAGAGTTTTCGCGCGGGCGGCAGCGATGCGCATTCGCGCAATCTGCTGTGCCTCGCCGGCTTCGGCTGGGGCGACAAGCCGCAACGTGCAGGCTTGCCCGATTCGCGGATGCTCGCGTTGCTCGGCCTGTTGATCCAGCGTACGCGCACACCCGAAGGGCTCGCGGGCGTGATCGCGCTCGCGGTACCGGGCGTCGATGTACGGGTGGATGAGTTCTTTCCCGCGCCCGCGCGCGTCGGCAAGCCGCAACCGCTGACGGCGTTGGCCGCTCGTGCTGGTGCGACCAACGACAACGGCGCGCGCCGCGGCCTCGGCGGCGGCTATGTGCTCGGCAAGCGGCTTGCGTATCGCAGCCGGGCGGTGCGTGTGACCCTGCGCCCGGCCGATGCCGCCCAGGCGCACGATCTGTTGCCGGGTGCGTGGCTGCATCGCGAGTTGATGGCGTTCGTGCAGTTATATGTCGGGGTGAAGGCCGACGTGCATCTGCATATGGAAATGTCGTCGCGCGTCGCACCGCTGCCCGCGATCCACGGGGAATCGGCCGGACCCGCGCCGCGGCTCGGCTGGACCACCGTGCTGCCCGCCATGAGCGAACGCCTGATCAACGTCGCGCTCGGGGTTTATCAAGCGTTTCCGAAGCCCGCGGCCAATCCGTACCTGACTTGATCCGCGTGATGAACGACGCGCCCAAAGGACTATTGATGAATCTTCGTTCTATCGTTTCCACTGTTGCGGCCATTGGGCTGCTGTCGGCGTGCGGCGCATGGCAAGCCGTGTCGGACGCGTCGTCGAGCGCATATCATGCGGTGTTTTTCAAGCAGATCAAGGTGCTCGACGTCGATCTGTCCGCGCGCGAAGCGCTGAACCCCGACGACGCCGGTCGCGCGACATCGGTCGCGGTGCGCGTGTATCAGTTGAAGGACCGCAAGGTGTTCGATGGCGCGTCGTACGAGGATCTTCTAAAGAACGACCGCACGCTGCTCGCCCAGGATTTGCAGGCTAGCATGGCATCGGTGCTGAATCCGGGGGCGTCGGCGAGCCTGTCGCAACCGATGCACGCCGATACGAACTATGTGGCGGTCGTCGCGTTCTATCGCAACCCCGGCGACGGGGATGGCTGGAAGTATGTGATCGCGAAGAAGAAGCTCGACGCGAATAAGCCGTTGAAGATCTCGTTGATGGATCAGTTTCTGGTGACGGCGGGCAGTGTGGCTCACGATTGAGTTGAGCCACCGGCTCAATCCTTTCGACCGAGATAGCCCGGCAGTCCCAATGCCAAGTCGCTCTTTGCCAGCTTCAAGGCTTCCTTGAGCAAAGCCGAGAACTTTTCGTCGCTATCGGGCCGCGGCAACATCGCGCGGAAGAAGTCGGCCCAGCGAAATTCTTCCAGCGGGACATTGGTTTTTTCATAGCCGCCGGCATCGCGGACCGCTGCCGCGAGGCTTCGATATTCGTCGTCTTTCAGTTCCCAGACGTGCTGCGCCAGGTCGGAGAAAGGCCGGCGCACCCCTTGCGCATCATACGGAAAGGTCCATCGTTCGTTTTCCATGCTGAGCCAGAACGACGCCCACGTGTACGAGGAAAGATCCCGCACCAGCACGACCGGAACCGAGCGCACGCCAACCTGCCACAGCGCCGCCGCCACATGGTGATGATCGATCGCGAACGGTATGCCTTTCGGTCCGCAGACGATCGGTATCGGCTTTTCGGCTATGGCCATTTGCAGGTCATGGCCGCTCAGCGATCGGTATTGGCGCGCTTTTTCCCGCACCTCGCGCGCGCCGTGGGTCATCTGCGTCGGACGCAGTTCTTCGATTTGCCGCGTGTCCATGCCGGTCTCCCAATACGGATGCACGACGGTCTACGCATATTTCATGCCCCGAAGGCGAGCGGTTGACGACCGAAGCGCGGGCCGTTATTCCTTTTGCGTACGCAGCAATAGAGCAAAACGCTGCATACGGACGACCACGCGGCGCGCATAGCCCTTTCCGCCCCCGCTGTACCGCCACAGCGCGGCGTTGACGTCGCCCCCAGAGGCATCGAGGTAATCGCGCAATATCGACGAGCCGATGCGGATATTGACGATGGGATCGTCGAGTTCCTCGACACTGGCGAATGCCTGCGGATGGGCGGCGGGCAATATCTGCATCAGTCCGTGGGCACCGGCCGCGCTCACCGCGCGCGGGTCGAAGCCGGATTCGACAGCCATCACCGACAACAGCAGAACAGGCGACATCGAATAGCGGTCCGCTTCGGTGAGGACGGCTTGTGCAATCTTCAACGAATCGGCAGTCGATAGGCGAAATTGCGCGCGCAGCGCGGCGACGATGTCGTCGGGACTCGACACAGGATGAGCCTCCGTCGCCTCGCGGCCACCGGATGTTTGCGCCTTGGCGTAGTGCAACAGACTGCAAAGTGCGAGGGCCGTCGTCATTAAAGCAAGCCGCAATAATGTGTATCTCCAACGTGCTTTGGCAACGGCATGGTTTGGTGCGTGCATATGATCAGGGATGAGCCCGGATGCAAGCACTGTAAAGACGATATCGTCGAAGTCTTCAAAAAAGATCAGTAGTGCGCGTAAAAATGGTGTAAAGATCCTGAAGATCTGGAGGGTGTTCTAGCGCCGCGCGCACCGTCGAGGATGCCTACGGCGCATCGTCCACACACAGCACCGGATCGCTGACCAGACAATCCGCATCGGATGGGGCAGGCGCACCGCCGCGCGTTTTCAACGATGTCTGCTGCGCGGCGATGCGCAAGCCTTTGGGCAGCAGCACCCACATGCGCAGCCGCTCTTTGGTGTGGCTCGCCTGGGTCTGCGCGGTTTGACCGAAGCCGTAGAAATAGTCCGCTCTGACGGCGCCCTGAATCGCGCCGCCCGAGTCCTGCGCGAGCATCAGGCGGTTGATCGCACCGGGTGCCTGAGGATCGTCACGCGTGGACACGAATACCGGCGCGCCGAGCGGCGTGGTGCGCGGATCGACGGCCACCGAGCGGCCCGCCGACAGCGGCACGCCCAGCGCGCCCAGCGGACCGTTCGGCGAATCGGGAATCGCACGAAAGAACACATAGCTCGGATCGGAAATCGCGAACACAGGGTGAGGTTTCGGCGCATTCGACGTTTGTGCATTGGTTCCGGCTCCAGCCGCATTGCCGGCAGCGTGCCCGCCAGTGGAGCCCGAGACCGCCGGCCTGATCGCGCCTGCATTCGCTGGCGTGGTCGTCGCCAGTGTGAAACCGCGCAGCAACGGTGAGGTCGGTTCGTCGTCGCCGTCGGCAGCCGTTGCGTTGCCGTTGTTGCTCGCGGCGGCCGCGCGGTCGTCGCTGACGTCGACCTCCATCTCCATGCCACGCACGACGAGCTTGCGCGCGCCGGCCGTCGCGTTGCCGTTGCGCGCGAGCGGCGGCAGGAACGGTCGGCCGTTCTGTTCCGCATAGGCGAAGCGGCGAATCGAGCCGTCGCTCATGCGGACCTTGCCCGCACCTTGCAACTGCATCGAGTAGAGCATCACCGGGTCGTCGACATACGCGAGGATCGGCGCCTTCAGTGTGCCGCGCTCGATCTCGGCGCGGGTGTAGTACGGCACGATGCGCCCGCCGTCGAGCCGCAGCCGGATCTTCTTGTCGCGGATATCCGGCACGCTATCGCGCAGGTCCAGCGCGTAGACGCCCTTGAGGTCGCCAGTCGTTGCATCGCTGAGCGGGATCACGTTACGTCCATCGATGCGCGCCGCGCTCACGCCGCCGCGCGCGCGGTCCGGCAAGCGCCGCGCATCGAGGTAGAGCATGTCGGCCGGCGTGCCGTAGACCGGATAAAGGTAGGCGCCGCCGTACTGCTGGCTGCCGTTGAGCAGCGGCTCATAGTAGCCGGTCATCGTGCCGTCGAGCGAACGGTCGGGATTGCGGATCTGGTACGCGTTGAAATACGTTTCGAAGAAACGCCGGATCGCCGCGACGTTGCCAACGTCCACGGCTCGCGCAGCATTGCACGGCTCCGACCAGCCGCTGCGCGCGCCGAGCACGGTGCAACTGCGGCGAAACGCTTCCCACGACGCGGTGACGTCGTCCGTATCCCAGCCGGGGAGATCGGCGAAAGCGGTCGGCTCGTAGTAGGCGTGGCGCGTCGCGAAGCCGCCGCTCGACTCGGTCCTGGGGCGCGGGTTACCGGAGCCGGTGGAGGTGCCCGGTGCCGTCGCTTGTGTCGTTGCGGGAGCGGGCGTAGCAGCTGGTACGGTTGGCGGCGCGGTTCGCGATGCCTGCGCCGTTGGCGCAACCTGCTCGACCGGCGATGCCCCTGCATGGCTCGCGTCCCCCAGGATCACGCTGGTCGCGCGCGTGTTGCCCGCGCAAGCCGCGAGCGTGGCTGTCAGCGCAAGCAGGAGAAGCTGAGCCCTTTGCATGCGGCCTCCTTGCGAACCATCTCAAACGTCGGGAGCGCTAGCCGCGCGGCTTGACGGCATCGATGGTGAACGTGGCGGCGCCGAACGCGCCGGCGCAATCCGCGGTGCCTGCCGGGCAACGCGGCTTGCCCGCGAACGGCGAATAATGCGGGCCGCGGCGCGGGGCCGCCTGCTGCTGGGCATCAGCGGGGAACGACTGGAACGGCGCCGCGGACTTCAGTCCGCCGTCGGAAAAATCGCGCGGCGTCGTCGACACCAGCGTCAGGAAGTGATTGGGACCCGGCGGGTTGCCCGCCAGCATCGGCCAACTGGCGCGCGGCAACGACAGCGTCTGACCGGCGGCGATCCGGTTGTTGCGATCGAGTCCGTTCGGAAACAACATCAGGTACTGACCGTCCGGATCGACCATGAACACATACACGTAGCCCGCACGGTTGCTGTCGAGTTTGAACTGCAGATAGTCCTTGCCGATCGTGGCGGACGTTCTGCCCGGGGTGGCGGTAACCTGAATCGACGGATCGGCCAGCGTCACGATTCGCTCGAGTTCGCTGGCGGGGGTGAAGGGTGCGAGATTGTCGGCTTGTTCGGGTGGTGTGGCGGGCGCGGTAATCGTGACAGGCGAAGGAGGAGCCGGCGCAATGGGGGCAACAGCAGCAACGGCGGCCGGATTTGGAGCGGCATTGCCAGACGTCTGCGCTGGAGTCTCGGCCGGCTTCGGCGAAGCCGTGTCGTGCGCATTCGTGCTTGCAGTGACAGCCGGGCTCGCGGCCGGTGGTGTACGCATCGCAAACCACGTACCGATCCCCGCGAGGGCCACGACGCAAAGAGCACCTGCCGCGATCAATCCCGTGCGCTTCCGTTGACTACCGGCTGGTGCAGGAACGGCCGCCGCGGCTGGCTCATCGCGCTTCGCCTCGACAGTGGCGGCTGGCGCCGTTCGCGGCGCAGCGGTACTCGCTGTCTCGACCGAAACGCGCGTGTTGGGTTCGATCGCCGCATCCGCGTCATCCCGCGTATCGATGGCAATGCCCAGTTCGTCCGCCAGCGCCTGAACGCTTTGCGGGCGATCTTCGGGGCGTACCGCGAGCGCATGATCGATCGCGCGCAGGAACCGCTCGCTATACCGGCCGGCCGCGGCTGTGGCGAGCGGTACATACGTGTCGCTCATCAGCCTGCCGACGGAAGGCGGCGGTGTCTTGCCCTGAATCGCGAAATAGATGACCGCGGCGAGTGCGTACACATCGGTCCACGGCCCCTGTTTCAACGCCGCCACTTCGGCATATTGCTCGACCGGCGCATAGCCCGGCTTCAGGATCACGGTCAAGGCCTGGGTCATGTCGCCGATCACGCGCCGCGCCGCGCCGAAGTCCAGCAGCACGGGGCGGCCGCTGCCCTTGAGCAGCATGATGTTGTCCGGCGCGATGTCGCGGTGATAGCACTGCGCCGCATGCAACACCGCCAGCGCTTCGAGCAGCGGCGCAAGCAGCGCGCGCAGCCAGGCTTCATCGGGTGGGGCGCTCATGCGGCGCAAGCCGTCGCGCAGCGTCACGCCCTCGTAATACGGCATCACCATGTACGCGGTGCCGTTGGCCTCCCAGAACCGGTACACCTTGACGAGCGAATGATGATCGAAGCGGGCGAGCAGCCGCGCTTCGTTGATGAAGCTTTTCAGGCCGGCGCGGAAAGTGTCTTCATGACGTTCCGAGCGGACCGATACTTCGGCCGCGCCGACGCGCGTGGCGAGCGCGGCGGGAATGTATTCCTTCAGCGCGACGTGACGTCCTAGCTGGGTATCGTAGGCGAGATAGACGATGCCGAAGCCGCCTTCGCCAATCAGATCGACGATCTCGAACTCGCCGAGCCGGGTGCCGGCGGGCAGCGCATGTTGCGCGTTCGAACCCTGCGCGGCGGGGCGGAGGACGACTGTACGATCGGCGCCCGCCGCATCGGCGGGGTTCTGCTGGCCGTCCGGTCCGGACGCCTGTTGCACGATCACGGTTTTGTCGTCGGGGCTGCTCATCGGCTTTGGCTCCCTGGAGGGTACGACGGCTGAGCCCGGCACATGCGAGCGCCACCCTCACGCGCAGGCGCGTCCATCCTTAAGACGAGCGAGCGAGCCATTTTTTGAAATCGGGCCGGCCCGCGCGCTGGCATTGGTCCGCGTGCGGCCGCCAGTTTCAAAATCGGCGGGCCGAATTCGTCTATACGGTGTTAGTCAATCGCTGCGTGCAGCTTGCGGGTTGTACGCGCATTCCATCCCAGCCGCTTCCTTTTGCCTTCTTGCAGGAAGTTAAAGTGAACGAGCGCCAAGGCCTATCGAGCGGGATGGCACACAGCGTCGTGCAACGCGATTCGCGGCGTGCGGTCATTGCACGGGCACTCCGGATCGATGCCGCGTGGATCACGGGCGCGCTCGTGATTGGCTCGATACTGCTGGGCGCGGCGGGCAATTCGCTGGCCGCCGGCCCGTCCGCCGCCGCGGCGCGGCCCGCGAGCGGCGTGGCCCTCGCGCCCGAGTCGTTCGCCTTTCGTCAGGCCGACGAACGCGAACGCGACGCCGAAACGATCAACACGTTGACGTCCGAAGGGCGTCTGCTGTTGTCGCGTGACCGCGTCAAACTCCCTGCCTACGACTATTGCAGCATGTCCGTCGCGGCCGCCGAGCGCGGCGACTTCCGCGACAGCGTCGATGCCGCGGCGCGCGCGCTGGTGGTGGCCGGGCAGACCAACAATGAGGATCTGGCGGCCCTGTCCAAACGCGACCTCGCGATCGCCTACAGCTATGCCGGCGACCTCGACAACGCCGAACGCTATGCCCGCGATGCGCTAGCTTCCACGCCGAAGGCGCCCGAGCAGGTCTTTGCTCCGGCCAACAAGGTGCTCGGCGATGTCGCGTTGCGCCGGGGCAAGCCGCAGCAGGCGCTGGCCGCCTACGAAGACGCGCTGACGACCGCGTCGCCGCGCTACAAGCCGCTGGTGCTGATGTCGATCATCAACGCGCAGCTTGCCGAGGGCGATACGCTCGGCGCGCGCCAAACCTTCGACGCGGTCGGCGCCCCGGCCACCGCGGAGCTAGCACCCGCCTACCGGCGCATCGAAGGCAATCTGCTGCTGGCCGAAGGCAAGCCCGAGGAGGCGAAACACGCGTTCGAAACGCTGTTGAGCGAAAGCGGCAATTCCAGCGACGCCAACTACGACCGTCTGTGGGCTCACGAAGGCATCGGCCGCGCCGACCTCGCGCTCGGTGACAAGGCGAATGCGCGCGAAGCCTACCTGCTCGCCGTCGACGACTCCGAGAAAATCCGCGCGCGGTTTCGCAGCGACGAGTTCAAGACGGCGCTGTTCGGCGACACGCAAACGGTCTTCGAACAGGCGATCGCGCTGACGGTCGAAACCGGCGACTACGCGATTGCCTGGGATCTATCCGAACGCAGCCGGGCGCGTGCGCTGCTCGACGTGGTGCGCAATCGCGTCGATACCGGCGTCGACGACCGTCAACTGAACGGGCAGGTGCCGAGCCTCGCCGCGACGCGCAATGCGCTCGAGCCCAACGAGGCGATCGTGGAGTTTCACAGTCTCGACAAGGAGCTGATCGTCTGGGTGGTGCGTGCCGATGGCCTGACCGGCCACACGTTGCCAATTGCGCGCGCGGACATGGATGCCGCCGTGACCGACCTGCGCAATGCGATCGTGCGCCGGCGGCCGGCCGGGCTGACCTACGGCGACAAGCTCGACGCGTTGCTGATCGCGCCGCTCGGCCTGCGCCCGAACGAGCGGCTGATCATCGTGCCGCACGGCGCGCTGCACTATCTGCCTTTTCAGGCTCTGCACGATGCCGACGGCTTTCTGATCGAACGCCATGCGATCGCACTCGTACCCTCGGCGAGCGTCGCGGTGCAACTCGCTCAGCGCCAGCGGAAGATCGCGAGCGATCTGGTCGCGTTCGGCAATCCGACCATCACGCCTGCTTATGCGCTGCCGGGCGCCGAGGCGGAAGTGCAGGGTATTGCGCCGCTGTTCGCGCGCAACGAAGTGTTCCTGCATAGCGATGCCACGCGCCTGAGCTTTCGCGACAACGCGCCCGCCGGACGCGTGCTGCACGTCGCGACGCACGCGCAGGCCGACACCATCGATCCGTTGCACTCGAGCATCCTGCTCGCGCCCGCGACGCAGCCCGCCGACGGCCCGGACTCGCTGCTCGCGAAAGACATCTACAACCTGAAGCTCAACGACGTGTCGCTCGTCACGCTGTCGGCCTGCGAGACCGGGCTCGGCCGGATCGCGCGCGGCGACGAGATTCTCGGCTTCACGCGGGCGTTCTTCTATGCCGGCGCAACCAGCCTGATCGTGTCGATGTGGCCGGTCGCCGACGAATCGAGCGCGCTGACGATGCGCACCTTCTACGCGCAACTCGCGCAAGGCCATGAGGCGATCGACGCGATGCGCACCGCGCAACTGGCGGTTCTGCACACGCCGCGCTTCGCGCATCCGTTCTTCTGGGCGCCATTCGATCTGATGGGTGGCTGGCGTTTGACCATCGCGCGTCAGCAACAGGGATGAACCCAACCAACCCTAGACCGATGAGAAGACTCCGACTGATCGCCGCGGCGGTGTCCTGCAGCAGTGCGCTCGCGTGGGGCCAGACATTGCCGAACGCGGGCAGCATCCTGAACCAGACGGCGCCGCGCGAGACCCGGCCCGCGCCGCCGGGCGGCAATCAGGCGCTGCCCGCCGTGCCGCCGCCGGCGGCGCCCGTGACGGCGCCCGGTCCGACCTTCCTGCTGAACAGCATCACGCTGAAGGGCAACGACACGATCGCCAGCGATGCACTGCTCGCGCCCGTGCAAGACAAGCTCGGCAAGCAAACCAGTTTCGCCGGGCTCGAAGAAATTGCCGCGCGCATCACGCAGGTCTATCGCGATCACGGCTATCTGCTCGCCCAGGTGGTGATCCCGCCGCAGGACGTCACGTCCGGCAACGTCGAATTGAGCGTGCTCGAAGGACGCGTCGGCCACGTGCGGCTCGATATCGCGGCCGGCACGCCGATCCGCGAAGACCTGTTGCGCGCGCGGGTCGCGCAGATTCCGCTGGGCAAGCCGCTGCAGCAGCACGAACTCGAACGGACCATGCTGCTGCTGTCCGATCTGCCGGGTATTCAGGTTTCCTCGGCGATCGAAGCGGGCGAGGAGCCGGGCACGGTCGATCTGACCGTCAACGTCGCGCCGGCCAAACGCTGGACCTTTGCGCTCGATGTCGACAACTTCGGCGCGGAGTCGAGCGGTACCTGGCGGCTCGGTGCGCTCGCGCGCCTGAATTCGCCGTTCATGATCGGCGACAACCTCGACCTGCGGCTGCTCGGCAGCGAACGCGGCGACACGCTTTATGGGCGCATCGGCTACGAAGCGCCGATCAATGCGCAAGGAACGCGCGTCGGGGTCGCGGTGTCGCGGCTCAACTATGTGCTCGGCAAGGAATTCGCGTCGCTCGACGCGCAGGGCGAGGCGACCGTGGTGGACTTCACGCTCACGCATCCACTCGTGCGCACACGCAATCAGAGCCTGTTGGCACGCGTGAATCTCGAGTACCGCGACCTGATCGACAACATCGGCGTCGTCGATCAACACAATCCCAGATCGCTCGTTGAGGGCAGTGTCGGCCTCAGCTACGAAAGCCGCGACGCGCTGTTCGGCGGCGGCTTCAACAGCGCGGATGTCGAACTGTTGATCGGCAGTCTGCATTTTCGCAACGCGCAGGCCGAGGCACTCGATGCGTCGCCGCTCGGGCGCGACACGCAAGGCACCGAAGTGCGCGCGACGTTCTTCGCGAACCGCCTGAACGCGATCACCGAGCGGCTCAGCGTATTCGCAGGCGTATCCGGCCAGTGGGCCGGAACCACGCTCGACAGTTCGTCGCGCTTCCTGCTCGGCGGCCCGCACGCGGTGCGCGCTTATTCGCCGTCCGAGGCACTGGTCGACGAGGGTTTCGTCGCGACCCTCGAAGGGCGCTTTGCGATCGATGCGCGGGCCACCGTGTTCACGTTCTTCGACTTCGGTACGGGCTGGTACAACGCGACGTCGCGCCCGGGCCAGGGGTCGAACGTGATCACGCGCAGTGGCGTGGGTCTCGGCGCGTTCTGGGCCGCGCCGGGCGGTTTTTCGCTACAGGGCACGGTCGCATGGCGCACGACCGGGCCCGATACGACCGGCAATGACAGACTGCCGCGCTTTTATGTGCAACTGACCAAGACGTTCTAGCAGGCAGCCAAACGCAGCCAGACGCGACCAAACGCAACGCAACGCAACGCAACGACAAGCAGCAATCTGTGCCGAGGTGTGTGATGAACAAGCCATGCAATGTGCGACCCGCGCATGCGAGCACGATCGCCGGTGCGGTCGCCGCGTTGTTCGCGGCATCGTATATGCCGCTCGTGCTCGCGAATCCGACCGGCGGCCAGGTGGTGGCCGGCACGGTCAGCATCAACTCGCCGTCCGCTGGCCAGATGCACATCACGCAGGGCTCGTCCAATGCGATCGTCAACTGGAACACGTTTTCGATCGGCAGCGGCGAAGCGGTCCGCATCGCGCAGCCGTCGGCTTCCTCCGCGCTGCTCAACCGCGTGATGGGCAACGACCCCAGCGTGATCGCCGGACGCTTGCAGGCCAACGGCAAGGTGTTTCTCGTCAATCCGGCGGGGGTGATCTTTGCGCCAGGGTCCTCGGTGAACGTGGGATCGATGGTCGCTTCGACGCTCAATATCTCGAATGCCGACTTTCTTGCCGGCAACTACCATTTCGTCGGCGCGTCCGCGGCGGCGCTCAGCAATGCCGGTTCGCTGACGGCGGCCGAGGGCGGCACCATCGCGTTGCTCGGCGGCACGGTCAGCAATAGCGGCACGGTCAGCGCGAAACTGGGCACCGTCGCGCTGGGCGCGGGCAACGACATCACCGTCGACTTCGCCGGCGACGGTTTGACCACGCTGAAGATCAACCAGGGCGCGGCGCACGCGCTGATCGGCAATACCGGCACGCTGGCCGCCGACGGCGGCACCGTCGTGATGAGCGCACAGACGGCCGATGCGCTGGCCGGCACGGTCATCAACCAGCAAGGCATCGTGCGCGCACAAGGCCTCAGCGAGCATAACGGCCACATACTGCTCGACGGCGGCACGAATGGCGTGACCCAGGTGGGCGGTACGCTCGACGCCAGCGGCGGCGCAGGGCAAACCGGCGGCAGGATCGACGTGACCGGCTACGACGTGGCGCTGCTGCCCGGGGCGTACATCGATGCGAGCGGCGCCGCTGGCGGCGGCACCGTGCACTTCGGCGGCGGCCCGGCGGGCGCGGACCCCGCCATCCGCGATGCCAATGCGATCTGGATGTCGCCCACCGCCAGCATCCATGCGGATGCGCTCGTCGACGGCAATGGCGGCAACGTCGTCGCTTACAGCGAAACGGCCAGCCGCATTTACGGCACGTTGACCGCGAAGGGCGGTCCGCGGGGCGGCAACGGCGGCTTGATCGAAACGTCCGGCCACACGCTCGATACGACCGGCATGAGCGTCGATGCATCGGCGCCGAAAGGTCAGGGCGGCCGGTGGCTGCTCGACCCGTTCGAGGTCGACATCGTGACGCAGATACCGGATGTCACCGCTGCGCCGGTCCAAACGCAAACCGCGGCCGATTCGAACACGATGACGTTCGGGCCGATCACCGGCAGCACGTTCATCCTGAACACGGCGCTTACCGGCCCGCTGAGCCTTGGCACGTCGGTGACGGTACTGACAGGGACCGATCCCAACCTGGGCGCGGGCGACATCGTCGTCGACGCGCCGCTCAACCTCACGACCGGCACGCTTCCCGCCACGCTGAAGTTGAGCGCGACGGGATCGGTGCTGGTCAACAACACCATCACGTCGAGCGCCGGGCCGCTCAGCCTCGTATTCGATGCGAACGTGGGCGGCACGAGCCCGCTCAGCCTGGTCTCGTTCCAGCGCGTCACGGTGAGGACCAACGGCGGCAGCGTGACGTTGGGCAGCGGCGGCGCGAGCCCGGTCCTGATCCAGAACTCGAACATCGACACGGCGGGCGGCGATCTGACGGTGACCGGCACGTTCCCGATCAATGGCGTGGCGATTGGCTATCTGGTCACGTCGTCGTCGGGCGTCTTCATCGACGCGTCGACCATTTCCACGCAGGCCGGCCTGTTCTCGCTGTCGGGCGTCGCGCTGGGCGCGAACGCCAACGGCGTGGCGATCGAAGACGCCAGCGCGCTTTCGACGACGAGCGGCGCGCTGCGTATCACCGGCACGGCGATCGCCGGCGGCGGAGGCAACGACGGCGTCTTCGCGCAAGGTAACAACACGATTCGAACCGGCAGCGGCGCGCTCACCATCAGCGGTGCCGGCAGTTCGAATATCGAGGATCAGGGCATCGGAGTGTTTCTATCCAGCACTTCCGCCAGCACGACGAGCGGGGCATTGAGCGTGAACGGCAGTGCCTCTGGCAGCGGCGCAACGGGCGTGTTCCTGAGCGGCGGCGCCACGGTGGGCGGGAGTGCCACGCCGCAACCTGGGCTCAGCAGTTCGGGCGGCGCGATCTCGGTCAACGGGAGCGTCGCGCAAAGCGCGCAAGGGGGCTTCGGCGTCGAGATTCAGAACACCACGATCTCCAACACGACCGGCTCGATCGGCGTGACGGGCAATGTCAACGGCACAGCCACCGGCGGCACCTTCGCGGACGGCGTCTTTTTTTCGGGCGCCACGCTGAGCACCGGCAGTGGCGACATTTCCGCCGCCGGCAGCGTGTCGTCGAACATGAACGTCAGTATCGGCCTCGACATGCATGGGTCGTCGGTCCAGTCGACGAGCGGCAACATCAAGTTCACCGGACAAAGCGTCGGCGCCGCGGTGAACGGCGACTCGGTGATCGGACTGATGTTTGAGAACACGCCATGCGTGGAATGCGTCCAGACGGCCCCCGTATCGGTGACGACCGGAACGGGCACGGTGAGCCTGTTCGGCAGCGGCACCGGTCCGTTCGTGCAGGGCGTGCTGATCACCGACGGCACGACGATCACGTCGACCAACGGCGGGGCGATCGATATTCGCGGCACGGTGAGCGGCCCGGCCGGCAGCAGTCCGAACCTGCAGAACGACTTCGGCGTGCTGATCGCCAATGGCACGAACGGCGCGACCAGCACGCGTAACACGACGATCGGCATCGCCGGTTCGACTACCACGTCCGATCCGGGCGTCGCGATCGGCCTGGCCGTCCCGGAGGTCGAGCAGAGCGAGTTCGGGCTGCTCAATCCGACCACCGGCGTCACCGGCGGCATAACGACTGCGGTCGCCAATGCCGCGACCGACAACGTGACGATCTCGACCACGAGTCCCGGTTCGATCGTATTGCGCGCATTCAACGACGGCACCGCGAGCAGCCTCGGGATCACGCAGGCGACGCTGACGTCGCCGGGCGGCGTGCTGTCGATCATGCCGGCGTCGGTGGACCCGTCGAGCTTCGCGATCACCGCGCAGAACGCGACGCCGATCACGCTGTTCGGCACGGGCGGCGGCCTCAGCATCGACGCCCCGACTTTCTCGAGCTTCGCATCGATCCCGAACATCGTGCTAGGGTCCAGCACCCAAACCGGACGCATCACGGTAAACGGGCAGTGCGTATCGGCCGGCTCGCCTTGCGTGCCGACGCGGCCGTCCTTCGCGAACAATCTGACGCTGTCGAACCCGGGCGCGGGCAGTCAAGGGATCGCGCTGAGCTTCGGCATCTCGACCCCGGGCCAGACCTTGATGTTGTTGTCCGCCGGTCCCGTCACGGACCCCGGCGGCATCCAGACCGCCGGGCTGATCCTTGCCGGCCCCGGTAGCTTCACGCTGACCGATCCGCAAAACGACGTCGGCGTGCTGGCGATGGCCAATGCGGGCAACGTCGACTTCTCGAACTCGCATGGTTTCGTGATCGGGCCGCTGACGAGCCGGACGTTCGACACCGCCGCCAGCCAGCTGAACCCGATGAGCGTGACGAACTCCACGCTGACCGGCAACCTCGTCGCGACCGCCACGACCGGCAATATCGGGCTGGGCGCGGCCACGCCGTCCGCGACGGCGCCGAGCACGAATCTGAGCGCGGGCGGCTCGATCGATCTGGTGATGGAGAACGGCGTTTTCGTCGATGCGAACTCCGGCACACTTGGCGCCGGCAACGCATGGCGAGTCTGGGCCAGCACCTGGACCGGCGAAACACGCGGCAGCGTGCAGCCGAACACCGCGCAGCCGAATTTTTACGGCTGCCTGTTTGGCTCGGGCTGTAGTTGGGGCGGCACGGTGCCCGCTACCGGCAATCATTTCGTCTATGCCGCACGGCCGACGGTCACGGTCACCGCGGATGGCGCGACGCGCTTCGTCGGTGCGCCTAACCCGGCGTTCACCTATACGACGAGCGGCCTGATCAATGGCGACACCGCCGCGGGCACGTTGAGCGGCTCGGAGACGACCACGGCCACTCTGACGTCACCGGCGGGCGGTTATCCGATCGACCCCAACTTCACGTCCAGCGTTGGCTATATCGTCAACGAAGTGCCGGGCACGCTGACGGTGATTCCGTTCCAGAACTCGAACCCTCAGGGCCCGATTCCCAATCCGGTCGCGCAAAGCGGGCTGCAGACGTTTTTCAGCAGCCAGGAGCAGACGTTCGTCTACGAAAACAATCTGCAGGGCACCAACATCTGCATCGGCTCTAACCAGCCGCTCTTCAGCACGACGCCGCCGGGCGAGAATCAGGACATCCTCGCGGTCGAATGGAAACGGGTGCGCTCGCAGCCGAACCTGAACAGCTGCATGCTGACGAACGCCCAGCACGGTTGCGGCGACTTCTAGCGGGAGCGAGGCGAAGCGGACGGAACCGGCGGCGGCGCGCCTTCGGGCGAATGCAGCGCGCGCAGTTGCGCGATGGCGGCCTCGGCGCTCGCGACGAACCGCTGCGAGAGCCGCCATGCTTCGACGACGTCCTCGTGGACGGGCTGCTCCATGCCGAGGTGAATGCGGAAGAATCGCTCCGCGTGGATTTCCGGGTGGTAATGCTGGCGCACCCGCTTCGCGTCGATCAGCCGCCGGTTGCCGAACAGCCGGCTCAATGCCCACGAAAACGCGCCGTCTTCGCCACCGACGCGGCGAAAGAACACGTCGAGCGGAAACCCGCCCAGCGCGCGATACACCGCCCGCCGGATCACCAGACTGCTGGGCACGGTGTTGCTCAGGATTGCAGCGTATTTTTCGAAATCGGGATGCTCGACGATCGCGCGCGGAAAGCCCGCATAGTCGACATCGAGCCGCACCGATGCCTCTCCCGGACAGCGCTGCAGATAGCCACTCGCCGCAGCCAGCGCGCCGGGCAGGTATTCGTCGTCAGCGTCGATGAAAGCGAGCAGATCCTCGCTCGCGTGCATCGCGGCCCAGTTGCGCGCGGCCGCGACGCCGCCGTTCACGTGCATGCGCAGCACCTGCACGCGCGCGTCGAGGCGGCCGTAATGTTGCGCGACGTCGATCGAAGCATCGGTCGAGCCATCGTCGACGACGATGATTTGCGCGGCCTCCGGCTGAATCAGGCAGCTTTCGAGCGCGCGGCCAAGCGTTGCCGCCATCTGCAGACAGGGAATGATGATCGAGATCGGCATGATGCGAGCCCCGTTGCGATGCTGATCCGCTGCGTCACGGTTGTGCCGGGCCTGGCATCAACTGTGTCGCTTCCCCATCGTCACCGACCCACACCGCGAGCGCCGTGAAGTTGTCGTGATTCGTGCTGGCGTTCGCGCGCACCTGCTGCGCGAGTGCGTCGAGCCAGTCGCCGGGTGTCGCCGCATGGGCTAGCGCATCGGCGATGCCGGCGTCGTCGGCGTACTCCCACAGACCGTCCGTGCAGATCAGGAAAGCGTCGCCGTCGCGTAGCGCGAAGGTGCCGTCGATGCCCGCAATGGAAAGCGCGTCGCGGGTGCCCAGCGCCGCATACAGCACGTTGCGGCGCGGGTGATGGCGCATCTCCTCCTCGGTGAGCAACTGCGCGTCGACCATCTGCTGAACCATGCTGTGGTCGCGCGTGCGCGCGCTGATTTCGCCGTGGCGGAAGCAGTACAGGCGGGTGTCGCCGCAATGGGCCCATGCGGCCGTCGCGCATTCGCGATCGATGGCGAGCACCACGGCCGTCGAACGCATGTCTTTTTCACTGTCCTTGCCGCGCAACTGTTCTTCGAGGATGTTCTCGTTGGCATGCGTGAGCGAGCCGATCAGCCGTTCGCCGGTCGGCGGCAATTCGGCCACGGTCAGATAGCGCAAATCCGCCAGCACCGAATCGACGACGAGGCGCGCGGCGGTGTCGCCGCCGCCATGTCCGCCGGCGCCGTCGGCGACGACGCAATAGTAGAGCCGCTCGCTCGACCAGTCGCCGAACGAATCTTCATTGCGCGGGCGGTCGCCCTGGTCGGTCAGGCTTGCGGTGGCGAGTTGCACCGTTGACCTCTCATGTGCTCGTGGTCGGTCGACCTCATTCCTGTGCGTGCGACTGCGCGGACAGGATGCCCAGAACCAGCAGGATGACGATGCGATTGCCGGGCGCGATGTCGATGCCGAGGCTGTGCTCGATCCATTGGCCGATTTCCGTACGGGCGAAGTCGGCGGGTATCGAGCCTTTTTTCAGCGTGACGCCGAGCTTGCGTGCCCGGTAGTGATACGACGCGATGCCGTAACGCGCGGCGACTTGCGACAGACCGCCTTTCTCGTTCGACAGCCAGCCGAGACTGCCGGCGAGCAGCATGCGGTTCGCTTCGTCGAGCGAAGCGATGAAATCCGACGCGGATTCGCGGACTTCGGCTTCGTGCAGACCGTATTGCAGCAGGACCGAGCCGATCGGATCGGGGTGAAAGGCGGTTTGCCGGTCGATCTCGAGCATCACGTCGTCTTCATCGAGCGACACGTTGCGCTGATGGCTCGCGCTGCGCAGACAGTCGATCAGGTAGCGGCGGAAATAGGCGCACACGGCATGGCTGTTCGAGGGCGCGCTATGCAGCGGGAAGGTGGGCGAGGCGGTAGGCGCGGTATCGAGGCGGAACACCTTGAAATAGAGGAACTGCGAGATCAGTTCCTCCTTGTCCTCGCCCAGCGCCTGCAATTCCGAAGGATGGTAGCCGGTCAACGCGCGGCGCACGATCGTATAGATCGACGCCATTTCGTCGTGGCTCAGGCAGGTGCGGCGTTGCCACAGGTCGGGCAGCGCGCTCTCTCCAGCGTGGTCGGCCATTGCTGCGCTTTGGATATCTGCCACTTTTCACCCCGAGGTGTGAACTCCGCTTCCTGCGGCGGAGCCCGCTGCTGACACTACCCATTGCGCCGCGCTTGTGGTGCGCCGGCTTCCTGTCCCCCAACGAATCCGGCACTCGCTTTGCCGCCATATCGGGCTGATGCGAGTGCCAAACGCCTGCAATACCAGGCAATTCGGCCGGGCAACCGGCGCATGATTGGAAAACAAAGTTAGTCTATTGGCACGTTTTATTTATTACAAGGTAAAACTCAATATGTTATTCACCGCTTTGTCGCGGTGTTCTATCGCTATCAGGATTAACCCTGGACGAAATGTAAACGCTTACCGGTAGTCTCGAAAGGTCGAATTTTTTAAAAATCGAGCGCTTGATTCGTTTACTTAGATGTCGGGCGATCCCGCCAATCGCCTGTCCTGAAAGGGCGCGCTGGCGAGGTCGTAAGACGACTGGCCGAGCATTGGATGGTTAATGGTGACGGAACGAAAGGTGAAAACTTTTTAAATGTTTATGGAGTTGAATGGTATTACATATACTGTTTCGCTTAATTAAACAAAATCCGCTTCTATTGGTATCCGGCTTTGTTTTTCCGGGCTGCGTGCTATTCTCATATCGGATTGCCGCCGAGAATGGGCAATGCCCGCTAAAAACATCGCAATAGCTGGCACGGGCAATCTAATTAGAGTTAACACGTATTTCCGGGAAACGCTGATTCCTGGCGGGCAAGGGCAACCCGTACCGGTCACTTACGGTGCGTCGAGACTACTCATCCGAGACCGATACAGACATGGCCACGCTTCTCGCGGGCGAACTGCTCGCCGACATATCAGCTGCCAGTCCGTGCGGGGACGACCTCGAGTACGACCCTGACTTCCTTGCGCTCGAACAGGTCGTTCATGGCAAGCCGGAGGTGCAGTTCGGCGAGACCATGGTCGCCGCCACACCGCCCGACTGGAAAGTGGCCGAAGCGCTATCGCTCGATCTGCTCGCGAAAGGCCGCGACTTGCGTGTCGCGGTACACCTGGCGCGCGCGCTGCTCAATCGCCGGCGTTTCGCCGGCTTCGCCGAGGGCCTCGCGCTCGTCGAAGGCCTGCTCGAACAGCGCTGGGACCACGTCTACCCGCAGCTCGATCCCGACGACGACAACGATCCGACCGCCCGCGTCAACGCGCTCGCCGCGCTCGTCGACGCGTCCGGCATGCTGGTGGATGTGCGCGACGCGCCGCTCGCGTCGTCGCGCGCGCACGGTGTCGTCAGTTTGCGCGACATCGAATATGCGACCGGAGAAGTGCCGCTGCCCAAGGGCGTCGACGCGCCGTCGCTGAGTTCGATCGACGCGGTGATCGCCGACGCTCACGAAGACGCCGCCGAAGCGCACACGGCCTTGCTCGCGGCCACGCATAGCGCGACGCGCATCGAGACTGTATTGACCGAGCGTGTCGGCGCGGCGCGTTCCATCGATCTGTCGCCGCTGTCGAGACTGCTGCGGCGTGCGGCCGATTTTCTCGGCGAACGTCTGGACGTACCGGGCGGCGCGCCGCAAGCATCGACAAACGGCGACGCGGCCACGGGCGAGCACGCCGGCGCGGCGCCCGCACCCGTACCGGTGTCCGGCGACATCACGGACCGTCAGGACGTGATCCGCATGATCGACAAGATCTGCGCGTACTACGAGCGTCACGAACCCTCCAGCCCGGTGCCGCTGCTGCTGCTGCGCGCGCGCCGGCTAGTCGACAAGAACTTCATGGAAATTCTGCAGGACCTCGCGCCCGAAGGCGTGAGCCAGGCCCGGCAGGTCGGCGGTATAGAAAACGAGTAAGCAGTCAGGCGGGGATGTGCCTTTTCGCTTATAGCAACGCCAGTCATGCGCCATGCTGCTCGCGGCCGTGCGGCGTCAACCAGGGGAATCGTCGTGGCCAAGGAAAGCAGCCAGAAATTCATCGCGCGCAATCGAGCGCCGCGGGTTCAGATCGAGTACGACGTCGAAGTCTACGGCTCGGAGAAGAAGGTCAATCTGCCCTTCGTGATGGGCGTGCTGGCCGATCTGTCCGGTCAGCCGGCCGACCCGCTCGCGCCGGTGGCGGATCGAAAGTTTCTCGAGATCGACGTCGACAACTTCGACGAGCGTCTGAAGTCGATGAAGCCGCGCGTCGCCGTGCAGGTGCCGAACCTGTTGACCGGTGAAGGCAACCTCGCCGTCGACATGACCTTCGAGAGCATGGACGATTTTTCGCCCGCCGCGGTCGCGCGCAAGGTGGACGCGTTGGCGAAGCTGCTGGAGGCGCGCGGCCAGTTGCAGAACCTGCTGACCTATATGGACGGCAAGACCGGCGCGGAGGAACTGATCGCGAAGCTGCTCAACGATCCTGCGTTGCTGCAGTCGTTGGCGTCCGCACCGAAGCCGCAGGAATGAGCGTGACCTACAGGGGAGTCTGACCATGGCTGAACCTAGCACCGAAGGGCAAGCGCAACCCGGCGAGACGTCGCTTGAAACCAGCGATTTCGCGAATCTGCTGCAAAAGGAATTCAAGCCGAAGAGCGAGAAGGCGAAGGAAGCCGTCGAGACGGCGGTGCGCACGCTCGCCGAACAGGCGCTGCGCGATACCAACGTAATTTCGGGCGACGTGCTCGCGACGATCGAATCGCTGATCGCGCGGATCGACGAGAAGCTGACCGCCCAGGTCAATCAGATCATCCACTCGGAGGAGTTCCAGAAAGTCGAGAGCGCGTGGCGCGGCTTGCACTATCTGGTCAACAACACCGAGACGGACGAAACCTTGAAGATCCGCGTGATGAACGTATCGAAGGGCGATCTGTACAAGACGCTCAAGAAGTACAAGGGCACCGCGTGGGATCAGAGCCCGATCTTCAAGAAGCTCTACGAAGAGGAATACGGCCAGTTCGGCGGCGAGCCGTATGGCTGCCTGGTGGCCGACTATTACTTCGACAACAGCGGGCCCGACGTCGATCTGCTGACGCAGATCGCCAAGATCTCGGCCGCCGCGCATGCGCCGTTCATCGCCGGCGCCGATCCGGCTGTGATGCTGATGGATTCATGGCAGGAGCTGGCCAATCCGCGCGACCTGACGAAGATCTTCCAGACTCCTGAGCATGCCGCGTGGCGCTCGCTGCGTGAATCCGAGGATTCACGCTACGTCGGTCTCGCGATGCCGCGCTTTCTCGCGCGCGCGCCGTATGGCGCGAAGACCAATCCGGTCGAGGAATTCGATTTCGAGGAAGACACCGCGGGCGCGGACAGCAGCAAATACGCGTGGGCCAATGCGGCCTATGCGATGGCGACCAATATCAACCGCTCGTTCAAGATGTACGGCTGGTGTTCGCGGATTCGCGGCATCGAATCGGGGGGCGCCGTCGAAAATCTGCCGGTGCACGCGTTTCCCACCGACGACGGCGGCGTCGACATGAAGTGCCCGACCGAAATCGCGATCAGCGATCGCCGCGAAGCCGAACTCGCGAAGAACGGCTTCATGCCGCTCGTGCACAAGAAGAACTCCGATTTCGCGGCCTTCATCGGCGCGCAATCGCTGCACAAGCCCGCTGAGTTCGAAGATCCCGATGCCACCGCGAACGCGAACCTGGCCGCCCGCCTGCCTTATCTGTTCGCATGCAGCCGCTTCGCTCACTACCTGAAGTGCATCGTGCGCGACAAGGTCGGCAGTTTCAAGGAGAAGGACGACATGCAGCGCTGGCTGCAGAACTGGATTCTCCAGTACGTCGACGGCGATCCGGCGCACTCGAGCGAAGAATCCAAAGCCCGACGCCCGCTCGCTGCCGCCGAGGTGGTCGTCGAGGAAGTGGAGGGCAACCCGGGCTATTACACGTCGAAATTTTTCCTGCGTCCGCATTACCAGTTGGAAGGCCTGACCGTATCGCTACGGTTGGTTTCGAAGCTTCCGTCCGCCAAGGCGGCATGACGGAAATCCCCATTCAGTGACGAATTGCTTTGAGCGGAGAATAAGATGGCCATCGACATGTTCATGAAGCTGGGCGACATCAAGGGCGAGTCGCAGGACAAGACCCACAAGGAAGAGATCGAAGTGCTCGCCTGGAGCTGGGGCCTGAGCCAGAGCGGCACGATGCACATGGGCACGGGCGGCGGCGCCGGCAAGGTGTCGGTGCAGGATCTGTCGTTCACCAAATACAGCGACAAGGCGAGTCCGCCGATCATGGCGGCCTGCACCAAGGGCACCCACATCGACAAGGCCTTGCTGACCGTTCGCAAGGCCGGCGGCGACAATCCGCTCGAGTACTACAAGATCACGCTGGAAGGCGTGCTGGTTAGCTCGTATTCGACGGGGGGCTCCGGCGGCGAAGAGCGCTTCACCGAGAACGTCACGCTGAACTTCGAAAAATTCCATGTCGAGTATCAGCCGCAAAACGCCAAGGGCGCGAAGGAGGGCGGCGTGGTCGAAGTGAAATGGAACATCCCCGGCAACGCGGAAACCTGATCGGCTGTCGGCAAAAAGGGGCGACTGCACTGCACCGGCCGCGCCGCTGCAGTGCGGCGGCGAGTGGGACGACTTGAGACAGACCGGAGCGAACCGGCATGAACGCAGAAGAATGCTTGCGCGAAGGCGATCTCGACGGATGTCTGCGCGAATTGCAAAACCAGGTTCGCAAGGATCCGTCGAAGGCCGCCTATCGCGTGTTTCTGTTCCAGTTGCTCGCGGTGACGGGCGCCTGGGATCGCGCCTTGACGCAACTGAACGTCGTCGGCGAACTCGACGCGGCCGCGTTGCCGATGGTGCAGACCTATCGTGAAGCGTTGCAATGCGAGGCGCTGCGCGAGGCGGTTTTCAAAGGCGAGCGCGCGCCGCTGATCTTCGGCGAGCCGACCGGCTGGCTCGCATTGCTGCTCGAGGCATTGCGGCTCGATGCCGCAGGCGATAGCGGCGCGGCGGCCGCCGCGCGCGCGCGGGCGCTCGACGAGGCGCCCGCCACCGCCGGCGCATTGAACGGCGAACCGTTCGAGTGGCTCGCCGACGCCGACAACCGGCTCGGCCCGACGCTCGAAGCGGTATTGAACGGCCGCTATTACTGGATTCCTTTTTCGCGCATCAAGCGCATCGAAATCGAGCCGCCGTCCGACCTGCGCGACCGGGTCTGGATGCCGGCCGTCTTCACGTGGGCCAACGACGGCCAGGCCGCCGGCCTGATTCCCGCCCGCTATCCGGGCACGCTCGCCGAGGCGAATCGCGCGCTGTGGCTCGCGCGCCTGACCGAATGGATCGGTGACGATCCCGCGCTCGCGCGGCCGGTGGGACAGCGCATGTTCGCCTCCGATGCGAACGACTACGCGCTCTTCGACGTGCGCAGCATCGAACTGACGAGCGGCGACGCGCCTGCCGAACAGGACGGCGCGGCCGTGCCGGATCATGGCTGAGCTGACCGCCCGTGATCGCCTGCAACCGTCGCTGCTCGACCGGCTGACCGATCTCGAACCGGAAGTCAAACAGGAAGCGCGCGAGCGCCGCGTTCTGTCGATGCGCGCGCTGCGCGAGAGCGTGCAGCGCGACCTCGGCTGGCTGCTGAACGCGAATGGTCTTGCTTCGGTGCAGGATCTGAGCGGCTATCCGTATGTCGCGACCTCCGTGATCAATTTCGGCTTGCCGGATATTGCCGGCAAGACCGCCTCAGGCATCGATCCGTTGCGGCTCGAGCGGCTGGTGCGCGATGCGATCTGGGCGTTCGAGCCGCGCATTCTGCGCGATACCGTGCGGGTCAGTTCGATGCAAGTCGAAGAGACGACCGGGCGCCACAACACCGTGTCATTTTTGGTGGAGGGCGATCTGTGGGCGCAGCCGTATCCGGAGCGGCTTTTCTTCAGGACCGAACTCGATCTGGAAGTGGGCGAAATCCGTGTGATCGACCAGGGCGGCCCGCGCTGAAGCCATGAATCCCGACCTGATCAAATACTACAGCCAGGAATTGCAGCATCTTCGGGAGATGGGCGGCGAGTTCGCGCGCGAATTTCCGAAGATCGCCGGGCGCCTCGGCATGGAAAGCCTCGAATGCGCGGACCCCTATGTGGAGCGTCTACTCGAAGGCTTCAGTTTCCTCGCGGCGCGCGTGCAACTGAAGATCGACGACGAGTTCCCGCGCTTCACCCAGCACCTCGCGGAACTGGTGTATCCGCATTACCTCGCGCCGACACCGTCGATGGCCGTGGTGCAGATCCAGCCCGACCTGACGAGCTCCAATCTCGCGGACGGCGTGCGGGTTCCACGCGGCAGCGCGCTGCGCAGTGTGCTCGACAAGAACGGCTCGACGCGCTGCGAATACCGCAGCGCGCACGAACTGACGCTTTGGCCGCTAGAAATCACGGAGGCGCGGTTTTTTACGCACGCGGGCTCGCTCGGCGGCGTCGACAGCGCGTTGCCGGCGAGCATGGCGGCGGGCGCCGGTATCAAGGCGGGTCTGAGACTGCGTCTGCGCGCCACCGCCGGTCTGAAAATCAACCAGCTGAAACTCGACCGGCTGACGCTGTATCTGCGCGGCTCGGACGGGATGGCCACGCGGATCCACGAGCGTCTGCTCGGTTCGGTGAGCGGCGTCGTCGTGATGCCGGCCAAACGTCCGGCGGCCTGGCACGTGCAATTGCCGGCGAGCGCGCTGCGGCCGCTCGGTTTTGCCGACGATCAGGCATTGCTGCCGGTCAGCCGGCAGTCGTTCCAGGGCTACCGGCTGCTGCAGGAGTATTTCGCGTTTCCGCAGCGCTTCATGTTCGTCGCCATCGACGGCTTGCAGGCGGCGTTGCGGCGCTGCGCGGACACCGAGATCGAAGTCGTCGTGCTCCTCAAACGCGGCGATCCGCTGCTCGAACAGTCGCTCGATGCCAATAATTTCGCGCTGCATTGCACGCCCGCGATCAATCTTTTTTCGAAGCGTACCGATCGCATCGCGCTGTCGGACGAACAGTTCGAGTATCACGTGGTGGCCGATCGCACCCGGCCGATGGACTTCGAGATCTACCAGATCGAGAGTGCGACGGGCTATAGCGCGGGCGCCGGCGGCGAGCAGCGCTTCGAGCCGTTCTATCACGCGCGCGATCTCGGTGCGACGTATCGTGCCGGCGCGTACTACCAGGTGCGCCGCGAAAAGCGTTTGCCGTCGGCACGTCAGCATGAGCGCGGCCCGCGCACGAGCTACCTCGGCAGCGAGATGTTCATCGCGCTGGTGGATGCGAGCAATGCGCCGTTTCGCGCCGACCTGCGTCAACTCGGCTTGCAGGTGCTATGCACGAACCGCGACCTGCCATTGACGATGCCGGTCGGCGTCGGCCCCGCCGATTTCACGCTCGATGTCGAAGCGCCGGTGCAAAGCGTGCGCTGCATCAGCGGCCCGAGCCGGCCGCTGCCGTCGTATGCGCATGGGGCCGTGGCATGGCGGCTATTGAGCCACCTGTCGCTGAACTACTCGTCGCTGCTCGATAACGATGCGCAGGAGGGCGCCCGCGCGCTGCGCGATCTGCTGAGCCTCTACTGTCCCGCCGACGAGATCGCGAGTCAGCGGCTGATCGAGGGCGTGCGCTCGATCGATTCGCGCTCGGTGACGCGACGCTTGCCGTGCGCGGGACCGATCGTGTTCGGCCGCGGTCTCGAAGTGACGTTGACGCTCGACGAAGCCGCATTCGAAGGTGCCGGCGCGTTTGTGCTCGGCGCGGTGCTCGCGCATTATTTCGCGCAATACGTATCGATCAACTCGTTCACCGAGACCGTCGTGAAGACGCTTTCACGCGGCGAGATCATGCGCTGGCCAGCGAGGGTCGGACAATGCCGGACGCTCTGACACTGCTGCGCCGGCTCGAAGACGATGCGCGCCGCTTCGACTTCTTTCAGGTCGTGCGGCTGCTGGAGAACGCGTACCCTGACAAGCCGCGCGTGGGGGAGTCGATGCAGCCGCGCGACGACGCGATTCGCTTCGTGCAGGAACCCGAACTGGTTTTCCATCCGACCACGCTCGGTGATTTCACGCCGGCCGGCGAGCATCATGCCGCGCGCCTCGCGGTGAAATTCTTCGGTCTGCTCGGGCCGCACGGACCCCTGCCGACCCATCTGACGGAATACGCGCGGGACCGCGCGCGCAATGCGAACGATCCGACCTTCGCGCGCTTTCTCGATGTCTTCCATCACCGCATGGTGTCGCTGTTCTATCGCGCTTGGGCCAATGCGCAACCGGCCGTGAGTCTCGACCGCCCGGGGCGCGATCGCTTTTCGTTTTATGTCGGCAGCGTGTTCGGGCTCGGCGAGCCGACGCTGCGCGAGCGCGACGCGGTGCCCGATTTCGCCAAGCTGCACTTCGCCGGTTTGCTGGGCGGGCCGACCCGTCCCGCCGCCGGTTTGAAACTCGTGCTCGCGCGCTTTTTCAACCTGCCGGTCGATATCGAGCAGTGGGTCGGCCATTGGATGACGCTGCCCGCGAACTCGCTGTTGCGCCTCGGCGCAGCGGACGGTTCGGCCCCGCTCGGCGTGTCGACGCTGCTCGGCGCGCGCGTGTGGGATTGCCAGCACAAGTTCCGCATCGTGATCGGACCGTTGAGCCGCGCCGATTACGAGCGCTTCCTGCCGGGCGGCGAGAGTCTGAACCGCCTCGTCGACTGGGTGCGCAATTACACGCGCGACGGGCTCGATTGGGATCTCCGGCTGGTGTTGAAGCAGGAGGACGTACCGCGCCTCAAGCTCGGGCGCCACACGCGGCTCGGCTACACCACGTGGACGCTCGGCCGTCCGGCGCGCGGCGATCAGCGTCAGTTGGTGTTGCAGCCGACCGGTCCCGACGGCCGTTCACGGATTGCCGTGGCGGCCCGCGAGGCGCCCGCGGGGGCGCCGCCATCGACATCATCGAGGGAATAGAAAAATGGCCGAGATCAAACGGGCAGCGTTGTTCGGCAAGCTGAACAAGCTCGGGTTCCGCGCAATCGAGAGCGCGAACGTGTTTTGCAAGCTGCGTGGCAATCCTTATATCGAGCTGTCGCACTGGTTCCATCAGATCCTGCAACTGCAGGACTCCGACTTGCACCGCATCATCAAACACTACGGGCTCGAGCCTTCCGCGCTGGCGCGCGATCTGACCGAAGCGCTCGACCGGTTGCCGCGCGGGTCGGGTTCGGTGACCGATATTTCGTCGCAGGTCGAGGAGGCGGTCGAGCGTGGCTGGGTGTTCGGCTCGCTGATGTTCGGCGAATCGCAGGTGCGCACCGGGCATCTGGTGGTCGGCCTCCTGAAGACGCCGTCGCTGCGCAACGGGCTCTACGGCATCTCGCGTCAGTTCGAGCGCATCAAGCTCGATTCGCTCGTCGATGAGTTTCACAGCCTGCTGCGCGGCTCGCCGGAAGCGGCGATGAGCGCGAGCGATGGTTTTCAGGCGGGCGGCGCGCAGCGCGAAGGCAGCGACGCGGACACCACCGGCGGGCCGGTGCCGGCCGCCGCGCTAGGCAAGCAGGAGGCACTGCGCCGCTTCACCACCGATCTGACCGAACAGGCGCGCAACGGCAAGCTCGATCCGATCGTTGGGCGCGACGAGGAAATCCGCCAGGTGGTCGACATCCTGATGCGCCGCCGGCAGAACAATCCGATCCTGACCGGCGAAGCGGGCGTCGGCAAAACCGCGGTGGTCGAAGGCTTCGCGCAGCGCATCGCGGCGGGCGACGTGCCGCCGTCGCTGCGCGACGTGCAGTTGCGCACGCTCGACGTCGGTCTGTTGCAGGCCGGCGCGAGCATGAAGGGCGAATTCGAAAATCGCTTGCGGCAGGTGATCGAGGAAGTGCAGGCTTCGGAGAAGCCGATCATCCTGTTCATCGACGAAGCGCACACGCTGGTCGGCGCGGGTGGGGCGGCCGGCACCGGCGATGCGGCCAATCTGCTGAAGCCCGCGCTCGCGCGCGGCACGCTGCGCACGGTGGCCGCAACCACGTGGGCCGAATACAAGAAGCACATCGAGAAAGACCCGGCGCTGACGCGGCGCTTTCAGGTCGTGCAGGTCAGCGAGCCGGACGAGACCCGCGCGATCCTGATGATGCGCGGCGTCACCTCGACGATGGAGCAGCACCACAAGGTGCAGGTGCTCGACGAAGCGCTCGAAGCCGCGGTACGTCTGTCGCATCGCTACATTCCGGCGCGGCAGTTGCCCGACAAAGCGGTCAGCCTGCTCGACACCGCCTGCGCGCGCGTGGCGGTCAGCCAGCATGCGACGCCGGCATCGGTCGACGATTCGCGCAAGCGGATCGCGGCGCTCGAAACCGAGCTCGCGATCATCGGCCGCGAAAGCGCGGTGGGCGTCGACACGCGGGAGCGTGAAGCCGCCGCGGCGGAAAAGCTCGCCGCCGAACAGGCGCGTCTCGCCACGCTCGACGCCCGCTGGCAGGCGGAAAAAGAACTGGTCACGCGGATTCTCGCGCTGCGCGCGCAACTGCGCGGCGAGACCGGCAAGGTGGAGGGCGCGGCGCAGGTGAGCGACGCGAACGAAGCCGCAAACGAAACAGCCGCACCGGGCGCAACCGGAAACCCCGCCACCGATACCGCGACCCGCGAAGCGCGGCTCGCCGAACTGCGCGAGTTGCAGGCGCAGCTCGCGCAGCATCAAGGCGAAGACCCGCTGATCCTGCCGACCGTCGATCAGCAGGCGGTCGCCTCGGTCGTGCAGGACTGGACCGGCATACCGGTGGGCCGGATGGTCCGCAACGAAATCGAGAACGTGCTGAAGCTCGCGGAGAACCTGAACCGCCGCATCATCGGCCAGGCTCACGCGACGGAGATGATCGCACGGCGCATTCAGACTTCGCGCGCGGGTCTGGACAATCCGAACAAGCCGATCGGCGTGTTCATGCTCGCCGGCACCTCGGGGGTCGGCAAGACCGAGACCGCGCTTGCGCTCGCCGAGGTGCTGTATGGCGGCGAGCAGAACGTCATCACGATCAACATGAGCGAGTACCAGGAGGCGCATACGGTGTCGTCGCTGAAGGGCGCGCCGCCGGGCTACGTCGGCTATGGCGAAGGGGGCGTGCTGACCGAGGCGGTGCGGCGCCGCCCGTACAGCGTGGTGCTGCTCGACGAAGTCGAGAAGGCCCATCCCGACGTTCACGAGCTGTTCTTCCAGGTGTTCGACAAGGGCTGGATGGAAGACGGCGAGGGCCGCGTGATCGACTTCAAGAACACGCTGATCCTGTTGACCACCAATGTCGGCACGGATCTGATCACGAGCCTGTGCAAGGACCCGGAGCTGATGCCGGAGCCGGACGGCATCGCCAAAGCGTTGCGCGAGCCGTTGCTGAAGGTGTTTCCGCCGGCCTTGCTGGGACGCGTCGTGGTGATCCCGTACTTCCCGCTGTCCGACGAAATGCTCGGCGCGATCATCCGGCTACAGCTCGGCCGGATCGAGAAGCGAATCCGCGTGTCGCACAAGATTCCTTTTACCTACGACGACGACGTCGTGAAGCTGATCGGCAGCCGCTGCACGGAACTCGAAAGCGGCGGGCGCATGATCGACGCAATCCTGACCAACACGCTGTTGCCGCGCATCAGCACGGAATTTTTGACGCGCATGATGAACGGAAGCGCGGTCACGAAAGTGCAGATCGGCGCGCGCGACGGTGAATTTCTCTATACGTTCGATTGATCGATCCAACCGGAGGATGCCTTCATATGCCGCAACAAGTCAGCATGGGCGCGACGCTGCAATGTTCGTTCGGCGCGGCGCCTTCGACACTGGTGGTGCTACCGATCAACCGGGTGATGGGCGAAGGGCCGCCCGCGGCCAACATCATGGATCACATTCCGCTCGTCAACATCATGCCGTTCGGCGTGTGCAGTTCGCCGGCCAACCCGACCGTCGCCGCCGCGACGGCGGCGGCGCTGGGCGTGCTGACGCCGATGCCGTGCATTCCGGCCACCATGACGCCGTGGACGCCGGGCGCGCCGACCGTGCTGCTCGGCAACCAGCCGTCGCTCGACAACGTGTCGACCTGCATGTGCAACTGGGGCGGCGTGGTCACGATCGTCAATCCGGCGACGGTCAAGACGATGATTCCGTGATATGACCTCGCAAAACCCGAACCGACACGTCACCGTCAGTTGCGCGCCTGCCGGCGAGGATCTGCTGTTTCTGCATCTGAGCGGCACCGAGGAGCTGGGGCGCCTGAGCGAATGGCGGCTCGACCTGCTGAGCAAGCGCAACGATCTGCAAGCCGGCGATCTGCTTGGGCATGACATCTCGATTGCGCTGTCGTTGCCGGGCGAGGGCGAGCGGCAATTCAACGGCATCGTCACGGCATTCCGGATCGTCGCGCCGGGCGACAACACCCGCAACCGCATGGCGCGCTACGAAGCGGTGGTGCGCCCGCGGCTGTGGCTGCTCACACGCGCGTCGCACAGCCGCTTTTTCCATGAAAAGAGCGTGCTCGACATTGTGACCAGCGTGCTGCAGGACTACAACATCGACGTCAGCAACAAGTGCCAGGCGACCTATCCGTCGCTGCAGCACTGCGCGCAATACCGGGAGACCGATTTCGCGTTCGTGAGCCGCCTGATGGAGCACGAGGGCATCTACTACTACTTCGAGCACAAAGGGGGCAAGCACACGCTGGTGCTGACCGATTCGAGCGACGTGCACGCACCGATCGAACACTATGCGTCGATTCCATACGATGCATGGTACGAGCCTTCGAACGAGATGGAATGCGTGTATGCGTGGAGTTCGGGCGCGGAATTGCAGACCGGCAAGTACGAAGTCAACGACTACGATTTCGAAAAGCCCACGTTGAGCAATCAGCAAGGCCTGCTGTCGCGCGCGACCCGGCCGAAAGTCTATGATCCGCCGGTGTACGCGATGCAGGAACATCTGAGCGGGCACGTGCAGGCGAGCGACGGCGACCGCTATGCGAAGGTCGGTATCGAGATCCGTCAGGCACGCAACGACAGCATCTCGGGCCGCGCGAGCGCGCGCGGCATCTGGCCGGGCGGTCAGTTCAAGCTCGAGAATCACGCCTGTGACGCGCAGAACCACGACTATCTGGTGGTCAGCGCCGCGTACGAGATCAATTCGGATGTCTATGTGTCGACGGTGCGCCACGATCCTTCGCTGCCGTTCTTCGACTGCGCGTTCAGCGCGTTGCGCAAGGAAAACCACTTCCGCTCGGAGCGGCTGACGCCGCAGCCGGTCGTGGCGGGCCCGCAGACCGCGATGGTGGTCGGCCCGGACGGTGAAGAAATCCTCACCGATAAATACGGCCGCATCAAGGTGCAGTTTCATTGGGAGCAGTTCGCCCCGCCGTCCGATTCGGACGCGCGCATGAAGCGGTGCTGGGTGCGCGTGTCGCAGAGCTGGGCCGGCAAGAACTGGGGCACGTTCTTCCTGCCGCGGATCGGTCAGGAGGTGGTCGTGGAATTCGTCGAGGGCGATCCGGACCGGCCGCTCGTGACCGGATGCGTGTACAACGCGAACACGATGCCGCCGTACGCGCTGCCGGCCAATCAGATGTTCTCGACGCTGAAGAGTAATTCGACCAAGGGCGGCGGCGGTTTCAACGAAATGCGCTTCGACGACGACAAGGGCAGTGAACAACTGTTCTTCCACGCCGAGAAGGACCACGAGACCTGGGTCAAGAACGACATGCTGAGCAATGTCGGCAACGACCGGCATCTGAAGGTGACCGGCAACGAGTTCGTCGCGATCACCGGCGCGCGCCACGATGCCGTGACGGGCGACCAGAACGCCCAGGTCGACGGCAACGCGTCGCTGAAGGTCGGGCAGAAGCTGCAGGAAAAAGTCGGCATGGACTACGCGATCGATGCCGGCATGAATATCCATATCAAGGCGGGCATGAACATCGTGATCGAAGCCGGCGCGAGTATTACGCTGAAAGCGGGCGGCGCGTTCGTGGTGGTCGGCCCGGTCAGCGTGGCGGTGTCGGGCACACCGATCCTGCTCAATTCGGGCGGCTCGGCGGGCTCCGGCAGCGGCTCGTCGCCGAGCGCACCGAGCGCGCCCAAAGACGCCGATGATGGAACCAAAAAAATCAAATCGTGAGTGATGCACCTGACCGCTCGTGGGGAGCCAAGTGAACTATCCGATTCTTTCGCTGCGGGTTGCGCGATTCAACGACGAGACGCTGGCCGAGCCGATCGTGATCGCGTTCGGCCCCGCCGGCGGCACGATCGGCCGGGCCAACGACTGCACGCTGGTGCTGCCCGATCAACAGCGCGCGATCTCGCGCGTGCACGCGCGCGTCGAGTTTCGCGGCGGCGATTATCTGCTGTGCGATCTGGGCAGCAATCCGAGCGTGCTGAATCAGCGCGCGCTCGGCGGCACGCGCGAGGCGCGGCTCGCGGACGGCGACCGTCTGGTGATCGGTCCGTATCTGCTGGAGGTGTCGATCGGCGAGCAGGCGGCGGACGTGCGCGGGCTGACGGGCGGCCACGATCCGCTGAGTGCCGCGCAAGTGCTCAGCGGACCGTTGCCCGCCGATTCGCAGGGCGACGTGTTGCAGCTCGGCGCGCTCGATCCGCTCGGGCAGCCGGGCTTCGGCGCACAGCAGCGGATCTCGACGCGTCCGGGCTTTGCGGGCTCGGAGAGCGATCATGTGTCGCCGGAGTTGCAGGCGTTCTCGGCGCCGCAGGCATCCCGGCCCGAGCCCGGCAGGCCGGCCACGCCCGTGGGAGGCATCCCGGCGGACTACGACCCGCTCGCGGATGCGTTGGCGCAGTGGGAAACGCCGGGGCCGGCCAGCGGGCCGCAAGCCGCACCGCGTCCTGCGCACGAGTTGCCGGGATGGCCCACTGCGCCCGCGCCGTCGGCGGCGCCTTTGGGCGGCCCGACCGGCTTGCCGCCGGGATTGCTCGATCCCGGCGCGGCGGGGTCGGCCCCAACACCGTTCGATGATCTGTTCGGGATACCGTCGGCGCCGTCCACGCCGTCGACCCAGTTCGCGCCATCGACCCCTCTGGCGCCGGTGGTGCCGGTGATCGTGCCCGTGGTCGCGCCGCAGGCCGCCACCGCGCGGGTTGCCGTGCCGGCTGCGGCGCCGGGGCCGTCGCTGGCTGGGCAGTCCGCTTTGGAGCCCGCTTCCGAGCCCGCTTCGGAGCCGGCCCCGCAGCCAGTGGCGCAGCCGGTTCAGCGGCCGGCTCCATCCGCGGGCCCGACCGCATCACCGTCTCCGGCACCAGCGCCGAGCGCGCAGCCAGCCCCAGCCCCGGTTCGCCAAACGGCCACCGCCACCACCACGAGCCAGAACCCCGCGATCATGCAGGCGCTGCTCGAAGGCCTCGGCCTCGACCCGTCGCGCGCGCCGAACCTGCCCGAACCGGAGTTCGCGCGTCTGGTCGGCACGATGCTGCGCGAAGCGCTGCGCGGCACGATGGGCGTGCTGCGCGCGCGCTCGATGACCAAGCGCGAAGCCCGTCTCGACATGACGATAATCGTCGCGCGCGACAACAACCCGCTCAAATTTTTCCCCGACGTCGACAGCGCGCTGGCGCAGATGCTGACCGGCCGCTCGGCCGGTTATCTGCCGCCCGACGAAGCGCTCAGGCGCGCCTTCGACGATATCGAGGCGCACGAGCTCGCCGTGCTCGCCGGCATGCGCGCGGCGCTCGCGCACGTGCTGGGGCGCTTCAATCCCGCTTCGATCGAAGCGCAGCTGAAAGACACCGGCGCGCTCGAAAAAGTGCTGTCCAACCGCAAGGCGAAACTGTGGGATCTGTTCGTCGCATTGCAGGGCGCCGTCGCGCGCGATGCCGACGACGACTTCCAGAAGTTCTTCGGTCAGGCGTTCAATGAAGCGTACGAGGCCCAGATCGACGAACTGCGCGCGGCCCGCGAGCGTCAGCCGAAACATCCCGGCGATCCCACCTAGCAACATTTGAACGAGACAACATGTCCTGGAACAGCAAAGTCATCTGGTCGGAGGGGATGTTTCTGCAGCCCCAGCATCTGCAGCAGCACGACCGCTATCTGCAGCGGCAACTGGAGACGCGCGCGGCCGGCCTGCGTCCGTATAGCTGGGGCTTTACCGCGCTGGAGATCGACGAGCCGCTGCTCAAGCTCGGCAAGCTCGCGCTGCTGTCGTGCTCGGGCGTGATGCCGGACGGCACGCCGTTCGATCTGCCCGCCGACGATGATCTGCCCGAGCCGCTCGAGATTCCCGAAGGCACCCGCAACATGCTGGTGCAACTGGCGCTGCCGGTGCGCAGGCCTGGCGTCGCCGAAACCGGCAACGAAGCCAGCGAGGAGAACTTCGCGCGGCACCGTGTCGCCGAATTCGACGTCAGCGACAGCAACGATCCGAATGCCGGCGCGGCGTTGCTGCAGATCGGCAAACTGCGGGTGCGCCTCGCGCTCGCGCCCGACGTGGCGAACGCGTACACGGCGCTCGGCGTCGCGCGCGTGCTCGAGCGTCTGCCGGACAACCGCGTCGTGCTCGAAAACGACTACAGCCCGCCGTGTCTCGACTACCGGGTGGCGCGCCGGCTCGCGGCGTTCGTCGACGACCTCGTGGGCCTTCTGCATCAGCGCGGCGAAGCGCTGGCCGGACGGCTTGCGCAGCCCGGCGTGACCGGCGTCGCGGAGGTGGCCGACTTTCTGTTGCTGCAACTGATCAATCGCCACGAGCCGCTCGCCGCGCATCTGTCGACGATGACCGGTTTGCATCCCGAAGCGCTGTACCAGCTGGCCGTGCAGCTGGCCGGCGAGTTGACAACTTTCAGCCAGGCGTCGAAGCGGCCGCCGGCGTATCCGGTGTATCGCCATGAGTGGCTGCGCGAAACCTTCGCGCCGGTGATCGACGACATTCGCGCGTCGCTGAGCATGGTGATGGACCCGCACGCGGTGGCGATCCCGCTCGAAGAGCGCAAGTTCGGTTTGCGCGTGGCGATCGTGCCGGACAAGACGCTGTTTGCCGGCGCGACCTTCGTGCTCGCGGTGCGCGCGCAAATGCCGGCCGAGCACATCCTGACCGGCTTCGCGCCGCAGGTGAAGATCGGCCCGATCGAACGCATTCGCGATCTCGTCAATCTGCAATTGCCGGGCGTCGGCCTGCGCGCGTTGCCGGTGGCGCCGCGGCAGCTGCCGTTCCATGCGGGCTTTACCTACTTCGAACTCGATCGCGGCAACGAGCTGTGGAAGCAGTTCGCGAATTCCGCGGGCATGGCGTTGCACGTCGCCGGTGACTTTCCCGGACTGACGATGGAGTTCTGGGCAATTCGCCGCTGACGCATTGATTGAGGAAGTTCATCGTGAGTCCAGACGAACCGCGTGGCCCCGCCGACGATCCCGGCGCGACGATCCTGATTCCGACGCCGGGCGGCACGCGGGCGCCGTTCATCGCAACCGCCGCGACGCCCGCGCCGATGCTGCCCGCCGGCGGCGGTTTGAATCCGCTGTTGCGCGCGGCCAATCCGCTGATCGAACTGGCGCTGCCGTTGCGCCAGTTGCCGACCCATCCGAATGTCGAAGACCTGCGCAACCAGCTGATGCAAATGGTGCGCAACTTCGAGACGCAAGGCCGCGCCAATGGTATCGACGACGAGAAGCTCGGCGCCTCGCGCTACTGCCTGTGCACGTTTCTCGACGAAGCGATCGCCAGCACGCCGTGGGGGGCGGGATTGTGGGGCAGCCGCAGCCTGCTGGTGACGTTCCACAACGAGGCTTCGGGCGGCGAGCGCTTTTTCCTGATCCTGCAGCGTCTCGCGCAGAACCCCGCGGGCAATATCGACGTGCTCGAACTGATCTACGTGATTCTCGGCCTCGGCTTCGAAGGCCGTTACCGTCTGATCGACGGTGGCCGCACGCAGCTCGACACGATCCGCGAACGCCTCGAACAGATGATTCGCGGCCAGCGCGGCGCGGCCGAACGCGATCTGTCGCCGCACTGGCTGCCGGTCAAGGTCGAGCGCAAGCCGTTGCTGCAACTGGTGCCGTTGTGGGTCGCGGCGGCAATCGCCTGCCTCGTGCTGGTGATCGCTCATCTGGTGTTGAGCTTCAGGCTCAACGACATGTCCGACCGCGTGTTCGAAGCGCTGCACGGCATCCGCGTCGCGCCGGCACCGGTGCTCGCGTCGAAACTGGCGGCGGCGCCCAAGCCCGCGCCGAAGCTGTCGCAATTCCTCGCGCCGGAAATCGCCCGCGGTCTCGTGCAGGTGTCGGAGTTGCCCGACCGGACCGTCGTCACGATCAACGGCGACGGCCTGTTCGCGTCGGGCAGTACCGATGTGGCCGCGGGCTTCGTGCCGCTGATCCAGCGCATCGGCGATGCGTTGAAAGAAGTGCCGGGCAACGTGGTGGTCGCGGGACACACGGACAACCAGCGAGTCTTGTCCGCGCGATTCCCGTCGAACTGGCATCTGTCGCAGGCGCGCGCCGAAGCGGTGCGCGACATGCTCGCGTCGCGGGCCGGCAACCCGGCGCGTTTCAGCGCCGAAGGGCGCGGCGACGCCGAGCCGATCGCGCCGAACGATACAGCCGCGAATCGCGCGCGCAATCGCCGCGTCGATATCACGGTGCTGGCGCCGGGAGCGGCATCGTGAAGGCCTGCGGGATCAGTCCGTCGCGCGTGGCACAGGGGAGCCGGATATGAAAATCTTTGGCTGGCTCAGACGAGCCATCGTGCTGTCGTTGCTCGGCGTGCTCGCGCTGTCGTTGATCATCTGGGTCGAGGGGCCGCTCTTCGCGTACGCGGGTCATGAGCCGCTCGAAAGCGACAGCAGCCGCTGGACCGCGATCATCACGCTGCTGCTGGTGTGGGCGGTGTACTGGGGCGTGCGCTGGATCGCAATGCGTGTGGCCAACATCAGGTTCACCCGCGTGGTGGCGGAAGGACCGGCCGAGCCCGGCAGGAAAGAATCCGAGGCCGACATCGCCGCGTTGAAGCAGCGTTTCGAAGCCGCGATGGCAACCTTGCGCAAGGCGCGGGTCAAGGGGCGCTTCGGCAGTCAGTACGTGTACCAGTTGCCGTGGTACATGTTCGTCGGCGCGCCCGGCACGGGCAAGACCACCGCGCTGCTGAACTCCGGGCTCAAGTTTCCGCTCGCCGAGCGGCTCGGCAAACAGTCGATCGGCGGCGTGGGCGGCACGCGCAATTGCGACTGGTGGTTCACCGACGACGCGGTGCTGCTCGATACCGCGGGCCGCTTCACCACCCAGGATAGTTTCGCCGAAGCCGATCAGGCCGCGTGGGCCGGCTTCCTGCAACTGCTGCGCAAGTATCGGCCGCGCCGGCCGCTGAACGGCGTGATCGTGGCCCTGTCGACGCGCGACCTGCTGCAACTGTCCGACACGCAACGCGCGCAGCAGGCGCAAGCCGTGCGCGAGCGTCTCAGGGAACTGTACGGCAAGCTCGGCATGCGCTTTCCGGTCTACGTGGTCGTGACCAAATGCGATCTGCTCGCGGGCTTCGCCGAATTCTTCGACGACCTCGGGCGCGACGAGCGCGAACAGGTCTGGGGCATGACGTTTCCGTTCACCGAGGGCGGTTCGCCCGACGACGCACTGGCCGCATTTCCCGCCGAATTCGGCGCGCTGGAAAAGCAGCTGCAAGCCCGCGTGCTGAGCCGCATGCAGCGCGAGACCGACGTGCGCAGGCGTGCGCTCGTCTATGGATTCCCGCAGCAGTTCGCGGGTCTGCAAGCCGTGCTGAAGAGCTTTCTCGACGAAACCTTCAGCACCACGCGCTTCGAGCAGTCCGCGTTGCTGCGCGGCGTGTACTTCACGAGCGGCACCCAGGAAGGCCGGCCGATCGATCGCGTGATGAGCGCGGTGGCCTCGGCGCTCGGCTTCCAGCAACAGGCGGTGCTGCCCGATCCGGCGAGCGGGCGCGCGTACTTCATCACGCGGCTGCTCCGCGGCGTGATCTTCGAGGAAGCCGGACTCGCGGGCGTGAACCAGAAGCTGGAGCGGCGCCGCGCGTGGTTCCAGCGCGCCGCGCTGGCGGCGATCGGTGTCGTCACCGTGCTCGCGCTGGTACTGCTGTTCGTCAGCTATCAACGCAATCGCGCGTACATCGCCGATGTTCAACAGCATGTCACCGACTTGCAGAAGCTCGCGCAGACCACTCAGGCCGGCGACAACCCGCTGGCGCTGCTGCCGCTGCTCAATGCCGCGCGCGACCTGCCCGGCGGTTATGCGGACCGCGCTAAAAGCGTGCCGTGGCTGTCGCGTCTCGGCCTTTATCAGGGCGACAAGCTCGGCCTCGAAGCGCAGGCCAGTTACCGGCGGCTGTTGCGGCAGACGCTGCTGCCTCTGGTGGTGAGCCGGATGGAAGAAGAATTGCGCCGCGGCGACGCGAACAATCCCGACTTCCAGTACGAAGTCTTGCGCGCGTATCTGATGCTGGGCGATTCGATGCATTTCGACGCCGACTCGGTGCGCTTGTGGGCCGACGTCGATTGGCGCCGCGGGCCGTTGCGCGATGCGAGCGACGATCAGCGCAACGATATCGACGGCCATCTCGCCGCGTTGTTCGAGCCGGCGCGCTTCGACGCGTCGCTGCCGCTCGACAAGGAGCTGATCGCGCAGGCGCGCGCGACGCTCGCCAAAATGCCGCTGACGCAGCGCCTGTTCAATCGCGTCAAACGCGATCTCGAACAGAGCAGACTGCCGGAGTTCAGCGTCGCCAACGCGGCGGGGCGCAATGCGTCGCTGGTGCTCGTGCGCAAGAGCGGCGCGCCGTTGACGCGCGGTGTTTCAGGCGCGTACACGCGGGCCGGCTATCAGAAGTTCGGCCAGTTGCGCGACGCGGCGGTGATCGATATCGCGAAGGACGACTGGGTGCTCGGCCGTCAGGAATCGGTCTTGACGCCGAACGGACTCGAGGATCTGAAGGCGGGCATCACGCGGCTTTACTACGACGAGTACATCCGCCAGTGGGACGCGTTGCTGAACGATATCGACGTAGTGCCGTTCGACGGCGTGCAACAGGGAGCGCGCGTGGCGAATGTGCTCGCGGCGCCCGACTCGCCGCTGCGCTCGCTGATGCTGGCCGCGGCGCAGGAAACCACGCTGGGCAGCACCAGAACGGGCGGCTCGTTGACGGAGCAGGGCGTCGCCGCATTGACGAACAAGCTCGATGCGGCCAAAAAGCGTCTCGAGAGCGCGCTCGGCAATCAGCCGGAAGACGCCGCGCCGCCCGCACCGGCTGAACTCAATCCGGTCGACGCGCATTTCCAGGCGCTGCATGAACTCGCCGGCAAACCCGGCGCACCGGGCCCAGTTCCACTCGATACGCAGCTCGCCGCGCTGAAGGACGCCGCGACCTATCTGGAGGCCGCGGACTCGGCGCGCCGCCAGGGCTTGCCGCCGCCGCCCGGCGACGCGTTGAACAAGCTCAAGCTGGTCGCCCAGGGGGCGCCGCCGCCGCTCGCGACGGTGGCCACCGACGTCGCGGGCGGCGCGGGGTCGCTGATGGTGGGCGGCGAGCGGGCGCGCCTGAACGCGTTGTGGCAGGCGAACGTGGCGCAGCTGTGCCGGCAGGCGCTCGACGGCCGCTATCCGCTGGTGCGCACCTCCACGCGCGACGTCGCACCCGATGACTTCGGCAAGCTGCTGAGCCCGGGCGGCCTGATCGACGACTTCTTCCAGAAGAACCTCGCAACGATGGTCGACATGTCGGGACCGCAGTGGAAGTGGCGCAGCGGCGTCGATACGCTCGGCATCCCGGTCGACGTGCTCGCGCAATTCCAGCGCGCGGCGCAGATCCGCGATGCGTTCTTCCGGGCTGGCGGCCGCGACGTGTCGGTCCGTTTCACGGTGAAGCCGCTCACGATCGATCCATCGATTACCCAGTTCACGCTCGACATCGATGGGCAGCAAATGGTCGTCAAGCCCGACGCGCCGCAATCGATGGTGTTCCAGTGGCCGAGCGGCAAGGGCACCGGCCAGGCGCACGTCGAGTTCACGCCACCGGGCAATGCACCGGCGGCGCGCGCCGACGGACCGTGGGCACTGCTGCATCTGATGGACGACGCGCGCCTGCAACCTACCGCGCAACCTGACCGCTTCCGCCTGAGCTTCGACTCGGATGGCCGGCGCGCGGACTTCGAACTGGCGGCCAGCAGCATCGTGAATCCGTTTCGTCGCGCGATGCTCGAGCAGTTCCGCTGTCCGGATCGGCTATGAGCGGCGAGCATGCGCAGGAGCCGGCGCCGGGGCCCGGTTTCTTCGGCAAGGTGCGCACGCATGGCGATTTCGTAGGACGGCGCCTGGACGCCGAGTTCGTCACGCGTTGGGATGAGCGCTTGCAGGAAGGCATGTTGCTCGCGCGGCAGCGCTTCGGCGCGCAGTGGCTCGAACTGTATCTGAATGCCCCTGTGTGGTGTTTCGCGCTTGGCGCGGGTCTGTATGGCCCGAGCGCGTGGGCGGGCGTTCTGACGCCCGGCGTGGACCGTGTGGGGCGCTATTTTCCGTTCACGATCGCCGAGGCGATCGACGGCGCCGAACTCGAACGGCGACTGTCCGATGCGCAAGGATGGTATGACCGGCTGGTGACCTTGGCCTTGTCGACACTGACGCCGGAATTCGCCCTCGATGCATTCGACGCGGCGTTGTGTGCCGAGAGCCTGTTCAACGAGGATCGCACCTTGATGCCGTGGCGGCTCGCCATCCCCGATGCAGCCGACGGCGGATTCGCGGCCTTGCTCGAACGGACCGTCGCAGTGGGACACGCGGTCTGGTGGAGCGAAGGATCGCCGGCGGTGCCGGCTTCGGTGAGAGTTTCCACAGCCGCGACGACCGGCCTGCAGTTCGCGAGTCTGCTCGACGTCGGCGGGCAGGAGTGGGACTCGCTGATCGACGTGATTTCGAGCCCGGTCGCGTAGTCACGGCCTCACACACACGCGCGGCGCGGGGTAAGGAGCAGCGTTTCAAATTGACTTCCCGTCATTCGTCTTTAAGTGATGAGGCTGTCATACGCCGGTTCCCGCCGATGTTCGCCGACGGTCCGAGACGGGGCGCTGGCGGCCTTACCGCAACTCCATTGCGCGGAGATCGCCGTATGTCACGCCTGTCACGCCTGTCACGCCTGTCACGCCTGACCTATTCCTGTCCCGCACGACGCTTTCCAGGCAGCGTTCTGTCCGCTGCGCTGTGCGTGCTTGCGTTGCTGTGCACGGCCGCGCGCGCAGCCGAACCGGTCCTGCACGAGCAGGACATCAACGAGCAGTCGGTGACGCGCGCGCTCCAACCCGACGAGTCGAGCGAGACGGGCGAGAACGTCGTGACGCGCGGCTTCGTGCTGTCGAACAAGCCGCCGTCCGCCGCGCCGCGCCCCGCGGCCGCGAGAAAACCCGCCGCGCAGATCCTGATCACGTTCGCCACCAATTCGGCCACGCTCACCGACAGCGCGAAGGCCGCGCTCGACAAGGTCGCCGGCGCATTGCAGTCGGAGAAACTCGCGGCGTACCGGTTTCGCGTCGAAGGGCACGCCGATCCTCGCGGGTCGGCCGATGCCAACATGAAGCTCTCCGAAGACCGTGCGGCCGCGGTGGTCGAATATCTCACGCAGAAGGACGGCATCGCGGCGGAGCGGCTGTCGTCGCTCGGCAAGGGTTCTTCCGATCCGTTGAACAAGCGCAATCCGACGGCGCCCGAGAACCGTCGGGTGACGATCGTCACGGTCACGGATTAGGCGCTTTCGAGGTTGCCGCCGATGACACGTTATCGCGTGTATTGCGACGTCGCGACACGGGCGATGCTGCTGTTCGCGTGCGTGACTATGGTCGCGGTCGCCGCCGGTCCGCAGGCCTCGAACAATGCCGCCAACCGACCCGCCGCCGTCGACGACGACACCGGCGCGGTGCGCTTGCCGCTTGCCCAGCTCGCCGCCGCGTTGGCGCCCGACGCCCGCCAGCAATTGTTCACCGTGACGGACCATCCCGGCCTCTATGTGATGCAGGCGGCGAGCCTTGAGCAACAGGGCGCGATGTTCGCGCGCGTGGTGGCATTGCTCGAACGCCGCGACATGCCGCACGACCGGGTGGTGTCGGCGGCGGCCATCGCGGCTCACGCGCGGCGCTTCGGCACCGACCCGACCGGGCTGACGGCGGGCAACAACTTCAGCACGGAGGAGTTGACGCATTTCTTCGAACTCGCGCGCGAGCAGGGCGTGGTGCTGAACCAGGGCGAGCGCACTCTGCAGACGATTCTCGTGCGATGGCGTTTGATTCGCGACGAGCAGGGGACCTGGAAAGCGGCCAACGCACACGACTTTCTGATCACCATTCCCGGGCTGGGTCGCGCGCCGGGCGGCGAGATGATCGACGCCACGGTCAGGGCGGCGATCCTCAGTCACGAATTGGGTCATTGGCAGTACTTCTCGGACGGCGCATACGCGCACGCGTGCCGCGCGTTCTGGTGGCAGGTACTGAGCTACGAGGAACGCGCGGAGTTGACCCGGCAACTGGAGAACCTCGGCTATGACCCGAGCGACCGGATCGTGATCGATGAGATGCAGGCCTACTTGCTGCATACGCCCGCGCGCTATATGCCGATCATCGATACGCCGGGACCCGGCGGCATCGATGTCGGCAAGGTGCGGCGGCGCTTGCAGGAGGCGGTCGCGAGAGCGGGCGGATAGCGAGGACCAAGCGAGGACGAAGCGAGCCCGCGCGAAACGCGCTGTCGAGGTGACGTATGACGGATTACGCAGAACTCAACCGCATTTTGCCGCGCCTGTCGCAAGCGCATGCGGCAGACGCGTTCAACGACGAGGTCGCGCCGCTGCTAGTCGACCTGTGGGCTGATGACTACGTTGGGCGCGTGGCATCGTGCGACTTGCTCGAAACGACCGTGAGCCAGTTTTCCTATCTGTTCGACATGTCGACCGAGCGCCTCGTCGCGGCGTGGGGCATCAGTCAGGGAAAGAGTGCGGTGCCGCGCAAGGCAATCGCCACGCGGATGCGCGGACACCCGCTCGCCAACGGCGGGACTTACCATCGCGGCCACGCGATTCCGCACACGCTCGGCGGTTCGACCGATATCAACCTCGTGCCGCAATTGGGCAAGATCAATTCGGGGCCATTCCAGGCGTTGGAACGGCTCGCGGTCAGTCATGCGGGAGCGCTTTACTTCACCTACTGGCTATACGGGCCGGGCAAGAGTCAGGTGCCCGTCGGCGTGGAGCAGGGGCTGCTGATGCCGGGGGCGACTGCGTGCACGTTCAAGCTGGCGACGTTTGCGAATTGACGCGGGCGCGGCGGTTCGCGTGCCGCGATTGGGGCAAATACGTTGTGCGTCGGCGATCGTCGGTGAACCCCTCGACGAATCGGACCGTCTACGATACACAGTACCGCAGCCCCCGACGTCGGACCCCGATGATGCCATTCGCTCGCCGTTTCCTCGTCATGCTGGCGTCGGCCTTCTTGCGCGCACGCGCGCGCGGCGCGTTGGCTCTGCTCGCGTCGGCGGTGCCGCTTGTGCATGCGGAGGTCGTCGTGTCGTTCGCCGAGAGTCCGGTGTCGGTAATTCGCGGCGCCTCGCTGTATCGGACCGGGGAGGGCGCCAGACTGCGCGACGACGACATCATCGAAACCGACGCCGGCAAGTCCGCGCAACTCGAAGACAGTGCGGGGACGCTGATCGCGCTCGGGCCGCAAACGCAAGTGCTGCTCAACGCGCCGTCGGCGCCGCAAAACGCCGCGGCGGGACCGCTGCAAATCACGATGCTCAGCGGCTGGCTCAAGGTCACCCGCAACCCGAGCGCAGCCACGCAAGCGCCGCTGTCGATCGAGCTTCACGGCCTCGAACTCAAACCTTCAGGCAATGGTCCGTGGTCGGTCGTCACGATGACCTCCGGCGAGCGCGCCGCCATCTTCGCGGAGTCCGGCGATGACGCGATCGCCGTCGTTCGCGCCCCTGCCCAGGCGCCCAAACTGACCTTGCGCGCGGGCCAGTACCTCGAGCGACATGCCGACGAACCCCTGCGCGCGCAACCCCGGCCGTCCGCGGAGTTCATCGGCACGATGCCGCCGGGCTTTCGGGACGCGTTGGTCGGGGTAGCGGGGCGGCTCCCGAGCAGACACGAACTTGCCGCGCCACTGCGCGCCGTCGATTACGCCGACGTCTCGGACTGGCTCACGAGCAGCGTCAGCGAGCGCGGCACTTTCGTCAAACGCTTCGTGCCGCGGCTGAAAACTGCTGCCTTTCGCGCGCAGGTCAATAGCCATCTGGACGTTTTGCCGGAATGGCGGCCGATTTTGCATCCGCCACCGCCGCCGCGCCCGGCGAGCGAGCCACCCAAAAGGCCCGCGTCAGCACCGCCGCTAGTGCGTCCACCATACGGCCCCGGCTCGATATACCGGGACAAACCGACGGCGGACGACGACGAGCATCATTGACATACCATGCACCACCGGGCGTTGACGCCCTTGCACACCATTCGCGTGGAGCAGCCATGAACCTGTCGTTGACCGTGAAGTTCAATCTCGCCTTCCTCGTCGTGTTCGCCGCGGGATTCGCCGCGACCGGCTTCGTGGCCGACCGGGTGTTGCAGCAAAACGCGGTGCAGACGACCGTGCGCGACGCGAGCCTGATGATCGAAGCCGCCACCGCGGCGCAGAACTACACGTCCGAACAGGTGACGCCGCTGCTTGCCACGCAGATCAAATACGCGTTCGTGCCGCAGTCGATTCCCGCATATTCCGCGGTCGAAAGCCTGCTCGCGATCCAGAAGAAATTTCCGGGCTTCTCGTACAAGAGCGCGATGCTCGATCCGACCAACCCGCGCGACCGCGCCACGGACTGGGAGACCGATGTGATCCGGCGCCTGCACGACCACCCCGAACTGCCCGAACTGATTGGCGAACGCGCGACGCCGTCGGGCCCGAGTCTCTACATCGCGCGGCCGACCCGCATCGACTCGGCCGCGTGCCTCGAATGCCACAGCACGCCCAGCGCGGCGCCGCGCACAATGATCGACAAGTACGGGCCGGCCAACGGCTTCAACTGGCCTTTGCATGAAACGATCGGCGCGCAGGTCGTGTCCGTGCCGATGTCGCTGCCGCTGGGACAGGCGCACAGCGTGTGGCGCACGTTCATGCTGTCGTTCGCCGCGGTGTTTGGCTGCGTGCTGATCGCGCTGAACCTGATGGTGCATTTCCTCGTGACGAAGCGGCTCAAGGCTTTGTCGCGCGCGGCCGATGAAGTCAGCCTCGGCAAGCTCGACACCGCATCGTTTTCGACGCGCGGCGGCGACGAAATCGCGTCGCTCGCCGTGTCGTTCAACCGCATGAAAACGAGTCTCGTCGAAGCGCTGCGGATGCTGGGGGCGTAAGCTGGCGTGATCGGCCAGGCGCCCCTCGATCGGAACCCGCATGAGCAACGAAGCAACGCCTACTCGGATTGGCAAGTACCGGATCGACCGGGTGCTCGGCACGGGAGCCATGGGCGTCGTCTATCTCGGGTTCGATCCGCACCTGGAAAGACCGGTGGCGCTGAAGACCGTACGCCGTGAACTCCTCGCCAGCGAGGACAGTAGCGGCGACATGCTGCTGCGTTTTCGCAACGAGGCGCGCGCGGCCGGTCGGCTCGCGCATCCGAACATCGTCACGGTCCACGATTTCGGCGAAGACGGCGATACGGCCTACATCGTGATGGAGTACGTCGCCGGACATGGCCTCGATACCTTGCTGGCGCCCGGCCACCCGCTGCCGCTCTCGGACGCTTTTCACTGGCTTGCGCAATTGCTTGCCGCGCTCGCGTATGCGCATGAGGCGGGCGTCGTGCATCGCGACATCAAGCCCGCGAATCTGCTCGTCACGGCGGCGGGACTGCTGAAGGTCGCCGATTTTGGCGTCGCGCGCATCGGCTCATCGGCAACCTCGTCCGGGTGGATGATCGGCACGCCGAGCTACATGTCGCCCGAGCAGTTCGAGGGCGAATCGGTCGATGCGCGCGCAGACCTGTTCTCGGCCGGCGTCGTGCTGTACCGGATGCTGACCGGCCGTCAGCCATTCGTCGGCTCGCCGGCTACGATCAGGCAGAAGATCCTCAAAGATGCGCCGGCCCGGCCATCGGAAATCGTCTCCGCATTGCCGCCGGCGATCGACGCGATGCTCGCCAGGGCACTCGCGCGGCGGCCGGACGACCGCTTCGGTTCGGCCGCGGAATGGCTCGCGAGCTTGAGGTCGTTGGCCGTCTCACCCGCCGCGGCCGACGATGACCGGACTATCGTGGCGCCCTCCGCGTATTGGTCCGCGTCCGCTTCCTTGCCGGCGCACGCGACGGCTGGCGGCAACCCGCCGATGCCTGTGCCTTCGGCGCCGCGGAGCTGGTCGCCTGAGATGCTCGCGCGCATCGAACGCCAACTCGCGATCCACATGGGCCCGCTCGCGAGCCTGCTGGTGCGACGCGCGGCCACCCAGGCGAGCGACCTGCCGGCGCTCGGCGCGCAACTGGCGGCGGGGTTGCCCGACACGGCGCGGCTCGAATTCGAGCAGGCCTTCGCGCGGCTGACGGCGGGCTCGCCAGATATGTCGATGGTCGCGTCGTCATCGCCGGGCTCAGGCGTCGCGGCGGCTGCGGCGAAGGTATCGGCTGTCTCGCCCGCGAGCGCCGCAGGCACGTCACCGGGCAGTGCGATCGATCAGGCCAGCATCGATGCCGTCGCCGTTAAACTGGCCGTCTATGTGGGGCCGATCGCGAAGATGATCGCCAGTCGCGAGGCGCGGCATGCCGCAAGTTTCGACGAGTTCGTTCAACGGGTCGAAGCTTGCATCACCGACGCCGCGCAGCGCCGCCGATTCCGGCACGATCTCGATTCATCGGGTTAGCTTCACGACTCGAACGCTGGTACATCGAATGCAAAAAGGGGGATGATTTGAACCACAGTCTGCAGATGTTCGACCTGAGTGGGCGCCGCGCGCTCGTTACCGGATCGAGTACCGGTATCGGTTATGCGTTGGCGCAAGGGCTCGCGGGCGCCGGTGCCGAAGTCGTGCTGAACGGCCGCAATGAAGCGAGGCTGACTGAAGCGGTCAGCCGCCTGCGCGACCCGGGCGCGAAGGTGCACGGGCGATGTTTCGACGTGACTGCTCCGGACGCGGTGGACGCGGCGGTGGCGCAGATGGAAAGCGAGATCGGCTCGATCGATATTCTCGTGAACAACGCCGGCATGCAGCGGCGCGCGCCGCTCGAGCAGTTCTCCCATGCGCAATGGGAACAACTGATGAAGACCAATGTGGATAGCGTGTTTCTGGTCGGGCAGGCGGTCGCGCGGCACATGATCGCGCGTAGGCGCGGCAAGATCATCAATATCTGCTCGGTGCAAAGCGAACTCGGCCGGCCTAATATTGCCGCCTATACCGCGAGCAAAGGCGCCGTGAAAATGTTGACGAAAGGCATGGCGATCGATTGGGGCCAGTATGGCATTCAGGTCAATGGACTCGGCCCAGGCTACATCAGGACGGAACTGACCGACGCGCTGGTCAACGATGAAGCGTTTAGCAACTGGCTCGTCAATCGCACGCCTTCGCGGCGTTGGGGCGATGTGCAGGATCTGGTGGGCGCGGCGATCTTCCTCGCGAGCGGCGCGTCGGACTTCGTCAACGGTCATGTTCTTTATGTCGATGGTGGGGTGACGGCGACGCTTTGACAGGCTTCACTGCACGCAGGAAAACGGCGTGGCATGCGCCCGATCCAATTCGCGAATTTTTCTTTCTGACAATTGTTTGCATAAATTCGGAGCGCGCCGTATTGAGGCTGAGTTTGGGCTCGTCATAAGGTGGTGCGACCTCAGCTAAACGGGAGAGCACCGAA
>NZ_JAYMRT010000031.1:0-53585 GCF_038900515.1 Burkholderia sp. JPY481
TTCGAGCGGGTGCAGCGGCATGGTGGCGCGTACAGCATGCCGGAACTGCTGCGTGTGCGGGGCGAGGTTCATGCGGCGGCGGCAGACGAGAGCGGCGCCGCGCGCCTGTTCGAGCAGGCGATCACGTTCGCCGACAGTCAGGCGGCCCTGGGCTGGCGACTGCGAGCGGTCACCAGTCTGGCGCGGCTACGCCTGCGGCAGGGGCAAGGCGATGAAGCGATCGGGTCGCTGAAGCAAACCTACGGGCGTTTCGAAGAAGGATTCGATTCGGCAGACCTCAGGGCGGCGAGGGCGCTGATCGAAGAGGCGTGCTAAAGGCGCCGTACGTCGGCCTCGTGTCGCAGGATCAACCTGCTGCCTCGCTCATCAATCTGGTGAGGTGTGCCAGTGCCGAACGCCGGCGTTCATCGAGCGGATGTCCACAATTCAGGCGAACATGGTCGTCGAATGCAACATCCGGCGAGAAGAGCGTGCCAGGCGCAATGGTGATGCCGCCGCTATAGGCGCGCTTTGCAAGCATCACAGACGATAGTCCCGCCGGTAAGCGGACCCATAAGACATAGCCTCCCTCCGGTTCCCGTACAAATGTGCCTTGGGGAGCATGCTCACGAAGGTATTCAATGGTTTCCCTGACCTGAACGAGGCAGTGCTTTCTCAATCGCCTCAGGTGGTGCCGGTAGCCTCCACCCTGCAGGAACTCCCCGATTGCCTCCTGGATGATCAGCGGTTGACCGATGCTCATCGCACGCTTCAACGCCACGATAGACGGGTGACGTCGACCACCCGCGACCCAGCCTACCCGCAGTCCGGGTGCCAGCGTTTTCGATAGCGAACTGCATAGAAGCACGTTGCCGGTTCGATCATATGATTTCGCCGCACGCTGAACGGCATCGAAATTCAGGTCCAGAAAAGTCACATCCTCGATGAACGGGATCGCAAGCGTGTCGAGAAGCGCCACCAGTTGCTGACGGGTTCGGTCAGTCATATTGGCGCCGGTTGGATTGCTCACCGCCGTTGCGAGCAGACAGGCTGCTACGCGGTTAGCACCTGCGAGCCGCGCCACGTCATCGAGTGCATCGCTCTCGCGGCCGTGGAACTGTACCGGCAACGGTCGCATGCCGAGTTGGAAGATGGCGGAGAGATACCCGTAGAAGGTCGGCGATTCGACAATCACTGCGTCCCCCGGTTTCCCCACAGTCTGAAGACATAGGCTAAACGCCTCCACACAACCGTTCGTAATCAGGATCTCGTCGGGGTCGATCTGGCAGTTCCAGTTTGCGGCATGCGAAGCGAGGCTTTCGCGAAGACGTTGAGCGCCTGGCGAAAAGGATACCGTGGCGAGCAGTGCACTATCACGCCGCGCTGTGGTGGCAATGCATCGGGCGAGCGCGTCCGCGGGAAAGAGTGCTTCGTTGCACAGTGCCGTGCCGAACGACACTACGCCGGGGAGGCTTTCCATGCTATTTAACGCATCGTGCGTTATGGGCCCGTCCGCCAATTCGGGCGATATCGCAGGGCCGTCGACGTTCTTCCGCTGATCTGCCGTCTGGCGCACGAAGAACCCCTTCAATGGACGACTTTCAATGAGTCGCCGGTCTTCGAGGCTTCGATAGGCAGCCAGAACGGTCGTCACGCTGACACCGCGACTTCGGCTGAAATCCCGCACCGATGGCAAGCGTTGGCCGGGAGCCCAGAGACCCTGCTCGATCTCGTCGGATAAACGCGCGGCCAGCGCGGCATGCAAGGTGCGTGACGGACTTCTCATAGTGTCGACCGTTTCGTGAATTCGCGGAGCCCTCGAGCGAGTGCCGAGATAGTTCAAGCGCAATAGAGCAGCGATTCAGGAGCTTAACGCGTTTATGCCTGCGCGTCAGGATGGTCTATATCGCATTGCAGCAGTCGCGTCTGCGGATTTGATCGTGCGGCCGAATTGCAATCGAAAACATCGCTGCGGCAAAGTGCCGCCCATTCGGGTTCGGTACTAAAGCGACCATTCGTTCGCGACTGAAACGAGAGTGTCGGCCGCGTATTGGCTTGATTCTCGCGTGACGTCGAGATGTGTGGTCACACGAATCCGTCCATCGTCGAGGACGCGGACCCGTACGCCACGTGCGAGCACCTGGTCGGAGAAGGCGCGCGCGTCGATCCTCATATTCTGCGTGCGGAAAAGCAGAATATTCGACCGGGGCGGATTCGTATCGACGCCGAAGTGCGGACTGTGGGCCAGGATGTCCGCAATCAACACCGCATTGGCGTGGTCCTCGACAAGCCGTGAGACATGGTTGTCGAGCGCATAGAGTGCCGCCGCGGCGAGAACCCCGGACTGGCGCATGGCTCCGCCAAGCCGGTACTTCCACGTCCATGCCTGCCGAATGAAGTCGCCGTTGCCGCACAGCACCGCGCCGACTGGGCACCCCAATCCCTTGCTGAAATCGATCCACGCGCTATGCCAGCCCGATGCGTATTCGTCAGGGGCGATACCCGTCGTTGCCGATGCATTGAGTAGCCGCGCACCGTCGATGTGGCATTTGAGTCTGGCTTCGAGGGCAACATCGCGTACGCCGCGCAACGTATCGAGCGGCCAAACGGCGCCTCCGCTGAAATTTGTCGTTTGCTCGATCGATACCATCGCGGAACGGGGTGCCGTGCGCGACGGAGCGCGGATCGCAGCGCGACATTGCGCGGGCGAGAAAACGCCGTCGCGAGTGGCGAGAGGTGCAACGGCTACGCCCGCGATGGCCGACGCACCGGCACCTTCTGTCGCACAGATGTGTGCGGCTGCATCGGCGATCAACTCGTCGCCGGGGCGGGTATGTACCAACGTAGCAACGAGGTTACACATCGTGCCGGACGGCATGAAGATCGCGGCCTCATAGCCGAGCAACGACGCTACGCGCGAGCACAGGGCGAGCGTGGTCGGGTCTTCATCGGCTTGCTCATCGCCCACCACCGCTGAAGCCATCGCGGCGCGCATGCCTGCCGTTGGCTTCGACTTCGTGTCGCTGTACAGGTCGATCAATTGGACACTCTATCAGCGGGTGCCGCGCGCGAGGTCAGTGTGCAGTCCTTGGACATCGGCATCGAGCATGTTTCGGCGGGACCGCGAATCGTTGGCGAGTTCAGTGGTGGGGTCATCGGCAAATGTCGCTGCGGCGAGCGACCGGCGGTTGACTCGCAGGTCGAAAACATCGAACCGGTTGTAAGAACCCACAACATCCTGGAACTGCTTGGGGACAACGCATCGAGCCAGGTCGATGTCCGCGTACACGATGCCCTCGTCGTCGCGCAGCGTGTCACTAATCACGCTACCGTCAGGGCCGAAAATCATCGAAACGCTCTTGGGCGACTCTTCCAGCAACTGGCGCGCGCGGCGATTGTCGCGCGCGATCATGTCGATCGCCTCGGGAGGCAAGAATCCGGAAGCGACGATGTTGAAGAGCTTGCCTTCAAACGCGTGCGCACCCGCGCGCAACCGGATGGCGTGTTCAAGGTCGTAACCCGATTCGCCGGGCGGGTGTGTCGGCCAGCGCGGCGAAAAGGACGAGATGTGGACGTTTTCGCCCTGGGCGAGCAGCGCGAAACGGGCGAGCGAATTGGTGTTCTCGCCACATACGAGTACACCGACGCGGCCTACCGGCGTTTCGACGACGCGTAATCCGCTGCCATCGCCATTGGCCCACGTGAGTTTTTCCCAGTACGTCGGTACGAGTTTGCGATGGCGATTGAGTATGCGACCGTCGTCGCCGATCAGTAGGTTGCTGTCCCAAACGCACGCTGGGCTGACAGGAGTCCCTTCGTTGATGCCGATTGACACGACGACGCTGTGACGGCGCGCTGCCTCTTGCAACTGCTGCACTTCTGGTCCGGGAACCTCGATCGCGCTGGAGGCGAGCCGATGAAAGAATTCATGCACGTCAACCGGCGCGTAGACGCCCGACCACACCGGGAAAGCCGACACAAAGGCTTCGGGGAACGCGATAAGCTCCGCACCGTTGGAGGCCGCCTCGGCGATGATGGCGCAAGCCTTGTCGATAGTGCGGGGAGTATCGAAGTAATACGGTGCGATGTGACAGGCCGCAGCCCGAAACATTGGGTAATTGGTCATGGTAGAGCCATTGGCTTTGTGGTCGGCGTATTGTCGGCTCTACTGTTCGGCTATGTCGATGCACAGAAGTCTTCAAAAATCGTAGAACAGACATTAGCTGGCGGGACATTCAGGAACATCCGTAACCCGCGGCACCTGTTGGAGGAGCCTTTCCAGGCGATCGTCGAACTGGCGAAAACTTTTGCAGCGCCCCCCCGGCTCCGGCTGCATTCCTCAAATTGTTCGCAACTGCTGCTGTCCTGCTTCCCCGAGAAGCATGAACATTAGCCGACGTGAACCAACGAACTGGAGGAATTGATGGAACTCATCCGGATGGTACGCATCGTTCTGTGGAGTTTCTTCGGAGTGCGCAAACGAGCCGCCCACGAAGCCGACTTCGCCAATGTGAACTTTAGCTGGCTGCCGTTCGTGGCAGTTGGGCTCGCCGCACTCATCGGCGGCTGCATTCTGGGTGTCGTATTGCTTGTCGCGCACCCTGCGATAACCGCTCAGGGCTTCTAAGCGGCCGAATCGAGATTGGTTGCTCTTATTTGGGCGACTCAGGGGTGTCCGTTTCGCGTTGAACCTCACAACCGTCAGCGCATAGCCTCATGCTCGACGGGAGGTTGAATCAGGCTCGAAGTTCCGCTATCAGTGTTCGCCCGCCGTTCGCATGAGTGCTTTCCTGCTTCAACGTCAATCGCACGAACTACGGAAACGGAATTTTTGCACGCCGTAACCTCAGCGAGTATGGATATGGCGATTTCAGCCGGCGTTCGGCTACCGATGAACAACCCGACTGGTCCTCGCAGCCTGCCGAGTTCATCTTCCGTCACGTCGAACATCATCAGCCGTTCCCGCCGGGCCGCAACGTTGCGCCTCGATCCGATGACGCCAACGTAAAAGGCGGGCGTCTTGAGCGCCTCCATCAACGCGAGATCGTCGAGCTTCGGATCGTGAGTCAGCGCGATCACCGCGGTTCGTGCATCGGGACGCATATCTAGGACAGTGTCATCCGGCATTGTCCGGACAACGCGCACATTTGGCTCGTTCCAGTCGACCCCGTATTCCTCACGGGGATCGCATATCGTGACGTTGTATCCAAGCCCAATCGAGATTTGCGCGACGTAGCGCGAGAGATCGCCCGCCCCAATCAGCAGCATTCGATATTGTGGACCGAGGACCGTGTAGAGACGGCGACCGTCAAACTTGCACTCCGACAAATGCAAAATTTCGCTGATCGAGACCTGCCCCGACTCGACATCTAGCGCGCGTACGATCACCTTGCCCTTGCGGATCGCGGTCAGGACTTCTCGAAGCCGGCTGTTCTCTGACAGGTATTCGATGATAAGACGAAGCGTGCCACCGCAAGGCAGGCCAAAACGATGTGCTTCATCCGCGCTGATACCGTAGGTCACGACCTGCGGCAAGGTCGAATGCATCCCTTCGCGGCGCAAGCGGTCAAGCAGGTCATCTTCGATGCAGCCGCCCGAGACGGAACCCACAAGACGACCATCTTCTCGGATCGCTAGCATTGATCCGACCGGTCGCGGCGCCGATCCCCACGTGCTGACGACAGTCACCAGCGATACCCGGTGGCCCTTTTCAAGCCAACTCGCCGCGTTCAAGATCACCGCAACGTCAACTGCATCCATAACCTAACTTGAGCTCTCAGATGATTTCCAAGCTTTGCGTCCGAAAGTGGGAGACAGCTCCGGCCGCATCACAGCGGTGCGACCGTATGTCGCCCGAGGACCCCGACTCATGACGGACTCGCAGCAGGGAAAAACGGGTAATGACTACGATCGCCGCGTCCGGCAGCGGACAGTCTGAAACCCCGCACACGCCATGAAGGGTCAATGCGTTGCATTGTCACGCACGGACAGAACGGCGATATTAAGCAGCCGGCAAACGCGGCCCATTCTTGGCGAAGACTGCGCGACCCTCCTTATCCAGGCTGTCGAAATCATCTTCGCTCAGTTGGATGTTCGCCGCCGCCACGTTATCTTCCAGATGTATAACCTTCGATGTCCCCGGTATGGGAAGCGTGACCGGGCTGGACCGGAGGACCCAGGCGAGGGCGATCTGAGAAGGGGTGGCGCAATGCTTTGTGGCGATTGTGTCCAGCACCGAACCTGGGCGTGTCAAGTCTCCGGCGGCCAACGGAAACCATGGAATGAACCCGATGCCATGCTTGGTCGCGTAGTCCAGAACGGATTCGTGGCTGCGATCCACGAGATTGAAGCGGTTCTGGACGGTCGCCACTTTGAACACCTTGCTGGCAGCTTCGATCTCCTCGACTGATACCTCGCTCAAACCTGCGTGGCGGACGACACCCGAGTCAATGAGAGACTTGACCGCGTCGAACTGCTCGTCGCGGGGCACTTTCGGATCGATCCGATGCAGTTGCCACAGGTCGATCTTGTCGACGCCAAGCTGTCTCAGACTCTTGTAAGCCTGCTGAATCAGATATTCCGGCCGACCCAAAGGCCGCCATTCGTTCGGACCAACGCGCGCCAGGCCCGCTTTGGTTGCGACCACCATTCCGTCGTATGGACGTAATGCCTCTGCGATCAGTCGCTCTGAGCTATCGGGCCCATAGGAATCTGCCGTATCGATGAAATTGACGCCAAGCTCTGGCAACCGCCTTAGCGTCCGTAACGCCTCGGGAACGTCAGAAGGATCGCCCCAAATTCCGGAGCCCGTGATGCGCATCGCACCGAATCCGAGACGGTTGATTTCGAGTTCGCCTCCGATCTTGAACTTCCCACTGTTTGCGGCATTGACACTGGACGGCATTGTGGTCTCCTTGCTCCTCGCTCAGGCGAGATGTTGGCGGTTGATCGAGCAAAACCGCACTGACCGACTCAAACGCTTCGGGGAGAGCCAACGCACAGCGCAGTCAGTGGCTCCATCAAAGATATCGCTTTCCGCGAGCTCTCCAAAGTGAAAAAGAGTGAAATGGTGTAGCCGTCGCGTTAATCATGATTTCGGATCCGGCAGACCGATTGCGACGTATGGCCTGACCAATATAGTATGGCCTGACCAATACAACTAGGAGAGTGAACATCAAAGGTGAACGTGCGCGGCAAGACGCCTATGCGGACCTTCTTCGGTTCAGTCCCTCGGCTAGCTGTTAGGTCAGGTCCCAGTTCATACACATCAAATGAAACGCGTGACGTTAGCCGACACAAGCCTTTATCAGGAAGCCCTTAAACATTAGGGCCAGCCGGCGAAGACCATCACGCTTGACGACTATGCACGACTCTCACCGTGCAGCGCGTGAAATCACGACGAAACGGCAGGTTGCAGGGGTACCGCAAACTGAACGGCCGCGCCGCGCGGCGAAAATTCATCCACCCACAAACGTCCGCCATGGGCGTCGATAATCGAACGGCAGATCGAAAGTCCCATGCCCAGGCCGGTCGCCTTCGTGGTATAGAACGCGTTGAACGCGCGCTCGGCACCATCCGGGCCAAAGCCCGGTCCTGAGTCGCGCACGGTCACGATCACGCCGGCACCGTCCGCCTCGCCCGTGCTGACCTGCACGTATCGAGCTCCCTCGAAACTGCCCATCGCCTCCAATGCATTGATGATCAGGTTGAGCAGCACCTGCTGCAGTTGCACTCGGTCGCCTTCAACGAACGGCAAACCCTTGGCGAGTTGCATCTCCAGCCGGGCGTCGCACTTCCTTGCTTCTCCCTGGACGAGTTCGACGATCTCCTGGATCATCTCGTTGATGTCCATCGGCTCTTTTCTCGGCGGCGCTTTCCTGACCAGCTGCCGGATCCCGCTGAGCACGTCTCCGGCGCGTCTGCCATCCTTGACGATACCCTCGAGCGCAAGGCTGGCCTCGGTGATGTTGGCGGGCTCGCGGTCCAGCCATCGCAATGCGGCCTCGGCATTCGCCACAATAGCGGTAATGGGCTGATTAACTTCATGAGCAATCGAAGCCGTGAGCTGCCCCATGGTCGCGACGCGGTTCGCATGCGCCAGTTCGGTCTGCACCTCGCGATAGCGCTCTTCGCTCTCGCGGATTTTCCTTTCCGCCTGCTTCTGTTCGGTCAGGTCGAGAATGTAAGCCACACCCTGATTCGGCTGATCTTCGAATGCCGCGCCGCCGATGAGGACAGGCACCCGGCTGCCGTCTTTCCTGAAGAACTCCTTTTCGCAGGGTTGCATCGCGCCGGTCGCGTCAAGCTCTTCGAACTCTCGAGGGACGCGTTCTTGCCATTCAGCAGGCGTCATGTCGTACCATCGAAGCCCTGCCTTCAAATCCTCACGCTCGTACTGAAGCATGTGGAGAAATGAATCGTTGGCGTCGATAAGTCGTCCGTCCAGGCCCCAGATGACAATCCCAATCAGATTGGCATCGACCAGGCGTCGGATTTTTGCTTCGCGTTCCGCGACATCGCGGTACAGGCGGGCATTTTCAAGCGAAATCGCTGCCTGCGAGGCGACCATCTTCAGCACTGTGAGCCGGGCGGGGCTGAACACGCGGGTAGTGAGATTGTTCTCGAGGTAGAGCGCACCCACCAGCTTCGCGCCGTTCACCAGGGGCAGGCAAAGAAGGGAACGCGCGCGATGCAGACGGACGTAGGGATCCGCGACAGCCATGGGGTCCGCTGCAGCATCATCCAGAAAGGTAGTCTCACGTGTACGCAAGACCTGGTTGAGGACCGACTCCGGCAACACCGCTCCGGTGACCGGAGCGGTGGACAACTGCACTTGGACCGCGTCGCCGACGGTGGTGGCTTCCGCTGCAATCCGATGGCCGTTCGCATCCGACAGTATAAGCAGACCCCTCTGGGCGCCAGCCTGTTCGATGGCTGTGCGCATGACCATCTCTATCAGCTTTTCCAGATGGATCTCGCCTGAAGCCGCCTTCAAAACCTTGATCACTGTCGCCAACTCGAGGTGCTCGATCGGCGCCGCCATCGTATTCGTCGGTCCGGGCGCCGCCTCCTCGGTCCTCAGGTACGGATACTGTTCCTCGAGTTGCCGCACCTTGCCGTTGGCGCCCCAACGCAGATACCCATTGTGGGCATCCTGCATGCAAAGACGCGCAAACTTTCGAAGACCGCGTGCGGCATAAAAGCGGGACGCAAGTTCGCTGGCCAGTGCCTCGACGTGCGCGAAGCCGCTTTCCTGCGCCGAGAGGATAGCCTGTTCGTAGAGCATCTCGGCGTCGACCACGCGGCCTTCGATTCGGGCGATCTCGGCGCCGACCAGCGCGGTATGGCCTGCGAAGTTCTCCGGGCAGAGATCTGCCCAAGTGCGCATTTGCCTGTGATGGGCGCTCAGTGCGTCCAGGTGCGGCGACCGCTCGCCAGCCGGGACGGAGTCGCACCGGGCAGCCCGGGCCAGCGCGGCATAGAGATAATATTCCGCCTGTTCAAATGACGAGTCCAAGATCCAGCGTAGCCCATCCACCTTCGAAGCGGCATGCAAGGCTACCTCATGGTCGCCGGCCAGATAGCGCGCCTGTAGTTTCCGGACCCAGTACCAGCAACCGTACGCTACCGAGGTTTGGGGCAGATGGTGTTCAGTGTGTAGCTCATCGAACTGCGCGTCATCGAGGCTGCCGAACACCGGAGTCAAGCCCCTGAGCGTCCGGATCAGCGCAAGCTGGTGTTTAATAACGTCAATGACCAGGCCGAAACGCATTTTCTTGGCGGACTTGAGCGCGAATTCGGCCTCTCGGTGCACCTTGGCTAGCGGCTCGCCGATCAATAGCAGGTTCGAGACGAGGTGGCAGCGCGCGAGCGCGCCGAACGGAAGGTCGCCGGTCCGGTTCGCCATGTCTGAAACGCGGCGCAGCTGACCAATACAAGCCCGCGCGGGTTGCACCCAGCGTGCAACATAAAGGGAAAAGGACAGATACGTGCTGGCTTGGTAGCGTACGAGGCTGCGGCGCTCGACGAGTTTGCAGCCGAGTTGGCCGAATAGGAGCCCAGCCTGGTAGTCGCCGAAAAGCCGTCCGGCGAAGCTGGGGAACCGGACGTAGGCCAGGCATGAGGCATCGCAATTACCTTGCTCGAGGCTGAGACTGACCGCCTTGCAGATCGTCAGGCACGTGAGGTCTCCATTCGTGAACAGAACAGGTGCGAAGAGCTTGGTTAGAACCTCGACGGTTGCCAGGGCGATTGGATTCGCCATCGGAGGCAGATCGATGAGTTCCCCGATGGTCCGGTCGCCGAGCAGTGACCAGATGCGCTCGTATTCGCGCCGCACCGTCACCTCGTCCGGATCAGGTGTCCAGTCGATGCCCACATGGCGAAGGAAGGCGAGGCCAATAGCGATCGCATGGTCTCTCTGGTCGAGAACCAGGTGGACATCCATCTGCCTGCATGCGACCTGGGCACGGTCGAGCGTGGTCGTGGAACGCTTTGAGAGCGCCGCGAGTCTTGCTTCGGCGACCGGCAGTTGTCCCGTCAGGAATTCGCATTCGGCCCGGTTCAGCTCCAGTGCAAAGAGCAGGTCATGCCGACGCTGCCAGTAATCGTCGCTCAAAAGCTCCGCGCCCGTGACGAAATACGCGAGCGCCGAGGTGTAGGCCGTCGACGCCTTGGCGCGCTGGCCAGCGAGCAGATTGAGTTCGGCCAGTTGCTCGCGCTCGTCGCGTTCGATGATCAGCACGGCACCGCGATTGAGCTGCCCGACGATTTCGAAGATCGCTTCCTCGCGCTTTTCTGCGGGTGTCTGCGCGGCCAGCAGCCGGCCGATGCGCAGATGGGCATCGGCGCGTGATGCTTCAGGGATCAGCGAATAGGCGGCTTCGCGGATCCGGTCGTGAACGAACGTGTAAGCGCCCTCATGGCGCGCGGCCAGTTCATGGTGAACCGCTTCCCAAAGCACAGAGTGAACCTGCGCCTCCGGCTTGCCGAGCACGGCCGACAGGGTCGCGATGTCCGTGGTGTTCCCGAGGCAGGCAAGCTGCTGCAGCGCGTGCTGTGCTTCTGCCGGTAGTCGGGTCAGCTTGCCAGCCATCAGATCGACGACGTTGTCGGTGCAACCGCTGGCATGGATGCGTTCGGTATCCCAGCGCCACTGCCGCGCATCATGATCGAACGTCAGAAGATTTCCTTCGGCCAGCGCATGCAGGAACTGGATCACGAAGAACGGATTGCCGCCCGTCCTGTCGCGCACTAGGCGCGCCAGCGGCTCGATCGATTCAGGCTCACAGTGGAGGGCGTCGGCAATCAGACTCCCGATGTGCGCACCGGTAAGTGGCGCGAGCCGGACTTCCTCTATCGTCGCGCCCGCGCTGCGGATCGCCTCGAGCCTCGCGGTCAGCGGATGGGCCGCATCGACCTCGTTGTCTCGATAGGCACCGATGAGCATCAGGTAGCGCAGGTCCGGGTGGCTCAGCAGATCCACGAGCAGGTCCTGGGTCGCTGCATCGAGCCACTGTAGGTCGTCGAGAAACAGGGCCAGCGGATGGTCGGCCTGAGCAAATACGCCGATGAAGCGCCGGAACACCTGCAGGAAGCGCTGTTTCGCCTGCTGCGGATCGAGTTCCGCGACGGGGGGCGGCTCGCCGATGATCAGCTTCAGCTCAGGGATCAGGTCGCTGACGAGCCCTGCGTTGGGCGCCAGTGCATCGAGCAATGCCGCGCGCCAGCCTGCCAGCTCGGTCTCTGACTTGCCCAGAAGCATGCGCACTAGGCCCTGGAATGCCTGGATCAGCGTGGAATAGGGGATATCGCGCTTGTACTGGTCGAACTTGCCGGACGCAAACAGTCCACGTGGCGGCACCAGGATCTTGTGCAACTCATTGACCACCGATGATTTGCCGATGCCCGAATAACCGGAAACCAGCACGAGCTGGGGCACGCCATTCCCGAGAATGCGGTTGAACGTAGTGACCAGGGTATCGACTTCGCGCTCACGTCCATAAAGCTTCTCGGGGATCATCAGCCGGTCGGAGCTGCCGTGTTGGTCCAGCGGGAAATCGTCGATACGGCGCTGACGCTGCCAGCCGGCGAGGCAACGTCGCAGATCATGCTCGACGCCCGCGGCAGTCTGATAGCGCTCCTCGGCTGTCTTGGCGAGCAGCTTCATGACGATGCGGGAGATCATTGCCGGTACGGCTGTCACCCGCGCGCTGGGTGGCAACGGTGTTCTGGCGATATGGCAGTGCACCCATTCCATCGCGTCCGTAGCGCTAAACGGCAGGACACCCGTCAGCATCTGGTAGAACGTAACGCCAAGCGCATACAGATCGCTGCGCGAATCGATCGAGCGATTCATGCGGCCGGTCTGCTCAGGCGCCATGTAGGCGAGCGTTCCGGCGATGGTCTCGGGAGGCTCCGGTGCCTGGCGCTCGCGGGGCAGGCGCGAGGCAAGGCCGAAGCCGGTGAGCCGCGGCTGTCCATCGGCGCAATGCACGAGGATATGCGCGGGCTTCAGATCCTTGTGGACCAGGCCGCGTTGATGAAGCTTGCCTAGCGCGGCCGCAATACCGCAAGCAACTTCGAGGAAATGCCCGATCGCCAGTGGCGTGCTGAGCAGACGCGCGAGCGGTTCGCCACCTGGATCCTCGAATGCCAACGAGGCCTGTCCGCCCTCGCGCTTGAGTCTCAGCGGACGCACGGCCCACGCACTGTCAAGCTCGTCCTTCAGCGTGAACTCATGCGCCAGGCGATAGAGGTCCGCGGACGTGGGTTTCTCGGCAGCAAGCCGCGCAAGCAATGTGTTCTTCCCGGCCGCCGCCGAAGACTGTTCTCGCAACAGGACCCGATCACCATCGCTCCATAAAATATTTTCTTTTATATCCATCGATGCTGTGAGCAGACCGCTCCTGTTGATGCAAGTATCCTTCAGGGCTACGCCGCCATTTCGCCGTAAAGCGAATCTCATTCGGATATTCGGCGGTCCGGGCCGCTCTGGCTGCGGACTCCGGCGTGCAACCCCACGCTGGAATGCCACTGTTTGTACTTACGGTTCGATCCCGTCAGTTCGGCCCACGGCACAAATCTGTTCATGGTGCCGAGAAAATCGTCGCTCCTCCGATCCAATTTCCTAGTCTACTGTTTGATGGCTTTTCTTGCCGTTGCACATGAGCTTTATAGCGCACGATGCACGGGAATATCAGACTTAACCAGCGTGGCTCGTGAGTATATATGCGCTTTGCCACGACGTCATTCATTGTAGTAGCCTCCATAGTTGCGCGTACAACTTTCTTTAGCCGAAATACGACGCTGCTTTCTAGGCAATCATGTAGCACTGGGACCTGATCGAGCAGCGAAAAGGACAGAGCTCAGTAGAAACTGACGGCCATCGTTCGACGATGTGTGGAGCGACAGAATATTGCTGATTGTCAGCGCAAATCTCTGAGGTTCGTGACTCGCCGGATCTAACCTCTGACGCTAGATCGTGGGGTCGGGCAGCTGTTCGTGTTATGGACCCGCCTGCAGCTCTAACCTGAGCTGCAACGCACTGGTGGCGTCGAAAAATGTCCGTCCTTACATGGGCAACACGGATCCAGGTATTCGTCTGATGAATAGCATCGACCCTACCGGGAGTAGGAGGGTGTTCGCGAATCATGTCCGCCGGGAACGGATCGAAGTCTTGGCGTTGCTTACCAGCCCGACGGGGTTTTCCTGTCGAGGCAAATCTCGACCGACGCGATTGAGAAAAAAAAGTAAATCGTGCGGCCAGAAAAACTCATTTGAGTGTGGGCCGCGCGGCGTTTACATTCACCACGTCACGGCGCGAGGTCCACCCTCAGGGCTATCAGGGAATTTCGCGGAGCCAGACTTCACATACATTTAGGAGACGCGATATGACAACATTTGGTTTCGTAGGGCTTGGGGCGATGGGACGGCATATGGTTTCCCATATGCTTAGTAAAGGCCTTGACGTAGTCGTTTTCGACAACAACGAGCACGCGATGTCCGAGCTCGTTGCTGGTGGCGCCCAACCCGCACAAAACACCCGAGATCTTGCAAACCGGGCGCAAGTCGTCATGATTTGCCTGCCCACTCCAGACATCGTCGAGGCAGTCGCAATCGGGCAAGACGGGCTCATCGGCGGGTCCAGCATCAAGGTCTTTGTCGACCATTCAACGACAGGTCCGACTGTTGCACGGAAATTGGCGGACGCTTTCGCAAAGCGAGAAATCGTTTCACTGGACGCGCCGCTTGCGGGCGGGGTGGCTGGTGCCAAGGCCGGCACGCTGAGCGTTCTTGTCTCGGGACCGAGTTCCGGGTTCGAACTAGCGAAGCCTGCATTTGACGCGTTTGGACGCAATGTCGCGCATCTCGGCGAGCAGCCGGGCTTGGGGCAGACCTTGAAGTTGGTGAACAACATGATTGCCGGCGCCGCGCTCGTCACGGCAGCAGAGGCAGTTTTGTTTGGAGTGAAAGCGGGAATCCCTGCCAAAACGATTCTTGAGCTGCTCTCGAAGAGTACAACCGCCCGGGGCTTCGCCATTGAAACGCTGCTCGGAGAGAAGGTCCTATCACGCAATTTCGATTTTGGCTTCCGCATGGACTTAATGCGCAAGGACATGCGCCTTGCACTGAGCGAAGCCGAGGCAGTCAATTCTCCGATGCTTGCTTGTTCAGTGGTAAAACAGATCTTCGACTCGGCGATTGCTGATGGCTACGATTCCGAAGACATGACGAAGGTCGTTATACAGCTGGAAAAACTCGCGCACACCGAGATTAGCGATAAATAAGCTTCTCCTGGCTCATCAATCTCCGCATCAATTTTTCTGAGACTATCTCGCTTGGGCTTCGAAATGGATAAAGTTCTGAACTTCGTATCTGGACAGTTGGTACCTCCCTCAACGAACGAGTATCTCGACAAGCTAGATCCTCGGACCGGCCAGAAACAGAAAGAGGTGGCGGCTAGTGGTTCCGCAGACGTTGACGTCGCGGTCGCGTCTGCCGTCGCGGCACAGCCTCGGTGGGGAGACATGCGTCCTTCCGCGCGCGGCCGGATTCTTGTTGAGATCGCGAGGCGCGTGCGGGATAGCGTGGAGCGACTTGGGTCGCTCGAGCGCGCCGAGACTGGAAAGCCGGGTAACCAGATGGCGCAATTGATGGATCTCACTGCCCAGTATTTCGAATATTACGGCGGGATCGTCAATTCCATGGATGGCGAAATCATCAACGCCGGCGCGGACTACCATGTCTATACCCGGCGTGATCCTTTTGGCGTAGTCGGCGTGGTCTTGCCATGGAACGCTCCGTTGCATCAGGCGGCTCGTGCGATCGCGCCGGCCCTAGCGACAGGGAACGCCGTTGTCGCCAAACCGTCCGAGTTCACTTCCGGCTCATTGGTGGAATTCGCGAAGCTCGCCGTTGAGTGCGGGCTTCCGCCCGGAATACTCAACGTTGTCGTCGGCAATGGCCCGAGCATCGGTCCGGCGATGATCAGAAATACCGCAATTGGCAAGGTTTCGTTCACGGGCAGCCTACGCGTCGGTAAAGAACTGGGGCGACTTGCGGCAGAGAGGATTTTGCCTCTGACTTTGGAACTGGGTGGCAAATCCGCGAACATTGTGTTCAGCGACTCCGACATCGCTGCCGCGGCTAAAGGTTGCGTAACCGGATTTACATGGAACGCCGGGCAGTGGTGCGCGGCCGGTACGCGCCTGCTTGTTCAGGAAGATATCCACGATGAGTTCGTCGCTAAACTCACTGAGCACGTATCGGCTCTTACTGTGGGGCCGCAGGACGACGCATCGTATGGTGCGATCACCACCCATGCACAGTACGAACGGATCAAAGCTTACTTCGACATAGCGAGACAGGACGGGCTAACGCCTGTGGTAGGCGGCGAAGCAGGCGTGGAGACAAATGGCGGCGATGGGTGGTTCATCAAGCCAACGGTCTACGTTGGGGTAACAAACCAGATGAGAATTGCCCGCGAGGAGATATTCGGCCCCGTCCTGAGCGTCATCAAGTTTCGGGACGAACAGGAAGCGATCGCGATCGCGAACGATTCGGACTATGGGCTGGCAGCTGGTATCTGGACGCGCGATGTCAGCCGTGTACACCGCGTTGCTCGTCGCCTTGACGCAGGCCGCATCTTGGTGAATGAGTACTCCGGCGGTTTCGTCCAAACGCCTTGTGGCGGTTTCAAGTACAGCGGGTATGGAAGAGAGCAGGGCGTCGAGGCGCTCGCACACTACACACAACTGAAGTCGGTGATCATCAAGTTGTAGTGGAGCCATTCGTTGCCTCGCGCTTCGGATGCCGCCGGCCGGGTCCATAAAGAGTGCTTCCGGGTCGCACGGCTGCCCGTGTACCTGGAAGTTGCGACATCGCTTGAAAAATAAGCGTGCAGGGCGGATTTCAAAGAAGCCAGCCGCCTCGCTCTTCCATCGATAAGTACGCAGCAGAGCTGCGATCGTTCGCCATGTCAATTCTGGCGCAAAGTCACATCACAATATTAGTTTGGTGTACTGATGTAAGACGAAAAAAGTCAGATTAGCGAGAATCGAGTTGATATTGTTACATTGATAAAAGGAGACATTCGATGCCGGTACAAATTGGAGTTGACGTTGGTGGTACGTTCACGGACATATCCGCGTTGATTAATGGGCAGCTATTCCGTGCAAAAGCATATTCAACGAAGGACGTTACCACCGGCATTGTCGACGTCATCGCGAAGCTGTGCAACGCGGCGAAAATCGACGAAAGCGACTTGCTATCCCGGGTCGACAAGTTCGTGCTTGGAAACACGATCGTCACCAATGCGATCGACGAGGAACGATGGGCGAAAGTCGGGCTGCTGACCACTTACGGGTTTCGCGACTCGCTGCGCATCGGCCGGTGTGCTCGTGGGCCCGGCCGCGATCCGCACCAATACAGGCCACGTCCGGAAATCGTTGAGCGCGCTTGCATCGAGGAACTTCTTGAACGAGTGGATGCTCACGGAACCGTGCTGAGCGCAGTCGCAGAGGATGATGTGAGGGCCGCAATGGACCGCCTCATGCAGCGTGGCGTACAGGCAGTGGCTGTGTCGTTTCTCTGGTCGTTCCGAAATCCACAGAATGAGAATGCTGTTGGATCGATTATCGAACGAGATTTCCCGGGCGTTCCCTACACGCTCTCGAGCGACCTGGCGCCGGTGTTCCGCGAGTACGAGCGGACTGTCACGACTGTTCTGGACGCGGGTGTGAAGCCGATCGTCGCAAACCACTTCGAATCACTAGCCGCAACGCTGAAGTCGCGAGGGCTGGCGACCGATATCAAGATCATGCAGGTGGACGGAGGCTTCGTCTCGCTTGGCGAGGCGATGCGGGCTCCGATCAAGATGTTCAACTCCGGACCCGCTGGCGGCGTAGAAGGAGCGCGAAGGCTAGGTGCCGCGCTCGGTACGAATCGCGTCATAACAGGCGACATGGGCGGGACGAGTTACGACGCTGCGGTGATCGTGAATGGCGAGTGCCGGGTGCTGCCACGGGCAGAGATTGGGCCGTTCCCTACCGCGTTGACAGCGGTTGATATCGCTTCGATCGGGGCGGGTGGAGGCAGCCTTGCATGGATCGACGCTCGGGGCCTATTGCGAGTGGGGCCACAAAGTGTGGGCTCGACCCCTGGACCAGCTTGCTATGGCCGCGGAGGTACCGAGCCTAGCGTGACGGACGCATCTGTTGCACTCGGTCTGATTGACCCGGATTACTTTCTTGGCGGGACCATCAAATTGTCCATGTCAGCCGCAGTGGCAGCGATCCAGGAGAAACTCGCAAAGCCACTCGGTCTCAGCACGGAAAAGGCTGCCGCGGGGATACATGAACTGGCTATCCACCAGATGGCGAACGCTGTGCGAACCCTGACAGTGAATCGAGGGCACGACCCGCGAGAGTTTGTACTTGTATCGTTCGGAGGTGCCGCTGGCTTGTTCTCCGCACAAATCGCAAAGCTTTGCAACGTCCAGAAAGTGGTGGTTCCATCGACTGCCTCTGTATTTTCGTCATACGGACTGCTCAATTCGGACTCGATGCTGACGACCGTCAAGACTTCGCCCGGCGTCGTCACCGGAAGATTGAACGAAATCGAGCAGGAGTTCCGCGCCCTCGAAGCGCGGATCGATGCGTGGTTTCAAAGCGATGACATTCCTGCCGCGCGGCGCACTACCGTCCGTGAAGCGGACATGAAGTTCGCGGGGCAAATCTTCGATATTTCAACTCGCCTTCCGAGCAATCTGACTTCCGATATGGAGGAGCAGATCGAAAAGAGATTCATCGCCGACTATGAGCGGGAGTTCGGGGCGGGTACCGCCTGGGCGGAAGCTGAAATCCTGGTAACCAACCTTCGCGTTCGAGGCATTGGATCGTATGCATTGCAATCGGAGCGGCGCGACGATGTTCACGGCACGCAGACGGTTCAAGACCGGCCGCGTTCCATCTTCGATCCCATGCTCGGGAAGCGCTTTGAAGTTCCGGTGTTCCGAGCGGTCGGGCAAGGGCAACAGCTAACTGGTCCTCTCATCGTCGAGGAGCCGGACACAACGATCTACGTTCCGGCGGGAATGACATTGAACAAGGATTCCTTCGATAACTACGTCATCGAGGTGTTCGAACAGCCGGTTTCCTTCGCGCCGGTGGTGGAAGAAAGTGAACAGGAGGCGTGAGATGAAAGGCAATTACATCGAGAGCAACGTGCAAGACGCTGCAAGCATCGATCCCATCACGACGGAAGTGGTGCGTATGCGGCTCGAAAATGTCGTGAAGGAGATGGGCATATCGATGATGCGATCGTCCGGCTCGCCCGTAATCACGGAGGCGGGAGACTTCAACACGGCACTCTTCACGGCTGACGGACGCGTACTGGCATACTCCGAATTCGTGCAGTTGCATCTGGGCTCGGGACAAACCGCCGTGCGAAACCTGCTGAAAGTGGTTCGACCAGAGGAGCTCTTGCCAGGCGATGCTTTTATCAGCAATGACCCTCACACGGCAGGCTCGACGCATCCGCCCGACATTTCCGTCGTAACGCCCATCTTTCACGGCGCCGAACTCGTGGGGTTCGCGCAGTCACAGGCTCACTTCATGGACGTGGGCGGGATGACCGCGGGCGGGTTCGCACCATCGGCCCGCGATTGCTTTTCGGAAGCGCTTCGGCTGCCGCCAGGTGTGAAGATTCTTGACAAGGGGCACGTAGTTGAAGCGGTGCGGCGAATCCTCGTCAACAACGTGCGTTTGCCGGTGGTCTTGTGGAACGATGTTCGAAGCCTGATTGCGTCCAACAACGTGGGCGTTCGCCGAATGATCGAAACAATCGACGAAGTCGGATTCGAGCAGTATCGCGCAGTAATCGAACACAGTCTGACCGTCACTGAGTCCGTTATGTGCGACAGGATCTCGGCGCTCCCAGATGGCGTGTACGAGGCGGTGGAGTGGCAGGAGCATAACGGTCACAAGGATGACCTGTTCAAGATCGCAGGCAAACTCACCGTTAGCGCAGGCCGCTTATCGTTCGATTTTTCGGGCTCCTCGCCCCAGACGGACGGCTTTGTTAACTGCTCTTATGGGGCTCTGATCGGAAGTGTCTACTCGGCAGTGATCCCAACACTCGCGTGGGACATTCCGCTGAACGCTGGCGTTCTCGCGCCCGTAGACATCTTCGCGCCCAGCGGTACGATCGTGAACCCGGTGCCGCCGGCACCTGTCAGTAATGGGCATCTCGAAGTTGGAAGCCGCGTTGTTCGACTCGTAACCCGGCTCCTCAATATGGCTTGCGAGCGCAGTTCCAATGACGTCCTGCGCGGACGTGCGCAGGGCATTTGGGCCGACAGTTGGACTGGCGGAATCACTTCAGGAAACGACAAAAAGGGCAATTTCTTCGTTTTTTTCAACATGGACGGCGGGGGCATGGGGTCCGGCGCCCAGTCCACTTGCGATGGACTGGACGGCGCAGGGCTGATGACTCAGATTGGCAATATCCTGCCTGACGTCGAGATGAACGAGCTCTTTTACCCTGTTCTGTACCTCTGGAAGCGGGTTGAACCCAAAACGGCAGGCGCTGGAACCTATCGCGGCGGAATGGGCCTGGACTATGCATGGCTCCCACACGGGGCGGAGCAGACACAGCAAACGGTGTTTGCTCCCGTTGCACGCGTTCCTGCCAGCGGGTATGGCGGCGGCTACCCGGGTGGTGGCTCGGCGCAAAGGATTTACGCTGGTGTCGACCTTGCGAAATTTTTCGGCACTGGTACGTTGCAAACGAGGGAAGGTGCGACCCCACTAGTGAGTTTGCTGGAGCTGAACGATGAAGGACGGCCTCTTCACTCGAACGATGTGTTTCATCAAACAATCGCCGGTGGAGGCGGTTTCGGAGACCCGTTGCTTCGAAAGCCCGAAGATGTCGCGAAGGATCTGCGAGACGGGTACGTCTCGTCGGAAGTCGCTTTCGATGTCTACGGAATTGTCGTCGATGACGCGGGGGCGCCTGACCTCGACGCATCTCGAGCGCGGCGTCACGTGCTTCGGGCAAAGCGGCTCGGCGCTGAGCCGGGTCGTAACGCTAGCCTCGCCAGTTCAACCGCATCAGACGAAGCGCATCTGACCGGGAATTACCTTTCGTTCGTCAACGATCAGGTCTGTTGCCGTGCATGCGAAGCAAAATTGGGTGCTGCATCCAGTTGGCGAAAACAGGCAGTGATCAGACATACAAACGCTGCCGAAAGTTTGAGCCGAAGAGGCGTCGATGTACGGGCGAGCAACGGCGAGAACTCGATTCTTCTGGAAGAAGTGTTCTGCGCTGAGTGCGGGACTGCGCTAAGCGTGGATATCGTTGTGGACGGACGCAAGGAAGAGCGCTTAGGTCTCTGATAGGTCTTGCTACGGATGGGTTCTGCCGGCTCGGACAGCGGCAGAACCAGCGCAACGACCGCCACGCGATCCGCCTTCTCGTGGATCGCGCGACACCGACGCCGTGTCTTACGTCGATAGAATCGTGACCAGGGCGACCGCGGAATCGCCGGCAAGCTGGCCACCGTTGTTCTCTGCGAGGGCAACCTTTGCATGAGGACGTTGGCGCGGTCCCGCGGTGCCGCGCAGTTGCTGCGTCAATTCGACGATCTGCGCGACGCCTGTCGCGCCAACTGGATGTCCGCGCGAAAGAAGGCCGCCGCTCGGATTCACGGAAATCCGCCCGCCAATGTCGGTCGCCCCGGAGCGGATCAGACCAGCGGCATCTCCCGGCGCGCACAGACCGAGGTTTTCATAGTGAATGAGTTCGGCAGGGGCCGACGCGTCGTGAAGCTCGACGACGTGGACGTCTTCCGGGCCGATTCCGGCTTCTTCATAGGCGGCTTGCGCAGCCCGAACCGCGACCAGGTCACCTGAGCCGTCTGCCTTTGCGGAAACGATCGAACTAGCGCGAATGTAGACGGGCCGAATATCGTGGTTCCTGGCATATTCTTCAGAGCAGATGAACAGCGCCGCTGCTCCGTCGCCGATGGAGGAGCACATGAACAGCGTCAACGGATCACTCACCATGCGACTTCCAAGGACTTCCGCGATGCTGGTTTCCTTGCGAAATTGCGCGACGGGATTGAGTGAGCCAGCACGCCGGCTCTTCACGACGACGCGGGCAAAGTCGCTAGCTTCTGCGCCGCTTTTTTCCATCCACATACGAGCCTTGCGCGCGTACAGATCCATGAAGAGCGATCCGCTTCCCTTGGTATAGCCTTCGGGTAGAGGCTCTTCGAGATCGACGGCTTTCGCGAAAGCACCGAACGAGACGGCTTTATCTTCGTGGCTGAGCTTCTCTGCACCCACGACAAGCGCCGTCTCGGATTGACCGGACGCAACAGAAAGCCATGCCAGATTGAGCGCGGAGCTACCTGACGCGCACGCGTTTTCGACGTTATACATCGGCTTGCCGTCGAGACCGGTGTTCCGAAGCGATGACTGCGCCCTGATCATTTCTTGACCAGTCACCACGCCCGCAGCTGCGTTGCCGAAGAAGATGCGGTCGACGTCGTTGACGGTCACGCGCGCGTCCTTCAGCGCGAGCGACACCGCCTCTTCGGAGAGAGACTTCAGGTTGCGCTCCAGAAACTTACCAAACGGCGTCATACCGATGCCGCCAATCACTACTTTACGCATGTGTCCCTCCATGAGACAGGAAGCCAGGAGATGTCATCACGCTACACAGAAGTGCAGGACCGACATTTCTCAAGCCGTTATTTGATGATCTGAGCTTCGCTCGACATCAAAGATATTGCGAGTTACGTTGAGTCACAACCTACATTTCATGCGTGCTTGATTAAGTTTTATTAACTCGAATCCGGCGTTCCGTGCCCGGGTAATCACCTGTCTGATAGGCTCGGCCAACCGTGATATATTGGGTAAATGCGAATCCTCCCATCACTTAATGCGCTCCGGGCCTTCGAGGTAGTAGGTCGGCTGTTGAGCGTCCAATTGGCAGCGGAGGAACTCAATGTCACTCCGGCAGCCGTTAGTCATCACATCAAGGTTCTCGAAGAGCAGTTGGGAGTCGCGCTCTTCGAAAGAGGGCATAGATCGATTACCCTCACTCCGCTCGGAAAGACGTATCTCACGGAGATCTCGCGTTCGTTCGAGGCAATGAAGATTGCCACGATGAATCTGACGGAGATGAAGCAGCATAGAACGCTGAAAATTCGTGCGTACACGACCTTTTCGATGAAGTGGCTGCTACCCCGGCTGTCCACCTTTCACGCTCACTACCCGGACATCGAGGTTAGCTTAACGACTTCCCTGCAGGCGGTAGACTTCGCGAACGAGGACGTAGACGCTGCGATTCGCCTGTCATTCGAGCCATCGACCGACATGGGTTTCGATCGTCTCGCTCCGAACGAACTGGTTCCCGTTTGTAGTCCGGAGTTCCGAGCGGAGCACCCCGAGCTCAACGACAAAACGCCCGAGAGTCTGAGCAACGTACCCCTTCTGCACTCCCTCGCGCGCCGGGAAGACTGGGCGAAATGGCTCGATGCGGCAGGAGTAAGAGGCGTGAACCCACTCGCAGGACTCAGCTATGAGAGCTCCATCCTGGCATACGATGCCGCGGCGCGAGGCCACGGTATAGCGATTGCGCAAAAGGTGCTTGTGTCGGACGATATCGACAATGGAAAACTGGTTATGCCGTTTTCGTTCGCGCTCGACGAAGGCTCCTACACGTACTACCTTGTGTATCCGAAGGGGCGTCTGACGAATCCCGAACTCGCTGCATTCAGAAATTGGTTGCTGTCAGACGCCGCACTCAAGGACGAACCGCAGGCGGACTGAAGGTCCGGCACATGCTTTGGCCGGACGCCTTTCACCTGCCCTTGAAGTTAGGCGGGCGCTTCTCGGCGAATGCCGTACGTCCTTCGATTCTATCCTCCGAATCGCGCATTGCACCCCAGGCCAACTCAGTGAATTCGATCGCCTGGGCGAGTGGTACGTTGCTACTCGTTTCCGCGACCTTCTTGATCATCTGTACAGCGACGGGACCATTTCTGGCGATCGTCGAAGCCAGTTCACGCGCCTTATCCATCAAGCTGGCCGGATCGGTCAAATCCGAAATCAGGCCCACGTTTTCCGCGTAGATTGCGTCGATCTTTGCTCCGGTCAGCAGCATCTTCATGGCTACCGCGGAAGGCACGGCCTTCTGGATCGCCTGGATACCGCAGACGCCGGGGATGCTGCCCACAACCGGCTCGGGCAGGCCGAAAACCGCGTTGGTCGATGCGATGCGCAAGTCGCACTGAAGCGCCAACTCTAGGCCTCCCCCGAGGCAGTAGCCGTTGATTGCAGCAATCAGAGGTTTGAAAATGCGAAGCGAACTCAAATCGATCAGCCGAGTGTAAATGCCTTCTGTGGCGGCACGCTCAGTGGATTTGATGAACGATGCCCCGAAGTTGACGGAAGGGGGCATCGTCGACTTGAGGTCCGCGCCCACGCAAAACGACTTCTCGCCGGTAGCCGAGACAATGATGACCCGAACCTGATCGTCGTCGCGCGCAGCCGCCAGAACTTGACGAAGTTCTCGCAGACTTTCGAGGTCCAATGCGTTCAGCGCTGCCGGTCTATCGAGCAGGACGGTTGCGATGTAATTGTCTACTTTATAGGAGATACCCATGATCGTTCCTCAGAAGCTAGGGGAAGAGAGGGAGCGGCCACCGCAAACGTAAAGCGTTTGACCGGTGATATAGGAAGCTTCGCGTTTGGCAAAGAACTTGACGGCTTCGGCGATATCTTCGGGGGTACCAATACGTTGCACAGGAACGGTCTTTTTCAGCTTCTCCTGCAAATCGGCGTCAAATTTCTGGAACAACGGCGTGTCGACGATGCCAGGTGCGATGGCATTCACAGTAATACCTGCTTTGGCCCATTCGAGTGCGAGGCTTCGGGTGAGACTCACGACTCCTCCTTTGGCGGCCGAATAGTTCGCTTGTCCAACGCCACCTAACCACGCCCGAGAGGAGATATTGACGATCCGGCCATAACTGGCGGTGCTCATGTGCCGAATCGCTGCGCGACAGCAGAGGAATTGCGATTTCAGATTGACCGAGATAACCGAATCCCAATCTTCGTCAGACATCTTCGTGATGCGCTTGTCTTTAACGATTCCCGCGTTGTTGACAAGAATGTCGATACGACCAAATTTCTCGACCACATTGTCGATCGCTGTGTCGACGGACTCGGCGCTCGTGACGTCCACCTTGATGCCAGTGCAGTCGGGTTGCACTTTCCGCAGTGCTTGGACTGCGGTCTCCAGCGCATCGGGGTCCAGATCGAACAGTGCGACCCGGACACCTTCCCTGGCCAAGGCATTGGCGATTCCGAACCCGATGCCTTTTGCGCCTCCGGTGACAATTGCAACGTCGGAGCTAGATGTCTTTTCTGAAGAGTTCATGATGTCCATTCCAGCTTAAATTGAAGGGGTTACTAAAGACTCGCGATAAATGATGCTCGACCGCATTTGTTGCTGAAGGCCGTTATGGACCTACGAAAGAGGTGAACTTATCCGCCGCCGCCTCTCGTCCTGTCCGCAGGGTTTTCGACGAATATCGAGGAGACCTCTCACACCCCGTCGGCTGCGTAGCGCATCGATGACGTTGAGTGTTTTCATAATCGTCACGTGATGTTCTCGGCCGCAACCGGCGCATCGCACTCGTGCGCTTCCGCTATTGCGGCGCCGTTTTGGAGCATTGCGTCAACTTGTGCATCATCGAAGCCGAGCGAGAACAGCACCTGTCGCGTATGTTGGCCGAGCGACGGCGCGGGACGTGCCGGCTGCGCATTCTCGATGCGGCTATTGATTGGAAAGCCAGGCATCCTGATACTGCCGTGGATGGGATGCTCGACCTGCTTGATCAGGCGGTTCGCGCGCACTTGCGGATGATCGTCAAGCTGGTCATATGTGGCAACGCGGGCGCACAGAATGTCCGAACTTTGAAACTGAGCCAGCCAATGCTCGGTCGTGTGCTTTGACATCGCGGCATTGACACGAATCTCGAGTTCGGCCCGATGCTCAACTCTCAACGGAGAGGTCGCAAAACGCTCATCGGTGGCGAGCCCGGGTTCGCCGATAACTGCACAGAACCGCTCCCATCGCTGCGGCATGTACGCTGCGACCATTACCCAGCCGTTCGACGTTTTGAACGCCTGGTTGGGCGCCGAATAGGGCGCGGCGCTGCCGATCAGCTCGGGAAGCCGGCCATCCGCCAGGTAACTGGCGATCGAAGATTGCTGCAGCGCGAGTGCTGACGCCATGAGGCTGACGTCAAGATGCCCGCCTTGTCCGTCGCGAATCCTGCTGAACAGCTTTCCAAGGATGCCGACGCAGGCAATGTAACCGGTGGTCACGTCGACGATCGGCGCCTGCACTTTGCAAGGTCCACTTCCTTGCATGCCGATAAGACTCATCAAGCCGGATTCCGCCTGCAGAATTCCGTCTACGCCGGCTTGATGAGAACAGGGTCCCTCTTGTCCATAGGCCGAGATCGAACAATAGACAATGGAAGGACATTCCTGTCGCACCTTGTCTGGCCCGATTCCCAATTTTTCCATCACGCCCGGTCGCATGCTTTCGACGACAACGTCAGCCTGCTTGATAAGCCGCCACGCTGCCGCCAAACCTTCGGGGGACTTGAGGTCGAGGCAGATGCTCAGTTTATTGCGGTTGAAACTGTGATACAGGGCGCTGTCTTCTCCAATCCACGCAGGACCGAGTCCGCGTGCCAAATCACCACTCGGGCTTTCGACCTTGATTACCCTGGCACCCATGTCCGCCAATAGCATCGTACAGGTGGGTCCGGCACCGATCTGGGTGAAGTCTGCGACGGTGATTCCCGTCAACGCACTAGCAAGCATGCTATCCCTCTTTGTTGTTGGCTCCGATCGGGACGAATCCCATTCGGGCTTTGAAACGACACTCGAGACTATTAGTCGAGAACCTTTCCGCGCGTCTCCGGCATCTTCGCGTAGACGATGAAGCCCAGTACGCAAATGACTGTCACATACATCCAAAGAAGCTCCGGCATGCCGGATTTCGCCGTTGCGGTAACGATGTATGGCAGCGTGCCACCAAACAATGCGACCGAGATTGCGTACGGAAGCGCGACTCCGGTGGCGCGGACGCGAGCTGGAAACTGTTCGGCCATCACGGTTGCGGCCATCGCGGCAAAGCCCGAACACAACAGCATGCCGATCGTGGCGATGACGGTGGCGCTCACGAAGCCGTTGGTCAGAAAGTGAAGTGCCGGCCACGTATACAGAGCAGAGCCACCGGCAAACACCAGCAGAATGGGGCGTCGTCCGATTCGGTCCGAGAGCATTCCGATGAAAGGAATGGTGACCAGAGAAATGACGATTGAGATAACGCTGGCGATAAATGCCGTGTTGAGTGGCATTCCGGTACGCAGATGGACCAACGTCGGAAACATGACCAGCCAAAGATAGATGCACAGGTTTCCAGCCATCGCAATGCCGATCACCCTCAACGCGGCCTTGCGATGATCGCGAACGAGGGCCATCAAGGGATTCACTGCCTTTTCGCCGGAGGCTGCAACGCGCGTGAACGCAGCGGTTTCGACAGTCGCGGCGCGCACGACCAGCACGGCGAATCCCATTACCCCGGCGATGGCGAAGGCGACTCGCCAACCCCAGTCGCCCATCGTCGCTTTGTCGAAGGTCGATGTCAGGATCGCACCGATTACGGCCGCGAGGAGAACGCCTGCGTTGACGGCCAAATGCTGCCATGAGCCGGCAAGCCCTCGTCGAGCGGGGGATGCCGTTTCGATCAGGAACGTTGACGCTGAGCCGAACTCCCCGCCCGCCGCGAACCCCTGCATGAGGCGAGCCACGACAAGGATCAACGGTGCTGCGAATCCGATCGTGGCGTATCCAGGGCAAATTGCAATAACGATCGAGCTACCTGCCATCAGTGCAACGGACACCACTAGTCCTTTCTTTCTGCCGTGCCGGTCCGCATAGGCGCCAAGCAAAGCTCCGCCGACTGGTCGCATCACAAAGCCAACTGCAAACACGGCAAAGGTTGAGAGAAGAGAAACACGAGTGTCGTTGGCGGGAAAGAAATGATGTGAAAAGAGCGGCGCGAACGTAGCGTAGATGATCCAGTCCGTGAACTCGACGATCGTTCCAAGAGTCGCCGCAAAGATGGCACGACGTTGGGCCCGCGTGAGCGACTGCGACCTCGATTCGACAGTGGCGCTGGCAACAGTATTCATGGTGTCTCCGATGTAGTTCTTTAACGAGCAGTTCGATGCGCGTTAAGAGTGGTTCCACCATCGATACTATTTTCCCGTTGCCATGGACTCAAACGGATTTTTTTGCTTGTTCAATTCAGTTTTTTTGGGCCCCGCATCGCAAGACCGTTCGTACGCCGGGCTGATCCGCCGTAGCTAAAAAAACTAAAGCGACGCTGCAAATAATTTCGGTTGTGGGCGGAACGCCCCTTCACTATTGTCCGTCAGGCTTCGGTGTTGCCCGGCGACACCAGAGCTGCTGCTGCAGGTCAATTTCAAAAGAACTGTGCCGGGAAACTCCTGGCCAAAATATGGAGACGAGCATGAGTCAAAACGAAATGGCGGGGAATGTCCGCGTTCCTTTGCTGGATAGCTCACCCGCGCCAGCCGGCGGGCTTGGAAGATCGAAGACTGCAATCGTGGCCGCGTCCCTCGGCAACATGGTCGAGTGGGTCGACTGGTTGATCTATGCCACCTTTGCGCCAATCTTCGCCGGTCAATTCTTCGCCGCGGGCGAACCTCTCGCTAACCTGCTTTCTACGTTCGCGGTCTTTGCTGTGGGTTTTCTTATGCGCCCAATCGGAGGAGCGGTGCTGGGCTCATATGCGGACCGCTACGGCAGAAAAAGAGCACTCACCTTGTCGGTGCTTCTGATGGCAGGATCGTCGCTGATCATTGCAGCGTGCCCGACGTATGGAACCATCGGTATCGCGGCTCCTGTCGTACTCGTGCTTGCGCGGCTGGTTCAGGGTTTCTCCGCTGGCGGCGAGTTTGGCTCAGCCTCTGCATTTCTGGTTGAATCGGCCGAACCGAACCAACGCGCCTTCGTGGGCTCGTGGCAGCACTTCGCACTCAATGGAGGGATATTGCTGGCATCGTTGATCGGGTTCGTAACCACCTCGTTCCTTCAAGATGGCGATCTTAAAGATTGGGGCTGGCGTGCGGGGTTTGCATTCGCGGGCGCTTTGGGAATCGTGACGCTTTGGGTGCGCAAGAACGCCAGAGAAACAGGCTCATTCCAACACATCAGTTCGTCTGGCAAGCGCAACAAGAGTCCGCTCAAGACGATGCTGCTCGAGCATCCGGCAGCGGCGCTGCGTGTAGCAGGGATCTCGATCGCCGGCACGCTCTTCAACTACCTGTGGATGGTGAACTTCCCGACCTATGCGCACTTGCGCACGGGTGTCGATCTGAAGACGGCGTTGCTGGCGAACGCATGCGCACTGGTTGTTTTCCTTATACTGCTGCCGTTCGGCGGGAAACTATCGGACCGGTATGGCCGTAAGCCGACGCTGCTGGCGTTCTCGCTTGGTTCGCTGATTTATGTCTGGCCGGCTCTTCACTTCGTGTCGGCGAGCTTCCTGAGTTTGTTTCTGACGCAGGCGATTGGAATGGTATTGCTGATCGGATATTGCGCGAACTGTGCCGCAGTGATGGCCGAGCAATTCCCAGCAGACGTCCGCGTGACAGGCATCGCGCTTCCGTATGCGGCGTCGGTCGCGATCTTTGGTGGGACAGCGCCTTATATCGTCACCTGGATGATCAAGACGGGATTCGATGACTTCGTTTGGCTGTACCTGGCGGCTGCGGCGCTAATCGGCTCTGTCGTGTACTTATACATCCCGGAGACCAAAGGGAAGGCTTTGGACTGAGACGGTCCTTCTCCTTCGGGCTGCGGCCGGGAGCGCTTTATCTAGCGTCGCCGTTCCGGATGAGACGGAAAGCCATGACCAGGCAAACGATCAGCAGGGCGGCGACGTATGCCGCCACCGCCGGCCACGCACCATGTTGCCAAAAACTTCCTCCCAAGGAACCGAGCACGCTTGAGCCCGCGTAGTAGGCAAGCAAATACAGCGATGCGGCGTGACCCTTGGCAGGCCCGGCCAAATGCCCAACCCATCCGCTTGCAACCGAATGGGATACGAAGAATCCAATCGTGACAAATACGATTCCAACAATGACCCATGCCAAAGAATGCGAGAGCGTCAATATGAGGCCGGCAATGAACACAATGAGGCCGCTGATCAGAACCGGCGCGCGTCCAAGATTGTCAGCCAGAGCTCCTGCGGTCGATGAGGACACCATTCCGAACAAATAGGCTCCAAAAATCAAGCCGCACGCGGTTGAACTCAGGTTGAAGGGCGGCGCGATGAGCCGAAATCCCGCATAGTTATATACGGTCACGAAGCCGCCCATGACGAGGAACCCGATGGCAAAAACGTACGGAAGGCGGCTGTTTGTGAGCTGCGCCTTCCAGAGGTCAAGATGATGCCGGACAGTCAAGTCGGTACGTTTCACGAAACGGCGGGAGGGCGGAAGCAACACGACAAATACGACGGCCGCGGCCAGATCTAGTGCGCCGATTGTTTCCATCGCAGTGCGCCAGGAAAAGTATTCTTCGAGCACGCTCATGCCGATCCGGCCGATCATGCCTCCGAATGCGGAACCGCCGATATAGAGACCCATTGCAAGCCCCAATCCATTGGCGGCCATTTCTTCTGACAGGTAAGCCATCGCGACGGCTGGCACGCCGCCAAGGGCTAATCCCTCCAATGCGCGGCAGATGAGCAGCATGGTCCAGCCAGGCGCTACCCCTGTTAGCAGATTGAAAATCGCGGCACATGTCATGGACACGAACATCAACCCTCGGCGCCCGACGCGTTCCGAAAGCGCACCCGCACAGAAACTCGAGACTGCGAGAAAACCGGTCGAAAGCGATAACGAAAGAGAACTGGACGCAGCGCCTATCCGAAACTCTCGGGTAAAAGCCGGAAGCAGGGGCTGTACGCAGTACAGCAACGAGAAGGTTGCGAATCCGGCAAGAAAGAGCGCAAAGGCAATTTGCTTGTAGGCAGCCGAGCGGGGCGATACGCCGTCCGGCAAGTTGTCGACCGTCGGGTGCGATAGCTTGCCAGGAATAGCGGAGCAGGTTTGAGTAGACATTTTGTACCGGCAAGTCTTGTTGCTCCGTATTCTTGTATTTTCTTGTTTATCTGTCCAATATATGAAACAGACGGTAGCGATATGTTTTGCCACTGGCTCGTCGCGCGCTCAACTGACTGATCAGGAAAATGGAACTCAGACACCTTCGATACTTTCTGGCCGTGGCGGAGGCCTCGAATTTCACCAAGGCGGCAGAGGCGCTGGGAATAGGGCAGCCGCCGCTTAGCCAGCAGATCAAATCCCTCGAAGAAGAACTCGGCGCCGATCTTTTCAAGCGTACTGCTCGCGGGGCGGAACTCACGTTTGTTGGCGAAGTGTTCGCGCAGGAAGCGCGACTGGTACTCGAAAGTGCCGAACGAGCATCGAGGGCCGCGAAACGCGCCGCCAGAGGGGAGATCGGTCATCTGCGGATGGGGTTCACTGGAACGGCCGCTTTCAATCCAAGGGTCTCTGATCTAGTCCGCCGTTTCAGAGAAGGCTTCCCGGACGCGGAGCTTACGTTGCATGAGGCCACCTCCGGCGTGTTGTTAGAGGCGTTGCAAGCCGGTCGACTCGATGTGGCCGTGGTGCGCCCGGAACGACGCCATTCCACTACGCTGCTGTTGAAAGACTGGGACGAAGAACCCATGATGGTCGCCATGCCAGTGGGTCATCGTCTGACAGCCAGGAAACGGATTGCACTCGCAGAACTCGCCGACGAAGCCTTCGTCCAGGTCCCGCGCGAAGCGGGCAGCGCGCTCTTCGATGACATTGTAGCGGCTTGCAATGCGGCCGGATTTGAACCGCGGATGGCACAACCTGCTCCTCAAATTGCGTCAGCAGTAACGCTCGTCGCCGCAGGGCTTGGAGTTTCCGTTGTGCCGAAGGCGATCACACAAGCGCAAGTGGCCGGCGTCATATATCGCCCAATCGTGGGAAGTGCATTACACGCAAGGCTGGCAATCGCGTCGAGGCGGGGAGAGACCTCTGCTGTGGTGAGGAATCTACTTTCTCTCGCATAGTTCGGGCACGTCGTCGACACGGGAGATCGACGGTCGCCGACGCTTGAGCCTCGAACACCTGAACGACATTCGGACCTGATGTCGAACTACCACCGGGACGCGACGGCGATTATGGCGATAAGACCAAGGACTATTTATCGCAAGTGCATGGATGCTTCATCCGGCACTTGGACGGCGATCGATCGACTGAATTGCACTCGTTGGACCGGCAATGAAATGGCGAAACAATCGTTTGATCGAAATGCGTCTTCGGAACGTTTTTTCTGCGAGGACCGCGGCCATCTGAGAGCGACCGATATCGCGCAGAGCGGCGGCAACGTTCGTCCACGATATTGCCGGGCGCGCATGCGCACCACGATTGGTCACTGGAAAGCGCGGCTCTCGCGCGAGAAGACATCCACTGCTGTGCTTCAATTGACGCCATCTGCTGCTTTGTTTTCGTCACCTCGGGATCAACAATGGAATCAGCGTCGGCCGGAATCTCCATTGTTCGACTTCAACGACCGGACCGCGTCGGGCACCCTGCATGATCCCCGGGATTAAGCCCCCCGAAGTGCAGAGCTTGCGGCGCCCACCAGCGCGCGGCAAGTAAGACCCCGGCGACTCACTGCCGGGGTCTCCTCTTCGAAACTCGCTTGCAGGTCAAACAGGTTGTCCTATGTCGCGTCGTGGGGGAAAAACCGCAGCGGCTCGTTGGGCGCCGCACGCAACGGCGCAAAGAATCGCGCGCAATCACATTAGCCTTGATAGACAACGAATAAAAGAGCCGACAGCCACCGCGCATCAAAAGCCCTGTGTGGTTCGTGTCGAATGAAGACGTGCATGGCATCGCCAAGCAAACGTTGATGAGCAACGCGAAAGCTCTCGGCCCAATTTCTGAGCGAGTGTGCGCTCCTTGAACAGACGGTAGTCTAGTTTTTTACGCCACTTGCGCTCAAGCAGCCCCTACGCCCAGTTGTTCGCGAACGCCGCACGATTACGGCATTTTGTGTCGAGCGAATACACGAGCGCAACTTTGCCGCATCGCGGTTGTTCGAACCGCCTTCCGCAAGTCGCACTTCTCCTTTGCCCGTTTCGAGCGCAAACGGAGGATGCGGTGAGCGGATTTTGTCTTAAAGCCCGTAACAAAATGATTGCTTTGATCTGTTAACTTCCAACGATTGCTGTTACCCTCGTCATTGTTTCGGTGACGAGGAGGCCATGGCCAAACTACTCGATGATGCGTTGTGGGCACTCATTGAACCCTTGCTGCCCCCACCCAAACCCCGCCGCTCACGGTATCCCGGACGCAAACCACTGGATGACCGGGCCATGCTTACCGGCATCCTGTTCATCTTGCAGACGGGCCTGCGCTGGGACCTGCTGCCACGCGAGATGGGCTGCGGCAGTGGCATGAGTTGCTGGCGCCGTCTACGAGACTGGCAGGCTGCCGGCGTCTGGGACCGGCTACACGAAGTGCTGCTCGCGAAGGCACGCGAGTCCGACCCGATTGGCTGGTCCCGTGTCGTCGTCGACTCCTCCTCGATCCGCGCGGTGGGTGCAGGTCAAAAACGGGACTGATTCCCACCGACCGCGCGCGACCTGGTTCAAAGCATCACCTCGTTACCGAAGCGCAGGGCATCCCGCTCGCGGTAATCCTCACCGGCGCCAACCGTCACGATGTCACCCGGCTTCACGCGCTGGTTGATGCGATCTCACCCATTGCCGGCAAGCGCGGCCGGCCGCTTTCGAAGCCCCGCATCGCGTTCAGGGCGATCGGGGCTACGATCACGACAAATACCGCCGTCCGCTGCACGCAGCCGGCATCGCTACCGAAATCGCCCGACGCGGCGAGCGCCACGGCAGCGGACTGGGCAAGACACGCTGGGTGGTCGAGCGCACCATTTCGTGGCTTCATAACTTCCGGCGACTGCGCATCCGCTTTGAACGCCTTGCCTTCATCCACGAAGCCTTCATGAAACTCGCCTGCTGCATCATCTGTTGGCGAAGGCTGAAGGAATCATTTTGTTAACGCCTCTTATTGCGATGACGTTTCAATTCTCCGCTTCGCGCTTCCTTGATGCGCTCTGGTTTTCGATGCGGAAGCCGACAATTCAGAACGGGCTTCGTCGGCAGATATTTGCCGTTGAGCGTAATGACCGCCTGCTCGCCGCCTTCGGGGTCCTGCACCTTCTGAATATCGAGCTTGAAGTTGATCGCACTGATAATGCCGTCGCCGAATTTCTCGTGAACGAGTGCTTTTAACGTCGAACCGTACACCTGCACCATCTCGTAGAAGCGATAGATGGTCGGCTCAGTCGGCACGCCGCCGGGAACGCTGCCGCGAACGGGAATCGCCTGCAGCAGGCGAACCGCGTCATCGTCAAGGCCGAGACGCTCCGCAACGAGTTTCGCCGCTTGCTCAGGCAGCGCATGCTGGCCGAGCAGCGCAGCGGTCGTGTAGGCGACGCTCAGGCCCGTGCCTTCGTTGATGGCTTCGAAGGTCAGGTTCTTGCGAGATTTTGCGTCGATGATTGCGTCGGTCATAGCCTCGCGTGCGTGCTGACTAGGTCGCAAGTTTCCGGAACAAGTCCTTGCGCGCGGGGAACACGTCTCGTTGAAATTTCAGAAAACCATCGATGATCTCGTGCATGATCTGCTCCGTTCTATGGCGCAATGCGATGCGATGGGTAAAGAATGGACGCGATCAGCAATAGTGTGCAAGTCCGGTTTATGATTATTTCAATAGGAAAAACAAATAGGACACAGGCCCTTCATGCTGCTAAGACATATCCGCTACTTTCTCGCGGTCGCTGAACATCAGAATTTCACGCGCGCTGCCGAGGCGCTGCACGTTTCGCAGCCGACGCTCTCCCAGCAGATCAGGCAACTGGAAGACACATTGCGAACACAGTTGCTCGACCGTTCAGGCAGAACCGTGCAGCTGACGGATGCCGGCGCGGCATGGGCACGCTACGCAAGACTCGCACTACAGGACCTCGATGCCGGCACCAGGGCGATCCACGATGTCAGCGAACTCAGTCGTGGCAATATGCGTCTGGCCGTGACGCCGACATTCGCCGCCTACCTGGTCGGCCCTGTAATCGATCGCTTCCATGGCTTGCACCCGGGCATCACGATCGACATTCAGGAGATCCCTCAAGATCAGATCGAAGCCCCGCTTACCGACGACAAGCTCGACGTCGGCATCGCCTTCGAACCCGTTCATGCCGCTGAAATAGAGAGCCAGCCTTTGTTTCAGGAAACCCTGGGCGTCGTGGTTAGCGCCGACCATGCGCGCACGACGCGCCACAAACCGCTCTCCGCGCAAGATTTTGCGAAGGAACCGCTCGTTCTGCTGAACAAGGCGTTCGCGACGCGTCGTTACATCGACGAATACTGCGCGCGGCATCGCATTAGTCCACACGTTGCGATCGAGGTAAGTTCAATCAGCGCGGTTTGCGGATTAATGCTGCAACGCAGAGTTGGGCAGACATTCGCTGATGTACAGGGGGGCTGGCGAACTCGTAAGCTTCAGTGAATTCCTGCTCGTCGCAACCCTTGGCTCTCGCAGGTTCGGATCGGATGTATGACGTACTGTTCGGCTCCGCTTTGAAACGCCGACGCTCGATGAGGCGACGTTTCCGAGTCCGGCAATGCGCTTGTCGAAGCTGACATTAGTCCCGTGTTTGTACTTGAGGCGGAGAGCGTCGATTGCAGCGGACGGTGCCGCAGTGCTTGAAGAGCGGGGCAGTAAGCAAGCTCACCAAGCGATCAGGCGACATTGGTTGAAGCAGATGTGTATGCATCGTCCTGCGCACCTGCCTTCATGCTCGTTCTGCGAACAGGTGGATGGAAACCTGAATGCTGGTCCCGAATCCCACAGATAGTTGGTCACAGCGTGCAACGATGCGAGTCAAAAGACGACGTGCACCCGTTGACCGCCATCCAGCTGCTAACAGCACCGATGGGCGAGGCAATCCCTGAAAGGGGCGGGCGGATTTCATTCTTGTTTGAAATCAGATACTTCATGAGACGAGACAGGATTTGGGTACCCCTTCGGGCGATAGTTCACCGCCGCCGCCCGGATAGCAGGATGGTGGGTTTGTGAATCAGGTTTTGCTTGCATCCGCTGAAGTGCATTTGCGTCCGTGGCGGTGCATGCGGCGGACACGACATTGAGACTAATCGGCGCCAATGGGACATCTCACAATATCTGGTATAGGAAGGTGCTTGCCGAGCATACGAGTGTCAATGACGTCATCACCGACCACGGCCACGATGCCGATGCCATTTGCAGATCATCCCCACCACCGGCGCAAAAATCGTCATTCCACCGTGCTCGACCCGTAAGTCCGAAAGAAGCTTCAGTCGAAGAAGCGCGAAAGCTGGTAGTAATCGGCGTTCACCGACACGGAGACGGTGATGTCATACCTTACGGTCTATACAACGATGGCAGATATTCCTTGTGGGGCGCGTGCTGAACTGAGTCCAATATTGACTTGACCTCAAATGTTGCCAGTAAAGTGCCCGCGGGTACCGGTGGTTTGCATGTGAGTGTCTCCTGAGTTTCAAGGCAATGACGAATGAAGCGGATACTGGGCGTTGAGTCAGCTTGCTTTGACAGGCGCGAGATACACCGCTGCCGTGGGCGCGCTGGAACGCTGCTGCAGGATTCTCCTGGCAAGGCGGGTCAGGCGAGATGCGCGTCGGCGACCGCAGGCGGCTCCCGTGACCGGGCTGGCACTGGTCTGCGGCGAAACGCGGTTGCGCCTCTCGCACCTGTCTCCGATGCGTTCTCTGTCGATGCGTTTATGAACGTCTTGAGGATCGAGGTTTGCTCAGGACGTTCCAGCGAAAACTGCAATGTTTGGAAGTATTGATGTTCGACGGTTATCAATGCCGGTGCGCAAAGGCGCCTCCGCGGCGAGAACGCATCGGCGGGTGGCGGGCGCTGGCGGTGGCTGACGCAGGAGCAGAAGCCCTCACACATAGGGTGGTCTAGCCAGCTTTGTCGTTCCATACAGTGGAACCGGTGCCTTGGCGTTCTACGTGTGACAACCATAATCGTGTTCATGCGGGATCCGACCGGGCGGTCCGGGCGGGAATACACATTCCGCAGCCAATAAATGACCGGAGACGCCATGCAAGCAGTGACAAGTCCCTCGCCCGAGGCGACGGCCGCGCAGCATTCAATGACCGAAGCGGTCTACCGCAAGGTAACCTGGAAGCTCATGCCGCTGCTCTTCGTCTGTTATGTCTTCGCTTATATCGATAGGGCAAACATCGGGTTTGCCCACCTTCAGTTCCGGCGCGATGTCGGCTTGTCCGAAGCGGCATTCGGCTTTGGCGTGGGCCTCTTCTACCTCGGTTACATGCTGCTGGAGGTGCCCAGCAATCTCTGGCTGCAGCGTATTGGCATACGCCTGACCCTGTTGCGCATCATGACCTTCTGGGGCCTGGTGTCGGTTTCGACCGCATTCGTCCGTACCCCCATGCAGTTCTATTTCGCACGCGTGCTGCTCGGCGTGGCCGAAGCAGGTTTCTTCCCTGGCGTCATTCTTTACTTTACCTACTGGTTTCCCGCTGCTCGACGTGCACGCGTCACGTCCCTCTTCATGAGCGCGATTTGCGTGTCGGGCATCGTCAGCGGACCGATGTCCGGGCTGATCCTTGAGCGGCTCACCGGCTCACTGGGGCTAACCGGCTGGCAATGGATGTTCATCCTCGAGGGAGCGCCCTCCATCCTGGCCGGTATCGCTGCCTGGCGTTGCCTGACCGACCGGCCCGAACAGGCGAAGTGGCTCAATGCTGAAGAAAAGCAGATCGTGCTCGATGCGCTGCACCGCGAGGCCGCGCTGAAAGAGACGCGGGCACCGAACTCCATCTGGGTCGCACTGCGTGAACCTAGGTTCTACTTCCTGACGTTTGCCTATTTCAGCGTGCCTTGGGCCAGCATCGTCGTCCATATCTGGGCGCCCAGCGTCATCAAGAACAGCGGCGTGACGAACTTCTGGCATATCGGCGCGCTCTCGGCGATTCCCTACGTGGTGGGAGCGGCCGCCATGTATCTGATGGGACGCAGTTCAGATCGCAGGCTCGAACGGCGCTGGCATTTCATGGTCAGTGCAACGCTTGCCGCGGGGGGGGGCGTGTTGCTGCCGTTGTTTGCGCATGACGTTGGCGCATTGATGGTGCTGCTGTGCGTCGCTACGGCTGGCTATCTCGGCATGCTTTCGCTCTTCTGGACCTTGCCGCCGGCCTATTTGAAACCGGCCGTGGCAGCGAGCGGGATTGGCCTGATCAGCAGTCTTGGCCAGTTTGGCGGCATCTTTGCGCCGACGGTCATCGGTCTTGCGTCCTCGCTGTTGGGCAGCACCGCGATGGGGCTTTACGCCGTCGCGCTCGTTTCCCTGCTCGGTGGCCTGGCCGTCGTGCTCGGCGTACCGAAGCGTTCGGTCAGCAAGCGATGACTCAATCGTCTTCCAGCACCGCCATCGCATGAACAATGGCGTCGCGCAACTGCAGGAGCGGAGCTGCGAGCGCGGTCGAGACATCTGATGGTGTGTCGGTCGTGCGCACGCTGAAATTCAGCATGACCGGCGGATGTCCGGGTATCGTCAACGGCGTTGCAAGTGCGACAACTTCGGGTTGCCAACTCGCCACACAGTAGCCAAGACGACGAACGTGATCGATTGCCTCGAGGATCTGCCGCCGGATTCGCTTCCAGTGCCGGCTGGCGCGACGCTCCAGCGATGCAAGCCGCTGCGCGCGTTCGTTATCGTCCAGGGTCGACAAGTGTGCGCGTCCCAGAGCGGTCAGCTCCATCGGTACCCGCTGGCCGGAGACGACCGTGCGCAGCGAAGCTCGCTGGTTGTAGCGAAAGGATTCGAGGTAAACCATGTCGTCGCCGTCAGCCGCTGCAAGTCCCACATTGATCTGGCGCTTCTGGGCGACTTCGCGCATGAGTGGCGTGCTGGCCTGCAGGATTCTGGAACCCGTGCGCATCGCATGGGCCACGCTCAGTACCGGAACGCCAAGCCGGTATATCTGGCGCACCGCATCGTGCTGGAGAAAGCCGCACTCCACCAACGTGCGAGCAAGGCGGCTCACTGTGGCTTTCGGCAATCCGGTGCGCTCGACGAAATCGCCGTTGCCGAGCGCGTCGGCACCCGGCCCGAAAGCCCGCAGCAATAGCAGCCCTCGTTCGAGGGAGCGGTTCAACACGGTTTCAGGGGCACTGCGAGGCATCTTTTCGAAAGCGTTCATCGTATCGAGATCAGGTGTTGCGCAACAGGTGCGGTGACGGGCCAGCAGCGAGGGTCGTACAAACGAGGCGGCCGGGACAATCGCGGTCCGCCATGAATTGTCTTCATCAACAGGAGCATTGAAAAGTCATGAATATCCCGAACAGGCGCGTCGGCCTACGGATTGTTGCACCGGTGCTGCTCGCGCTGTGCGGGGCAGTGAGCGCACAGGCCGCAGACATCCACGTTCTCGCAACCGGAGCCTTGTCAGCGGCGTTCAAAACGATCGGTCCGGCGTTCGGGAAGTCAACCGGCAACAGGTTGATCGTTTCGTGGGGGCCATCCTACGGGTCATCGAGCGATGATCTGCCGGTGCGGATCAGGAACCACGAACCGATGGACGTGTGTTTCATGATCGGTGCCGCGCTCGACGAACAGATTCACCAGGGTCGTTTCGTCGAAAGCACACGCACCGATGTCGCGATATCGCGCGTCGGCATCGCGGTGCGCGCGGGTCTGCCGAAGCCCGATATCCATTCTGTCGACGCGGTTCGATCCGCCTTGCTCAATGCACGCTCCGTTGCCTTTTCGGAGGGGGCAAGCGGCAACTATGTGACCGGGACCCTGTTTCCGAAGCTTGGCATTACTGATGCCATGAAAGGCAAGATCGTCCAGATCAAGGGCAAGGTATTGGTTGGTGTCGCCCTCGAACGGGGGGAGGCGGATATGGGCCTGCAGCAGATCAGTGAGCTGCGCGCAATCGATGGCATTCAGTACGTCGGACCGCTGCCGGAGCCGCTGCAAAAGATGAGTGTGATTTCCGCAGCCGTCGCTCGCGACGCCGCCGAGCCTGACGCCGCCAGGGCCCTGATCCTTTACCTGCAAACGCCCGGAGCGAGAAGCGCCTTCAAAGAGGCCGGTCTTGATCCGGTCAAGGCCCGGGAGCCAGAGTGAGTCGTGGTTCGCCGTGTCGAGAGTGAATGGGGTCCTGTTTCACCTAGTGGAACAATCCCCCTTCGAATCGATACAGCCAACGCTATGCTCCATCACACAAGACGCTGCCTGTGCGGCGGCGCCGGCATTCAACTCAGATCGTCCACACTGAACAGGCATCACCATCATGAATATCCCAATGATTCAACTTGCAGTGGAGTCCGGCGTCGCGGTCATCACGCTACATCGCCCGGAAAAGCGCAACGCAATCACCGACGACATGCGCACTGAACTCATTCACGTGCTCGAAAAAGTAGCGTCAGATCCGGAGGTGCGAGCCGTCGTGTTGACTGGCAATGGCAAAGGCTTCTGTGCCGGCGGTGACGTGAGCGGCATGGCGCAGCGCATGAACGCGCCGACGGACGAGGTCGCGTTCAACGGCTGGTCTCGACAACAGCGCGTGCATCACAGCGTGAACCTGCTCTATTCGATGCCCAAGCCGACCATCGCAGCAGTGAACGGGGCGGCGGCGGGTCTTGGCGCCGACATGGCGTTGGCCTGCGATTTCGTCATCGCCTCGGAAGACGCCAGTTTCGCGTGGAGCTATATCCGGCGCGGTTTGATTCCGGATGGCGGCGGCCTGTATTTTCTTCCGCGGCGCGTGGGGTTGCCGCGCGCGAAGGACTTGATCTTCAGCGGTCGCCGGGTCGATGCGAAGGAAGCGCTCGACCTCGGAATCGCCGATCGCGTGTGTGCTCCGCAGCGGTTGCTCGAGGAGGCACAAGCCTGGGCGCGGGAGCTTGGCCAGGGTTCCGCGACGGCGCTCGCGCTTGGCAAGACGCTCCTGAACCAGAGCTATGAACTGTCCGCCAGTCAGGTGTTCGCGCAGGGCAGCCAGGCGCAGGCCGTTTGCTACACGAGCCGGGAGCATCGCGAAGCGGTGCACGCTTTTCTGAACAAGGCGCAATGAGAATGGAAACCGACATGAACGCAATCGCCCATCTGATGAGTCCGGAAAGTGTCGCGGTGATCGGTGCATCGTCCGATCCCTCGAAGACCTCCAGCCGGCCCGTGGCCTACCTGAAGAAGCACGGCTTCGCGGGAACCGTCTATCCGGTCAATCCGCGCTACGACGCCATCGAAGGGCTGACGTGCTATGCGGACGTCGCCTCGCTGCCGGCTGCGCCCGACGTCGGTATCGTGCTGCTCGGCGCGGAGCGTGCGCATACCGCAGTCGCTGAATTGGCGAAGCGCGGCACACGCGCGGCGATCGTGCTCGCAAGCGGCTATGCGGAGACGGGCGCGCAGGGGGCGCAACGGCAAGCGAAACTGCTGGAGGCGGCAGGCTCGATGCGGTTGCTCGGTCCCAATACGATTGGCCTTGTCAACCTGACCGACCGCATCACACTCTCGGCAAGCGGCGCGCTGGAAACGGATGGCTTTCGCGCGGGCTCTATCGGTGTGGTGTCCCAGAGCGGCGGCATTCTCGGAGCACTGCTGTCGCGCGCGGCCGCGTGCGGCATTGGACTCTCGAAACTGGTATCGACCAGCAACGAAGCCGATCTGGATATGGCCGACTTCATCGACTATCTCGTTGACGACGACGCGACCTCCGTCATTGCGCTGTATATGGAAGCCATACGCCATCCGGAGAAATTTCGCACCGCTGCGCTGCGCGCCGCGCAGGCCGGCAAGCCAGTGGTTGCGTTCAAGATTGGCCGGTCGGAATCCGGGGCTCGCTCGGCCGTTTCGCACACAGGCGCGCTTGCAGGCTCCGATCGCATGTACGACGCGTTGTTTCGCCAGACCGGCGTGATCCGGGCGGCGACTTTTGCGGACCTGCTGGATCTTCCCAATGCGCTCTCCATCGGCCGGCGGCCTGAGGGTAGGCGTGTTGCGATTCTGACTTCGACCGGCGGCGCGGGCACGCTTGTGGCCGACAGTCTGGGTGTCGCCGGCTTCGAAACACCCGCTCCCGACGAAGCAACAGCGGCCTGTTTGCGGGCTCTGCAAACAGGTGACCACGCTGTGCTCGACCGCAACCCGATCGACGTCACGCTTGCCGGCCTTCAGCCCGGGTTGTTGCGAGGTGCGATTCGAACCTTGCTTGACAGCCCCAGCTATGACGCAGTCGCCGTGATTGTCGGGTCATCGGGATTGGCAATGCCCGATCTGATGGCAGGGGCGATTCGCGATTCCCTGCCAGGCTCGAGCAAGCCGGTATTCGCATACGTGAGCCCGCACGCGCCGACGATTACCCGTTTGCTGAACGGTGAGGGTGTTCCGGCTTTTACGAGCCCCGAAAGTGCAACGAGCGCGATCAAAGCGATGTGGCGGTATGGCCAGACCCTGCATGCGCGGCGTTCGGGGCCGACATCGCCCGTGTGTGTTCGTTTCGACCAGAGCGAATTTCCCTCAGGCTCGCTCGATGAGGCGCAGTCAAAAGCACTGTTCGCACGGTTTGGCGTGCCGTCGGTGAGGGAAGTGGTGGTCAGTGACGCCGCCCAGGCTGAAGATGCGGCGCGTACGTTCGGTGAAAAGGTCGTGTTGAAGGTGCTCTCGAATACCATCACGCACAAGAGCGACATCGGTGGTGTTGCGGTTGGCGTGCCCGCGGGTACCGTCGGTGCGCGTCTGAACCGTATGCGCGATGATGTTGAAACGGTGACGGGCGTGCCTGCGCGGGCTTTCCTGGTTCAGGAAATGGTGACGGGAGGCGTCGAACTGATTCTGGGCCTCCACCGCGATCCACTGGGCACAGCCGTGCTTCTGGGCATGGGCGGGGTCACGGCCGAGCTGATCAAGGACACATCGATGCGCATGCTCGATCCCGAGTGCGCTCTCTCGCACGAAGAGGCATTCGAGATGATCCGGGAGCTGAAGACGTTTCCCCTTCTCGACGGGTTCCGTGGACACCCGCGCGCCGATATCGATGCACTTGCGTCTGCGATTGTCGCGCTCGCCCAGATGGCGACCGAGCTGGGTTCCCGGCTGATTGAGGCGGAGATCAATCCGATCTTCATATTGCCTGAAGGCCAGGGCGTGCGGGCTGCGGATGGCGTCGCGGTGATCGGGCAGATTATTACGGAGGTTCGCCAATCCGGGCATTAGCACGTGCTGCCAGCAAACGCTCCAGCGTGTACGACGCGTTTGTAGAAAAGTTGGCGGCAGCGGTTCGCAAGCTAGTGGTCGGTAACAGTCTCGAGAGCGGCACGACGATCGGCCCGCTGATCGACGATCATGCTGTTGCGAAGGTCGAGGAACACGTCGCCGATGCGGTCGCGAAAGGTGCGCGTGCGGTCGTCGGCGGCAATCGCCACCGGTTGGGTGACAACTTCTATGAGCCGACCGTGCTTGCGAACACAACTCGGGAGATGCAGATTTTCAGCGAGGAGACGTTCGGTCGTGTGGCGCCGGTGTTCCGATTCAAGACAGAAGCGGAAGCGATCGAGCTTGCCAATGACACGGAATTCGGCCTGGCGTCGTATTTTTACGGCCGCGACATTGGGCGCATCTGGCGTGTTGCCGAAGCGCTCGAATACGGAATCGTCGGGATCAACGAAGGGTTGATTTCGACCGAGGTTGCTCCGTTTGGCGGAGTGAAGGAAAGCGGACTAGGTCGTGAGGGCTCGAAATACGGGATTGACGACTATCTCGAACTGAAGTACCTGTGCATTGGCGGGATCGTGTAAGGCGAAGTGGCTGGCTACGCCTGAGATAGTGGGAACGCCGTGCGTTGCGACGATGTGCACGCAGACAGCTGAAACCGCACAGCGATGCGTGAGTGTGCTCGACCGTCTAGTGCACCTTGCCTTGCCCAGGCCGCTGCAGTGAGGCCGGCCGTGACCAAAGAGACGTGGGAGCGCGTGACCATCGCCAGGCACCAGGAAGCGCGTCCACAAGAGGAGAGTGCTCGCCTATCTCGACGCTTAATAGTCGCGGCTAAGAACCCGCCAGAATTAAAAATGGCCGGTCATCCCCACGAAGAGGGTGACCGGCCTTGTACTTGCGGATTTATTTTGATCGCTTAGACCGGCGTTGTCTATTCGACGCCGGCGTCCTTCAGGATCTCGGCTTCCTGCCAGCCGTCGCCGAGGAGATAGAGGACGTGAGCCCGCGCGCCCTCGTTGTTGATCGCGGGCACCTTTGAGTTGCAGGTGTTGATAACTGCGTCGTCAAGCGCGCGCTCGCCGATGTTGTGGTCATGAAGGCGTCAATGTCCGTTACGACTTGAGCCATCGATTTTACATCGGCCATCTGCCCACCCATCGACGCTAGGAAACAGTTTTCCCCTCTCTCCGTCAGACTGACGCCTCTCATATTGCGATTGAAAAGCGCCAGACGGACCCGGCGCTCGAGATTCTTGACAGTCCGGCTGACGGCGGAGGGAGACACGCCGAGTTTGTTCGCGGCGGCCCGAAAAACCATTCTATTCTGCAACGGTGATGAACGTGGCGATACTGTCGAGGTAGTCAAACTGCATGTAGTCGTCCCTCAATAATCTGACTTCCGCTCGGGTATGCGCGGCGCGGCTATTGGACGGACCATGATAGCGTATGGGCTCGGTAACGACATCTCTAAGGCGCAGCACGGTCAGACGCGACGGGCACTTACAGCGACGACGAGCCCTGATGTCAGGATAATTAACCCGATAATCTGGATCAGCGAGGGCAGCTCGCCCGTTACGGGGATGCCGAGCAGGATAGCGACCCCCGGCGAGAGCGCCGGAAACAATGCTGCGCGACTCGGCCCCAGATCCTGCACAGCTCGCGAGAACGCGAACAGCGCGACGACGCCTGACAGGATGCCCTGCGCCACAATCTGCAGGAGAAGCATGCTGGGACTGACCATGGTGAAAATCTTCCATCCATTAGAGACCAGGTAGATCGGGGCATAGATCGCGGCGGACAGGACCGACACCACCGCTGTCGCCGCCAGCGGGGCAACGCCCCATCGACGCTGCAGCACGGAGAAGAGCGCCCACATGGAGCCGGCGAGAGCAAACAGCAGATCGCCGATCCAGGCCATCGAACTGCCGTGCAGCAGGCCGGGGCCCGCGGTCACGACCAGCCCGGCTATGACGATGCCAAGGCCGACCAGCCGTATCAGGCCGGGACGTTCGCCGAGAAACACCGCAGCAAGCAGAATACTGACCAGCGTCAGCATGCCGAGCTGGATCACGGCGGCGTGCGCGAGCGGTGCGAAGTGGTAGCCATTAGCGCCGACGATCAGGAATAGCGGGCCGGCCAGCGCGGCGAGGCAGATGCCTTTGCCCCAACCCACGCCGGCCAGCCGGCGCGGACTATGCTTGAGTAGCCACGGCAGCAGGACCAGGCCGGCTGTCAGGTAGCGTAGAAAGGCAAGGTCGGTTGCCTGCAGACCTGCGCCGATACCATAGCGGGAGACGACGAGAAATCCGCCCCAGATCACCGTTGCGAGCAGGCCGAATAAAATGCCATGCCAACCGGTGCGAGGCTGACGCTGCGTGGCGTCGATATCGGCTACGTTCATTGCGTCGCTCCTTCCGCGGCCATGTGCTTGTGGATAAATGCGCCGTCGCTGGCTAGCGCGCGGCGCGCATTGGGCATGAGCGTCGCGAACAATTGCCATTGATGGACCATGTCGGGCCAGACCTGCAGTTCCACGGCAAACTTGCCGGAGACTGCCTGTTGACGCATGGGGACGATTGTCGGAACGCCGTTGTCGGAGGCGACGGGCGTACCTTGTGCTCGCACGCCTGCCGCCACGACGATCGCAGTGGCGGCCATGCCCTGCATGAGGGGATTGCGTAGTTTCATGATGGAGGCGCAGTATTCCAGTCCGCCGAAGCGGGCCGGAACAACTGTCTGTGATGACGCTTCTTCCGTTCAGAACGGGAATTGGCGGCGGATATGCTGAACCGAGATCCAGTGCTCCGTCGTGAATTCCGCGATGAGTCCTTCGGCGCCGAAACGTCCGAGGCCCGAATTCTTTTCACCTCCAAACGGCATGTTGGCCATGTCGACGGCCGGCAGGTCGTTGATATGCGTCATACCGGCCTCGACCTGCTGGGCGAAATGCTCGCCACGCGCAAGATTCCGCGTCACAACTGCGCTCGACAGACCGAATTCGCTGTCGTTAGCGAGGAGCAGTGCGTCCTGCTCGCCGCTCACCCGGATGACCGGCGCAACCGGGCCGAAGATCTCATCGCGGCCGAGTCTCACCTTGTCCGTGATGTTCGTGAACACGTGCGGCGGCACCACGAGTCCCTCGGGCGTGCCGCCCACCAGCTGGACGGCACCGTCTTCGTGCGCTTCGGCGATCATGCGCGTCACGCTGTCGAGCTGGCGCCGGCTGACCAGCGGGCCGACGATGGTGTCCGCATCGTTCGGATCTCCATACTTCAGATGCTTGACCCGTTCCACGAAGGCTTCGATAAAGCGGTCGTACAGGGCATCCTGCACGATGATGCGGTTCGCGCTCACGCAGATCTGGCCTTGATGCAGGAAGCGGCCGACGACGGCGAGATCGACAGCCTGCTCGAGATCGGCATCATCGAGGATGACAAGCGGATTGTTGCCGCCGAGTTCCAGTTGCGCCTTCTTGAGCGTGACGCCCGTGGCCGCAAGCCCGGCGATGCGTCGGCCCACTGCCGTCGAGCCGGTGAAAGAAATCACGCGCGAGGCAGGGTGCAGAACGAACGGATCGCCGATGACACGGTTGTCGCCGGTCACGATATTGAGCACGCCCGGCGGCAGGCCGGCTTCTTCGAGAATTTTCCCGAGCAGCAAGCCGCCCGTAACCACAGTTTCTGACGCAGGCTTGAGCACGACCGTATTGCCGAGCGCGAGCGCGGGCGCTACGGCACGGCTGCTCAGGTGCAGCGGCCAGTTCCAGGGGCTGATGACCGACACGACGCCAATCGGTTTGCGGTAGATGCGGTTTTCCTTGCCGGGAATGTCGCCGGGCATGATGCGGCCCCAGACGTGGGTCGGCAGCGTTGACGCTTCCAGGATGATCGAGCGCACGGCACCCCATTCGAATTCCGCCTTCAGCCGCGTGCTGCCCGATTCACGGATAAGCCAGTCGACGACTTCCGCGTGGCGGACGTCGAGCACGGCCGCGGCACGGCGCAGCACCTCGGCGCGTTCGCCGGGCAGGGTGGCGGCCCAGGCGGCCTGGGTCCTGCTGGCTGCCGCGTAGGCAGCATCAACGTCGGCGACGCTGGCTTCGGCTACTTCAAGCAGCGTCTCGCCGGTATAGGGGTTGACATCCTTGTACAGCGTGCCGGCAGAGCCGGCCTGCCAGCGGCCGTCGATCAGCAGTTCGCCGAAAACATAGGGATTCGACGGATGCAGGGTGGTTACGATGCTCATTACATTCTCCTGGGGACGAGGTCGATGACCTGAAGGAGAAGTGTGGCGATCAGCAACGGATCAGGCCAATTCGATCCAGTGCGATGGGTGATAAGTCTGGCTAATCGCCGGTGCGGCTGCTGATCTGCATGCGACGCGCTTCTTCTGTGGCGAGTTCAATAAAGTCAAGCACGAGCGGATTGCGCTGATCTTCGCGGTAAAAGATGTCGACCACCAGTGGATCGAAGCCGTCGACGGGGCAGTAGACTAGCGATGATGGAATGGAAGCCAAGACGTAGGCCGCACTGAGCAGCGAGCCGAGACCCTGTTCGACTAGGGTGATGCCGACCTGGGATTGTGTGGTCTCGTAGACGATGTTGGGCTTGATACTTGCGCCGGCAAAGCGAGCGAGAACCGAGTCGTAGAGCGGTTCATTGACCGATCGAGCTGGAATGATGAGTCGTTCGCCGCCAAGTTCGTCAATCCGCACGCCTGGGCGTTGCGCGAAACGATGCTCGCGACGCATGAGCATGCACCACCCTGATTGGAGCAGGGGTTCGGCGTGGATCGGCGCTTTCCCGTCTGAGCGCTCGATCGGGACGCCGAAGCCCACATCGATTTCGTTCGCGGCGAGCGCCGCAAATTGCCGTCTGGCATTCATTTCGTGGCGCACAATATTGACGTCGGGATACAGGGCCTGGAGTCGAATCAGCGCAGGCGGTACGAACGGCAGGTTGGTGTATTCGACGAGCCCAATCGACAGCGTAAATTCGCGACTCTTGTCTGCTTCGCGTGCGGCCTTCAGTGCCATGTCGAGTTGTGTGAACACCTTGCCGATGCCGTCTCGCAGTGCTTCCCCGGCTGGCGTGAGCGTAACGCCGCGTGGCCCGCGGACGAGTAGCTGGGTACCGACCAGTTCTTCCAGTTTGGCGATTTGTTGGCTCAAGGCCGGCTGGGTCACATAGGCGAGCTCGGCTGCCCGGCCGAAATGTAGTTCGCGTGCGAGGATCGAGAAATAACGGAGCTGCCGTAGCTCGAGCGCTTTCATCGAGTGAAGAGGGGCTGATTCTCGGGACAATTGTTGTCTCCTGCTGGAAGAGGTTGCCGGATTATCCAGGAAGTTGCCGGCATGCGTATTGGTGTCCGGTGGACCATTCAGCTTTGGGATCGGCAGTGTTTCGTATGGAATGGGTTACGTCGGACTGCATTCCTGACGGGGCAAAGAATACTGGATAATGCTCGTGCTCGAGGTGGGCAAACGATTGTTGTTGGAGTGGCGGCTCTCGGGAGGAGAGCTGACGGGCCTCAAAAGTTGAACAATCGGTAGTGCAGCCATGTGCGCGTGTTAACGCGAAGTCACGTTATCGGACGTACGTAGCTACGGACATATGATTCGTAAAGATTCTGCGACAGACTGTGCAGCCTTTCTAATCTGACGCGGCCTGTCGTCGTATGCGCGTAATATGAACACATTAAACGTGTTCGGGGCAGGTTGGAACTTATGCGCATGCCAACCACGAGCATATTCTGTGATCGGGTCGTCGAAGGGCGGTTCAGCGAGAATTTGTCGGCGGCGTCGCTAAACAAATACATCGCTTCCGCATTGAATCCTGAGACGGTGGTTGAGACATATTTGATCGTGTTGCTGTAGCGCCGGCTGCCGATCAGGTTGCCGGAGTCGCCCGTCGTGGCATAGAAAGCAACGAACGGCTCAGGCAGCAGCCATCAAGCGGTTCAGCGACGTCGTCTTGAACGAATCCAGCAACCAAGGGGTAGCGACAATTGCCAGGTCCGAGTTCGCGCCGCCCATGATGTCTGTCTGGAGCTTTTGTTGGAGCGTGTCCCAGTTGACTTCTTCGATCTTGATTGTGGTACCAGGGTCAATGTTCTCGAAATGTGCCATCTTGTTGAAGTAGGGCGCCGTCGCGTCACTGCAGTGCGAGACAGTGATTCAGACTGTGTCGGCGTGTGCCATGACCGCAATACTACAAATACAAGCCCTACGGTGATCCTGGCCAGTCCGAAAGCGACAACGTCTGATCAGTTTCGCTGCGCGATTGCCAGCAACCCGACGGGGCGCCTCGATCTCCTCGCCCACCGTGCCCGAATGGCCTGGCATCGTTAAGGTTCGCAGTCAGCCGAGCGATTCGGGATCCGCAGCCCTCGCCTGTAACAGGAACCTGACCGCTCGCTGCACGCGGGCTCGCATACCAGTGCTGAGCTTGTTCAGACACAGGGAGCACGGCTTCCCGCCCGGCCAGTCTGTCGGGCCTGCGCGGTCGCGCGAGCTTCAGGATGCATGGAGAGTGGATGATGTTCCGCGTACAAGCCGCCGGCCCGCTCCCGACACTTGCCGGCGACTTGCAGCAGACGGCCTATTGGAGAGCCCGATGGGAAATTCCGTGTCAGGACTATGGTTTTTTTCATGTCAGCGCAGTTGCTGATGGTTATCTCTTTCGTCTTCATTTGGAGAGGCAGAGGCAGCGTGGAGGCGAGTTCATCTAGCAAACACAGCTTCTCGGCGCTACCGAACGACGCGGCTTTTCTATTCGAAGGTGCTGTTCACGCGGCCAAGACGCACTTTGAAGGCCGTTGCGAAAAAGGTGTTTTTTTGCACCATGAGCCCAACAAGCTAGTGAAATCAACCTGCGCGTTCGAGCAGGTGAACTGGTGCGCATGACCGCTGGGTAACTTATTGACTGACGCCGTTGTCGGATTTCGTCGCCCCGAGCAGCAGCAGAGTGAACCGAACAGGACAGTGTGTGGCTAGCCCTGCAAACAGAAAACCGGATATCGCATTGAAAATTCTCTAAAATCTGAATGCAGCGTATTGCAATAAGCTAGCTTTTTTAACTGACTTTTTTTCGTCAATTATAAAATCAAAAGTTTACCTAAAATTTCAAAAAATAAATCCGCAACAAACGTTGTTATATAAAATTGCGTGAAATTTGTGCCGCGAAATTATTTGTAAATGAATAAAAAGCCCTTTAATTATGGGGGAATGTTTGTGAAATAGTCGCGTTATCGAGACAGGGTTTCTTCGACCCATGGACGCCGCGGCGTCGCGCAAAACTTTTGTGCTGCCAGGTTCTTTTCGTGGCTACGTGCACCTCAGATGTGCGAGTTCGGGAGCTTTCGTAAATTTTTAGAGGCGGCCCGCAGTCACGTTGTGGGGACGTGCCCCGGAGCACGCGCGCCCCGCCGAGTCCGTCATCATCACATGGCCAGTAGTATCTATTTATGAGCAGAAGTCATTTGAGATCCCGACCCCGAATGACAGGGACACGACGGCTCCCGGCGTGTAGAAAAACCACAGAGCGTGGCCGGCGCGGGAAGAATTCTCTCCGAGGCGCGCTTTCCTTCAAAGTGGAACGGGAGTCTACTTGCCTTACCGTCGTCAGAGACGTCGACGGCCGGACTTGAGAGCGAAAGCCGAAGCGGCTATCGCTTGAAAGCGGGGAGCTCACTATACGCGAGCTGGAAGCTCAGGGCTAATCACGGCGAGGGACTCAGCGCACGCGCTTTGTCAGCCACGCTCGGAGCCAATGATAACAGCGAGCTGTCACCGCATACAGGCAATACGACGTTACAGGGCGGGTAAGCGAATGGATTTGACAGGTTGAAGCAACAAAAAACTTTCAAAACCGATCGGATTGCCGCACGTCGAGAAAGAGGAACCTGCAGCGATGTTTTCAATGTCTGAGACAAGCAGTTTTGGACGTCAGCCATGTTTGGCGGGCGGCGAATAGATAACAGCTGGTGCCCGTGCATTGGTATGTCATGACCCCGCGACATGCGAGTCGAGATTGAATGAGCTTTTTCCGACTCGCTCTTCAGCTCGAGGAGAAGGCCTCCCGCATTAGAGCGGGTGGCTAGCGGGCACGTGCTTTGTGAGATTGGCGCACGTCACGATCGAATCAGATTGAACTTAGCTAGTTGCGTTTGTTGAACCGCTTTTCATCGCGCACGAAGGAGCAATGACATGTCACTCTTGACTGAGGCAACCGCCGCCCAGCTGTATGTCAACCTAAAGCGGGTCCGCGACGTCGACATCGCTGAATCTGCGGAAGTATTAGCATTGACGTTGAAGGCGTTGGACGGGGCACTCGAAGACGCGGGAGCGACGCACAGTGGCTCCGCCCCGGTGAGCAACGTCAGGGAAAACTTGCACAATACAAATTACAGCCGTGTGGACACACAAAATCGCGGAGAAAAGAGTTTGACTCGCATGGAGCAGCATGTCACAGCTAGAGACGCGGAAGCCGAGTGGGTTCGAGGTGATGTGACGTACGAGAGGCTGGGCGAGAGCCGCGCGAATAAGTTGAGATCACTTGGTAATATGGCGACGGAGGTCGACATTGCTCCGTCCTGGGATTCAATTCAATTGCTTGCAGGGCAGAGGGCACCGAACCAGACGGGGCATCGGTTGGCCCGTCTCGAGCGCCGGTCGCGCACGCCCACCGAGCTTCGATTGCCCATTGCTGAGCATGCCATAGCGGACCGTGCGTGCGCTCTCCTGTCATGGCAGACACGACGGGCCCAAGTAAGTCGCGCAGCAAACCCCTTGCTATGGCCTATTGAAGTCCCCTTCAAAGCAGATTTTCGATTTCAGACCGGGATAGGCAAAGCCGGCCAAATAGCGGCTGCAGAATTTTATTCTTCATGGTGCGCACAACTAAATAATTACGAAGCCGAGAAAAGGACCAATCGGTCATCGATTTGGCGTGTGCGTGCGCAACTCCATAGACTGATCGATTACTTAAATCGTGACCCATCGCGAGAACACGATCCATATGTTCGAAACGCGGCGGAAAGCAGTGCGGAGGAATAAGAGGGTAAGGAAACTCAACAGCCGATTATTCCGCCGGCTACAGAAGCGGAATGCCGAGCAACAAGGATCGCGGCACGGTGAGTATTGTTGTCCACACGACATTTCATCCGTGCTCCGGCGCGGATTTTCGTGGATCGAAGGTGCGGTACGAACCAATGCGAGACTCTCGCGTCCTCCTCAGCGGACTACGCCGCCTTGGCTCGTGCCTGTCGCCAACAATATTGAGCTCGGTCCCAATTTTGACATTGTCCGAGCAACGGATGATACCGTACTGGTAACTGTCGTCAGCCGTGGGTGGGGCATTGGGTGCTGAATGCTATCGGATGACTGAAAGTGATCTAGCCGGGTGCCGCCGAGTCGAGTAGATGTGTAATGCGCTGGGAGACTGCGAAGCATGACAATACCTAGCATCATGGAGTCGGAGTCGGTCGCCGGCTACGTCAGGCGCAGCACCTTGCTCAGACCAGGGCTGGAGGCTGCTCCGTTCAAGCGCAAAGCGCTTGGCGTAAGTTGGCCTCAGGTAGGCGCCTCAACGGGTAATCTCGTAGAACTCGCAATGGAAACCGCTTGTGTGCTTGGGTCCGTCGTCGATATCGTGGAAAGACACACCCCTATTCCCGCTCAGATGCATCTCATGATGCCACTCAAGCGCCGTCAGGAGGTGCTCGCGCGTCTGGAAGGTGGGGCCTGCTTTGATCGCGAATTGCGTTGCGCCGCCTTGAGAGAGGGTGCAAACAGAGGTCAATTTGGCGCTGCGCATTGCCAGATGTGCGCACGTTCAGACGAGGAGAGGTGTGGCTTCCAACACTGGCGCATGTGGGATCATGTCGCCGTCGCTGCCTGTACCATTCATAGAGTGTCGTTGACTCTAGGATGTGGCCGTTGTTCGTCTGCGGTGAGTGAGGTATTGGGCGCTGAATGCTATCGGATGACTGAAAGTGATTTGGCCGAGTGCCGCTGAGTTGAATGAATGTGTAACGCTCTGGGAGGCTGCGAACCATGACAATACCTAGCATCATGGAGTCGGAGTCGGTCGCTGGCTACGTCAGGCGGACCGCCTTGCTCAGACTAGGGCGGGCGGCTGCTCCGTTCATGCGCAAAGCGCTTGGCGTTAGTCGGCCTCGAGCAGGCGCCCCAACGGGTAATCTCGCAAAACTCGCATTGGAAACCGCCGGTGTGCTTGGGTCCGTCGTCGATATCGTGGAAGAACACACCCCTATTCCCGCTCAGATGCATCTCATGATGCCACTCAAGCGCCGTCAGGAGGTGCTCGCGCGCCTGGAAGGTGGCGCCTGCTTTGATCGCGAATTGCGTTACGCCGCCTTGGGAAAAGGTGTAAACCGAGTTCAATTTGGCGCTGCGTATTGCCAGATATGCGCACGTTCAGACGAGGAGAGGTGTGGCTTCTGAAGCGCCCCGGGTTTTCCGGAGACTCCACTTCTTGAGAAAATGGAGCTATGGAAAACACGAAGAAGAAGTCCCCGAGGTACTCGCCGGAAGTTCGTGAGCGGGCTGTGCGAATGGTACTGGAAC
>NZ_JAYMRT010000032.1:0-46004 GCF_038900515.1 Burkholderia sp. JPY481
GTTCCAGTACCATTCGCACAGCCCGCTCACGAACTTCCGGCGAGTACCTCGGGGACTTCTTCTTCGTGTTTTCCATAGCTCCATTTTCTCAAGAAGTGGAGTCTCCGGAAAACCCGGGGCGCTTCAGTTAGTCATATTGTCCATACTCGCTCTTCTTTGCGTCCTAGCGGCTGAATTCACGGTTGCAAATCGCAACTGCAATCACGCGGCGCATAAGAGTGAGGGCGAAGCGCCGAAAACGAGCGAACCCACATTACAAGCGCCAGCGCCTGCTGTCGAGAGCTACGGCAAATTGAAATCGACGGTCGCCGTCAACAACAGCGCGGCAAGCCCGCTGACCGAGAGTGCTCTATCCAGAGACCTCTGGCGCGCAGGACCATTTAATGCCATGTTGCAAACACCGGGCCCAGCGAGGCACCACGGATGGCGGAGACGATCGGTGCATTCATTCCTGAGGGCAATGAGAAGGAGGCTGCCATTGTCGATTTGCCCCAGCGTCCACTGGGGCTCGATGTCTCAAAGTGGTCGGGCAGAGGCAAGTCAGGAGCGGAGGCGGTGTTCGCAGTCGCTCCTCGTATCGATTTCGCATTTGCACGTGTCGCCTACGGCAAGTGGCCCGATCCGGAGTTCCTCGAGAATTGGAAAATCATGAAGAAGCAGGGCGTCTACCGAGGCGCATATCTTTTTTCCGTCCAGACCAAGACCCTATCGAACAAGTTGATGTCGCGGTCGGCACTATAGGGGCACCGGCGATGCGCGACCTCTGCCTTACGATAGATATCGAACGCGCGGGTTTTCCGCTGCACGCCTCCGTTCCGGACATTGCGACGGCCGATCGCATTTTTGCGGTGGCACTCCAGCGGGTACAAGAAACCATGAAATGCATTCCCATCATCTACACCGACTGGGAGACTGGCCACGAGTATCTTAGCGCCCCCGAATTCGGCCGGTTTCCCTTATGGATTGCCGACTGGACCAACGCAAGCTCGCCGAAGTTGCCCCCGGCATGGTCGGATTTCACATTCTGGCAGCGATCAGATCACTTCCACAACAGTCCCGTGCCGGCTGACTTCGATATTTTTAACGGCTCCATCGCGGAATTGCAGCGACTGGTCCGCTTGCCCATCCCGCAGCCGGCATCTAGCTTACTTCCATACGGTGTGAGGAAGCCCGGGCGCCCGAGATACTGAGTCCAACGCAAGCTGCCACTGACAGTTGCATGCCGTCGGGTCGAAGTGCCGAGCAAATCCGAGCAACATCTAGGAGGCTGTTGGAAATGCCTCCTCCCAGCCTCGTCATAACGGCGGAGTCAACGTTGGAACAATAGTCTGACAAGCTTGGACATAAATACGTCAGGTAGACGGCTATATCGATCGATGTTCACAATGTTCCGGCTAGATGACGTCTTTCCAACCAATCACGCATGTGACAAATCGGACTGCGACTGAACGAAGCGCTCGAATCGATCAGAGCGTCTTGCATTCGATTCGCAGCAAACGCACTCTGATCGAGACAATCTACCACAACGTTTTGCCACATCGGTCGCATTGCTAGCCGCATCTGCCGGCACCCGAAGGGTTGTCGCAGACAGGGACGGCCGTCAGGTTTGTGGAGGCTCATCGAGATTGCCGACGCCAATCAAATCGATCTTGTGTGTAGTCGCCTTCGAGACTTCCAACACCTCGCAACCTGCCTGACCAACCTCGTATTCCCACTCCTCTATGATCCCAGCCAGTTCGCGGCATGCAGATTTCAGGCTTGAAAAGTCATTCCGCCATTTGCGAGCCAGCGTTTAAGACTGGATGTACTGCACCAATTCATGTCGGAATAGACCCAGATCGCCCGACCTACTGCCTCAGGATCGGGCAATTCCCAAAGCCGATCGGCATCCTCAAGGATCCGAATGGTTCGGTGCACGTCACAGCGTTGAAATTATAGTTCTCGAAGGTCAAATTGACGTGGACGTCAAGATGAGGAGCCTTCGTCAGTTTGACATTTCGCAAATAAATGGTCCCCGAGATGGGACGAAAATTATTGCCTTTTAGCCAAGTTTGATCCATTGAGAACTCGCCGACATAAACAAATATAAGCTCGATTGGGGGGACCATAAAAACCGTTGTCGTTGTCGCTCAAACCGGAAGAATTTGGCCGAATCACCATCTGTCGCAAATCGTCTTCAGTCGATGTGCTTCGATGAGGCCGGATCACGCGTTTAGGCAGAAACGCGCATTTGGCAGGCGCCGTCGGCACCGTGCGCGAGATGTCAATCTCAGCTGCACCCGAAACGAGGGATTTTGTGATGTTGCTGACGAGCACGTGTCTAACCGCGTCCGCCGACAGGCCACCACCAGATCGTCAGGCCCGGCCCGTTGCGCCGATCTGCGAAAATATGAACTCCTAGGCGACCGCACGAGAGAACGTCCAAGCCTACCCCGATTCCGGCGACATTGTCAAGGAAGGGAAAGAGGATGGCTCGCGATTATCGAGCGACTCTATTTCCGGTTAGAGGTAAGCACCGTACGAGTCCTGATCCATTCCGCGGTTCGCACTGGTATCAAAACGGCCCGTCTCTCTCACACATGAATGTTGCTGCGAGCTAACGCTGCAGGGCGCGCGGACTTCACGAGGCAATACAATGACGCAGGGGCAAGTCCGACAATCACTCTTGATCACCGGCGATTCATCCCAACATCCGTCTCGAACTGAATCTGTGGATTTTCCAAACATGCCCAACAACAAAAATCACCAGTCATTGCTGACACCATCGGCTGCAGCGCATTGCAAAGCACTCTTACTCCCTATGCCACGAAAACAGGCGTCTGATCTGGTGCTGCGAGCACGCATCGCACTTGAGCGTCTACGCAATGGCGAGCGGGACCGTCCTCTGATCAACGTAGCCTTGCAGGTCACAATTATCACGAGCTTTATCACTCGGGCAGGACATGGGAAGCTTGACATCGAATTCCTTGAAAACGTTAAGCGTGGCCTCGAAGATATCATCGTCGAGGCTGACAACAGCGGAAGGTGGAGCGTTCCCCGAGAGTTAATCGATGACCTCACTGCGGTGATCAACGAGTACGATCGCCAGATCTGCGTCACCCGCATGGAGATCATAGTGCGCGCGAGTAACTACCTGGACAAGCTTTGCTCGGACAGTGATCTACGCCCACTCCGCGGGGGTGACCGTCAGGCCGTACGGTAATCAATCGCACGTCTACCGCAAATGATGAGTCGCGGAATTAGTCGAATATCCACGCGGATGACACTGGCGATAGCCAGACTTCACCGCTGGCGATGAGCGGGAGCGCACAAATATCTAGAAATCGTCAACCGTTAATAAGGTTCTTACAGACATGGCCCGTTAGGCTGCTTTCAGCAAAATACACACCCAAGCTACCTTGAAGTCACTGTTTCAAGAACCTCGCTCGGTCGATAAATCATGGAAACGTGCATCGGTTGTTAAGGAAGCTCTGCAGAAGTCGTTTTCGTAGCGGCGATTTTCCACACGCATCGCAGTCTGAACGGCGACGACATTCCTTGTGCGGAGATCGCCCGGTACAGTCACCAGTCGGAGGCTGTACCGGTGAAACATATGCCCGCACCGGCTCCATCTTAAGCGTTTCGCAAAGCTCTGCGCGCCATCCACAAATTGCTCAAAGCGAACAACGTGGTGATCTGGGCAGTGTTTTTCATCAAACCGCGATAGCGGGTCTTCGCATAGCCGAACTGCCGCTTGATGACGCGAAACGGGTGCTCAACCTTGGCACGGATACCGGCCTTGAGCCGCTCGATCTGATCGTATATCGCGTCCAGAGGATTACTCTGGTCCAGTAGTCTGCGCTTGCCCGGTCTCATCGCAACATGCCAACGAGCTGCGTCGGCCTTACAATGCTTTTCGCTTCCCTGATACCCGGCGTCAGCGTAGACATCCGTCTCCTTGCCGTGCAGCAACGCCTGGGCAACGGTGGTGTCGTGCACATTGGCCGCCGTTCCAATGACTGTATGAACCAGTCCGGAGTCTGCGTCGACGCCGATGTGCGATTTCATTCCGAAATACCAGTTGCCGCCTTTCTGCGTCGAGTGCATTTCCGGATCCCGGGTGCCGGAACCGTTCTTTGTCGAACTGGGCGCGGCAATCAGGGTAGCGTCGACTGCGGATCCAGCCTTTAGCATCAAGCCCTTCTCCGTCAGGATCTCATTGACCAGTGAGCATTTGCGCGGCCAGCCCATGTGTTTCAAGCAGATGGCGGAACCGGAGAATCGTGCTTTCATCCGGCAAACGCACCATGCCGCCGTCGAGACCCGCGAACTCGCGATACAGCGGCACGTCGTACAGCGCCTCTTCCATTGCAGGGTCCGACAGACCGAACCACTGCTGCATAAAATGAATTTGCAGCATCGTCGCGATCGGGAAAGGCGGCCGTCCGGTTTTGCCTGCCGGATAGTGCGGCTCGATCAGCGCAATCAGCTTCGACCAAGGCACGACACGCCGCATCTCATCGAGAAATTCCCGCTTGCGCGTGCGCTTGGTTGACAGATCCAGGTGAAGACCCAACTGCGACATTACTCTTCTCCTCAACTAATTCGCGATGCTTCCAGGATAGCTGAACGGGGCGTCAATGCCAGGACTTTTGCAGACCTTCCTTAACCTGATCGTTGTTTCGACGGCGAAAAGGCAATGGCCAGACCCATACTGGCCGACGATCTCGGTGTTTGTCAACGTAGTTGTCATGTCACTTTACGCGCACTGCTTTAACTCGGCCGGGGGCATGCGCTCTGGATTGAGCCAGACTTCGTCCTTCAATTCCCAATTGCGGGGCGAGCCAGACCAACGCTGCGGGTTGCGGGCCTTGGCCTGCGCGTAGACGGCTTCCCGCTGTGCCAACACTGTGGCGGCAACGCCGCTATGACGCTGCGCCGGCGTGACGAATTTCAGGCCGCTGTGTTTGTGCCCGTGGTTGTACCAACGCACAAACTGCTGCGTCCAGGCACGTGCCTCGTCGAGGCTCGCGAACGCCTTGCGCGGATAGGCGCTCTCGCCAAGGCGCTTCCTTCGGGGAGCAACGCCGGCGGCACCGAAACGACGGGGACGAATGCAGATGACGTTCTCGTGGGTGATGCGGCCTTGCACGGACCCAGAAGGTCGATGGCCACGCCATCGATCACTTCTGCCGCAGGCGCCGTCTCGTGATGCTCAGCAACAGGCTCCTGTGGTGCAGGCGAGATGCCTTTCTCCCGCTCCAGCAGGTATTTTGTGATCGATTTACGTAGCAGATTGGCATTGATCCCGTGTTCCTGAGCCATGCGCGCGACGGAAACGCCGGGTTGCAGCGCGGCCTCGACCACCGTGCGCTGGACATCACGGCTCTGCCGTACGACTCTTAACTCTGAGTCTTTGTCAGCCATAGGTGTCCACCTCGAAATGGACTGACCCCCAGAAGTTGGACACTTCTGCAGGGAGTCTTGTGGGCAAGTATTCGGAAGAGACGAAGCTCGCGGTCGTCAAGAATTATTGTTCGGGAACGGCCGGGCTCAAAGTCGTTGCTCGCCGCCATGATGTGGATGTTACGTCGCTACGCAAATGGGTGGCAGGCTATCGTTCGCATGGTGCTGCAGGCGTCAGGGAAAAGGCGCGGGCCACCTATAGCTTAAAATTCAAGCTGTCTGTGTTGCGACGCATGCGTGACGAGGGCCTTTCCTATCGGCAGGCCGCCGCGCTATTCGCAACTTCAATATTATCGCTACGTGGGAGCGCAACTACGATCAGGGCGGACTGGAGGCCTTGTCACCACACGCTTCCTCACGCCGCAAGAAGATGACAAAGCATCAGACCACAGAATCTCCGAGATCATCAAAGGGTGACGCTAGGCGCACTCGCGACGAATTGATAAAGGAACTGGACAACCTCCGCATGGAGAACGCCTATCTAAAAAAGCTCAATGCCTTGGTTCAAACGACCGCGGAGCAAGCGCAGCGCAAAAAGCACAAATCGTGATCGAGCTAAGGCACCAATACCCTCTTGCCGGTCTGCTCAAGCTAGCAGGCTTGGCGCGCAGCACTTTCTATTATCAACAGAAGGCGCTGCAGGCGGCCGACAAGTATGCTGACCTCAAGGCCCGGATCAAGACAATCTTCGACAGGCATAAAGGGCGATATGGCTACCGCCGCATCACCGCTACGATTCGGCAAGAGGGCCTCGCCGTCAACCACAAGACGATCCAGCGTCTCATGGGTGATCTGCGACTGAAGTCCTGCGTGCGGATCAAGAAATATCGCGCCTATAAGGGCGAAGTGGGAAAAATTGCGCCAAATGTTCTCGAACGCAAGTTCGACGCAGAATCGCCGAACCAGAAGTGGGCACAGACGTGACCGAATTCAACGTTCGTGGGGAGAAGCTCTATCTCTCCCCAGTGCTTGACCTTTACAATGGTGAGATCGTTGCGTACCAGATGGCCCGGCGTCCTTTGCTTGACGTGGTAGGCACTATGCTAAAAAAGGCATTTGGTCGGCTCAAGCAGAGCGACAAGCCAATCTTACATTCCGACCAGGGCTGGCAATATCAGATGGCGGTGTACCGTCGCCTTCTTGAGAACCGTTCGATCACACAAAGCATGTCACGCAAGGGCAACTGCTATGACAATGCCGCCATGGAGAGCTTCTTCGGCACCCTCAAAGCGGAGTTCTTTTATCTCAACAAATTTGATAATCTTGACGAGCTGGAGGTCGGCATAAAGGACTATATCCGGTACTACAACCATGACCGTATCAAGCTAAAACTGCAGGGCATGAGCCCCGTAAAATATCGGACTCAATTCGGTCCAGGCGTAGCCATCTAACCGTCCAACTTCTGGGGGGCAGTCCAAAAATAGGTGGACACGATCGTCGCTTTCGTCGCCCGCATGATCAAGGTGACATCGCCGGGTGCTTGCAATACAAGGGTTTAGCAGCGTCAGATCAGTTTTCTTTGCCGGTGCCTACGAGGTCACAGCCCGCCTAAAACAGATTTCTTTCCTCTAAGAGCCGCTAACACACGTCATCAACGAAGCGCGAGCAGGTAACGGCAGCAGCCAAGGAAAGCAAAGCACTATGAATGTCGAGACGCCGTTCGAAACGAATGCGCAGTTTGCCGAAACCGGCAAACTCGGCATGCGTGCTCGACCACCCAGCGATGCCGCCCGGGCCGCTCCTTGCTTTCCACGCCGCGACGGGCAATACGGGCCGTGATTCCGCGCTGCTTCAGGTAACGCCGAGAGCGGGCAAAGTCATAGCCCTTGTCCGCATGCAACTTGCCCCGGCGTTTGCGGGGCTGGCCATTCAGACCCGAGACTGCCGGAATGGCATCGAGCGTGGGCTCGAATGCCATCGAGTCGTGTCGGTTGGCGCCCGTGACCTGATGGCCAGTGGAATGCCGAGCGCGTCTGCCACGATGTGCCGTTTCGACCCGAGCTTTCCCCGGTCTGTCGGGTTGGGGCCGGTTTCCTGGCCCCCCGGGGGCTGGCAACACTGGCAGCATCGAGGCTCGCCCGTTCCCAATCAATCTGGTCGTGTTCACGCAACCGGCGAAGCATTGCCAGAAGCAGTTGCTCCCACACGCCTGCGGCCTGCCAGTCTCGTAGCCGTCGCCAGCATGTCATGCCGCTGCCGAAACCCAGTTCCTGCGGCAGGTCTTCCCATGGGATGCCTGTTTGCAGGACATACAGGATGCCGCTCAGTGCTGCGCGGTCGTCAACTGTGCGCCGACGGCCGCCTTTGGGTGACGGCGTAAATGCCGGAATCAACAGTTCCAGCGCCGCCCACAGTTCATTGCTGATTTTTCTTCTGGACATGCGCCCAGGATACGAAACCCATGGCTTGACGTCCAGGTTGTGTTAGCCGCTTTAAAACGACAGCACAGGTTTCTTTGCTTCGGAACAGGTTTCTTTTGCAAAGAACCAGGAGAGGACTCTGATTTTATGCTTAGCTGGCTGATTTAAGAGAATATTTTCTGATTCGCCGCCATTAATGTACTCATTGACGTACTCGTTTGCTGCTGCCTATATAAAACACGTCGCTTTGTCGCCCGAATGCAACGCTACTTTGGCGGCTATGCCCTACGCCATGATGGCGCGTAGCCGCCTATGGGGATTGACCGGAGCACGCCGGGCGGGTTCAAACCAGATCGACCTCCTCATATACCAGCTTGTCCGGTCAGTCCCACCCGGCTTCCCGTCCCGCCGTCCTCGCGCACACACGTAAAGCCGGGAACCGATGCCGCTTGACAGACGAATTTTGTCATGCTCGCATACCGGGTATACTAGGTACATCGAATCGTAATACTCCGTTTGCGGCCGATGACCACAAAACGTTTATGCGAGCGTTTAATGAGTGATACGGCGTTACTTCTTGGGGAATTCGTCGCTGGGCTGACTTCGGCGGACATATGCGAGAGCGCTCTGCGGCGCGCGGCGCACTCAATCCTGGATACGTTGGCTTCTGCCGCCGGAGGCTTCCCGACAAAGAATGCCTCCGAGATGCGGGAGGCAGCGTTCGCAGCCTTCGGCCGTGGTGTTGACAATGTGTGGTTTGCGAACACAACGGTACACAGAGCTGCTGCACTCCTTTCCAACTGTGCGGCAGCAAGTGCTCTCGACATTGACGACGGTCACCGGCGAGCGAGTGGTCACCCTGGCGCGGCAATAGTGCCCGCTGTAATCGCGGCTTGCAGCGCGAGCGGACAGTCGGCAACCGCGCACAAGCTTCTGGGCGCGTGCGTGATCGGCTACGACATTGCATGCCGGATAGCGGCAGCGAGGCCCCGCGGTTCCGTCAAAACATATTCGTCAGGACGATGGGTGGGATACGGCGTAGCAGCAGCACTCGGTTGGCTCGAGAGCCTTTCCCCGGTGCAGATCGCGAACGCGATAGCGATCGCGGGAGCTGAGTCACCTGAGAACCTTCCTGCGGGTAGTTATCGACGTATGAGCAGTGTGAAAGGAAGTAGCCCGTGGTCAGTTGTGACCGCGCTTGTCGCGGTGGCGAGAGCGAAGGCTGGAGCGGATGGCCCCTTGGACTGCCTCGATCGACCGGACGTTTTTTCTTCCGCGGCCATTATCGAAAATTTGGGGGGGCGATGGGAGGTGGAGCATATCTATCTCAAGCCGTATGCGTCGTGCCGCTACGCGCACGCTGCGACTGACGCAATGCTCGCACTCGCCAACGACATCCCGATTGCAGTAGCGAACGCGGAAGAGATCATAGTCGATGTGTTCCCAGAGGCGCTCTCCATCACAAATGAGGTAGCACCGCCAACGCGGGAGGGCGCTCAGTTTAGCATTTCGTTCAACGTCGCAGTAGCCGCCTCGCGCGGGGCCGCGGCATTGCGCCCACTTGAGCGGTCTTTGCTCGATGACGAAGAAGTATTGAGCGTTGCGAAGAAAGTAAAGTTGCGGGTCGCAGCCGAGTTCGAGCGCGCTTTCCCGGAACTTACACCCTCGCGAGTCGGCGTAAAAGTGCACGGCGTTTTGTACACGCGCGAGGTCCGGTTGCCGGTCGGCGACGTAGAGAACCCGATGACATGGGTGCAAACGGAAGACAAATTTTGGGATCTGGTCCGAGGCCAGCCTGCCGAGATACAACGGCGAAGCGACAGGATCATCGCGGCATGCTCAGATATCGCCGCAGATTTTGATTTGCCTGCAAGGCATCTCATCGTGGAATTGGGATAGTCGAGAAAAGAGGATAGGGGAGACGATGTTGCGTTGCGACACATTAAGCGAGTTGAGAGACCTGTTGGAGAAGCAAGGCATAGCGGTTGAAGATAGCGAACTTGAGGCATTGTGGGAAGGGCTACCGCACGCCTGGCGTCTTTGTGAGCGCCTTAGCGCATTTGGGCAACAGGAAACAGTTGAGTACTCACATCTTTTCTCGGTGCTAGGCGTCAATCTGACTGCGGATAGGTCTCTCAATGCAAATTCCAACTATTTCTGAAGCGTCGGATCTGATTCGCAGGCGCAAGCTATCGCCGGTTGAACTAGTCGACCGATGTCTGTCGAGGATTGAGTCTGTCGACCCGTGCCTGGACGCATTCATTACGGTAACGGCAGAACGAGCGCGCGAGGAAGCGACAGCCGCCGAGCGCCGGATGATGAAAGGTGAGTTGCGTGGGAAGTTGGACGGGATTCCTATCGCCCACAAAGATATCGTCCTAACCAAAGGCGTCCAAACGAGCGCACACTCAAAATTGCTTAAGGGTTGGATACCCGAAGTGGACGCGTGCGTCGTGCGCTCGCTTGCGGACGCAGGAGCGATCTCGTTGGGAAAACTCGCGACGCACGAGTTTGCATTGGGAGGCCCGTCATTTGATCTCCCTTGGCCACCTGCCCGGAACCCGTGGGATACGCGGCGATTCACGTCTGGCTCATCGAGCGGCACGGCGGCCGCTGTCGCGGCAGGACTGATTTTGGGAGGTACAGGCACTGATACGGCGGGATCCATCAGGGCGCCTGCCGCACTATGCGGAGTGGTGGGGTTGAAGCCGACGTATGGCCTATGTAGCAAACGAGGAATCTTGCCGCTGGCGCCCTCTTTGGATCATGTCGGCACCATCGCCTGGAACGCCGAAGATTGCGGGTTGCTTCTTCAGGAAATGGTCAGGCATGACCGTGCCGATCCGGGGAGTGTAGAGCTGGCCCCTCCCGATCTCATGTCACGCGCTGAAGACAACGTGCGAGGGATTCGTATCGGTGTCGCGTCGGACTGGCACGAAGCTGAAAATCCGGTGACGCCGTCTGTCAAAGAGGGTTTGGATCGAGCAATTTCGGTGTGGACGGCGCTGGGCGCACACGCCGATCAACTGAAAATGCCGCGTCTTGAAGACTATCAGGCAACGAGCTTTGTGATCATGACCGCAGAGGCTCACTCCATCCACCAGAAGACGTTGCGCTCTAGTCCAGCAGAATTTGGAGAGCAACTAAGACTGCGACTGTTGCTTGGAGCCACCCTCACCGCGGCCGATTACGTGAACGCGGTCCGCGAACGGCGACGGTTATGTATTGCGACTGCCGCTGCGGCAGCCGGCGTGGACGTGATTGTTACTGCCGGCGCTTCCAATGAAGCTCCGTTCATGGCCGATGTGTCCCGTTGGGGCGGTCTGGCAAAGCCCGGGTTCTACGACCCGTTCAACGTTACGGGTTGGCCAAGCATCGTTATATGTTCTGGATTTGGGATAGGAAACATGCCAGTGTCAGTTCAGATAGCGGCGAAGCCGTTTATGGAAGGCAAGCTCATCCAATTAGCTTCTGCCTTCGAAAAGGCTACGACCTTTCGTGACATCCGTCCTAGCGTCGCTAACAAACGTGAAGCCGTCGAAAGCTGATTATTTCCTCCCTCGGGCACCATCCTGCAATGAACCCACAAACCAATCCGATCATGGACGCAAGGCTGTACATTATTCGTAATCCTCATCTACAGGGCTTTAGAAGCCTCGACGGAAAGTCATCTTATGCAATCGGAGACTGGTTTGAGGGCGACCCGGCCTCAAGGCGGGAAGGGTGCCCAACTTCTCTTGCGGCAACATACAACCAGCTTCCGGCATCGCTTCCTGCGATAGTGGGGCCGATGTTAACGTACGGCGATTGGCTGCCATACAAAAGTTTTCCCAGTCTAGGAGAAGGAGGAACGCCGCTCGTCTCGCTGTCAAACCTGGCGAAAGTGCTTGATGTCGGATCCGTTTTGCTAAAGCGGGAAGCTGCCAACCCGACGGGAAGCCATAAAGACAGGATGACACCGCTCGTCGTCGCGCGGGCGATCGACGTTGGCGCACGGGGATTGATATGCGCAAGTTCCGGTAATGCCGCTGTTTCGCTCGCCGCGTATTCGGCGGCGGCCGGGGTGCCGTGCGTGGTTATAACGACCCCATCGATCACCGACGCTTACCGGTATTTTCTGGACAGGGCTGGCGCCGAAATCATCGCTGTTTCCAGCCCGCGGGAACGATGGGACCTGATGGCCAAGATGGTGGCCGATGGCTGGTTTCCGGTGACTAACTATGCGATTCCGGCAGTTGGAAGTAATCCGTGGGGTGTTCAGGGATACAAAACTGTTGCATATGAACTCTGGCAACAGGCCGGACCGCTGGATGCCATTGTCGTGCCTTGCAGTCGAGGTGATCTTCTCTGGGGAATTGCTGAGGGGTACAGCGACCTGCAGCGCAGTGGTCTCGTTACGCGAAGTCCAGTGCTGTATGCGGTAGAGCCTTTTCCCCGGCTCTCGCTCGTTCTGACTGGCAAGGCCAGCGTTACTTCCGAATTCGCTGGGACTACGCGCCAGTTTTCCCTCGGTGGTGACACTGTGACCGATCAGGCAGTCAGGGCACTCAGAAACGGTCGGGGAATCGCCGTCTGCGTAAGCGACCCGGCTGCTATAGATGCCCAGAAGTTGGCCGCTCGCCACGGCGTCGACCTGGAGCTCGGATCCGCGGCAACGTTATCGGCGGTAACGACGCTCCGCGAAAAGGGGTTATTGGATGAGGAATCAACGCTTGCTGTTCTTGGCACCGCAGCTTCTCCACGCGAGCCAGCCGCGACGCTTCCTCGGCTGCAAGTTCATTCCCGCGACGAAGGACGGCAACCGTTCGCGCGATAGTAGTCGGAGCAGGCATGTCAGCGCGCTTGTAAGATTTTTTGCGGAGCGGCAGGCAGCCATCGAAGGCGCCTGCACTGATACATGCGATCGCGCGGGCACCGGAACTGGATTGCCGGAAGTCTCACGTAACGCCTCGGCGGTTACAAGGTTGGGATGCCAACGGTCGAGGTGCCATAAGGCTCGCCGAGATAGACATCCTCGGTAGAGGACAGGACATGGTGCCGCAGTTCGATGGCTTCCGTCTGATCTTTCACTGCAGGGGAGAGAACCATGGACAACTATGACGGCATCGCTACTGAAACGCCCGTATCGCCGAACATCCGGCAGATAGAGGCGTTCAGGATGGTGATGATTACCGGTACAGTGACAGCGGCGGCAGAGAGGTTGTGTACCTCGCAACCAGCTGTCAGTCGCCTCTTGTCCCTGCTTGAGTATCGAACAGGGTTGAAACTTTTCACGCGGAGCAAGCAGAGACTTCAACCCACGGCAGAAGCAGCCGAGTATTTCAGAGAAGTACAACGCGCGTACATAGGTCTGGAAAAGCTCCAACGGGCCGCGTGGAACATAAAGCACTCCGCCACCGGTGAACTGCGCATTGCAAGCATCCCCGTCGTTGGACTAACACTGTTGCCGCGAGCTATCGCACGATTTCGCGCATCGCACCCGGACGTGGCTATCACTCTGCAGACACGAAGCTCCGCGACAGTGCTGGACTGGATTGCGGCGGGAAAGTGCGACCTGGGGTTCGCGACTACAAGCCCTGACCAGCCCGATCTGCACGTCGTTCAATATGCGTCGATGCCCGGCGTTTGCATCATGCCGGCGGACCACCGCCTCGCGACGAAAGACATCATCCGTCCCAGAGATCTGGACGGAGAGGAATTCGTTTCGCTGGATTCAACTGACGCCAATCGTGTGGCCCTCGATCGCATGTTCGAGACACTAAATGTCAGGCGCCGGACGACCCTGGAAGTCCCATACGCAGTTGCCATTGTCGCGATGGTAGCGCAAGGGTTGGGCGTATCAGTAGTCAGCCCACTGGCCGTCCTTGATCGACAGAGTTCGATCGTCGTCAAGCCGTTTGTACCAACGATTCGATTCGGATTTTCTCTGGTACACCGACGCAATTTCCAACCGTCTCTTTCGAGCTTGACCTTCCTGGACTGCGTGAAAGCCGAGTTGACACAGGTTGAAGGCGCGAAAGAGATCCGGAGCGAGGCCACGCTCCTGCCAAACGGAGCTTAGTCGACTTCTGCCTTAGCGTGCGCTATGTGTCCAGGGTTTCGCCGGACGCCAGCTTCTCCGCGCTCGACGTCGGGGCCAGATAGGGAGCTCAGACGCGCCTTGTTCGCGCCCATCGAGCATGGTCGAAAAGTGTGTTCTGTGGGCGGCGAACGTTGTATGGAAAGGACTACTACACGATGGTGCGGCGAGATCATGCACTGATGTTATGAAGTTGCTAGGTTTTTATATTGGACCATAGTTTTTGGCTACTCGAATCTTCGGTCTGTGCGTGTCCATAGCTCTTCGCCGGAACGCATCAATTGGACGAAGTTAAGGGCGGCCAGACGAGCATACGTGTGGATTGACGATGCTCAATCACAAAAAAGGAAGGTTTGGAGACTCGATGATGAAAAAGACCATGATGTTTGGCGCCGCGGCAGCACTCTTTGCGGGCGCAGCCCACGCTCAAAGCTCCGTAACGCTGTATGGCATTCTTGATGTGGGCATCACCTTCGTGAACAACGCAACGGGTGCTCGGCAATATCTCATGACAAGCGGTAACTTGCAGGGCAGCCGTTGGGGGCTGAAAGGCGCGGAAGATCTTGGTGGGGGCCTGCAGGCTATCTTCGTCACGGAAGGTGGTTTCAGCGTCACCAATGGGCGCCTGGCGCAGGGAGGTGATCTCTTTGGCCGGCAAGTGTATGTCGGGCTGTCTTCAAATCAGTACGGGACGCTAACGCTCGGCCGTCAGTATGAGTCAGTGCTGGATCAGACATGCCGCTTCGCTGTCGCATGCCAGTGGTTTCCCTACTTTGGTGCGCATCCCGGTGACCTCGATAACATGATCGGGGGTAACCGTGTCAATAACGCGATCAAGTACAAGACTGTTGATTACGGTGGTCTTTCCGGCGAGGCGCTCTACAGCCTGGGAGGAAATGCGGGTCAGTTTCACCGGAACCAGATCTGGTCGCTTGGGGGTAGCTATCACCGGGGACCGTTTGATTTCGGCGTCGCGTACCTCAACGTGGACAGTCCGAACTATTCGTTCTTTGGCAATATGGCGACTTCGAATACGTCGGCATCCAACATGACCGGAAACCGTATCTACTCCGGCTACGCATCGGCGAAAACCCAGCAGGTGTTTGCTGCAGGCGCGTCGTACGTCCTTGGAGCCTCGACGTTCGGACTTACGTATAGCAACACGCAATTCAAGGATCTTGGTGCACTGTCAAATCTGGGCGGGACTCAATTCAATGGCGGTTCGGCAAAATTCCACAACGTCGAAGCGAACTACAAATACCAGTTTACGCCTTCTCTCCTTGTTGGCGTCGCCTATGACTATACAAAGGGATACGGCGTGAACGATGCCACGTATCAGCAGGCCATGCTCGGCATAGACTATTTCCTCTCGAAACGCACCGACCTCTACGCCTCCGCCATTTACCAGCATGCGAGTGGGACTGATTCGACTGGCGGGAAAGCCGTGGCAAACATCACGTCTCTGTCGGCATCTTCGACTTCGAACCAGACGGCTGTGGTCGTCGGAATCCGCCACAAATTCTAGGAAAAGCCGGCGGTCAATGCTCGCAAGAGGTACACAGCCCAGCGGCAAGCGACCGGCGGAGGACTTCCCCGGGCGAACGGCGCTCCTACTAGTTGGCGCTGTACAAGCCGGGGAGACACGACGGACGAGATCTGAGCTCAGGTCTTTCCCTAGTGCCTCCAACCTGATATACCTAGTATGATTTAAACAATCGCAGCGTCACCGCACCGCTGTTGGACTCTGCGTCTCAGTGAGATTTGGCATGCGTCCCCTTTCCACCTTCGCGGTTATTGGTCTGGTTCTGGCATTCCTTTTTCCGTCGGCATCGACCAAAGCGCAGTCGGCACCGCCGCGGCGTCTATCGGAAGACGGAATCGTGGTCGCGATTCATAACCAGGCCCCATGGGGATATGTTGACAAGGGTGGCGCAGTCGTCGGGTTTTATCCGGATCTGATTCGGGCCGTTTTCGGCCCCGAACTGATGAAGAAAGTCCATTTCAAGGTGGTGGACTGGCCCGCGCTAATCCCAAGTCTCGCTCATAGGGTGGATATTGTGGCCTCCGGTACGGCAATAACCCCGCAGCGCTGCAAGCAGGTCGCGTTCAGCAGCCCGGATGTCACGATCGGTGACGGGGTATTGGTACAAGCGGGCAATCTGCTGCGCATCCATAGCTACGCAGATATTGCAGCAAACCAGGCGATCAGAATGGGTGGAGGACGCGGAAGTTCAAATACGGAGAATGCGTTTAAAGCAGGCGTTCCAAAGGGCAGGATGCAGCTATTCGATGTCGAGACCGGCATCGAGGCTTTGAAGTCTGGCCGCATAGATGCGTTCACCGTATCGACTGCGACTGCGACTGCGACTGCGATTGCAGTGTTGGCTGGTTCCAATGACAAAGGAATAGAGCGCGCGCTTCCGTTCACTGGATATATGGAGGCCGGCCGCGCCGTTGTGAGCTACGCAGCTGTGGCTTTTCGACTCGAAGATCACGACTTACGTGATTTTTATGAAGCGGGTTGGAGAAAGCGACAGCTGGATGGCACGGTTACAAAAATCGGCAGCAGGTATGGCTTTTCCGCAGCGGAAATGCCTCCGTCGAGTTTAACAGTGGATGATATCTGCTCCGGAAACGCTGGGGAGAGGCGGTAATGAGTTTTTTGATGGTCTTTCTCGGAATTGTCAAAGGTTTCGAAATTACAGCTATCGTCACCTTTGTCGGCTTAATGTACGCAATCCCATTTGCTCTGCTATTTGGTGTTCTGCAGACTTTCTCGCGTGGTGCGTGGCACAGGGCCGTCACTGCAGTTATCGAATTCTGGCGGAGTTCGCCAGCAATCATACTTTTATACGCATTTTATTATTCGCTTCCGGCGTTTGGTATCAACCTCTCGGCCATCACGGTTGGAGGGATGGTGCTGGGGCTGAACATTGGGGGCTACGGAAGTCAATCGGTTAGGGCTGCGTTGCAGTCCCTCGAGCGGGGTCAGGCAGAGGCGGGTATGGCGCTCGGCATGAATCGATTGAGTGTCCTGTGGTTTGTTGAATTCCCTCAGGCGATTACTTCGACTATTCCCAATTTTATAAATCTAACGATACAACTTATTAAGGGAACAGCACTCGTCTCGCTCATCACGTTGACCGACATGACCTATCGCGCGAAGGAGATATCGCAGATTCAGTACAACCCCGTCATGGTCTACACCGCGCTGGTGCTGGCGTACTGCATCGTGTGTTATCCCGTGACTATACTTGGTCGGCGGCTTGAGCGGACTCTCGGAAAAAAGAGGCAGGCAATCAATGAACTTTGATCTCGCATTTGCGATTCATATCATCCCTCGAGTTCTCGATGGCATTGGCAATACCCTTCTTACGGCAATCATCAGCTGTGTTGGGGCGTCCGTGCTTGGCTTCTTGTGGGAGATGCTTCGACGGTCTTCCAAGGTCATGCGCCACGTTACGTCGATTGCTATCGATCTCGTTCGGTGCACGCCGGTTCTCGTCCAGTTGTATTTCATGTTCTTTGTCCTCCCCTATTACGGGATTGAACTGCCTGCGATGGTCGTCGGCGTTCTGGGACTGAGCCTCTACTTCTCCGGTTATCTCTCTGAAGTCTTCAAGTCCGGGATCGATGCCATCCCTAAAGGACAGGTCGAAGCGGCGAAGTCTCTTCAGTTGAGCCGCATCGACACGATAGCCTTCGTTGTTGCACCACAAATGCTGCGCAACATCGCTGCGCCGATGGGCAGCTACTTCGTATCAATTCTGAAAACAACGCCGACGCTGGCCGTTCTGGCAGTTCCGGAAATGTTGGGTAGCGCATTCGATGTCGCATCAGAGACATACCGCTATGCCGAGCCGATGCTGGTGGCAGGAATCGCGTTCCTTGGGCTGGCGTTGCTTGTGACTGCGCTAGTGCACAGGCTTGAGAAGCGGCTGTTCCTTTCGAGCCGGCGCTAACAACCATCTAGGGGACATGATGCAAACACTTAGGAAGATTGAATTCGAAACGGCTCCGACTAACGAAGCCACAGGTCGACCTGCAATCCAGATTTCTGGCCTGAGTAAGTGGTACGGGAAATTCCAAGTTTTGAGAGATGTAAATCTGACCGTGACCACGGGCGAGCGCATCGTCATTTGTGGGCCGTCCGGTTCGGGTAAGTCAACACTGATCCGCTGCATCAACCAGCTTGAGAATCACCAGGTCGGTCAGTTGATTGTCGACGGAGCGGAGATCGGAGCCAAGGGCAGAAGCCTGACGGCAATCCGGCAAGATATCGGCATGGTGTTTCAACAGTTCAATCTGTTTCCCCACCTTACCGTACTTGGCAACTGCATGCTTGCACCAGTGCGCACAAAGAAGTACTCCAAGCATCAAGCGAGGGAAGTTGCGCTTCGCCATCTGGACAAAGTCCGTATTGCAGACCAGGCGAACAAGTATCCGTCGCAATTGTCAGGTGGACAGCAGCAGCGAGTAGCGATCGCTCGAGCGCTGTGCATGGAGCCCAAGATCATGTTGTTCGACGAGCCGACTTCCGCTCTCGATCCTGAGATGGTAAATGAAGTGCTTGAGGTAATGACAACGCTTGCCCGCGACGGTATGACGATGCTATGTGTAACACATGAGATGGGGTTCGCCCGGAGAGTGGCGGACCGGGTGATCTTCATGGACAAGGGCGAGATTGTCGAAGACGCAACGCCACAAAAATTCTTCGACAACCCAGACAACGAGCGTAGCCGACGGTTCCTCTCGCAGATCCTCCACTGAGCGGGAGCTGTCGCCCAGAGGTTATGCAGGCATTAAGGATATAGGGTTAATTGCGATGGCTATGGCCACAGAGAAAACAGCGAGCCCAAAGGGCATGACTTCGTCAAGCTCCTCGCTTCACGAGAGCGTCAGAGCTGAGATCAGCAAACGGATCGAAAACGGCTTTTATAAGCCTGGCGACGCCATTGCGTCCACTGCTCAGATGAGCGAGGAGTTCGGCGTTAGTGCGATCACGGTCAAGCGCGCTGTACGCGATCTTCAGTCGGCAGGCGTGCTCGAATCTGTGCCGGGAAAAGGCACGTTTGTCAAGGAGAAGAGACGTTTCATCCGGGAGCTGGACGTCTGGATGTCCTCGATGGACAACGCGCGCCGACTTGGCTTTGAACCACGCATGGAGCTTGTCTCGATCACGAAGGAGAGGATCGCAGATCCCACCCTTGCACTCTTTGGACCTCCCGACAACGTCTATCTGTGCGTGAGGAAGATCATCTATGCCGACGGGCAACCCATCATGTACGACGCCGCATACGTTCCAACGTCGGTGCCAGATGAAATCGTCGACGAGTTCGGAGAACACTTCATTGTCACCGCCCTGAACAGGCATGACGTAGCGGTAAAAGACATGTCCTTGGTCATCGATGCTGCTCCTGCATCGTCGGGCGCACAAAAGATCTTCGCTATCCCGAACACATATCCTATGTTGCGTCGCCTGTATCACATAAGTACGGAGACGCCAGGAATCGATGTATTCGGAGTTGTCGAGTCACCCTTTGATCGGCTTGCATGTTCGATCAACCTGTCCAAGGAAGCGATTTCTCGAATGGAGAAAAAATGATGACGGAAGCTACCCATGATACTGCCACTAAAGTTGGCATGGCGTTGCGGCCTGCCCCCGATGTGCCGTTAGCCGAACTGGAAGGGCGGCTCAGCCGTGTCCGTCGCGAGATGGAGCGCAGTCAGTTAGACGCGATCGTGCTAACAGACATCAAAAACGTCCAGTATGTTACGGACTTCTTCACGCTCTCGTGGATGTACAAGGCAAGGCCGGTGTTCGCATTGCTGACAGCGGACGATCTAATCGTGATAGGCAGCAAGACAGAACAGAAGAACGTCAGCTACAAGCCCCGTACGTTCAAAGCCGTCTACTACCATGGATATCTGAGTGAGGGTGTAGCTGCTCTGTCGGAAACCATTCAGGCGCATTTCAGCGGACGGACGGTTCGCCTTGGAATTGACTACGGTCAGGACATGACCGGCCTTGGCTCGCTTGAAATGATCGCCACGTTGAGCGGTTTGAGCGCGGGAGGGAAAGTAACCGATGCAACGCCCGAGTTGTGGAAGGTGCGGCTGATCAAATCGGACTTCGAAGCGAATCTGAAGAAGACGGCCTTCGCCATTGTGAATGACGCTTTCGATCGAACAATTGCCGACGCTTATCTTGGCATGACGGAAATTGAGCTATATCGTCGGATGCAGGCGCAGATGTTTCTGAACGGTGCCGAAAGGGCCGACCCGATAGCCATGCTTTTCGCGAAGGGCGATTTCGTCTATAGCCGGCCGCCGAGCGAGCGGAGATTAGAAGAAGGTCACTATATTTGGACAGACTTTCGAGCGACCTACGGAGGTTACCCGGCTGACAGAAACCGCACCGCTCGCGGCGGTCAGCCGTCGGACTGGGAGATAAAGACGTACTCGGCTGTCCGCGAACTGACCCATACACTGTGCCGCTCTGTAAAGGCTGGTATGACGTGCTCAGACGTCTACGCTAACTTTGCCCGTATGTGGAAGGAACTGGATGTGGGACAGGTGTACACGGCTGTAACCCGGATTGGCCATGGCGGCGGCTTCGACGTGACCGAACCTCCTTCGCTGTCAGCGACAGATACAACGGTGATCGAGCCGGGAATGATTTTCCACATCGAACCGAAGCTGGAGCGCGACGGAGCTGTTTTCCAGTTCGAAGAGGTAGTTTATGTCCGCGAAAGCGGGATCGAGTTTCTCAGCGATCTGTCACCCGCGGCCATTCCTGTCATCAGCTAATCAAGTCAATAATATGTCGACTCCCACCCGTATCTGGTCGCCTATCAGCTTTGAAAAGGAGGGCAAACAGGCAGGCTCGTTGCGCCTGCCGATTTCCAGTGATCTCTCAGCGTATGGCTGGATCCCGATTCCGGTAGTCTGCGTGAAAAATGGGAAAGGACCTACCGCTGTCTTGTTCGCTGGAACTCACGGAGACGAGTACGAGGGTCAGATAGCGCTGCTTGAACTTGCCCGGGAAATCTCTCCAGACGATGTCAATGGCAGAATCGTTATCCTTCCCTCGCTCAATTTTCCGGCGGTTGAGGCGGGACGGCGTGTGTCCCCCATGGACGAAGGCAATCTCAACCGTGTCTATCCGGGCAAGGCTCACGGCACGCCGACAGAGATGATCGCGCATTATGTGACGTCGGTTCTGCTGCCGATGGCGGACCTGGTTGTCGACCTTCACTCCGGTGGAAGGTCGCTGGAATACGTTCCATGTGCGCTGATCCGCCCATCGGCTGACGCCGAGCGGCACGCGCGATTGATGCAGCTCGTCAGTGTATTTGGCGCGCCAGTTAGCTATCTTACTGACGGTAAAGGTGGCGGAGGAAATACGACACTTCCCGCTTCCGGTGAAGCGCAGGGAGTTCCTGTCATTACCGCTGAACTAGGCGGCGGTGCGACGCTCCAATATGTCGGGAAGCAGATTGCCAGCAACGGGGTTCGTCGCCTCTTGCATCATATGGGCATCTACAGAGAAGACTCGCTTCATGTACCAGCGCCTACGAGATTCACGGAGGTGCCGACGCGTGACTACTTTGTTTATGCAGATGACGACGGGCTATTCGAACCCGCCGTTGCGGTTGGAGCTGACGTGGTCGCGGGGCAGCTGGCAGGGTATCTCCACTCCATCCATCGTCCTACGTCCGCTCCGGTAGAGCTGTGTTTTCCTGTAGACGGCATGGTGGCATGTCGGCGCTTTCCCACGCTGACGAGGCGGGGGGATTGTCTTTTCGGTCTAATGAAAGATTTGTATTGAATCCATAGGATTACTAAAAGTTGAATTCCATGGGATAACGCACTGGACGCGCCCATGGAGCCAAATCGCAGAGAGGGATGAGATGAAAAATGATTCCAAATGGCGCTGTGCGTTCCTTGTTGCAGTGTTTGCTCTTGCGTTGAGCGCGACCATTAGCTCGGCCGGAGCTCAGACGCTTGGTGACAAGGTAAAAAACGATGGAACCGTTACAATCGGGGTTCACAATCGTTGGCCGTGGGGATACGAGACGGATTCGGGGGAAGTCACTGGGCTTTATCCTGATGTATTTAAGGCTGTGACAGACGGCATGGGCGTCAAAAAAGTGGACTTCATCGTGATGGATTTTGGCGCGCTCATCCCGAGTCTGCTGTCCAGGCGGATCGATGCGGTCGCCTCCGGTATGGCTATCACGCCTGCACGCTGCAAGCAGGTCGCCTTCTCAGACCCTTTTCAGGCTAATGGTGACGCGTTACTAGTGAAGAAGGGAAATCCGCTCAAGATCCACAGCTACGCCGACATCGCGAAGAACCCGGCCATTCGTATTACTGACATCAGGGGGGCTTCTACCACTGAGAACGCCGTTGCTGCAGGCATTAAGCACGATCGTATCCAGCTCTACCCGGACATCGAATCGGGTTTAGCTGCACTTCTTGCGGGGCGCTCTGATGCGCTAATGATGGGGCAGGCGACCGCGATCGGCCTGCTTCGCGATCGGAATACCACTGGCGTCGAACGCGCGATGCCTTTCACTGGGTACGTCGAACCGAATGGTCAGGAAAAAAAGAACTATGGAGCGATCGCGTTCAGGCCAACTGACGCGAATTTTGTGAAGCTTTTCAACGAAAGTCTCGCGAAGCGGAAGGCTGACGGAACTATCGCAAAGATTATGGAAAAGTATGGATTCAGCAAGGATGACATTCCGTCAATTAATGTCAAGGCTACGGCTCTTTGCGAAGCGTCAGAGTGACGAACGAGTGAGTGAGCTGAAGCATGACCCTGCCTCAACTTCTAAGCACGCGTGGTATTGAATGACGAATCAATCTGAATCTCAGGCGCGGCAGTGGGTATCCGTACCCTATGAGATCACCACCGGAATCGGCAGTCGCGCGCACATAGGGATGGTGGTGATTTCTAATGATCAGACACTCTCTTACGAAGCGAGAGCAATGCTGTCCCTTCCCGGTATCGCATTGTATGAAAGCCGCGTTCCGACCGCCCGGGGCAGTGGCCAAGCCGTCTCAAAGGACACGCTGAGGCAGCAGGCGGATAAAATCGGGACGGCGATCAAGCTGATAAATTCCATGCGCCCATCTGACGTCATTGCGTTGGGCTGCACATCGGCTGCAATGGTGATCGGGCAGTCGGAACTCGAACGTCTGGTGCGCGAGGTTCACCCAGGCGCACTCGTAACAGACCCTTTCCGTGGAATTAAGGCTGCACTGAAGGCACTAAAATCCAGGAGGATTGGATACGTCTCTCCATATCCACATGACGTTGCATCAGATATGGTGCACGCATTGGAAAACATGGGAATGGACGTCACCTCAGTTTGTACGTTTTCCAATCCGACCGGTTTTATCGGTGATGAAGCACCTTTCATTTCGCCGGAAAGCGTTGCTGACGCTATTCGAACGGCAGTCCGTACTGCAGATGCGGACACTATTGTTGTTGCGTGTACCCAGATGCGGGCTGCACACGTCATCGACGCGCTCGAACGAGAAACGGGAAAGCGAATCATTTCCTCTAATCAGGCGTTGTGCTGGCATGCCCTGAGACTTGCTGAATGCGACGATGATGTCCCCGGCTGGGGCCAACTCTTTCGCCTGGGGATAGGAGATTAAGCGCTGATCGAAAGACAGAGCTCTGAGCTGTGACAGATGTCTGGCTAGTTGCTTCAGTGTCGTTTGCGAATATCCAGCGCAGGAGCCGAAAATCCGCGCCGTTCGACTCGGCTCTTACGCTTGCAGTCGACGTATGAGTCGCGTTGGGCCAGCCGAGCTTGCGGGGCCACCCAAGGCGTGGTTTCTTTGAGATTCAATAAGGACTCTTTTCTTTCGAGGCGCGAGACTGATGCCCCGCAATGCCACGTCTTTTCCCGAGACTGCGGGCCCCGCGCATCCTGTAAGCGAGAACGCGGGAGAAGTCCTGTTTTCGTTTGCGATTGCGCAGAGCTAAGTCTTTCGATTGTCGTGAGGCTCACTTGATCCGGAGACCGCTTTGCCGTAACACACTGCCGGCATCCAAGGATCGAAGTAGACGAATGGACATTCGATGCAACCTCTCTAGCAGGCTGTTGAAAAGCGCCCCGTCATGAAGATCGAAGCTGTGTTCACGAGGTTTCCGCATGCGATTTGCTGCTGAATTGCGGGTTCGCCGGCTGATTTTTGCGGGCAACGCACCCGGTTGCTGCGCGGGCGCAGCATCATCGCCACGCCGTCGGGGCTCATCGCGTCGCTCCCTGCAGCACCACAGCTGGCATTCGCGCCATGCGGGTCAGATTGCTCGCCACCATCGTCAGCTTGAAGTGCTGGTCGACGCGCCTGAGGCCGCGATAGACCGTATGGCGGATCCGTCCGACCGTTTTACCCCAGCCGAAATGCTCCACGATACGCTTGCGGATGATCTGGCTGACCCGGTAGCCCGCATGCCGCGAAGTGCGACCGTCGATTGCGCTACCGCCAGCGCGCTCATCGTTGCGCGCGACGTGCGGCGTCACGTTGCGAGCCCGGCAATCGCTCACGAAGTCGCGCGTGTCATAGGCCTTGTCCGCACCCACTGTCTTCGCATGCGTCCCCGGTACGCAGTCGAGCAGCCGCAAGGCGCTGGCCCGTTCGGCGAAACCATCCGCATGACTGACCACAGCGCCGACCACCAGCCCGGAGCGGTTCTCCATCAGGATGTGGCCGTGGTAGCACAGGATGGCTGGACTCTTTTTACTCTTCTTGAACAGACGTGCGTCCGCATCCGTGCTCGACTCATGCGTATCGTTGCTGCGCCGCTTGCCTTTCCAGTCCGTGTCGGCATTGCGCCCGCCGCCTGCTGGCGGTCCATCGTCCGAACCGTCCTTTGCACGGAAGCTCTTGTGACTGGCCCACGCCTGAATCAGCGTGCCGTCCACCGAAAAATGATCCCTGGAAAGCAGGCCACGTTTGTCGGCCAGACTCATGACTTCGGTAAAAAACGCTTCTACCACTTCATGCTCCAGCAGCCGGTCGCGGTTCTTCGAGAACACCGAGTGGTCCCACACGGCGTCCTCGATCGCCAGCCCGACGAACCAGCGGAACAGCAGGTTGTAGCGCATCTGCTCCATCAGCATGCGCTCGCTGCGCACCGAGTAGAACACTTGCAACAGCAGGGCACGCAGCAGTTTCTCGGGTGCAATCGAAGCCCGGCCGCTGTCCGCATAGATCACGCTGAACAACCCGTTGAGCCGCTTCAATGCTTCATTCACCAGCTGCCGGATCGGTCGCAATGGGTGATCAACAGGGACGAAGTCGTCCAGCTTGACCCTCGTAAACAGCCGCTCCTGCATCTCATCAATCCCGCGCATCGCACTCATCGCCCAATCTCATGAACACGATATCCATAACGGCTGTCCTTCGAACCCCGTTTACACGCGACCCAAATTCAACAGCCTGCTAGGTCCATTCCTGACGGACCTCGTCGCCGCTCGGGAGCATGAGGCCTGCAGTCGGAAGCGGCAGCGCGGTCTTATAGCGCACTTGCTTGAGCGCAAAGCTGGAGCGGATGTTCGACACGCCAGGTATTTTCGTGAGCCATTGAACGATGAAGTGCTCAAGGCTTTGCATGTCCGGCACGACAACCCTCAGCAGATAATCAGCATCGCCTGTCATTAGATAGCACTCCATCACTTCTGGCCGATCCGCGATCTCCTTCTCAAAAACACGTAGCGCGTCTTCGACCTGTTGTTCGAGGCTGACCTGAATAAAGACGTTGATACGCAATCCGAGCGCGCCGGCGTCGAGGAGGGTGACGTGTTGCCGGAACAAGCCGAGATTTTCAAGTGTGCGTACGCGATTGAAACAGGGAGTGGGGGAGAGGTTAACAGCGCGTGCGAGCTCAGCGTTTGTGATACGCGCATTGTCCTGCAACTGCCGCAGGATCGCGATGTCGGTGCGATCCAGCCGGCGGATTGGGAGCTTTGTTTCAGACGTCATAGTATGGAAATCTCACGGGAGAATGCGTTCCCAGAATTTATACCCTATCTGCAGCAAAAACTACCAGCAAAAGAGACGCACATTTTGTGAGGCGCTAGTTAAGCTCTTCTTATCCCATCGGACCGCGCAGTTCGACCTGCACGAGTCTCGAAGCTCAAGAATCTCACTGTTCAGCCTGGAGTCGCCATGACCGATTTATCGAGCGGTGCCAAACCCGTTCTTGCCCTCACTCAGACCCGTATCGACGGCGACCCGCAGGAGACTGCCGAGTGGCTCGCCGCGCTGGATGGCGTGGTGGAGCATGTTGGACTCGAGCGCGCCCAGTATGTTTTCGACCGCCTGGCCGCGCATGCGTTGTCGAGCGGCATTGCAACGGCGCGCGCGAATGTCACGCCCTATACGAACACCATCCCGGTCGACCAGCAGCCGCCGTATCCAGGTGACATCGATACGGAAGAGCGACTTGCCGCCGCGTTGCGCTGGAATGCGCTCGCGATGGTGGTGCGGGCGAACCGGGCTTATGGCGAACTCGGGGGACATATTGCGAGCTACGCATCGGCGGCGGATCTTTTCGAGGTAGGGTTCAACCACTTCTTTCGCGGCGCGAACGATGCGCATGGTGGTGACCTCGTCTATTTTCAGCCCCATTCGTCGCCGGGGGTATACGCGCGCGCATTCCTTGAAGGTTTCCTGAGCGAGCAGCATCTGGAGCACTACCGTCGCGAGATCGCGGGTCCGGGTCTGTGTTCATATCCGCATCCGTGGCTGATGCCTGACTTCTGGCAGTTTCCAACGGGATCGATGGGCATCGGCCCTATCAACTCGATCTACCAGGCGCGCTTCATGCGTTACCTGCAGAACCGTGGATTGCTCAAAACGGAAGGTCGGAAGGTCTGGGGTTTTTTTGGCGACGGCGAGATGGACGAGCCCGAATCGATTGGGGCGTTGGCGCTTGCGGCCCGTGAGGGACTCGACAATCTCGTTTTCGTGATTAACTGCAATCTGCAGCGACTTGACGGCCCCGTGCGAAGCAACGGCCGCATTATTGACGAGCTCGAGGCGCAATTCACGGGAGCGGGCTGGAACGTCATCAAGGTCGTGTGGGGTTCTGATTGGGATGGTCTTTTCGCGCGCGATCGCACCGGCGCGTTGTTGCGCGCGTTTGCTCATACCGTCGATGGACAGTTTCAGACCTTCTCGGCCAATGACGGCGCCTACAACCGCGAACGCTTCTTCGGACAGAACGAGGAACTGGCTGCGCTCGCCGCGCATCTGAGCAACGACGACATCGACCGTCTGCGACGGGGCGGGCACGACGTGCGCAAGCTGTATGCGGCGTACGACCAGGCACTGAAACATGGCGGTCAGCCCACGGTTATTCTCGCGAAGACAATGAAGGGCTTCGGCATGGGGTCGATCGGGCAGGGCCGGATGACCACGCATCAGCAGAAGAAGCTCGACGTCGAACAACTGAAAGCGTTTCGCGACCGTTTCCGCTTGCCTCTCTCCGACGAGGACGTCGAGCAGCTGCGGTTCTACAGGCCGGCGGACAACAGTCCGGAAATGCGGTACCTGCATGCCCGGCGCGAAGCGCTTGGTGGTTATCTGCCCCGCAGAAGGACAGCCGCGTCGCAAACGCTGCCCGTCCCGGCGTTGTCGGCGTGGGGGCAATTCGCCCTCGAAGCCGGCGGTAAGGAGATGTCGACGACGATGGCGTTCGTGCGGATGCTCGGGAGCCTTCTGAAAGACGCGTCGCTCGGCCGTCGCATTGTTCCCGTGGTTGCCGACGAGGCACGCACGTTCGGTATGGCGAACCTGTTCCGGCAGGTTGGGATCTATTCGCCGCTCGGGCAGCTGTACGAGCCCGAAGACATGGGCTCAATGCTGTACTACCGGGAGGATACGGGCGGGCAGATACTGGAAGAGGGCATTTCGGAGGCGGGCGCCGTGTCCTCGTGGGTCGCCGCCGCCACTTCATACAGCGTGCACGACCTGCCCATGCTGCCGTTCTACATCTACTACTCGATGTTCGGTTTCCAGCGCATCGGCGATCTGATCTGGGCCGCGGCAGACCAGCGTGCACGTGGCTTCCTGATCGGTGCGACGGCGGGCAAGACGACGCTCGGTGGCGAGGGGCTTCAGCATCAGGACGGCACGAGCCATCTGGCGGCTTCGACGGTACCTAACTGCCGCGCCTATGATCCCGCGTTCGCATACGAGGTGGCCATGATCGTCGACGAAGGCATGCGCGAGATGATCGAACGTCAGCGCGATGTCTTCTATTACCTGACGGTGACGAACGAGAACTACGCCCAGCCTTCGCTTCCGGCTGCGCCTATCGAAAGCGTTCGTGATGGTGTGCTCAGGGGCATGTATCCGCTCGACACGACATCGCTCGAACGCGCACAGGTCCAGTTGCTCGGTTCGGGGGCGATTCTTGGGGAAATTCAAGCCGCCGCGCGCCTGCTGAAGGAAGACTGGAGTATCGCAGCGTCGGTGTGGAGCGTCACCAGCTTTACCGAGCTGCACCGGGACGGCGTGGCGGCCGAACGCACCGATCGCCTGTTCGACGAGGATTGTGATCCCTCTCCGTACGTGGCGTCTGCGTTGTCTCGCACTCACGGGCCCGTGGTTGCAGCGACGGACTACGTGCGTGCTGTTCCTGAACTGATTCGTGCGTATGTGCCGCGACGCTATGTGACGCTTGGCACCGATGGTTTTGGACGCAGTGACACCCGAGCGGCTTTGCGAGCGTTCTTCGAAGTCGACCGGTATTCGATTGCGATTGCCGCGCTGAAAGCGCTTGCGGACGACGGTGCAATCGCGGTCGAGGTCGTCAGGCGTGCCGTGGATCGCTATGGCAGGCGTGACGCGAACCGGGCCGCGCCGTGGCAACAGTGATGGGTGGGGCACTACCAGGAGCTAATAATGAAGATTGCGGGTTCTGAGATCCAACAGGTTGTGAAGGCCGGCGCTTCGAGTGGTTCGGGCATGGACGGCCATGCATCGGGTGCACAGATTGTCCTGTCAGTTCTGCGCGGGGAGGGCGTTGATACGGTCTGGGGGTATCCAGGCGGCGCCGTCCTGCCGCTTTACGATGCGTTCCAGGAGTCCGGCCATATCACCCATTTGCTGGTTCGCCATGAACAGGCAGCCGTGCACGCGGCGGATGGCTTCGCGCGTGCAACGGGAAAGGTCGGCGTAGCGCTGGTGACATCGGGCCCGGGCGTGACGAACGCGGTGACGGGCATTGCTACGGCGTATTTCGATTCCATCCCGATGGTGGTGGTCTCCGGTAACGTACCCACACACTCCATCGGAACCGATGCGTTTCAGGAGTGCGATGCTGTCGGGATCACCCGGTCTATCGTCAAACATAACTTTCTCGTGCTGGATGTCTCGCAGTTGGCGAAGACGCTCAAAAGCGCGTTTCATATCGCTCGCACCGGGCGCCCGGGACCTGTACTGGTGGATATTCCCAAAGACGTGCTTCAGGCGAAGACGCCCTTGCGCATACCTGAATCCGTCACGCTGCGATCGTACCGTCCACGCACGGATCCTCATGTCGTTCAGGTGCGGCGCGCCGCCGAAGCGCTCGCGCGCTCACGCCGGCCATGCATTCTTGTTGGTGGCGGAGCGGTCGCATCGGCTGCAAGCGAAGAGATTGCGGAACTCGTGCGGCGACTCGATGCCCCGGTGACGAACACGTTGATGGCGCTCGGCACCTTTCCCGCCTCAGACCGGCGGTGCCTCGGAATGCCAGGACTGCATGGAACGTACGAAGCCAACATGGCGATGCAGCATTGCGACGTACTGATCGCGCTCGGTGCGAGATTCGATGATCGGGTCGTCGGGAACACAGGAGCGTTCCAGTCAGATCGAAGGACGATTATTCATGTTGATATCGACCCCGCGACGATCGACAAGCGGGTGCAGGTTGACGTTCCGATCGTGGGAGACGTAAAGACCGCGGCGCGCGGGATACTGGAGCAGCTCCGGGCGCAGCGTATCAACGATGGGAATCGCAACGACTGGTGGAAAGAGATAGAGAACTGGCGTGAGAGGCGCTGCCTCGCCTATGAACCGGACGCTGATGTGATCAAGCCACAGTTCGTCATTCAACGGCTTTGGGAAGTCACTGGAGGCGATGCCTATATCTGTTCCGACGTCGGACAGCACCAGATGTGGGCTGCGCAGCTGTATGGATTCGACAAGCCTCGTCGATGGATCAACTCGGGCGGCCTCGGGACGATGGGTGTCGGACTGCCCTATGCGATGGGCGTCAAACGCGCACTTCCTGACGCGGATGTGGTCGCAGTGACCGGGGACGGCTCGATCCAGATGTGCATCCAGGAGCTGTCGACCTGCAGGCAGTACGACCTTGGCGTGAAAATTGTCTCCCTTAACAACGGCTACCTCGGCATGGTAAGGCAGCTGCAGCACGTCAACTATCGCGACCGTTACTCCCACTCGTACATGGACGCGTTGCCTGACTTTGTCGCGCTCGCCCGCGCATACGGGCACGTCGGCTTTCGCATCGAGCGACCGTGCGATGTCGAGCCGGTCCTTCGCGAAGCACTTTCCATGAAGCACCGTACCGTATTCATGGACTTTGCCGTCGATCCGTCCGCGAACGTCTGGCCTATGGTTCGAGCTGGCGCGGGACTGACGGACATGCTGATGAATTCGTGCGATGTCGACCGCTAGTTCAACATGACCAGAATTTCTGGCACCGCGGTGCCTGCTGCCTGTTCCGGCCTTGAGACATTCATGAGACACACTACGAATCGATCGTTGCTCTCGCTTTGGAACGCGATTGGGAGAATACAGAAGTGCATGTAACAGAGATTAAGGTGCCTGACATCGGCGACTACAAGGGCGTCCCCGTCATCGAGGTGCTGGTTGCGCCGGGTGATGTAGTACGGGAAGAGCAATCGCTGGTTACGCTGGAGTCGGACAAGGCCACCATGGATGTGCCGAGTCCTTTTGGCGGCGTCGTTCGTGAAATAAAGCTCAGGGTCGGAGATGCCGTGTCGGAAGGCTCGGTCATCCTGCTCATGGAGCCGCACGGCGCGTTGGCCGAGGTGGTGACCAGTGAGGCGGCCTCCCGGGCGAGCTCCGGGCTCCATGACCGTCCACACATTGTTAATGAACTGCCTGAACCTGCAGCCCGTCCTTCCACGCCTGGGTTAGCGACTGTAATCGCGGAGAAGGACGCTGGGCTGGGCGGATCAAGCCATGCTTCGCCGTCGGTGCGTAAACTGGCGCGCGATCTCGACGTGGACGTTGCCCGCGTTACGGGTACGGGTCCGAAGGGCCGTATCACGCAGGACGACGTCACCGCGTTCGTGAAGGGCGTGATGGCGGACCAGCTCGCAGCACCGGCCGGCGCGGCAGCCGCACCGGCTGCGGGCGGCTCGGGCCTGAACCTGCTGCCCTGGCCGAAGGTCGATTTCACGAAGTTCGGCCCGATCGATACGCAGCCGCTCTCGCGCATGAAGAAGATATCCGGCGCGAATCTGCACCGCAATTGGGTCATGATTCCGCACGTTACGAACAACGACGAAGCGGATATCACGGACCTCGAAGCGCTGCGCGTGCAGCTCAACAAGGAAAACGAGAAGGCGGGCGTGAAGTTCACGATGCTCGCGTTCGTGATCAAGGCGGTGATCTCGGCCCTGAAGAAATTCCCGACCTTTAACGCGAGCCTCGACGGCGATAACCTCGTCTTCAAGCAGTACTACCACATCGGTTTTGCCGCTGACACGCCGAACGGCCTCGTGGTTCCGGTGATTCGCGACTCGGACAAGAAGGGTCTCGTCCACATCGCCAAGGAAATGGCCGAGCTCTCGAAGCTAGCGCGCGAAGGCAAGCTCAAGCCGGACCAGATGCAGGGCGGCTGCTTCTCGATCTCGTCGCTCGGCGGCATCGGCGGCACGCATTTCACGCCGATCATCAATGCGCCGGAAGTCGCGATCCTCGGCCTGTCGAAGAGCGCGATGAAGCCGGTGTGGGACGGCAAGCAGTTTGTGCCTCGCCTCATGCTGCCCCTGTCGCTTTCATGGGATCACCGCGTCATTGATGGCGTAGAAGCCGGCCCTTCAATGCGTATCTCGCCACGATTCTGACCGACTATCGACGGGTATCGCTTTGACCCGCGACAAGCCCCGGGACAACCGCACGGAAGAAACTAATAAATGATGCTTATCCAAGTAAAAGTGCCGGACATCGGCGACTTCAGGGACATTGAGGTCATCGAAGTCAACATCAAGGCCGGTGATGTGATCGAGAAGGAGCAGACGCTGCTCTCGCTCGAGTCGGACAAGGCCACGATGGAAGTGCCCAGCGACGTCGCGGGCACCGTCAAGGAAGTGAAGATCAAGGCCGGCGACAAGGCTTCGCAGGGCACAGTGATCGCTCGCCGAATTCCATCGCCTATGCACTATCAGTTCCGGTGTATTGTTTCGCTGGCTGATCGAGCAGCGCTACGTGCTGGCGAAAATTCGCTTCCCATCGCAACTTTCGGACGCAGTAGTCCCAGTTTTCTCGCAATGACGATCGGGCCTGCTAGACCCGTTCGTCATGGATCGCATCCACTGTTGGCGTGCGGTCAGACGCTTGACCGCGGTGCAGGAGGTAGCACCGTAGCGGCGTCTCGCACCTCCACCGCGATCGACCGCAGTGGCGCCTCGGCAATAAAACGGTCTAGCAGTTCGCGCACGTCGTGGTCGATGAAGTCGGCGCGGGTTGTGTCGACGATGAGGGTCGCCCGATCCGGGATATGCGCTAGCATCTCCTTGAGCGCCACCTTGCCGAGAAACGACACATCCTTGCGAAACGAAAGCAGGAAATGGTCGTCGTGTCGCGCGAGGGCAATAGGCCGATGCAGATTCGCCCACAACGCGAGCGCGGCGCTGCACAGCACACCGAGAACAATTCCAGTGAGCAGATCGCTGGCGAGCACCCCGGCGATCGTTACAATGAATGGAGTGAACGATGCCGCTCCCTGTTTCGCGAGCGTAATGAACAGCGACGGTCTGGCGAGCTTGTAGCCGGTTTGAATGAGAATGGCCGCCAGACTCGCGAGCGGAATCAGGTTGATCGCATCCGTGAGCGCGAACATGCTGACGAGGAGCAGCACGCCGTGCACGATTGCGGAGAGCCGGCTTCGCGCGCCGGCGTGGACGTTGGCCGAACTGCGGACGATGACGGATGTGATGGGCAATCCCCCGATGACACCTGCCATCATATTGCCGACCCCTTGCGCTTTGAGTTCGCGATTCGGTGGTGCGACGCGACGCTGCGGGTCGATCTGCTCGACGGCTTCGAGGCTCAGGAGCGTTTCTAGACTGGCGACAACGGCAAGCGTCAAGGCGACGATCCATATTTCCGGATCCACAAGGCGCGCGAAGGTCAACCCGAACTCAGGTAAATGCAAGGCGTCCCCGAGCGCCGCGAACGATTTGATGGCCGGCAACGCTACGCGGTGCTCAGGTGGCAACGCGAGCGTGGCGCCTAGCGCGCCGCACACCAGCGTCGCGCTTACGCCCGCAACTACGACGACAAGCGGCGCGGGCACGAACCGCACTAGCGCGAAGCGTCTCAATGTATGCGTGTCCCAGGCCGCAAGGATGGCGAGCGAGATGGCGGCGACAGTACAGACGATGGGCGAGATGGATGCAGGCGCGCCTGCCAACGATTCGGTGTTGCGACCCGACGTCAGACCCACTGCAAGTGGGATCTGCTTGACGATCAGCAGCAGTCCGATGGCGGCGAGCATTCCCTTGATGACGGGTGTGGGCACATACGAGGCGAGCTGGCCGGCCCGAAGCGTCCCGAAGCCGAACTGGATGACACCCGACAGCAGCAATGCAATAAGGAATGCAGAGAAACTACCGAGACGCCCGATGCCGTCGACGACGATCACGACGAGGCCCGCGGCGGGGCCGCTCACACTGAGGGGCGATCCGCTGAGCAAGGCAACGACGATGCCACCAACGATGCCAGACACTAGCCCGGCTAGCGGCTCTGCGCCGGAGGCTTCTGCAATGCCGAGACACAACGGCAGCGCGACGAGAAAGACTACAGCGCCGGCAGCGAGGTCACGTAGAAGCGCAGACGGGAAAACTCTCGAGGTCATGATGGAAGCGAAAAATAGTGAAGGGTGGATACCCCGACGCCAAATTTGTGCGACTGCGATTTTTTGGTGAACGAGGTAAGCGGAGCGATCTGGAGAGACGGGTCAGACGGGGGCGATTGCCTTCGTTGTTTCAGGCTCGAAGCCCGACTCGAGTTCGCGCAACTGGCCGTCGTTCAGTGAAAAGATCCAGCCGTGCACAAGGGGAGAGGGTGCACGCTCACGCACGAGCGGATGCTCGCGCAGCAGGCGTACCTGTTCGAGTACATTAAGTTCGACGAGCCGGTTGATGCGTGCCTCTTCCGATGGCAGGCGAGCAAGCGCCGCGTGATGCGTGTGTGCGAGTGCGCAAAGCGGCCTGATGCGGCGGTTGAAGTGCGGCAGGGTGTCGGCTGGTGGAAGTAGCGAGGCGCGCACGCCCCCGCATCCGTAATGCCCGCAGACAATGATGTGCGCGACCCGCAGCTCACACACAGCATATTCGAGCACACTCATGGTGTTGTCGTCGTCGAGATGAAGAAGGTTAGCGATGTTGCGATGAACAAACAGATCCCCCGGCGCGCAGTGGGTGATGGTTTCGGCGGGTACGCGGCTATCTGAGCAGCCAATCCAGAGCACTTGCGGTTTCTGCCCCATGGCTAGCGCGCGAAACAAGTTTGGTTCGCGCCGTCCCATTTCTTGGGCCCACGCGACATTGGCGACGAGCATGCGTTTTGGAAGATTCACGAGTCGAGACTCCAATCAGATTGTTGGCTTCGATCAAGGCTTGCGAATAGCCTTCTATCAAGAAAATGGCCGGTCGCTCGAAAAAAAGGAAACCGGAACGATGCCAATACGTAGCGCGGACTTCGCCGTCTCCCGTCAATCAACCTAAGCAGTGCGCGCGTCCCGGCCGGCATACACTAGGAGAGTGCTCGCACATAGGGAAAATCAGCGGGCGACCGCTCTGGAGCTGGAGACGGGCTACTGCGCAGGAAACGTTCTCCGCGCCTTGCCGTGATCCGATGGACTGGTCTTGATATCCCCTGGCATCTATCTATCACGACGACGCGCCGGCCATTCGGCCGCGCGGGGTCGTCCCGTGGCAGTATGCATGAGCGTCCGAAAGGTATTTCGAGCGTCCTCTCCGATCGCCCACGCGAGGCGTTTCATTTCCAGCGTTTCCTTGCTAACCGGGTGTTACAACTGAAGAGGTCCTTGATGGGGGCTGAGAACACCGATGCCGACAGGACTGGCTCAGCAGCTTGTGCTAGCGCCCAAAGTGTTTTCGCGAGGTTCCTTGCCAGCCAAAAATTTGATCGACGGACGCCGTGCCGACTTCCATTTGTCCTCGCTCCGGCAGAAGATTCCTCCATGATGGCGATCTCATACAGTGTTGTGCGCCAACAGTTGGTGTTGAGCTTGATGAGAATTTCGATGCATTTGGTCCAGTCATTAAGGTTTCCTTAACAGAAAAGTCTACTGGATATTGTAGGCGAGTCATTGTGTCGCAATTGTGTCGTCAAATGACTTAGGAAACCAACTGCGCTTTAGATATATTGATCAGATATAGCAAAACAGACCTCAATAGGACCTGCGAAGCATAAATTAATTTGATGGCCTGCTTCTCAGTAGTCTCGCTTGGTCGGCACTGTCACGTTGCCGGGATGGTCGAGTAACGTCGTGGGATGAAGAATGCAAAGTCGCTTTACCACGATCACCGCTTTCCGGTGGCGGTCATCAGCCACGCAGTCCGGTGGTACTTCCGATTTCAGCTCAGCCTGCGCGACATCGAGGCACGCTCATTCCGATCCCGATCGACCCCTTCCGGAAGAGGCGTTTTGCTGCGGCCTTATCGCGCCGATTTTGCACCAGCACGTCGAGTTCAGCGCCGTGCTCCGCGCAACAGATACCGCTTGCCGCGCAGCGTCACGAACATCCCGTCCGGATGCCCTCTGCCCGGCTTGGACAGCGCTGCTTTGGCGCGCTGGGCGAATCGAGCGCCAAACTTCTCGCGCCATCAGCGGATCGTCTCATAGTGACCGCGACACCCCGTTCGAGCCACACCTCGTCGACGTCCAAAAGGCTCAGGCTGACCCGAAAACCTCACCGACCCGCCCAGCTGATGACGATGGCAGGGAAGCTGTGCCCGTGATGAAGCGATTTCGTTTTCTTCACCACTTCATTCTGTCGCTGGCCTACCGTCAACCTGACAATGCCGGTGCAAGTTGAGAGGCGCCACTAAGTGCAGCGTTCCTCTGTGAGGATTAAAAAATTCCCATATAACCCATCAAAAAATTTGATGGCGGGTAGCCGGTCTACTGGTTATCAAATTCGGCGCAGGGTTCGCAGATTGCGTCAAAGCGGCTCGTCGCAAACCCGGCCGCACATAGCATCTTGACGAAGTCTTCGTTACGTTGCTCGGCGAGCGCTATCTGCTCCCTGGCGGGCAGTCGGCCAGCACGGCGCCGAACTCGACATCCTGCTGCAGAAACGTCGCGATAAGGCCGCGTAGCAGAGCGCTTGTTCAACCGCGTGCTGGTAGCCTGTCCCGACGCGCCACGAAGGATGGTCATCGAGCAGTTGCGCAGCTATCCGGCCGCGAAGGCCGAAATTCCCGAACTGGCAAAGATCAAACGCGTCTTCGTCAAAGCCAGTGCTCGGGTGAACTACTGCGCCGAAGACAGCCATCAACCTACGGGTGAGCGCGAGCGCCGGATGCGTGGTTTCCGCGATCCTGATCGCACACAAGCGTTCTTATCGAGCTTAGCTCCGATTCGTCAGCACTTCGCGCTCAAGCGGCATTTACTGCGTGCATCAGTGTATCGCGAACAACTCGCCGCACGCTTTACCGGGTGGCATCGCTTCACTGGGCCCACCCACGATCCGTCCAATTTCTGAGGAAATGTACCTCCTCTGCGCTCTTGCGTCTAGAATGCCTTGACGTGACAGCGCCTGCGAAGCTGCCAAGATCTAAATTCGCGGCAGCCCCGGGATATGCAGCCGTATCCCTTGTCCTCTGGGCCTCAAGCCCGTGTTTTATGAAGTCGGCAGGCGACACGAAGCTACGCGGGCTGAGGTGCAAATAGGAGTTCTGTCACGACAAGGAAAGTGCGAACGCGCTCTATACGGCGGTGCGTAACGAAATGAACGGCGCGTCGGTCTGGCAGGCGGAGCTGGGTGGCATGTGGGTGATGGCGCCAGAGTGGGTGTTGAGTGGGGCGTATATGTACATGAAGGGCAATCAGGTAGTCGACAACAACCATGCACATCAGCTCACCGGCACGCTGAAGTACTTCCTGTCGAAGCGAACCAGCGTCTACGTGGCTGCCGTCTACCAGCGGACAAACCAAGGGGCGAACGCACAGATCAACGACGTGATGGTCGCGTCGAGCGGTCCGTCGCAGTTCATCGGTCGCGTCGGCTTGCAGACGAGGTTCTAAACGACATCTGGACGCCCTCTATGCTGATTGCAACGTAAACGCGGGGTTAGAGCGTGTTAGGAACTTTGAAGTACTGGCACGGCGTGGACAAGCATGAGCATTGCGAAGACGACAAAATGAAGCCCGGCGAGAGTTTCGGGGGGCCGTTCATAGTCACGTGCGAGACGCCGGAAACGGTTGAGCCAGCCAAAGCTGCGCTCGACCACCCACCGCCGGGGGAGCAGAACGAAACCCTTTTTCGTTTCTTCGAGTTTGATCACCTGAAGGTCAATACCCTCGTCGAATGCAGCCTGCGCTGGCTCTTTGCCCGTGTATCCCTGATCGGCAAATGCCACCTTGACCGTTCGTCCTGTTACCTGCTGGACCCGCCGCGCAAGCTCAGCTACCTGTGCGCGCTCCTGTTCATTGGCTGGGGTTACGTGCACCGCCAGCAACTGTCCCAACGTGTCTACTGCCATATGTACCTTGCTACCGCGCTTGCGCTTATAACCGTCATAACCCGCACGCGGGCCGCTCTCGCAGGTCGACTGTATCGTGCGGCCATCGAGGATGACCGCGCTGGGCTGTCCCCGACGGCCCTGTGCCACGCGTATCACCGAGCGCAGGTCGCTCACCATGCTCTCAAAGCAGCCCGCCTGCAACCAGCGTTGAGTCTGCTGATACACCAGCTCCCACGGCGGGAAATCATTGGGCAGCATCCTCCACGGCGCGCCGGCACGAGCCATCCAGCGCAACGCATCAAACATGTCGCGCAGTTCGTATTTGCGCTGGGGCGCGTCGACGTCCATCAGCGTCAGATACGGCGCCGCGAAACTCCATTCCTCATCCGACACATCAGTCGGATACCCTTTGCGGTCTGTTCTTTTCATCCCGCCAGGATAACAGGTCTCAATCGAAGTTCCTAACACGCTCTAGGCATCATCAGTTTCGGCATAGGTCTGATTCTTTTAATGAGTTCGCATGCCGTTTGCCGGCAACAGATAGAATGCGACGGTGGTCAGTTGCGTGCCTTACGTCGTTATAAGCCAACATTATGCTCGCGTGCCGCCTCTTGCTATTGACAGCTCGTTGGACGGCTGAGGTCGATATGCCGGTGGTTCTGTGCCAGACAGCGCGTATTTGTGTCTGCCGAAAGCATCGAGCGTGGCCGTTGGCGCGAGCGCTGAGTCTAACCATGGATTTCTCCTATTGTTTGCGTGGCGTGAGATGCGCAAGTGTCGTACCAATCCAAAAATGCTTGCCCAACAACGAGATCATCTTCAACGCGTTGTTTCATTCCCGACATTGTCGAACATCTGACAAGGTCGCACACGCGCGCGGTTGTTACCATATAGCGGCCTTCCAATCCGCTGACGTGAGATAGGACCAACGCGAACAACTTTGATGTCCATGTCGCGGTCCATAGTGGAGGCGAGGCCCGCGCCCTTTGCGGTGTCGAGGGTCGTCGCCGTCGAATTGAATGTAGTTGGTGACGTTCACGCTTTTCACTCTTCTTTAGTGGTAGCGATGTTCGTCCCAAAGGCACGGCGGAAAGCGGCGCGCACCGTAGGCTGGAGCGTGAGCGGCAAAGGCGACTACGAATTCCGACGTGAAGGCGAGCGCCATCCCGATCAAACGCCGGACAGCCCGACAACGAAAAGGCTCACCGCGTCGGCGCCAAGTCGTCCCGTGAGGATAACGTCGAGGTGTCGGCATCTGAAAGAAAGAGAACCAAGGCGGCGATCGCGACTACACCCTCTCGATCAGTAAGCTTGCCACTGTCACGTTGCTGAATTGGTCGAGTAAGATCGCGTGATGAAGGATGGAAAATCGCTTTATCACGGTTATCGTCTTCCACTGCGGTCATCAGCTGCGCGGTGTGCTGGTACTACCTGTTTCAGTTGAGGCTGCACGACATCGAGGAACTGCTGTTCGAAGCCGAGCTTATCGTCAGCCACGAAACGGTCTGCACGCCGGTGCGATAAATTCGGTGCGTGTTTCGTGCACCGTGCAAGCGGCGCGTCGTGAGCCTTAGCCTCTCGAACTCGCGTGCCCAGTGATGCGCGCCGGATCAGCTGCCCATCCCGATAAGACAAGGAGGTAAAGATGCCACACCTTCAAGCAACCGAGTGCGGCGAATTTCCGGGCGTACCAATTCGGGCTTGCCGGTCGCCGGCAGCGCACAGACATTCGTGGCCAGATCAAAATCCTAGCTTTACGATCGCCGTGGACTGCCCCTTCGAGGGAGTTGATAGGTGCGAGAACCACATCGTGGCGCCTTGATGCCATCGCCCGCAACAGGCACCTGATTGCGGACGAAGCCCCTTTCATTCGGACTTGGCCTCCGTGGGCATGCCGCGAAATGCCTTGAGTGCCCGCACGTGAGAAGCCAGCAGCGTCTCGATACGCAATGTCGGCGACGACTCCGCGCAGCTGACGCGGCTGTAACTCGACGTCGCAACGAACGCGGCAATCGTATCTGATTGAAGTCGGGCCTGAACCCCGGACCGCCGACGCCCGTCGCCTAAGGCCCCTAAACCCGTCAACCGTCGCGGAAGATGAAGCTGTACGCGCTCAACGCCGGCACGCCGCCCAAGTGCGCATACAGCACGCGCGAGCCGGCCGGAAATTCGCCGTTACGGACCTTGTCGATCATGCCGTGCATCGACTTTCCCTCGTACACCGGATCGGTCAGCATGCCTTCGAGCCGCGCGCACAAGCGGATCGCCTCGAGCGTGCCGTCGTTGGGCAGACCGTATTCCGGGCCGCCGTAGCGCTCGTCGAGCACGATGTCCTTGGCGGTGATGTCGCGGCCCAGTTCGACGCTCTCGGCGGTCCGCTTCGCGATGCGCGTGATCTGCTCGCGCGTCTGCGCCGGTTTCGCCGAGGCGTCGATGCCGATTACCCGCTCGGCGCGGCCGTCGGCGGCGAAACCGACCACCATGCCCGCCTGGGTGCTGCCCGTCACCGAACACACGACGATGTAGTCGAATTTGAAACCCAATTCGGCTTCCTGCTGGCGAACCTCTTCGGCGAAGCCGACGAAGCCGAGCCCGCCCAGCGGATGATCCGAGCAGCCCGCAGGAATCGGATACGGCTTGCCGCCGGCAGCGCGCACGCTGTCGAGCGCGTCTTCCCAGCTCTTGCGAAAGCCGATGTCGAAGCCGTCCGGCACGAGCCGCACGTCGGCGCCCATCATGCGCGACATCAGGATGTTGCCGACACGGTCGTACACCGCATCCGGGTAGTTGACCCAGTTCTCCTGCACGAGCACGCACTTCAGGCCCAGATGCGCGGCAACCGCCGCGACCTGGCGCGTCTGGTTTGACTGGATTCCGCCGATCGACACGAGTGTGTCGCAGCCCTGCGCGAGCGCGTCGGGGATCAGATATTCGAGCTTGCGGGTCTTGTTGCCGCCGAACGCGAGGCCGCTATTGCAGTCCTCGCGCTTGGCATAAAGCATGACCTTGCCGCCGAGATGCACGCTCAGACGGTTCAGCGGCTGGATCGGCGTCGGCCCGAAGGTGAGCGAGTAGCGGGGGAATCGTTGCAGGTTCATCGAGGCTCCGTGGTGGGTGATTTCCGAGAGTTCATGGTAAGAGGCCAGTTCAAAGATGTGACTCCTCTCCTTTGAATATGTTCCAGTAGATGAGCGAGCAAGCAAAAACTGACGAACGCTTGCTTCATAATATAGCCGCGACGGTCGATGCCGATACGACGACGTCGGACGTTGCAGAGCCACGCGTGAGTCCGTGCTGCCAACCAGCGGAATTTGCTAAGACCGTTACCATCGTCGGTTCTTCGCTGTGCAATCACTGGCTTTATGCCACGATCATGCAAGTGTTGGCGATTTGTCGGTGAGGTAGTCACGATCGCCGCAAATGACCGCGGGCCTGCGAAATGTTCTGCCGCACGCGATGCGTCGGGTATGGCCTGATTTCGCTGCCTTCGTCCGCAGTCCCTGCATTTTCGCCATCATGTGTGTTGTACGTTTCGAGTCCAACGAGGCGGGCACCAGAAATTGTGCTACAGCCTTTTGACAGGTTTTTCTCGCTATCGCTCCCGGCGTCGACGGGCATCTTACGTGTTAAAGCGACGATGGGGCGCGGATGACATGCGCATCGCGAGTTACACTGTTTCCCATTTCGAACGATTGATCGTTTCGCTATATGCGAATTGTCGCCTTATCCACGGGCGCAGACCGAGAAGTCCGTGTTTTTGAATAGCCAAAGGTATTCTTTTCAAGGTGTATTAAGTCGGCAAGCCGTGCAATGCTGTTTGTGTTCGCTGGGCGATATGGCATAGTGCGGCTTACTCATCCTATCCAAAGGAAAACAAGCATGGCTACGCTGGAAGCCGTCCAGGCAAAAATCGCAAAGCTCCGAGCCCGGGCAGCAGCGTTAGAGAAGAGAGATTCGGCAACAGCGATCGGGAAAATCCTCAGTATGCTGGAACAGCACTCTCTATCTATTGCTGATATTGAGGCGTCTTTGGGCAGACGACGCGGCCGCAGACCCGGCGCGACCGCACTGGCGGAGCGGGAGGCCTCGGCAACGAAGTACGCCGACCCAAAGACGGGGGCGAACTGGTCCGGTCGTGGCCGAGCACCGGCTTGGATCGCTAAGGTGAAAGACCGCACCAGGTTTCTGGTGACGAACACTACGACGAATTCAACAGCGACTGCTCAGAAAACGCTTAAGTCTGAGAAGAAAGTCAAGGAGCCGCAGCCTCACATCTATCAGGACCCTAGGACAGGAGCGACTTGGAGCGGGCGTGGTCGTACGCCGTCGTGGATCGCAGGTGCCAGAGACCGCACGAAGTTCCTGATCTCCGCGGCCGAGACACCCGCACATTCTCGAAAGGTGGCAAAAGCAGTCCATTCCAGCAAGACAGCTGCTGCGAAGAAAGCCGCAAGCAGGAAGGCAGCAACAAAAAGCCGGCGGAGCAATAAGGCGGCGGAGCAATAAGGCGGCGGCGAGGAATACCTCAGCACCGATGCGGAAAGAGTGCCTCGGAGACTGGTGGTGGCGATTTGTCGGCTATCCTCCGGCGAGGTGTGCATCGAATCGCTCGGCGAAGTCGACGAGCGCTGCTGCGGACGTTGCGCCGCAAACGGCAGCAATCGTCAGTGCACCTGCTCAGATATATCTAGGAGACCGACGGGGCTGCGGGATATACCTCCGCAGCCAAGCGTTGTTCTTGCACTCGGCTGCAGTTCCTCCAATCGGGCGTCGTGCCAGTCTCCGACCCTTTCCTGTGCAATTGCTCCGGGATGAGCGATTTGCCGCACTCGCAATGGGGAATGCTGTCGTAGAACTGACCACCCGTTGGGTAGGGGTGGAAATGTGCCGGGCCCGCTGACCAAAGGTCTAGTGATGCCGGGGAGGGAAGGACGTAATGGCAGTTGCTTAGAGCGCGTAATGCCCTTTTGCCAAGGGATGAAAATTGGATGAGCATAGGCACGGAGAATATAACGAAACGCGAGTCAGCGAGGGTCTCGGCCGATCGCCCGTAGTGTCTGGCCAGCCTGTGGAAGCCGTTGAGCCAGCGGAAGATGCGGTCGACTACCCCGCGCGTGGCAACAAGACAAAGCCCGTTTCGCCTCCGGAACCTTGATGACCTGTAGCTCGATCCTTCCAGTGCAGTCTGTGCAGATCCTGCGCCGGTGTCTCCTTGGTCGGGGCGCCATCTTGTCAGTCTGGTCCTGTGGCCTGCTGAAGGGCGATCGCGTTGGACGAGGCCGCGCTTGAGCGCTTTTTTCCGCCGCAGTCGTTGAGTCCGCCGGATGCCTAACTGGCCGCACCATTAGCTCGGTAGGAGAGGCGTCGCCCAGGAGCCCGAAGACTCCAGCTGTAGCTGTTTCTGCGAAACAGTAGGTGCGATGGGCAAAGGACTGTCTGTCGCGCAGCGCCAGACACCCCCGTTACTATCTTCCCGCCTCGATAATTGAGGCTTTGGCCAGCCAGGCCCGGCATAATTCTCGCTGCCAGTCGCAGTTTCGATGCAAGAATTCCAACAACATGACGTCGTCGATGTCTTCATCGGTGTCGACGTCGGTAAAGGCCAGCATCACGCCGTGGCACTAGCTCGGAATGGCAAGCGCCTGTAGAACAAGGCGCTCCCCAACGCAGCATGGCGAACAGGACATCACAGCGTCGTCGTGCCAGCGCGATGAGTGCCTGGTTATGTCGCTTGCCCTGCTGGACTTTGCGTGCGTAATACGGTCGCGAAACGGGGGTCTCGCAAGGCCTGCGAAGGCGGATAGGAACAAGGCGCGCTTGAGTTGGCATGCCGCCTCGCGTATCAAGCCATCGCGGAACAATTCGTCGAAGCCCGCGTAAGCGTCCGCTTGCAGAATCCCTTTCAAACTGGCGAGATGGGTTTGAGGATGGATGCCTTGCCGGTTCGGCGAGTACGCGAACCAGACTGAGCAGGTTGCGTCGAGCCAGAGCGATGATCGTCGCGCACGTAGACCCATAGCCGGCCGGTGCGGGTCTTCCTGTTGCCCGGTGAGAGCACCGGGATCGGCGTGTCATCCGTGTGGAGCTTGGTCGCGGCCATCGTATAGCGGCGCAGCGGCTCTGTTAGCGGAGCGCACAGTGCCTCGCACTGGCCGACCCCGCGGCCCATACTGGCCCGGTCAAGCGTCACGCCGTCGCGCGCCGCGATCGCCGACTGCCGGTACAACGGCTGGTGGTCTGCATACTTCGAGACGAGGCTGTCTGCCAGCAAGCTCGGATGGGCGATGCTCCGCTGGATCGGCAGACCGGGCATCGGCGGCTGGGTTATGGTGCTGCAGCAGGGGCAAACCAGTTTGCGCTGGATCGTGCGAATGACCTTGAACGCCGCCGCGACCCGGGCGAGTTGTTCGGATTCGTCCTCGCCGAGCACCTGCATTGGTTGACCGCAATCCGGGCAACTTGATTCAGGCTTCAGCACATGATCCTCGCGCGGCAGATGCGCGCGAAGCGCTTGCCTGGAAGCCGCTTCGTCCGTCGTCGCATTTGAGATGGACGCATTTGCACCGCGGGCCTGCGCACGCCGCACATCCACAACGTCGCTCCCGGCGGCCAGATCCTCAAGTTGAGTCTCGAGCGTCTCGATTTGCCGCTGCAGCTGCTCGGACTTGCGACCGAACTGCATGCGCCTGAGCTTGTCGATCTGCGCCTTGAGCTGCTCAATCTCGACATCGCGTTCGGCAAGCAGGCTACGGGCCTCAACCAGCAAGGCCTTCAGGAGCTCGACATCATCAGGAAGATCGGCGCGGTTCGACATGCGCCGTAGTTTACGAGTCTGCCGCGCGGTTTACACCATCCATAATGCGGCAGTGCGACGGGGCTGTCGCTAGTCGATGCCCTCAAGCAGCATCGACAGTCGCGCAGAGCTCAGATGGACCTTGCCACCGTCGGTCTTGGGCCATATAAAACGGCCTCGTTCAAGCCGCTTCGCGAGAAGCCAGATTCCGTCCTCCGTGGCAGGGAGAATCTTTACCAGATCGCCCCGACGGCCCCGGAAGATGTAGACGTTGCCGCCTAGCGGATTCTCCTCAAGCGCTGTTTGCACCTTCGCTGCCAACCCCTGAAACCAGCAGCGCATATCGGTGACACCAGCAGCGATCCAGATGCGCGTGCCTGCCGGTAGGGAGATCATGAGCGCAGACTACCTAGCACGATCCGCAGCATATCGGCATCAACCAGGCCGCCCACTTTAACCACCGCACGACCGATCCGGATCTCGATCGTTCCTACGGGTGGTACAGGCTTCGCGCCCAGCGCTTGCGGTTCTACCGGAGCTGATGCAATGACCTCTGTTGGCGTGTCGCTTAGCAATACGACCGGAATGAGCCCGGCAGATCGAGCTTGCTGATCGTCCAGATATCGCCGCCGCCAGGTGAAGAGCATGTTCGCGTTGATGCCATTCTCCCGGGCCAGCTTTGAGACTGATACGCCAGGCTCGCAAGCTGCCGCTGCCAGTCGCTCACGAAGCTCCCGGGGGTAATTCGGGCGCCCCGTTCGGGTACCCGGCTTCTTCTCTGCAGACTGTGACAAAGTGATGCCCATCAGATCGGAAATCATGGACATCACTTTGATGTCGCCCTCGGCCACCGTCTATAACGGCCGCCACGAGCCGCTTACCGTCTTCTCGCTGGTTGCTGCAAGCGCGGCTGGAGACGGGTAGCTGTTAGCGCCGATGTAAAAATGACCCACCGGGGGTGCGGACGAAAACTTGGACTACCTGGAGGTAGTTCATGTACTCGTATGAAGAGCGTCTTCGAGCGGTTCGGCTCTATCTAAAGTTGGGAAAGCGCCTCGGGGCGACCATCCGACAGCTGGGTTACCCGACAAAGAATTCTCTGAAAGCCTGGCGTCGCGAATACGAACAGTGCAATGATCTACGGGCTGGCTATGTCCGTTCGAGGCCGCGGTACTCGGCTGAACAGAAGAAAGTTGCCGTCGATCATTATTTGAGCCATGACCGCTGTGCTGCCGCAACCTTGAGGGCTTTGGGCTATCCGAGTCGCGAGACGCTTGCAGCCTGGATCGAAGAACTGTGCCCTGGGATCAGAAAACGTA
>NZ_JAYMRT010000033.1:0-45471 GCF_038900515.1 Burkholderia sp. JPY481
CAACCTGCTCGATCACTTTCGCGGTCGATGCGCCATGCGCAAGCATGGTGGCGGCCAGTTTCATCCTGACGAGGGCGACGAACTGTGCAGGCGGCTGACCGGCAAGCTCGCCGAACAGCCGGCAAAAACGCGAACGGGACATATGGACGAAGGCGGCCATCGTCTGCGTCGTCCAGCACTTCTCGGGAGTCTCGACGATGGCGCCGGCCAGTTGCGCGAACGCGGGGTGCCGCAACAGTCGCCAGAAACTTGGCACCGCATCCTCGTCGCGATCATGTGCGCGCAACGCGTACACAAAAAGCAGACCGGTGAGCCGGGCGAGAACCGGCGACACTGCATCGGCGCCGCCCAACGCTTCGTCCCGGATCAGGCGGAAGATCGTGCGTGCCTTTTCCATCGACGGGTGGTCGTGGCGCGCAATGATCCTTTCCGGCAACAACCCGACCACCAGCCCGTCGAGCGCCGACGCGAATTCGAAGAAACCGCAAGCAATGCCAACGCCCGCCGCGGTGCGCTCGTGAGTCTGCCCGGGTTCGAGTGGCGTCATCACGCCCATGCGCGCGGTCTCGCTGCCGGCCGCCGGCGGCTCGGCTGACGGCGACAGACAATGCGGAACATCTCGCACCAGAAACGCTGCATCACCGGCTTGCAAGCGGATGCTGTGTGCCGCCCGTTCCGGTCCGGCTGCGACATGTAGCCAGCACTCGCCATACAGCACGACATGAAAGCTGGCGAGGTGACGGCCTGCCGTCGATGCTTGCCACGTGCCGCAGTACTGCCCAACGTGAAACACCGTGCTCTTTAGTTCGAGACTGGAAAGCAGCCAGTCGGTCATTTCGTCCGTGGAATCACTCAGCATGCTCAGACACCCGAGAAACAAAATACCTTCCAGAGTGGCGTCTGCGATAAGCGTCGACAACGATTTTTTCGTCAGAACGATATGCGCGTCTGCGGATTCGCGGAACCACAACGGTGCGTACTCGGCAGTTAGCGCCGGCGCGATGGCGAGAACGCTCAGCACACACAGGGAGGCAAGCGTGCCGCGCGCCGCCGCGCTTCCTTTGAGGCTACCGAAACGACGGCCTCTTCTTGTCCCATGTTCACGTCTCCGTAGTGTTGCCTGCACGCGACCCGAGGAGAGCCAACTCGATTCTCGGCAGAGCTTGCCGCATTCGCTTACAAGCGTTTCTCCAATTCCTCTCTAAGGGTCATGGCGTCTGCGTTCACAACGTTGCTATTCGGGCTCTTAGCGTTGCTCATGCTGTCCTCCCATTTCGTCGCGAAGGTGAACAGCAGCATGGGACGCACGATTAACATGCACTAGCCCGACGGGTGTTAGAGTCATTAATCAACAAAAATTTGCTAATGGGGGCGACGATGAACGAGGTCCGCGCTATTTCGGTTTTCGTCCGCACGGCGACACTCGGCAGTTTCCGCCGCGCCGCCGTAGATCTCGGTATCTCGCCTCAGGCGGCGAGCCACGCTGTGATGCAGCTTGAAAAATCCCTTGGCGTCCAGGTTTTCCATCGGACCACACGCAAGCTGAGCCTGACCGACGAGGGACAACGACTGTTGCGCAGCGTCGAGCCGGCGCTCGCCATGCTGTCTTCGGCGATCGACGATGCTCGCCGTTCAAAAGAGGAAGTCGCGGGACCACTGTGTGTGAGCGCCCCGACCGCACTCGGACGGACGGTACTGTTGCCGTTGATCCTGGAGTTCGCGGCGCTATACCCCGATGTGCAGATCGACGTGCGTTTCGACGATCGCTTCACGGATCTCGTCAGCGATCGCGCGGACGTCGGCTTTCGCGGCGGGTCGCCGCCATCTGGGGGCGCCATTGCCCGACGACTTCTGCCAATTCAGTTGATCGTGTGCGCGTCACCGGCCTACCTCGAACGGTACGGCGTGCCGAAGACCGTCAATGACCTCGATGCGCATCGTTGCTCAGCGTATCGGCGGGCGAACACCGGCAAGCACGCGCCATGGGAATTCATGATCGGCGGAGAGATCGTGTACAAGGAGATGGCTGCGTCGGTGTGCTCGAACGATGTCGACGCGGAAGCCGAAGCGGTACTAGCCGGACTGGTGATCGGGCAGCTCGGAAGCTTCTCAGCGGTGTCACACATCCGCGCCGGACGACTGGTGCCTTTGCTCACTCAGCATGTGACCCAGCGCGAGTCGATCTACGTCTACTACCGCCGCCGAACCGAGCAACCGTTGCGCGTGAGAACCTTCATCGATTTTGCGGTTTCGCGGCTGGCGGACAACAGTCAATTTTTCCTGACGGCAGAAGAGCTGAGCGGTTCCGCGCGCAGAGGCGGGCGCGCCGCCCGCAGGCATAGCGCCGCGTAAGTGCCTGCGCCGCGGAGCAGTCGAGTGCGCGTCACCTGCTTAGCCGGCGATACGCACTCAGGTGCCTGACAAGTCCCTGCTTGTCGCCTCGAATCTCGCTCAAGCGTGCAATATTGAAGTGAGCGTCGGCATGCGTGGGATTGAGCTCGATGCATCGTTCATAGGCTTGCATCGCTGCGTCGTAGCGCTCCAGTTCTTCCAGAGCGACTGCGCGATTGAAGTGCAACAGAGCGTCCTGCGGAAAATGCTCGAGCGCCCGGTCAAAGACGGACAATGCCTCGTCGTACTTCATGCCGACTTCGCAAAGCAGGACGCCCAGGTTGTTATAAGCGTCGTAGTGCGGAGTCGGCGACAATTCGAGCACCTTTTTATACGCCTGCTCAGCACCGATGACGTCGGTATCGGCAAGTTCCTCTGCAAGAGCGAACCACTCCTCGGTTTGCTTTTCCCGGCCAACGATGTTGCGGGGGGCAGCGTCGAGGAACGCGACTTCGCCCTTGACAGGCGCCACTTCCAGATCGAGCAGAAGCTGACCCGAGGTCGCATCCCATTGTGATTCACCGGTCTTGACGACCACCGAGTCACCAACTGCCGTAATGCGGATGCCGGTCAGCGGAAGTTCTTCAGGCAATTCCGCTTTGAGCCGCGCAAGCGCTCGCAGAATCTTTCGCGACGCGATTTTGGCCGACTGAAGCTGGAAAGCTGTGCGCAATAACACGACGTCGCGGAACGTGAACCGGAGCTCGTTACGGCGACCGCGCGACGGTTGCACGAATCCAGCGTCTATCAGGCCGGACAGCACTCGTCGTGAGACACCCAGCAGCGACTGGAGACTGCGCAACGAGTAGTCGTGCGAGGCATTGCGCCTTTTCACTTGCGCGCCCGAACCTTGGCAGGAGCCGCTTCTTCGACCTTGGCCGGCGCCCGCTTCGCCGGTCGCCTCGGTTTGGATGCGAGCTCATCGGCTGCCGCTGCGGGCGCCTTTTTTACGGGCGCGGCTTTGGCGGGCGCGGCCTGCTTGGTCTTGTTGCGGCCAAGGCTCGCACGAAGGGCTTCCATCAGGTCAATCACTTCGGCGCCCGACTCCATGCCTGGTTCGGCGGGAGACACGATCTGCTTGCCGGCGATCTTCTGGTCAATCGCTGCCAGAATCCGCTTCTTTTCCTCATCCTCGTACGCCGTTGGGTCATACGAATCTTCGGACACCTGGTCGATTATTTGCAGCGCGAGCTGAAGCTCGGTGCCCGTCACTGCTACATGCTCGATATGCAATTCAGTCAGCGAGCGAACCTCGTCCGCGAACAACAGTTGCTGAAACACCATGCCGTCCTCGGCCGGGCGAATCTGGACGATGCGTGTCTTCCCTTTATATGACCATTTTGCGAGCGCGCACCGTTCGCTTTCGCGCATCGCCTGCTGAAGCAGACTGTACGGTTTGCCGCCGCGCTTGTCTGGCGCGATGAAATAAGCCTTGTCGTAATACAGAGGGTCGACTGATTTCTCCGGCACGAAGGAAACAATCTCAACGACATGCGTTGCGCCTTCCTCGAGCGCTTTCAGTTCGTCTGGCGTGAAAACGACGAACTGGCCTTTTTCAAACTCATAGCCTTTCTTCATGTCGGCTCGCGCCACGACCTCGCCTGTCGCCTCGGAGATGTACTGCTGTTTGACCCGTCCGCCGTCAGGCGTCAGGAGATGGAATCCCACACCTGAAGCGCTGTCGGTCGCCGAGTAAAGCTTGACCGGAATCGATACCAGACCGAAGGAAAGCGTCAGAGACGCAATTGAACGCGCAGCCATGACTGTCTCCCGATAAGCGGCGACCGCTGGTCGCACAAACTCGGTTGCATCGCACGAGGGCGAACTGTGCTTGGGGAATTCTACGGCGTTTTCGGGCGCTGGCACTCGATGTGTACAGGAAGCCGATCAGGTTCTCCGGATTCAACCAGACAACTTCTATAGATCGGCGTCAGCGCTCCTCTTTGGAATCGGTTCCAATTGCGGGCACGAGCTGACTAAAACACATGGCCCCGGCGCTGACACTGAGCAATTGACGCAAGGATAGAATTGACTTGCCCGCCAAGGATGCCGTGGTACAGAATGGCGCGCCGCCCTCGGCAAAACGACTAACGCCATTAGAGCGCAGCCAACGGTCTTTAATTGATTTTCTTTTTATCAGCCTGACTCGATTTCGCCGCACCGTGCAAGGAGCGATCAGAACAGATAATCGGGTCTTGCAAAAGGTGATGGAACAGGATCGCCTCGACGGAATCACCACTTTTGTTGCCGTCGCTGAGCAGAAAAGCTTTTCCGCCGCAGCGGCAAGATTGGGTGTCACGCCGTCCACTGGCGGCTTTGTAGAGGAACTCGATTGCCTTCCTGAAAGTTGACCAAATAGCTTCCGCTTCCGGCCTCGTTCCGGCCACAAACGTTGAGTCATTTCACCCGTCAGTTGCTGCTCAAACAATTTTCGGCGCGATTCCGATAACTAACGATAATCTCTCGATGCGGACGCGGCACCAGATAAAGAAACAATCACGGAAGCAAGGAATTGGCGCATTGCGCATCAATCTCCGCCGTTTTACATATATCGGCATCGCGACTCGATTGAATTGAACGCCATTTCGTTTATCCTGTTTCCATAGTCGTGCGATGGTCCAAACCAGCAGTGCTCTCGTCGGAGGTCACGGCCAATGAGTCCCGTCATCATCACCCTGCTCGTGCTCCTGGGCATCGGGCTGTTGCTCGCGCTCTGGCTAATGGGCATCTACAACGGGCTGGTGGTTGCCCGGAAGCGCTTCGAGAACGCCTTTGCGCAGATCGATGTGCAGCTCAAGCGGCGCTACGACCTGATTCCGAACCTGGTCGAAGCGGTCAAGGGCTATATGGGCCACGAGCGGGAGACGCTCGACGCCGTCATCAAGGCCCGCAACAGCGCGATGGCTGCCGAGCAGAAAGTCGCGGCCAATCCCAGCGACCCGGCGGCCATCAAAGGGTTTAACCAGGCCGAGGCTCTGCTGGGCGGCACCTTGGGCAGGCTCTTTGCCCTCTCCGAGGCCTACCCGGACCTCAAGGCCAACCAGAACATGCTCGCCTTGCAGGAAGAGCTGACCTCGACCGAGAACAAGGTCGGCTTCGCCCGGCAAGCGTTCAACGACGCCGCCACCGAGTACAACATCCGGCGCGAGGTCTTCCCGGCGGTTACGGTGGCCGGCATGTTCGGCTTCAAGGAGGCGACGCTATTGGAAACCGCAGAGACCGAGCGCGCAGCGCCCAAGGTGTCGTTCCGGTAGGCCGGGACCGCGATCGCTCTGTGCGTCTCATGCTCCCCAAGCCGCTCTGACCGTGACCACCAATTTCTTTCAGCAGCAGGATTCGGCCCGACACAAGACCTTTCAGCTGGTGGTCTATTTCGTCCTGGCGATCCTGATACTGATCGCCTTGGTCTACGGGCTGCTGGTGGCGCTCAGCACCTATGGCGCCCACGCGCCGGTCTCCTGGTGGCACCCGGAGATGCTCCTGCTCGCGGCGCTGGGGGTGGGCCTTGTGGTCGGTGGCGCCAGCGCATTCAAGGTAAGCCAGCTCGCTTCCGGCGGCCAGGCTGTCGCCTTGATGTTGGGCGGTGTGGAGGTACCCCGCACGACCACCGACGCGCGGCAGAAACGGCTGCTCAACGTCGTCGAGGAGATTGCCCTCGCTGCGGGAGTGCCGGTACCCCCCGTTTATATTCTGGATGAGCCCGGAATCAATGCCTTCGCGGCCGGCTACGCTCCGGGCGATGCCGTGGTCGCCGTCTCGCAGGGCTGCCTGAACTACCTGACCCGCGACGAGCTTCAGGGCGTGGTGGCTCACGAGTTCAGCCACATCCTCAACGGCGACATGCGACTCAACATCCGGCTAATCGGCCTGATCTTCGGGATCATGGTGTTGTCCATCATCGGCCGCAGCCTCATGTTCGCTTCCAGAGGACGCTCGTCGGGAAGGCAGAATTCCCAGGGCGGCATGGTGCTGCTGGGCCTGGGCGTGTTCGTGCTCGGTCTCGTGGGAGCGTTCTTCGGTCGGCTGATCATGGCGGCGGTGTCGCGGCAGCGCGAGTACCTGGCCGACGCCAGTGCCGTCCAGTTCACGCGCAACCCCGACGGAATCGGCGGGGCGCTAATGAAGATCGGCGGGCTGGCCGAGGGGTCACGCATCGGCAACCCCCAAGCCGCAGAGGCTGGTCACATGTTTTTCGCCAACGCCTTCGCTGGCGAGGGACTCGCCGGACTGCTGGCTACCCACCCGCCCCTCGTCGAGCGCATTCGCCGGCTCAATCCCCAGTTCGACGGCCGGTTCCCGGAGGTGCGGCCGGTAGGTGTCGATCGGGACGAACCTGAAGGCCCCCGGCGCAGCCATGCCCCGCCGTTCGGCGGGGCTCCCACGCTACCGGGACTTCCGCAGGTGCCGGTGCCGGTCCTGGGGCTCGCCGACGAAACAGCATCCCGGGTCGGCCGCATCGATCCGGAACTGATCAGCTATGCGCAGGGGCTTCACGATGGCATGCCAGACCTGCTCCGGGTCGCCGCCCAGGAACCGTTCAGTGCTCGCGCCCTGGTCTATGCCCTTCTCATGGACCCGGGGTCGGACCTGCGGGAACTCCAGCTGACCCGGCTAAAAGTCGGCGCTGAGCCTCAGGACTTCGCCGAAACCCTGCGGCTGATCGCCCCTGTCCAGGCTCTGCCGGACACGCATCGGCTGCCCCTTCTGGACCTGAGCCTGCCAGCACTGCGGCAGATGTCGCCGCGGCAGCATCATGCATTCCGCGCTCAGGTCGAGATGCTGATGGTCGCCGACCAGCGGCTGAGCTTGTTCGAGTACACGCTTCGCTGTGTGCTGCATCGGCATCTCGACGCCCAATTCCTCCCTCAGCGCCCGGCGCGTGCAGTGCGCGGCTCCCTGCAGAGCCTCGCACACCCGGTGGCAACGGTGTTGGCGCTATTGGCCTGGGAAGGCCAGCCGGAAACCGACCAGGCCGCCCGGGCTTTCGATACGGGCATGCGCGGCTACATCGGCGGCGAGCACGCCCACCGCTTGCCGCCTCGCGAAGAATGCTCGCTCGCCGGATTCGACGCGGCCCTGCAAACGCTCAATCAATCGGTCCCGGCCATCAAGCGCCGGATCGTCGCCGCCTGCGCGGCCTGCATCCTGGCAAATCGGCAGGTCACCGTCCGCGAAGCCGAACTGCTTCGCGCCATCTGCGATACGCTCGACTGCCCGCTACCGCCGCTCGTCGTGCCGGAAGCGGAGGAAGGGTAGCCCTGGCAAGGCACGTGCGAGGCGCTCTTGCCATGACCGCTGGACGCGTGTCGTGCCGCTCACAGTTGCATCGTCACGACACGGGCCGGCGGCAGGTTAGCCCAGATGATCCGGCTCGACAGCATCACAAAGTCGCCCATCCCACCGGCATTCACGATGTTCCGGTCCGGCCGGATATCGTAAGTAAACTGAATCACGACACCGCCAGGACGCAGGACCTGCCGCCACTGGTCAACGATCTCATCCACCTCGCGATGAGGCAACGAGCGCAACGGCAGACACGACACGATCGCGTCGACGCGCAGGTCCAGTGGCAGACACCAGGCCAGGCGGGCAGCGTCGGCGTGCATGACCGACACATTCGGGAATCGCCCGCGCAGATGCCGCACAAAGGTCGGGGAGCGCTCGACGACGATCAGCCGGTCGGTTGGCACGCCGTTTTCGAGCAACGCGTGCGTGACCGCGCCGGTACCGCCACCGAGTTCGATGACCACACCGTTGCCTGCCGGCACCTCCCGCGCAAGACGCGCGGCGAGTCGCCGTGAGCTCGGGCAGATGGCGCCGACCGACCAGGGCGCCGTCGCCCATTCCCGTGCAAACAGCCGGGACGTGTGCAGGGGGCCGGCGACCATTACTGCACCACCTTGATGTCATAGACCTTGACCTGTCCGGCCGGCCAGCGTTCGTGCTCGATCTTGACCGGGATCTCTGCGGTGCCGCCGGCGAACTGGTACTTTCGGTCGCCGATAGATTTCACGATATGGCCGCGCGGCGAGGTGCGCTGGTCTTCCCTGCCTGCGTCGCGGAGCTGTTGGACCGTGGTGGCCGTCGCTTCGGCACCCGGTCCTGTGTATGCCGCGTGGGCCGCTGCGGCGGACATGGCGATCAGGCAGGCAACAATGAGCTTCTTCATTGGTTCTCCTTGAACGGGCGACATCGTGGTCGCGACAGAAAGCAGTCTACGGACCCGAGGCTGAAGCCAGAGTGAAGGCGACGCTGCGCGGTGTCCGCCTCTTAATGCAGTGTTAACCTTCCGGCCGGTAAGCTTGCGACGCCGCGTCAGGGAACCGGCGGGACCAGGATGACGGCGGATGCGAATACTGCTGGCTGAGGACGATCCGCTGATCGGCAATGGACTCAGACCCGGCCTGCGACGCGAAGGTTTCGCCGCAACACCCAAGGGCGCGCTCGCTGCGGTGCTGGTTGCCATGTGTAGCCAGGCGCCGCGGCCGCAGACACACGGCGGCTGGCGCATTCTTCATCTTCAGCACAAAACGACGCAATGAATACCATCGAAGCATTCAACCACGCGCTCTTCCTGATGATCAACGGCACGCCGGCAACGCCAGGATGGCTGGTCAGCGCGGCGCTCGCCTGTGCAAACTATCTGGTCTGGTTAGTCCCGCTCATCCTGGTGATGATGTGGCTTTCCGGGGACCACCAGCGGCGCGAGCTGGCCCTGCGTGCCTGCTGCGTCGCGCTGCTGGCGCTCGGCGTCAACCAGTTGATCGGTCTGGTCTGGCAGCACCCCCGGCCGTTCATGATCGGGCTTGGCCACACGTTCCTCGCGCATGCGCCCGATTCGTCGTTTCCAAGCGATCACGCCACCCTCTTTGCCAGCATCGCGCTGCCGCTGCTTTTCGGGCGGATGTGCTGGCTCGGTGGCGTGACACTCGTCGTGGGTATCATCGTCGCGTGGGCACGGGTGTTTCTCGGCGTGCATTTTCCGCTTGATATGCTCGGGGCAGTGGCCGTCGCGTGCATCGCTTATGCGGCAATCGCGAGGCTGTGGCAAACGGGCGGCACGGCGATGACAGGTCTGGTGGTCACGCTCTATCGTATGCTGCTTGCATGGCCGATAAGTCGTGGCTGGCTGAGGCCATGATTGCCCGTCCCCGAAAACGACCTTAGGGAAGACGCGAAGCCGCCAGGGACATGCAATTCACGTCTCCTTGATATGCGGACGCCTAAAAAGTCGGCGGACCGTCCCCTTTTATTCAACAGCCGAGTCCGCGAAGACCGCCATCAAGCTTCAACTGTGCAGTCGCGATAGGCAGCGAATTTCGAAGTCTTTCCGATGCCTGGATTCAAACAATTGCACGGGTCGAGCTTCTTGTAGAACTCTGCGAGTTGCGGCTTGGCCTCGTACAGATGCCCCACGTTGTGCTCGGCGGGATACTCGGCACCGCGAATGTCGAGCAACTCGAGCATCCCGTGTTCGAGTGCGACACAGTCGTTGCCTTTAGCGACAATGTAGTCCTGGTGGAAGACGTGACACAGGAAGTGCCCGTAATACAGCTTCAGCACGATCGCACGTTCGATTTTATTCGGCAGCCGCTCGAACCAGTCCCGCTCGTTGCGTCGTAGCGCGATATCGAGCGCGACGATATCCTCGACCTCGCGATGATGAACCGCACGGTATCGAACGGCCGCGCTCGCCGCCGCGAAGCGATGCAGAAATGCCTTGCGGCCTTCTTCTTCGGTACATTCGAAATACCCGCCGCCGGATTGCGCGAAGCGTTCCGACAGGAAGGCGCGCGCTTCCTCGATGCCCGCCGCCGGCACCTTCAGCATCAGATGATGCTCGTACTGCTCGCGATAAGCGTTGAGGCGCGCAGGCAGATGATCCGGCAGACGTTTGCTGATCCATTGCAGCACACGATCGGTCAGATGCTTCGGCATGAAGCCGAGGCGCTCGAACAACGCATCGCAGCGTGTTTTCAGATTGAAGAACATCGGCAACCGGTCCGTGCCGAACCTGTCGATGATGACGAACAGATCCTTCCCGTATTTTCGCGCAACATCGAACGCGTCACGATGCAGATATTCGCCGGCAATCGGCAGGTGCGCGAAGTTCGCGAGCGCATGGCGTCGGATCTCGGTCAGCACGCTCGTGTCGTTCGTGCCGATGTAGAACACCTTCGCGCCCTGCTCCGCCGCAAATGTGTCGAGACGCACCGCGAATACCATCAGCTTGCCGGCGCAACCGGAAGCTTCGAACAGGCGTCGCGGATCGGCGTTGAAGCGCGCAGGCGTGGGCGCATCGACATTGCGGACATGGGTGGCATATTCATGGTCCGAAGCCGCCGCGTCGTTGCGAATGTCCGCGTCGGTGAACGTGCCGTTCTCGACCCGCGACAGAATCTCTTCGGGCGTGTTGCCGAGTTCGATACCCAGATGGTTGACGAGCCGCAGCGTGCCCGACGCATCGACGGCGGCAAACACCGCCATTTCTGTATAGGCCGGTCCGCGATGCACCAGCGAGCCGCCCGAATTGTTGCTGATGCCGCCGAGCACCGACGCGCCGATGCACGACGAGCCGATCACCGAATGCGGCTCGCGTCCGAGCGGTTTCAGTGTGCGTTCAAGTTGATCGAGCGTCGTGCCGCCGATGCAGACGACCTGACGCCCGCCGGCGATCAGATGCACGCGGCGGATGCGCGTCGTGCTGACGATGACAACGTCGCGGTCGTAGTCGTCGCCGTCAGGCGTCGAACCGCCGGTCAGTCCGGTATTCGACGCCTGCGTGATGACGATCGCCCGCGCCGCGACGCATGCGGCTAGCACCTGCCATTGTTCGACCAGCGTGCCGGGGCGCGCCACCGCCAGCACGCGGCCGTTCCCAAAGCGGTAGCCGGTGCGGTAGCGGCGCGTTTGCGCATCACTGGTGAGCACGTTGCGCGCGCCGACGATATCGCCGAGCGACGCGAGCAATGTTCTACGCGTATCCCCGGGGGAAATCGCGGAATAGGCTGTATCGGACATAACGGCCTTCGATCACATATCAACGCAAGAGTGGCATCAGACCCGGCTCGGCTGCGCCGCCGATGTCGATACGGACGGCGTGCGCTGAGTCAGCGCCAGCACCGCGCCGACGAACAGCGCCGCCGCGACGACCAGCAGACCGGCGTTGGTGCTGTGCGTCACGTCCTTCATCCATCCGATGATCGACGGGCTGACGAATCCGGCGAGATTGCCGACCGAATTGATCATCGCGATTCCCGCGGCGGCGGCCGTGCCGGTCAACACGCTGCTCGGATACGTCCAGAAGACCGGCATCATCGACAACACACCGGCGGTGCCGAGCGACAGCGTGAACAATACGAGCGCGAGATTGCCCGCATGGAGCGTACTTGCGTAAAAGCCCGCTGCGGCGGCAACGGCCGCCATCGCGAGATGCCAGCGGCGTTCGTTGCGACGGTCGGAGCTGCGCGCGACCAGAATCATCGACACGATGGCGACCGCATAGGGCACCGCAGTCAGCATGCCGACATCCAGCGCTTCCTTGACGCCCGCCGCCTTGATCAGCGTGGGCAAATAAAAGCTCACGCCGTAGAGGCCCATCATGCAACAGAAGTAGATTGCCGCGAGCCGCCAGACGCGGCCATTGGACACGACGCTGCTCAGCGACGCCTCAGCGCCTGCATCTGCGTCGCGTGCAATGTTGTCCTCGAGAAGCTGCTTTTGCCGTTCGTCGAGCCAGGACGCGGCGCGGATGCCGTTTGGCAGCACGAACAGCGTGACAATGCCGAGCACCAGGGACGGAAGCGCTTCGATCAGGAATAGCCATTGCCAGTTCGACAAACCCTGCACGCCGTTGAACGCCTGCATGATCCAACCCGACAGCGGGCCGCCGAGCACCCCAGCCACCGGAATGCCGATCATGAAAAGCGCGTTCATGCGGCCACGACGCACCGACGGATACCAGTACGTCAGATAAAGCACGATACCCGGAAAGAACCCTGCCTCGGCGACGCCGAGGAGAAAGCGCATCGTATAGAACATGGCGGGCGTCTTCACGAACAGCGACGCCGCCGACACCAACGCCCATGTCACCATGATCCGGCTGATCCACAAGCGTGCGCCCACGCGATGCAGCAGAATGTTGCTCGGCACTTCGAACACGAAATAGCCGATGAAGAAAATCCCCGCGCCAAGCCCGTACACCGACTCACTGAACTTCAGGTCGCTGAGCATTTGCAGCTTGGCGAATCCCACGTTGACGCGATCCAGATAGGCCGCGACATAGCAGATGAAGAGAAATGGCAGCAGACGCCAGGTCACTTTCGCGTAAGTCGCGTTTTCGAACCCGGTCGTTGCAGTTGAAGCGAGGGTGCGGGATCTATCCGTAGCGGGCCGGGCGGACACGCCTGGCGGGTTGTGCGAGGTCATCGCGAGTCTCCTGATTCCTGTGCGGCTTGCCGCCGCAGCTGAGTTTGCTAGCGCGCATTGTTTCGCGCCAGTACGAGACTGTCGAGACGTTTCAGCAGTGGTCCTACCAGTTATTTTTTGGTGCCAGGACGTGGTTTCGCGCGCGAATCAACGCCGACGCGGGTGCCCCGGCGGACGGCACACTCATGCTCGCTCGCGGCTCGCGTCACGCCCAGCCCTCGAGCCGCAGCGTGGCCCGCACCAGACGCTGCTCCTCCGCTTCGACTTCTCTCAGACAGGTGATCGTGGTGGCGATATGCGTAGCGGCAGCCTTGCGAGCCGGCTCCGGCTGTTTGCCGATGACGGCCTTGTAGAGCCGGGCATGCTGCCTGTCGATCACACGCTTTTCCGCCTCGCGATGGTAGAGGTTGTTGACGGAGGCGAAGACGGAGCTCAGCAACAGATCGGTGAGCGAACTCAGCGTGTGCACGAGCACCGGGTTGTGCGAGGCCTCGCAGATCGCGAGATGAAACGCATAGTCGAGCCGCGCACGTGTCGATTCGTCCACATCGCTCCGGTTCGCGGCGAGCATTTCCTCGTAGCGGCGGGTGATCAGCGCGAAATCCGCCTGCGTTCCCCGAAGCGCGGCAAGCCGCGCCGATTCAGCCTCGAGCATCTCGCGTACTTCGAAAATGTCGTAGAGGGTTCTCGGCTGCGAGCCGAGAAGATGCATCATCGGCGTGAGGGCGGGTTGCGAGGTGAGCGCTGCGACGAACGACCCGCGGCCGTGCGCAGTGTCGATGATTCGGCGCGCCCGCAACACCTTCAACCCTTCTCGCAACGCGGAGCGCGACACACCCAGTTTGACCATCAGACGCCGCTCGGACGGTAAGGCTTGACCTGGTTTCAGGACGCCGTCGACGATCAGGCTTTCTATCCGTTCGGCGACCACATCCGCGATTTGTGACGGGTATTCTGATTTGACATCCTGCATGGCGTATCTCACTGGTCCGACCACTTCGAAGAGACTTTAGCTGATGGCAATCCTAGCACTGTTGCCACAAGACTCTGCGCCAATAGCATCGCTGGATAACCTCCTGGTATTTTGAGAGTATCGGCCTATGCGGACTGCAAGGGCTTACCAACATTCTTCTGAGTTACCGTGGAGTCTGATCTTCTCGGCGGATTCAACCGATGGACGCAACACACTGAAAGCTGCTCAGGCAGTGGGAGTGTTCCAGATGAACAGCGACGCCGGATGGAGGATTTTGTGGAAGAACTCGATTGGCTTCCGAAAATTCAACCAAATAACTTCCGCTTTGGGCGGAGCCTGATGTAGAAACGGGGCCTCGGCCACGGTCTTTTTACTCAAATAACTTCCAGGACCAACAACTTTCAACCATAAATCTTCCATCGCGGCAAAAGCTCGTCAACCATCCTTGCGACTGGCCCCGTAAGCGTCTGTGACCGCTACCAGGCAAAAACGTCCACGCCGAGCTTCTCAGGATTGTAAGCAGCTGGAATGGGTACCTCAGTTGAGGATGCTCGGGGTTCCGGGTGAACGACAGCTTTCGCTGTCATCGAGCGACCATGCACGACCCATTCCCCCGGTCGGGCCGTCGCAGATTAAAGGGCAGGTATCAGAGCGGGAACGGACATTCTGTGCCGTCACTCAAGGGCACCGGCCAAAGCCGACAGTTAGGCAACGGCGTCGATGAGGCCGGTATGAACACCAGGTGTATCCCGATTGAAAGATCCAATGGTTTCTCCGCCAGTGAACGCGAGCAGCCAGTCATCAAGGGCCTCATAGGCTTCCGACGAGTTCGGGCACGACGGTGAACAGGTCACCGACGAGGCTGTAATCCGCGACGCTGAAAATCGGCGCTTCTTTATCCTTGTTGATCGCGACGATCACCTTCGAGTCCTTCATGCCCGCAAGGTGCTGGATCGCACCCGAAATGCCGACCGCGATATACAGTTGCGGCGCGACGATCTTGCCCGTCTGACCGACCTGATAGTCGTTCGGCACGTAGCCCGCATCGACGGCTGCACGCGATGCCCCCATCGCTGCGCCGAGCTTGTCTGCCAAAGGCTCCAGCACCCTCGTGTAGTTCTCGCCGCTGCCGAGACCGCGGCCGCCCGACACGATGATGTTTGCCGACGTCAGTTCCGGACGATCGAGCTTCGTCACTTCGCGGCTCACGAACTGCGAGATGCCTGCGTCGGCTGCGGCTTCGATCTTCTCGACCGAGGCTCTGCCGCCTTCCGCTGCGACGGCATCGAAGCCAGTCGTGCGTACCGTGATGACCTTGATCGGATCTTGAGATTGCACAGTCGCAATTGCGTTGCCCGCGTAGATCGGGCGCTCGAACGTATCGGGTGAATCGACTGCCGTGATGTCGCTGATCTGAGCGACGTCGAGCTTCGCGGCGATACGCGGCACGACGTTCTTGCCGTAGGCGGTGGCCGGCGCGAGGATGTGCGAATAGTTCTTCGCAGCATCTTGCACAAGCGTCAGCACCGTCGCTTCGATGTTTTCCGCGAGGCCCGCTTCGAGTTGCGGCGCATCGGCCAGCAATACTTTGCTAACGCCCACGATGTTCGCTGCCGCGTCGGCTACGGGCTGCGCATTGTGACCCGCGACCAGCACGTGAACTTCACCGCCGATCTTCTTCGCCGCTGCAATGGTAGTCAGTGTCGCTGCCTTGATCGACGCATTATCGTGTTCTGCTATTACGAGGCTAACCAGATTCGTCATTTGCTTTGTCTCCGTGTCGACTGGAGTTAGCGCTTTAGCGCTTACTCCAGTCCCATGCAACATAGTTGCCGTTCTATCTAAAGCACCTTCGCTTCGGTCTTCAGCTTCTCGACCAGCGTCTTTACGTCCGGCACTGTCACCCCGGCGGAACGCGTGGGCGGCTCGGCGACTTTCAGTGTTTTAAGACGCGGCGTGACATCGACGCCGAGGTCTTCGGGCCTGATCGTTTGCAGCGGCTTTTTCTTCGCCTTCATGATGTTCGGCAATGTCACGTAGCGCGGCTCGTTCAGGCGTAGATCAGTTGTGACCACGGCGGGAAGCGTCAGCGACAGCGTTTCAGCTCCGCCGTCCAGTTCGCGCGACACGGTCGCCTTCCCGTCAGCCACAACGACCTTCGAAGCGAACGTCGCTTGCGGAAGGTCAGCCAAAGCGGCGAGCATCTGCCCGGTCTGGTTCGAGTCGTCGTCGATGGCCTGCTTGCCCAGCAATACCAACGAAGGCTGTTCCTTGTCGACCAGCGCCTTGAGCAGTTTGGCAACGGCGAGAGGCTGCAGGTCTTCGGATGACTCGATCAACACAGCACGATCCGCGCCTATCGCCAACGCCGTACGCAGCGTCTCCTGCGCCTGAGCAACACCGCAAGAAACCGCCACCACCTCGCTAACCACGCCGGCTTCCTTTAACCGCACCGCTTCCTCAACCGCGATTTCGTCGAACGGATTCATCGACATCTTCACGTTTGCAATGTCGACACCCGTGCCGTCCGACTTGATCCGGACCTTCACGTTGTAGTCGACCACTCGCTTTACACCTACCAGCACTTTCATACCGTCTCCTTCGAATATGCCGAAGCCGTGCGCGCAGTCATCGGCGAACGGATCATGTCAGCTGCGCGCTCGGCCAGCATGAGCACCGTCGCATTGGTGTTGGTCGAGGTTATCGACGGCATCACCGAGCCGTCGACGATGCGCAGGCCGGTCGTTCCGCGCACCCGCATTTCGGAATCGACGACGCTCATTTCGTCCTCTCCCATCCGGCACGTGCCAACCGCGTGATACACAGTCGAGCCATTGTCACGCACGTATTGCAGTAACGCCTCATCAGTGTCCGCCTGACGGCCTGGTACGGTTTCGTCGACGATATAGCGGGCGACCTCGGGCTGCGCGAAGATCCGGCGGCCGATCTTGAGTCCTTCCACCATCGTGTTGCGGTCCAGTTCGCTGCTCAAGTATGACGGTGCGATCGTCGGCGCTGCCGTGATCTCGCTGCTGGTGATGTGCACGTGCCCACGGCTTTCCGGGCGCATCTGCCAGACCCCGCAGGAGACGCCGGGCTCCGACTCCAGCACTCCGATCCGTCCCTCGACGAAGCTGCCTGGTGCGATCACGAACTGCACGTCGGGCCGCGTTGCGAGCCGCGTCTGCGCAAAGCCGCCGACGATCGCCGCGCTATAGGTCAGTACGCCGGTCCCCGACACGACGTAGCGCATCATCTCGCGCGCGAGCGCGAGTCCGTGCGAGCGCTCGTTCGCGGTACCTGCACCCCGTACCCGATAGCCGAGCCGGACTACATAGTGATCCTGCAAATTGTTGCCGACGCCCGGTAACGCGATGCGTGTTCGAATGCCCGCGTTGTCGAGCACGTCCTTATCGCCGATGCCACTCATTTCGAGCAGCCTGGGCGTGCCGATCACGCCGGCGCTAAGAATGACCTCGCGGGTCGCGCGAAACTGCATCGAAACGCCTGCGGTCGTCGTCGCATTGATGCCGCTCACGTGCTTGCCGTTCATTTCGAGCCCAGACACCTGGACGCCGGTCACCACCGTGAGATTCGGCCGCGCCATTGCGGGCCGCAGATAACCGCGCGCTGCGCTGGAGCGGCGACGTCCGTCGCGCGTTTGCTGGTAGTACCAGATCGACGGACCGCGCGTATCGCTGTTTGGATCATCTACAAACTCGAGACCGGCTTTTTGGGCCGCTTGCACGACCGCACCACAGATCTCCGGCGGATCCTCCACCCGGCTGACCTGGATCGGACCATCCTTGCCGCGTTGAGGACTGTTGCCCTCGGTCCACGTTTCGGAGCGGCGGTAGAACGGCAGACAGTTGCCGAAGGTCCAGCCCTTGGCGCCCGACTGCTCCCAGCTATCGATATCCTCCGCAAACGGGCGCACATAAAGCAGGCCGTTGATCGCGCTGGACCCGCCGAGTCCGCGTCCACGCGGAAACAGGATTGCACGGCCGCTGGTCTCGGCGTCGGCCCGCGTGCGATAGCGCCATGTCACGGTTGGATGATCGAGCAATCGCACGAAGCCGGCCGGTACGTGGATGAACGGGTGACGATCGCGCTCGCCGGCTTCGACAAGAATCACTTTGACGTTCGGGTCTTCGGTTAGACGGTTTGCGAGCACGCAACCCGCCGTCCCCGCGCCGACGATCACGTAGTCCGTTGTGTACGATTTCATGACTTCTCTCCGACAGCGGCCGGTTCACGACCTTCGAGTGCTGCGATCTCCTCCTCGGCGAAACCGAACTCGGCAAGTACTTCAGCCGTATGTTGTCCGAGCGTAGGCGGCGCACGGCGGTAAGCCACCGGGCTGCCGTGAAAATTCACCGGACTCGCGATGTTCGTTACCCTGCCCGCAAGCGGATGTTCGATCTCGACGACCGAGTGGTTATGCGCGATCTGCGGGTCCTGCGTCAACGCGGTGTGATAGTCCTGCACGATCGCGCATGGCACGTCCGCGGCACTCAGATGCGCCACCCAGTATTCGGCGGTGTGCAGCAGAAACTGCTGTTCGAGGATCACGTCGAGCGCATGCCGATTCGCAGTCCGCGCGGTGTTGCCGACAAAGCGTTCATCGCTCAGCAAATCTTCGCGGCCCAACGCCCGGCAAAGGTTCTGCCAGAATTTTTCGGTGAAGCAGGCCGCGAAGAAATAGCGGCCATTGGACCCCTGATAGTTGCGATACGGCACCATCGTCGGATGGCCGCTGCCGAGGCGCTCCGGCGCTTTGCCGCTTCTCAGCGTCTCGCCGTCGCGCGGGATGGTGCTGAAAAGCGCAGCCGACAGCAGCGACGTATCGATGCGCTGACCCTCGCCATGCCGTTCGCGATGCAACAGCGCCGCAGAGATGCCGAACGCGAGCAGCGCAGCCGCGCCAAAGTCCGGCAACGGCGCCCCGAGCCGAACCGGATTGCCGCCGGCTTCGCCCGTCATGTCCATGAGACCCGCCACGGCCTGCACGATCGGATCGTTCGCGGGCCAAGCGGCGTAAGGACCGCTTTGTCCGAACGCCGACACGCTTGCATAGACGATCATCGGATTGCGCGCTTTCACGGCCTCGTAGCCGATGCCGAGCCGATCCACCGTGCCCGGCCGGAAGTTTTCGACGACGACATCCGCCTGCTTCGCCATGCGTAGAAATGCATCGCGTCCTTTCGGCGACTTCAGGTCGAGGCGGATGCTGCGCTTGTTACGGTTCTGCGACAGGAACTGCACGCTTTCGCCTTCGACGAATTGATTACCGAGATTGCGCGAGAGGTCACCGGCCTTCGGTTCCTCAACCTTGATCACGTCCGCGCCGAGGTCGGCAAGCAGCACTGTACCGACCGGACCCGCGGTCATGACGGTGAGATCGAGAATGCGGTAGCCCGACAACGGGCCGACTTGCTTCTTATCCATGATTTGCCACCTGGGAATGCGATGCGTCCGTGAGTTCGGCACGGGGGTAGTCGAGCACGTCGAAGGCGAGGTGGAACGGGTCGGCCTCACCGCGCGTGATGGTCAATGCATGACCGAAACGGGCGTCGTCGCGCTCGGGATAGTCGGTGCGATAGTGGCTGCTGCGCGACTCGCGCCGCTCGATGCACGCCTGCACGATCACGTCGGCAGTCGTCGCCATGTTGTCGATCGTCAACGCATCGATCACCTGCGGCGGCCTGGCCCCGCCCCCTGCGGCAAACTCCGCGCGCGCCTCGCGAGCGGCCGCTAACGCGATGTTCAGACCGCTTTCCGTCTTCTCGACGAGGCAATGCGCCTGCATCGCTGCACGCAGATCGGAGGCGATACGTCGAGCGTCGAACGACGCATTCGGCTTCAGCGCCGTTTCGAGACGCCGTGCAAGCGGCGCCACATCGGACGTGCCGGGCGCCGCGCTGCCGCGTGCGAATGCGGCCGCACCCACGCCTGCGCGATGACCGAAAACCTGACCTTCTGCAAGCGAGTTGCCGCCCGGACGATCCGGACCGCGCACGCCGCCCGCGAGTTCGCCGATAACGAAGAGCCCCTCGATGGTCGACATCGCGTCGGTGTTGGTCATCCGGACACCGCCATTCAGGCATTGAAAAGCAATCCCGACGTCGAGCAGATCACGCTTCGGATCGAGTCCCTTGGCGCGCATCCAGCGCAGGGTGTTCGGAATGGTGGCCGCCAACCGTTCCTCGGCGATGTCGGCGAAAGAGAAATGCACCGCGCCGCGTTCCGTGCCCCTGCCCTGCGCGATTTCCGTTGCGATCGCGATATCGATATAGCGCGACTCGTTCGAGATCGTGAACGGGAACACTTTCTCGTCCATCGCAGCCTCGGGCGTCACGCCCGTCGGCAGATAGTCCGGGAGGAATTCGTGACCGTCGCGATTGAGCATCTTTGGACGCAGGATGAAGCACGACTTGCTGAAGAGTTGCACGTAAGGGTGCACCATCGCCGGCCCGAACTGATGGAACTCCATGTTCACGAGTTCCGCGCCGTGGCGGAAGCAAATCGCCTGGCCGTCGCCAGTCATCTCCGCTGTCGACACCTGCTGCGAGAACAGACCGTGCGCGCCGCCCGTGCCAAGCACGACGGCCCCCGCCGAGACCACCAGCAGCCGCCGCGAATCGAGGTCCATCGCAACCACGCCGCTCACGCGCCCTGTCGAATCGCGCACAAGGTCGATCAACGCCGCCGGCTGACGGGTCTCGACACCGAGCTTTCTGCCTTGCTCGGCAAGCGCGCCCACGAAGGCCTTGCCGGTTTTGCCCTTCACGCCTAGCGCGCGCGCATAGCTGCCGAAGTCGCTGCGGATGAGCTTATAGCCATCAGCGACGCGGTCGAACGGCACGCCGAGTTCGATCAGGTCTGCGATGCGCTTCGGTGCGTCCTCCGCCAGAACGCGCACCAGGTCGCGGTCGATGAAGGCGGCTGCCGGACGCATCGTGTCTTCGTAGTGCACGGTTGCGCTATCGTCGGGACTGCCGTAGCCGGATGCCCCCATGCTCATGATTTCGCTAGCGCCGTGCACCGTGCTGCCACCCTGTCCGACCGGCGCCTTGGCCAGCATGAGGACCTTCGCACCCGCCTGTGCCGCCGACACGGCAGCACGCGACGCCGCGCCGCCACCGCCGACCACCACTACGTCGGCTTGCGCGTAGTCGACGCTAAAGCCGAATTTCTCCAATGTCCGAACTGCCGTCACGTCTGTCTCCGCTTACGATTTGAGCGCGCGCGCCACGATGTTGCGCTGAATTTGATTGGTGCCGCCGAAGATCTGGAACATCTTGGCTTCGCGGTAATGACGCTGCATCGCGTATTCGGCGGAGTAGCCATTGGCACCCATGATCTGGATGCCGTCGGTCGCGACCTGCACGTACGTGTCCGACGCGAAGTACTTCGCCTGCGACGACTCCACGTCGCAGCTGTCGCCTTCGTCGAGCAGCTTCGCCGCCCGAAACGCCATCAGGCGAGCGGCATCCACGCGCGTCTGCATATCGGCGAGCAGATGCGACACGGCCTGGAAATCGATGATCGACTGTCCGAACTGTTTGCGGTCGTTCGCATACCAGCGCGCAAGATCGATCGCCGCCTGTGCGCCGCCCACGCACATCGCCGACAACGCGATGCGCTCCTTCGACAGCACCGTGGTGAGCTTCTTCCAACCCACGTGCAGGCCGCCCACGATCATTTCATTCGGGACACGCACCCCGTCGTACACCACTTCGCAGGTCCGGATAGCGTGGCCGCCGAGCAAATCGATCGGATTTATGGTCAGTCCCCTGGATTCCTTCGGTACGAGGAAGAGGCTGATCCCGTCGTGCTTCTTCGCTTCCGGATTGGTGCGCACCGCGGTCAGAATGTAGTCGGCCTGCAGCGCGCCGGAAATCCACATCTTGGTGCCGTCGAGAATGAAGTCGTTTCCGTCGGCCACGCCGCGCGTCGTCAGTGAGGCGGCATCCGAGCCGGAGCCGTTTTCGCTCAATGCGAAGGCAAGAAAGGCACGCCCTTCGGCTAGCTTCGGCAACACCACGGCCTTGATGTCGTCCGGAGCGAAGCGCGCCAGCGCGCCGCCCACCATGTTCACGTTGGCATTCCAGAAGCGCGCGAGCGCGATGGTGTGATACGCGACGACCTCCAGATAAGCGGCCATGTCGAGATAGCCGCCGACGCCGCCGTACGCTTCGGGCAGCGTGATGCCGAACCAGCCCTGTTCGGCGGCCATCTTCACGAGTTCCTGTGGGAAGCGCTTCTCTTCGTCGCACTGACGAACGTATTCCGGCGATGCATGGCGCGTCAGCACCCGATTCACCGAATCTCGAAATTCGAATTGATCGGCATTCAGATACGGTTTCAGGTCGCGCCGGTTGACCAGATTGCTTGCGTATTCGGGATTCACTCTGTCTCCTCCTCGTCCGATCAGGACGCCTTGCGTTGAGCCATGTCTTGTTCGGCGTGGCCGAGCGGGATTGCACGCAACATCTCCGAACGCGACTTCGCCCCCGTCATCAGGAACGCAAGATCCGAGCCGCTGAGAATGAAACGCGCGCCTTTTTGCACGTAGGCGGTCATCAGTGCCTCGTCGTACACCCCGCCGACGCCCGGCACCTTGCCGTGCCGGTGACATGCGGCGCACACCGCGTCGACGGCGGCCGCTACACGCATATGGCCGAGTTGTCCAGTGATGCCGAGATCCGCCGCAAGATCGGTCGCGCCGACCAGCAGCACGTCGATGCCGGGCACCGCCGCGATCGCGTCGACGTTCTCGAGCCCTTCGCGGGTCTCGATCATCGCCACGACCAGCACCTCTTCGTTGATCGCGCGAACCACATCGGCGATCGGCAGAGCCTGGAAGCCGACCTGCGGCAACATGCCGGGGATCGACCGCCCGCCGGCAGGCGGGAAGCGGCACATATCGGCGATCCGCGCGGCCTGTTCGGGCGTACTCACGTGCGGCACCACGATGCCCATCGCGCCGGTATCGAGCAGTCGAGTGGCGTGGAACGGCTCGTGCCCCGGCACGCGGATGATCGGCGTCACACCGCCCACCAGAGCGGCGGCGCAAATCTGTGCGGCCGTGTCGACGTCCATCGAATTGTGTTCCATATCGATGAACAGCCAGTCGAAGCCCGCCGTCTGCGCGATCTGCGCGATGTCGACGGTGCGGGCCTGGCGCAGCCCCATGCCGAGTGCCAGTTCACCCGCGGCGAGTTGCGCTTTCGCGTGATTCTTGATGGTTCTCATGAGGGATTCCATTCAGGCGGTGCCGTCGAGCGGCTCGTCGTTCGCCAGTTCGAGGTTGATGAATTTGGTGTCCATGTAGTCGCGGATCGCGTTCGGTCCGCCTTCGCGTCCGAACCCGCTGTCCTTGCTGCCGCCGAATGGCGTCTCCGCCGTCGACGCCACGAACGTGTTCACGCCGACCACGCCGGCCTGCAAGCGCTCCGTGGTTTCCAGCGTGTTGCGCATCGAGCGCGTGAAGACATACGCCGCGAGCGCGAACGGCAGCCGGTTCGCCTCGGTGATGACCTCGTCCATCGTCGCGAACGGGGTGAGGGTCCCGACCGGGCCGAACGGCTCGTCGTTCATCAGGCCGATGTGCGAAGCGGGGTTGGCGACGAGCGTCGGCTCGTAGAACCAGCCGCGACCGAATTGCGAGGGGCGCCGGCCACCGCATAGCACGCTGGCGCCTTCACTCACGGCTTCATCGACCAGACGTTCGATCGCGTCGCGACGCTTCGACGTGGTTAGCGGACCGAGATCGGTGTCCTGCTGCAACGGATCGCCGACGCGAAGCGCTTTGGAGCGCTCGACCAGCGCCTTCACGGTCTTGTCGAAGATCGATTCGTGGATGTAAAAACGTGTCGGCGACGCACAGGCCTGGCCCGCATTGCGGAACTTGCCGAGTGACGCGAGGTGCGCAAAGGCGCCGATGTCGGCGTCGCGATGCACGATCACGGGCGCATGGCCGCCAAGTTCCATCGTGACCTTTTTGAGGGTCTTCGCGGACATTTCGACGATCTGACGGCCGACAGGCACCGAGCCGGTGAAGCTGATCTTCGCCACGCGCGGGTCGGCCATGATCGTCGGCGTAATTGAGTCGGCTTTGCCGATCACCAGATTGACCGCGCCCTCGGGAAACCCGGCATCGACGAAACAGCGCACCAGTGCCATCGTCGCCCCGGCCGCTTCGTTCGACGGCCGGATCACGACCGCGTTGCCGGCAGCCAGCGCCGGGCCGATCTTGCGGGCCAGCAGTAGCAGCGGAAAATTCCACGGCGTAAAAGCGGCGACCACCCCGAGCGGCTCGTAATGCACCAGATACCGTCCGCCCTTGACGCGACTTTCGTAAGACATACCGAACACCCGGCGCGCTTCATCGGCGAACCAGTCGATCGACTCAGCGGAAGCATTCGCTTCCCCGCTGGCCTGTGCGATCGGCTTGCCTGTTTCGAGCGCGACGATTCGCGCGAGCTGCGGCACGCGTTCGCGGACGATCGCCGCAGCCCGGCGCAGCAGCGCTGAGCGCTCCCACGGCGTGAGCTTGCGCATTGCGGCTGAGGCGTCGGACGCGGCGTCGATGGCCTCGGTGACCTGTGCCTGCGTGGCCAGCGGCAGATAGCCCAGCCGCTGTTCCGTCGCCGGATTGATCGAAAGCTGGCAGTTGTCAGCCGTCGCGGCTTGCCAGCGGCCTCCGAGCAGCAAGCCGTGCTCGCGGTAGTGCGCCTCTAATTCCATTTGCTTCCTCCTGACAGGTATCGCGGATGTTCGCGGCTTTGTAGGTGCTTTCCCGGGGACTCCTTTGCATGCACTCTTTTTCTTATATCAACATCTTGACATCTAAGTGTCAACACTTTTAGAGTTTGTGTCAGCGAAATATGATTCATCGCATGCACTTTCAGTAACCGAGGTTCACAAGAAGAACGCCACCGGCGCCGCCGAATGCGTCATCCACCATTTGCTTTCCATGGAGCGAGACGAAAATGAGTTCGTATTCCCGTCGTACCTTTCTTCAAACGCTCGGGGCCGCCACGGTGGCGGCGATGGGGACTGGCGCCTTGCCGTCGCTCACTCGGGCGCAGAGCGCGCAGTTCAAGCTGAAGTACGCGAACAACCTCGCGCTGTCCCATCCGCTCAACGTTCGCGCGAAAGAAGCCGCGGACGCCATCCAGAAGGAATCTGGCGGCCGTGTCGAGTTGCAGATTTTCCCGAACGGTCAGATGGGCACGGATACCGACATGCTGTCGCAGGTTCGATCGGGCGCCATCGACTTCCTGACCCAAGGTGGCGTGGTGCTGTCGACGCTCGTGCCAGTCTCGGCGATCAACGGCATCGGCTTCGCGTTCAAGGATTACAACCAGGTATGGGCAGCAATGGACGGCGAGCTCGGGAGCCACATCCGCACGGCGATCTCGAAGGTCGGGCTCGTCGCGATGGAGAAACCGTGGGACAACGGCTTTCGCCATCTCACGAGCTCGGTCAAGCCGGTGCAAAGCCCGGCCGACCTTAAAGGCTTAAAGATTCGCGTGCCGGTCAGTCCCCTTTGGACCTCGATGTTCAAGGCGCTCGACGCCTCGCCCACCAGCATCAACTTCAGCGAGGCGTATTCGGCGCTGCAAACCAAGGTCGTTGATGCAGAAGAAAACCCCCTCGCGCTGATCGAAACCGGACGCTTCTATGAAGTCCAGAAGTTCTGCTCGTTGACCGGCCATATCTGGGACGGCTTCTGGTTTCTCGGCAACGCGCGGTCGTGGGGCAAGCTGCCGCCTGACTTGCAGACGATCGTGGCGAAACACCTGAATGCGGCCGCAGTGGCTGAACGCGCGGACGTCGCCGCACTGAGCACATCGCTGATCGGGAAGTTGCAGTCACACGGCATGGCGTTCAACAAGCCCGACATCCAGCCATTCCGCGCCTCGCTGCAAAAGGCCGGTTTCTACGACCAGTGGCGCAAGAAGTACGGCGATGAAGCTTGGGCGTTGCTCGAGAAGTACACGCAGAAGCTCGCATGAGCACGGACCACCGAAGAGTTTCTGGAGAACGAGTCATGACTTCCCGAGTTCATCCCGAGCAGGTGTTCGCCCACGACATGGGCGCGCCGAAGCAACGACATGCGGCATCGAAGGTCGTGCGCGTCGGCAGCGCACTGGAACTGGCCATCAAGTGGATCACCGAAGTGCCCGCTGCGCTGCTGCTAGTGGCCGAAGTGGTGCTGCTGCTCACCAACGTTTTCTGCCGCTACGTGCTGCAGGATCCATTGATCTGGGGAGACGAACTCGCGTCGATCCTGTTCATCTGGCTGTCGATGCTGGGCGCAGTGGTGGCGTTGCGGCGCGGCGAACATCTGCGGCTGACGATGTTGGTTGCCAGAATGTCCCCGCAAAACCGCGCGTTTGCGGAAACGCTTGGAAATTTCATCGTGATGACCTTCGTGCTGCTGCTGGTGCGGCCGGCAACCGACTGGGCGATGAACGAATGGATCATCAGCACGCCGGCGCTCGATCTGCCGAATGCCATCCCCGCAGCCGCGATTCCCGTGGCGGCTGTGCTGATGCTCGTGCTCGCCGTTACGCGGTTGCTCGAGCGCTCGTCACTGCGCGATTGCGTGAAGGCGTTCGCGCTGGTGGCCGGGGTCGCAATTGCGCTCTATTTCGCACGGCAAGCGCTCGCGCCACTGACCGCGGTCAGCATGATCCTTTTTTTCGCCGTCGGCGTAGTCACGATCATCTGTCTCGGTGTGCCGATCATGGTCGCCTTCGGGGTGTGCACGTTTGCTTATCTCGCAACCGTCACCGGCGCACCGTTGACGATCGTCGTGAGCACCATGAATCAGGGGATGTCCAGCCTGATCCTGCTCGCCGTCCCGCTGTTCATCCTGCTCGGCGCGCTCATGGAAGCGATGGGGCTTGCCGAAGCGATGATCCGTTTCCTCGCTTCGCTGATCGGGCACAAGCGTGGCGGCCTCGCCTATGTGCTGATCGGCGCCATGTACCTCGTCTCCGGCATCTCCGGCTCGAAGGTGGCGGACATGGCTGCGCTCGCGCCGGGCCTGTTCCCGGAAATGAAAAAGCGCGGCGCGAATGAAGGCGACCTCGTCGCAATGCTCAGTTCGGCGGCGGCCATGTCGGAAACCATTCCGCCCAGCCTCGTGCTGATCACGATTGGGTCGGTAACCGGCGTTTCGATTGCCGCGCTGTTCACAGGCGGCTTCATGCCGGCCGTGGTCGGCGCGGTAGCACTCGCGGCAGTCGTCTGGTTCAGAAGCCGCGGGGAAATCCTGCAAGGCGTGCAACGGGCCTCCCGGGCCCAGGTCGGCCGCGCATTCCTGATTTCGCTGCCTGCGCTCGCGCTGCCCTTCGTGATCCGCGCGGCCGTGGTGGAAGGCATCGCGACCGCGACGGAGGTGGCGACAATCGGCGTGGCTTACACCTGTGTGGTGGGTTTGCTACTGTATCGCCGTTTCGACTGGAGCCGGCTCTATCCTATTCTGGTGGAAGCGGCGTCGCTGTCTGGCGCGATTCTGATCATCATCGGGTGTGCAACCGCGATGGGATGGGCGCTCACGCAGTCAGGCTTCTCCGCGCAACTCGCCAAGTTGATGATGGCTGCGCCTGGGGGCAAGCTCGGCTTCCTGGCGATCTCCGCGATTACGTTCGTGATGCTCGGCAGCTTTCTGGAAGGAATTCCGGCAATCGTACTGTTCGGGCCGCTCCTGTTCCCGATCGCGCGTGCGATGGGCATCGCGGACGTGCACTACGCAATGGTCGTGGTGTTCGCGATGGGACTGGGCCTGTTCGCCCCCCCGCTTGGCCTTGGCTTTTATGCGGCGTGCGCGGTCAGCAAGGTCGACCCGTCCACCGCGATGCGCCGCGTTTGGCCGTATCTGGGGGCTTTGGCGGTGGCCCTCATCGTGATAGTGCTGGTTCCGTGGGTATCGACGGGTTTTCTGCAAGCAAAATAATGGTATCGAATGACACAGAAAGGGCAATCAACATGAAAAACGCGTTTAACAGTGAACCGAACGGCAAGGGGAACGCGCGCGCGCCCGAGGTAATCGCGTCGAAGCTCGACGACATTCGCGAACAGGTGCGCGCCATGATCCAGCGGGGGGACTTGCGCCCCGGCGAACGTGTGAATGAGCAGGCGCTCGCAAACCAGATCGGCGTCGGCCGCAATTCGGCGCGCGAGGCCCTGCGCTCGCTCGAACAGGCGGGGCTCGTGCGAATCGTCCCCAATCGGGGCGCCGAAGTACGGCGGCTGTCGCTCGAAGAGGCGATGGATCTCTATGAGATTCGAGCAGGGCTCGCACGCACGGCGGGACGTCTCGCCGCTCTGCGTCTGACCACCGACGAGGAGCAGTCGCTGAGCCTTCTCGTTGACAAGATGGACTCCGCCGTAGCCGAGCGCAACAGCCCTCTGTATCAGACTCTGAACACCGAGTTCCACCGTCAACTCATGGCAGCGACCAAGAATCCGCGGCTGATCACGATCAACCAGGCTGTCGCAGATGAACTGACGCTCTATATTCACAAAGGCGTGTATTCGTTCACGCAGATGCAGCGTTCCGCGAAAGAACACCGCGAGCTTTTCGAGGCGCTGCGCGCGGGCCAAGCCGACGCGGCTGCGGAGGCTTTCGAGAATCACGTGCAGACGGGCAAGAAACGCATGCTCGACACCGTGTCCACGAGCACGTCCGAACGTTAATGAAGTGGAGCAGCCTGTTGAAAACCATCGTCTTTCTGGACCGCGCGACGCTGTCGGCCGATCTACCCGATTTTCCGTTTTCGCATCGCTGGGTCGAATATCCATCTACGGCGCCGGAACATGTGCTGGAGCGTTGCCGCGATGCGCAGATCGTCGTGACCAACAAGGTTCCACTGTCGGGCGAAGTGCTCGAGCAGTTGCCGAAACTGGAACTGATCGGCGTGCCGGCCGCGGGCGTTAATCATCTGGATATGGAAGCATGCCGCCAACGGAGCATCGAAGTAGTCGCATGTCCGGGCTATTCGACGATCTCCGTGCCGGAGCACGCGTTCGCACTAATGCTCGCGCTGCGCCGCAACCTGATTCCTTACTGGAAGGACGTCTATGCTGGAGGCTGGAGCGGGTCACCCACTTTTTACGCTGAACTGCATCCGATCGCGGATCTGCACGGGTCGACGCTCGGCATCGTCGGTGCCGGTCACGGTGGAAAGCGACTCGCCGAACTGGCCGGCGCGTTCGGCATGCGTGTGCTCTTCGCCGAACGCAAGCACGCCAGGGCGGTGCGCGAAGGCTACGCTGCATTCGCCGAGGTGCTGCGCGAGGCGGATGTAATCAGCCTGCACTGCCCGCTTACCGATGAAACGCGACATCTCTTCGGTCTCGCCGAATTCGAGCGAATGAAGCGCAGCGCGTCGCTCGTGAACGCCGCGCGCGGCGGCATCGTCGACGAGGGGGCGCTGATCGAGGCGCTCGACCGCAAGCTGATCGCGAACGCCGCGCTCGACGTCCTCGAGCAGGAGCCGCCAGCGATCGGTCATCCGCTGTTGACCAGCGCGCGCACGGATCTGATTGTGACTCCACATGTCGCATGGCGGACTCAGGTGGCGATGCAGCGACTCGTTACACAGCTCGCGCACGGCATCGAACAGCATTACGCGCGGCGCTGAGAGCGAAATTCGACGAGATAGTGTTGCGCCGTTTCAAGCTCCCTGACAGCAACATTGCAATAAGCAGCTGCGGCAGAACCCGGCGATGAGCCTCTATGGATTTGAGTGCTGCGAATCAGCGGGAACCGGTCGAGTGTTGTGAATCGGCTGCGCGTTAGCCGCATGGTGAGTTCGGAGATGGAGCCGCCAGCCTCCGCCACCGAATTCGTCGCCTTTGGTGTGAATACCATGTCTCTTGCAGGATTGGCGAGCCCTTGAGTAGGGCGCATGCTTTCTCCGCTGAAGCCTGCATGGTCCGAAGGTCAATGCAAGAATCGAAAAACTCATCGGCAGAGAAACTTTATATGTTTTTAACCTAGTGCTTATGTGAAAAACTTGGTTTGAGGCGCGAGATCGAATCAATACACTCCGTCTCCCTGACTATTCCAAATATTATTCGGGGAAACAATGAAGCTACAAGCCACTCGCGCGCTCATTGCTGTCGTCGCGGCAGCACCAACCTTTGCATGGGCCACCAACGGCTATTTTTCCAACGGCTACGGCGTCGCATCACAGGGCATGGCCGGCGTCGGCATCGGCTTTCCGCAGGACGCCCTTGCCGCTGCGGCCAATCCCGCAGGTATTGCCTTCGTTGGTAACCGCATCGATGGCGGCATCAGTCTCTTCCTGCCAGATCGTGGCGCCAACGTGTCCGGCAACCGTTACGGTGCTAACGGCGACTACGACGGCAACAATCGCTCGATCTTCGTGCTGCCCGAATTCGGCGTTACATATCAGTTTCTGCCGAACGTGTATGCGGGCCTTGCACTGTACGCGAACGGGGGGCTCGACACCGGCTACGCCCATAATCCCTATCAAGCGTTCGGTGCCACGGGGTCAGCAGGCGTGGATCTCGAACAGATGTTCCTCTCGCCGACAATTGCTTACAAACTGCTCGACCGGCACGCGTTCGGCATCGGCCTGAACGTCGCGTTTCAACGCTTTACGGCAAGCGGGCTGCAGCCGTTCACTGGCATGTCGGTCGCGCCCGGCAACGTAACCGATCAGGGTGCCGACACTTCGGTCGGGGTTGGCGTGCATCTTGGCTATACCGGGGAGATTACGCCGACACTGACCGTCGGCGTGACGTGGGCATCGAAGATTCATGGCCGTTTCGACAAATACAAAGGTCTCTTCGCGGACGGCGGCTCATTCGACATCCCGGAGAACTACGGTGTCGGGTTTTCCTGGAAGGTTACGCCGGCATGGACGGTGGCGGCCGACTTTCAGCGCATTATGTATGGCAACGTGAATTCGATCGCGAATCCGCTCGCCAACCTGTTTGCAGGCAATGCGTTGGGATCGTCCGACGGCCCAGGCTTTGGCTGGCGCAATACGAACGTGATCAAGATCGGCACGAGCTATGATGTATCGAGCCATCTCACGCTCCGCGCAGGCTACAGTCATTCGAGCCAGCCGGTGGCTAGCACGGAAACATTCCTGAATATCCTCGCACCGGGTGTTGTGCAGGATCAGGCGACCTTGGGCGCCACGTGGAAGCCCGATGCGAAAACATCATTCGGCCTCTTCTATGGACATGCGTTCAAGAACACGGTGAACGGCGACAACTCGATTCCCGCAGCCTTCGGTGGAGGCAATGCGAATGTTCACCTGTCCGAAGACGTGGTGGGCGTCTCGCTCGGCAAGCAATTCTGAGCCTCGCCATTGCGGGCGCCGGCGCGCCCGCGAGCCGGTGCTGGTTTGCGCGGCCGGTTGCAGCCCGCGACTTGCTTCGGCGCGGCTCTCGCTAACGGCGCATGAGCGGCGCCTTGCTGGGGAAATCATGATATCCGCGCCGACAATGAGTTTGCATTCGACGGCAGTCTGTTTCGGCGGCTCAATGACCGAAGTTCATCCAGATCGAGCCGTTTCGACATGAAAGGGCGAATCTCCAAGACGGGTCCGACACCGGCAGTTCGCACCGTGTGACAAACGGAGTTTGACGCGGCCGCTTCTCAGCTCCATCCAGTTGGCACAGGTCGGTCGTCCGCCGCGTTGTGACAAATTTAATGTCGCGACGGTAACGGTGCTCTTGTGCTCGGCGATGAGCCGATAGACTGTATCCCCAAGTACGGTCTCGTGCTCTAGCACCGGGTCTGAAATGTCGCGCAGTACCGGCTCGTACGCTTGCAGCAAGCCGTAGCCAAGCTCGTTGAGTTCCCTGGGCAGCACGTTCGCATGCTCGTTTGCGCTCTTCATTTGCAGGCCCGCGTACTGCGACGGCAGCGCCGCGAGACTGAACAGATCCCCATCGGTGTTGAAGCCGAACTTCGACACCATATCGAGGCCGATACGCGAGGCCTCCTGCAAATCCGACGCAGCGCGGCGGCCAGACCGTGACCCGCCTCATGCACCGCGATGCGCTTGCGCTCGTCTTCGGTAAGCGCGTTCGGCGACCGTCCGGTTTGACGCATTTAACGCGTCAAAAAAGCTTGCATTTCGCGTGTGAAAAACTATCTTTGGTTAACAAAATGATTCTTCGCCTGGCACCGGAGGAGACCCATGCCGGCAACACGTATGATGATTGCGCGTCGTGCTGGCGTGAGCGTCGCCACGGTCGATCGTGTGCTGCGCGACGATCAAGGGGTTCGCCCCGAAACAGCCGAGCGCGTGCATCTCGCACTGGCCACTTTGCGTGACGATCGCGCGAGTCGCGGCCGGCCTGCGAAAGCCACGTCATTCCGGGTCGCCTTCGTCTTGCCGCAAATCAACTCCCGCTTTCTCGATCAGGTCGAGCGCGATATCGCACTGTCGGCCAGCTTTTTTCGCGAGCATCGCCTTGTCCCCTCGTTTTACCGTTGCGACCTGTCCAGCCAGCGCGACGCAATCTCACTCGGGCAGCAACTGATCGACTACGACGCGCTCGTGCTCGTGCCGCTCGATTACCCCTGGGTCGAGCGGATGATTCAGGACTTGACGGATGCCAACGTGCCCGCCGTCACGGTCTTCTCGGATTTGCCGTCGAGTGCGCGCGCGGCGTACGTGGGTGTCGATAACCGCATTGCCGGACGAACGGCGGGGCTGCTGATGGGCCGCTTCGTCGGTTCGCGCATCGGCACGGTCGCCGTGTTGTCGGCGTCGTCGCGTCTGCACGATCAGCTCGAGCGTCGCACGGGTTTTTCCCAGGTGCTTGAAGAGGACTTTCGCAACCTGCGCTGGCTCACGGAGCCCGATTTCGCCGAGGACGACGACAGCGCCGGTCTTGCTGTGCAAGGACTGATGGCGGGACATCCGGATCTGGTCGGCGTGTATGTGACGGGCGGCGGCATTTCCGGCATCGCGTCGACGCTGCAGGAATCGGGTGACAAGACGCGCGTCGTGCTGATCGGCCACGAGTGCACGGCCGACACTCGGGCGCAACTGTCGGAGCGGGCGATCGACGTCATCCTCGATCAGGATGTGCGCGGCATCGTCCATTGCGCGGGGCTCGCCGCCATCAATTTACTGAACGACGTGCGCGGCGTGCTCGCCATTCCGACGCCCGAAACCCGTATTTATCTTCGTGAGAATGCGCATGCCTGAAGCTCGCGACACGCGGACGGCTCGCTGAGTCTGCCAGTGCTCTAAATACAGCGTCCGGCGCATGGGCGCTGTCTGTCATCAGGTTGGAGACCCGACGGAGACAAGGAGAAGAGACATGTTACGTCTTACGACAGCAAGGGTAATCGCGGCGCTGCTGGCGTCACTGGGGCTGAGCTTCGGATCGGCGGCGCACGCGCAGGGCAAGCAGTTGACGTTATGTTGGGCCGCATGGGACCCCGCCAATGCACTCGTCGAATTGTCGAAAGACTTTACGGCGAAAACCGGCATTGCGATGAAATTCGAGTTCGTGCCGTGGACGAGCTACGCGGACCGCTTTATCAATGAACTCAATTCGCACGGAAAACTTTGCGACCTCATCATCGGAGATAGTCAGTGGATTGGCGGTGCCGCGGTCAATGGGCACTACGTGAAGCTTAATGACTTCTTCGACAAGAACAAGATTTCGATGAACGATTTCGTGCCGGCGACCGTCGTCGGCTACTCGGAATGGCCAAAGAACACGCCGAATTATTGGGCGCTGCCCGCAATGGCGGACGCCGTCGGCTGGACGTATCGCAAGGACTGGTTTGCAAGGCCCGAACTGCGCGCGGAGTTCAAACAGAAGTACAAGCGCGAACTCGAACCGCCCACTACGATGGATGAGCTCAAGCAGACAGCCGAGTTCTTTCAGGGCCGAAAGATCGACGGCAAAACCGTGTATGGCGTGTATATCTTCACAGAGCGCGGTTCGGAAGGGATCACGATGGGCGCGACCAACATGCTCTATAACTTTGGCTTTGAATACGAGGACCCGAAGAAGCCTTATCGCCTGGACGGCTTCGTGAATTCACCAGGCGCCATCAAGGGGCTCGAATTCTACAAGGCGCTTTACAAATGTTGCACGGCCCCGGGCATGACGAACGCCTATATGCAGGAAGGGCTCGACGCGTTCAAGTCTGGCCAGGTCGCGATGCAGATGAACTGGTTTGCCTTCTTCCCCGGACTGTACAAGGACCCGAATGTCGGCGGCGACAAGATCGGCTTCTTCGTCAATCCCAAAGAAACGAAACAGTTCACACAGCTCGGCGGGCAAGGCATTTCCGTCGTGTCGTACTCAGACCACAAGGCTGACGCGCTCGAATACATCAAGTGGTTTGCGCAGCCCGATGTGCAGAAGAAGTGGTGGCAACTCGGCGGCTACTCGGCTGCGAAGTCAGTGGTAGATGCGCCGGACTTTCCGAAGAGCGCGCCATTTGCGCCTGCATTCCTGAAGTCGATGGCGATCGTCAAAGACTTCTGGGCCGAGCCCGCGTATGCCGAGCTGCTGCTCGACATGCAAAAGCGCGTGCACGACTATGTGGTTGCCGATAAAGGCACCTCGAAGGAAGCGCTCGATCTGCTCGTCAAGGACTGGAACAAGGTCTTCAAGGCTGAAGGGAAGAACTAGCGTTATTGCACATGAACACGCGGACCGGCAAGCCGATCAATCTTGTCGGTCAGCGACAACAAGGAGTCAGGCATGTTGGCAAACAAGCCTTTTCCTCCGGAAGGGTTGCAGACGAAAGCGCAGACGCGCGCTGCCGCGCGCCTGCGCGGGCTGTCGGACCGGACTATCGCGTGGCTGTTCATTCTTCCGACTATCGTGCTGCTGCTCGCCATCAACATCTTTCCGTTGATCTGGGCATTGCGGTTGTCGTTCACGAACTTCAAGTCGAACATGCCGAGCGTGCCTGCGCGCAATGTCGGCATCGACAATTACACGGACATACTCACCGACGAAGACATCTGGTACGCCATGCAGGTGACGGCGCGCTTCGTGTTCTGGTCGGTCGGGCTCGAAGTGCTCCTCGGTTTCGGGCTCGCGCTGCTGATCAACCGGCAGTTCCGCGGCCATAGCTTCTGGACCACGCTGATTCTGCTGCCGATGATGCTTTCGCCCGCTGTGGTCGGCAACTTCTGGACCTTCCTGCTGCAACCGCAAACGGGACTTTTCAACGACATCGTCAGCTTTTTCACGGGCATTGCGCCAAACTCGTTTCAGATGATCGGCGACGTGCCGCTCGCGCCGTGGACCATCGTGATGGTCGATACGTGGATGTGGACGCCGTACGTGATGCTGATCTGTCTCGCGGGATTGCGTTCGATTCCGGACTACATCTACGAAGCGGCCGAAGTGGACCGTGCTTCGCCGTGGCGGCAATTCTGGTCGATCACCTTGCCGATGACCCTGCCGTTCCTGATGCTTGCGATCCTCTTTCGCGGTATCGAGAACTTCAAGATGTTCGACATGGTGAACCTGCTGACATCAGGCGGCCCGGGCTCCGTAACGGAAACTGTGTCGATCACGCTCAAGCGCGCTGCGTTCGAGAAGTGGCAGACGGGGTACTCGTCCGCACTGGCGATCATCCTGTTCGTGGTGGTCTTCGGCGCGGCGAATATCTATGTGAAGGCACTCAACCGGGTGAAACAGCGATGACAGACCTTGCGCTTCAACAGTCGGTGGTGGCGGCATCGCCGCGCAGCAAGACGTTCGCCGCCTTCATCGTTATCGCCTACGCACTGATTGCGGCCCTGCCGATCGTATGGATCATCCTGACGAGCTTCAAGACGCAGGAAGACGCGGTTGCCTATCCGCCCGTCGTGGTTTTCCACCCGTCGATGGAGGGCTATGTGAATCTGTTCACCATCCGCTCGCGGCAGACGCCCGAGTTCATCGCGAGCTTGCCAGCCGCTCAAACCTGGTATGACCGCGATGTGCGCAAGCGCAATATGGTGATTGCGGGGCCGTCGAAGGTCTTGCCGCGCTTCGTCAATTCGCTCGTGATTGGCTTCGGCTCGACCTTCCTTGCGGTTTTTCTCGGCACGCTCGCAGCCTATGCGTTCTCGCGTTTCAGGATCCCGCTTGCCGACGACTTGCTGTTCTTCATTCTGTCGACGCGGATGATGCCGCCCATCGCCGTCGCGATTCCCATCTTTCTGATGTATCGCGCTCTCGGCCTCTCCGATAGCTACCTCGGCATGATCGTGCTCTATACGGCTGTGAACGTGTCGCTCGCGGTGTGGCTGCTCAAAGGATTCATGGACGAAATCCCGCGCGAATATGAGGAAGCAGCCCTCGTCGACGGATATACGCGGTTGCAGGCTTTCGTCAAGGTCGTGCTGCCCCAGGCGATCACGGGCATTGCCGCGACGGCCATTTTCTGTCTGATCTTTGCATGGAACGAGTACGCGTTCGCATTGCTGCTGACGAGCGGCGATGCACAGACGATGCCGCCGTTCATTCCGTTCATCATCGGCGAAGGCGGACAGGACTGGCCGGCCGTCGCGGCCGCCACGACGCTGTTCGTTCTGCCCATCCTGATCTTTACTGTCGTACTGCGCAAGCATCTGTTGCGCGGGATCACCTTTGGAGCAGTGCGCAAATGAAAGCCCAACCTGCCATGCCGCGCCGCCGCCTGTTCCGACGGCGTTACTGTGAGGGCGCATCGACCGTGCTTATCGGCCTCGGCATTGCGATGCTCGTCCAGCCATTCACGGTCGATCTCTACACCTGGTCGTTTCCCGTGATTCTGGTGGGCGCGCTGGCTTTCGTCGTCACCAGTCACTTCCCGGAGTGAGCCATGTCGACGATCGTTCTCTCCAACCTTCATAAACGCTTCGGCGCCTTCACTGCGGTGCACGATACGAATCTCACCGTGAGCAATGGCCGCTTCGTCGTGCTGCTGGGACCGTCCGGCTGTGGCAAAACGACGACGTTGCGCATGATTGCCGGGCTCGAACTGCCGACCTCAGGCCAGATTTTGATCGACGGCGAAGATGTGACGGGATTGCGGGCGCGTCAACGCGACATTGCGTTTGTGTTCCAGATGTTCGCGCTCTATCCCCATATGACTGTGCGGAACAACATCGCCTTTCCGCTGAAGAACGAAGGCATTTCGCGCCGCGAGATTGCGGCTCGTGTCGATGCGGCCGCGCATATGCTGCGCATCGAAAGTCTGCTGGACCGAAAGACGGGTGGGCTGTCGGGCGGCGATCGTCAACGCGTCGCGTTGGGCCGCGCGATTGTCCGGCACCCGAAGGCTTTTCTGATGGACGAGCCGCTGGGCACGCTCGACGCGGATTTCCGCGAACTGATGTGCCTTGAGTTGCGCAAGCTGCACAATGCGCTCCACGCGACGACGGTCTACGTGACGCACGACCAACGGGAAGCGATGGCGATGGCCGACGACATCGTTGTGATGAGCGGCGGCGAGGTGCTGCAATCCGCGTCGCCGCATGAGGTCTATCACTTCCCAGCGACCGTGTTCGTGGGGAGCTTTATCGGCAGCCCCCCGATGAATTTTCTGGCCGTGGACGGCGGCGTCGAAGCGGGCGTGGAATCGGTCTCGCTCCGCGGTGTGGCCGTGTCGGTGCCGCGCACTGTTGCATCCGCCGCGAAAGCGCTGCTTGGCGTGCGGCCCGAGCACGTCGTGATCGACGAGCACAGTGCGTTGCGTGGACGCGTGATTGCCGACGAGTATCTCGGCTCGCATCAGATTCTGGTCGTCGAAACGGCGCTCGGCGTGGTGCGCGTGCGGGTCGGCAAGAACGAAGGAAGAGCGGCGGGAGCGCAGGTCGGGTTGTCGTTTCACAAGGAGCGCACGCTGATGTACGACGCATCCAGCGGCGTGCTGCTGCCCGGCGCTGTGCGGCAGATGGCCGTCAACGGACGCAGCAACGGAGGCGCTTATGTCTGAGATTCGCCTGCATGGGGTGACGAAGCGATTTGGCGATATCGTCGCGGTGGATGATGTGTCGTTCGACGTGAAAGAGGGCGAGTTCGTCGTGTTGCTCGGGCCGAGCGGCGCGGGCAAGACCACCACGTTGCGGCTCATCGCTGGTCTCGAACGCCCCGACGAAGGCGAGATATTCATCGACGGTGCCGCCGCGAAGGACATGCATCCGGCGGACCGAGACGTCGCCTTCGTCTTTCAGCAGTATTCGCTGTACCCGCATCTGACGGTGTTTGGCAACCTGGCGTTTCCACTGCGCTCCCCGCGGCGGCGCGTGAGCGAGGCGGAAGTCACCGCGCGCGTGCAGATGGTCGCGCAGATGCTGCACATCGAGTCGAAACTTGGCAATCTGGCGACGCATCTATCGGGCGGCGAGATGCAGCGGGTCGCCATCGGACGCGCGCTAGTGCGTCAGCCCAAGGTGTTTCTGATGGATGAGCCGCTGTCGTCGCTCGATGCGAAGTTGCGCGAGGAGATGCGAATCGAACTGAAGCGTCTGCATCGCACGATCGGCGCGACGATCATCTACGTGACGCACGATCAGGTCGAAGCGACCACGCTTGCGGATCGCATCGGCATACTCGAGCACGGACGCATCGTGCAGATTGGTGCGCCGCGCGATGTGTATGGCAATCCCGCTTCACTTGGCGCTGCGCAACGTCTCGGCTCGCCGCCCATCAATCTGCTGCCACCCATGTTGTTCGATCTTTCCACGATGCCGGCCGGCACGTCGACGGTCGCGATCCGGCCTGAAGACATCGTGCTGCACGCGCCTGATACGCGCGACGTGATCAATCTTCGCGTGCTTGAATATTCCCCGCTGCGACATCTGCTGATCATGGAGCGCGACGGCACCGCCATCGTCGCGACGACCATGACCGAGCGCAATTTCACGCCTGGGCAAACAGTCGGCGTGTCGCTGCCTCCGCGCAGCCTTCTCTATTTCCGCTCCGACGGCAGGAGGATTCCGGCATGAACGGGAAAACGGTCATGGCGTGCATCGAGGCCGCGCACGCGACGCTAAAGAAACACACGGATGAGATCGCCGCGCTCGATCAGCAGATTGGCGATGGCGATCATATCTTCAACCTGTTGCGGGGCGTCGATGCGCTGTTTGCGATGCGCGCCGATATCGAGGCCGAGGCGTTTGCGCCCGCGCTGGAACAGGCCGCTTCCAAATTGCTGTCGACCGTGGGCGGTTCGTCGGGACCGCTGTTTTTTTCGTTGCTGCATGGCATGGCAAAGGCCGCGCAGAACGTGGACACAATCAGCGTGGAGGACGCGGCGCGGATCTTCGCCGCCGGTGTCAACGCCGTAGCCCAACGCGGCAAAGCCGGCATCGGCAGCAAGACGATGATGGACGTGCTCATCCCCGTCTCGTCACGCTTCGTGGAACTAGCCGAAGATAGTGCGGCGCCCGAAGCCGTGCTCGACGCGCTGCCGCTGACGGCCGAAGAGGGCATGCGCGCGACGCGCGACATGCTCGCGACCAAGGGGCGCGCTTCGTTTCTCGGCGAGCGTGCGCGCGGGCACATCGATCCCGGCGCACGGTCGAGCCAGTTGATGATCAGTGCGATATGCGCGCGGCTCGCGCAAGACAGAGAGTGAAAGGAGCGCAGACCATGAAAAAATTTATCAACCATGTCGACGACTTTCTAACTGAGAGTCTTACTGGATTCGCCGCCGCGCATGGTGATCTCGTCGTGCTCGACAACGATCCTGTGTTCGTGCGGCGCAATACGCTGAAGCCAGGCAAGGTTGCGCTCGTCTCGGGCGGCGGCTCGGGACACGAGCCTTTGCATATCGGCTTCGTCGGGTACGGGATGCTGGATGCCGCGTGCCCCGGCCAGGTATTCACTTCGCCGACGCCCGATCAGATGATGGCAGCCGCCAAGGCCGTCGATACGGGCGCGGGAACGCTCTTCATCGTGAAGAACTATTCCGGCGATCTGATGAACTTCGAAATGGCGTCCGAGATGTCGGAGTTGCCGAATGCGATGGTGTTGATCAACGACGATGTCGCCGTCGAAAACTCCAGTTATACAACGGGGCGGCGCGGCGTCGCGGGTGCCGTGATCGTCGAGAAACTGGTGGGCAGTCTCGCCGAGAGCGGCGCCAATCTCGAACAATGCAAGGCGTTCGGCGACCGGATCAACAAGCGTACGGCGTCGATGGGCGTCGCGTTTTCCAGTTGCACGGTGCCCGCGGCGGGCACGCTGACGTTCAAGATCGGCGACGATGAAATCGAGGTCGGCGTTGGCATTCATGGCGAGCCAGGGCGGCGCCGCGCGCGCTTTGCCACAGCCGATGCGATCGCGGCAGAGCTGCTGACGGCGATCATCGCCGATTTGAAGCCGGGGAACGGCTCCGAGTTGCTGGTCTTGATCAATGGACTGGGCGGAACGCCGCTCGGGGAACTGTATCTGTTGTTCAATTCAACACGCTCGTGGCTGCACCAGCGCGGTCTCGCGGTCGCGCGCGTGCAGGTCGGATCGCTTACGACGTCGCTGGAAATGGCCGGCGCGTCGATCACCTTGTGCGTGCTGGACGACGAAATGAAGCGGCATTGGGATAGCCCGGTGCATACGCCATCGCTCAGATGGGGAATGTAGCCTGTCGCCACTTGGCCGTCAGATTTGCGCAGGCGGCGGCAGCGGAACCGCGCGCGGGCCGCGAGCAGGGACATCGGTTTGAAATTTCTGTCACGCTAGCGCAACAAGGCGGACCGAGCCGGCTGCAGGTTGCGTTGAAAATCGATGAGCCAGGCAAACTGCTGCGGGCTTTGGAAGAAATGCAGAGCCAGTGCCCGCAATTCCCGGTTTGAGAAAAGCTCGATGAGTTCGGGGACCCTCAAGCCCCCGTGAAAGCCGCCGTCGTACTAGAGCCGCACCCAAAGGCCGATGAGCGTCCCGAATCGGTCTACCAATCGCAGCAGTTCGAGCGGCCGGTTTTCGAATCTCACCGGCCGTGCGGCCAGTTCAGGACTGCAGGCGCGACGAACACCGTGCCGTCCCGCGACGCGGCGTTGATGGTTGGTGGCACGCTCCGCGACGAACAGCTAGCTGCAACGGCGGTTCGGTGATCGTGTGCGGCCGAGGGGCGAGAGCGATCCCGTCGTGCATCAGTGTCCTGAGCAGCGACTTCGCGCCGGGCCTCGAGCTGCGGCGACTAGTGAAGACGAGTCAGATGTGAATGCCACCCGCCACTTCTATGCGCTGCGCGTTTACCCAACCAAAGTCATCCGATAAAAGACCGGCAATCACTGGCCCTACATCCGACGGCAGTCCCGCTCGGCCCAGAGCGGTATGGTCGGCGACGGCCTTGTTGACCTGCGGATTGTCCCGTACGACGCCACCACTGAAGTCCGTCGCGATCGCGCCTGGCGCTACGACGTTGACCGCGATCCGGCGCGGCGCGAGTTCAAGGGCCATATAGCGCGTCAGCGCTTCAACGGCTGCCTTCATCGGCCCGTAGATCGCCCGCCCAGGGAACGCGAAACGTGCCAGCCCCGAGGAAATGTTCACAATCCGTCCGCCGTCGTTAATAAGCGGCAACAGCTTTTGGGTCAACAGGAATGGTCCTTTGAAATGCACCGCGAACTGAGCGTCAAGCTCCGCTTCGGTGCCCGCTGCGAACGTAGCCGCTGAAGACGTCCCTGCATTGTTCACCAGATAATCGAAGCGTTGCGCGCCCAACTTCCCGAGTGCTTCTCGCAGATGTGTGACGAAATCATCAAATGCGCTTCCATCGCCCACGTTCAACTGGAGGGCAAACGCCTGTCCGCCCGCTTCGGCAACCGTCGCACAGACCCTCTCTGCCTCGACGCGATTTGAGTGATAAGTGAACACCGAGCGGACGCCACGACTCGCGAGGCGCAGAACTGTGTCGCGGCCGATCCCGCGACTGCCTCCTGTGACGACCGCGATTTTTGAAGTCGGGTGACGATCCCTGTCTGTTTCCATTTGGCACCTGGCGGTAAGTTGGAAAACCTCAATTCTCCGGGCGGAGCCGCGAGCAGTTAATACCCGAACCTACCAAAATCTTGCCTGATCCTGCTCCGCTCACTAAGCTTGATCGACGCGCATTCTCCATACAGGGCAGCTATGTCGAACGAACTGGCCGTTGCACTGCTTCGTTATATCGAAACGCAAACAGGAACAAGCCCATACCGCACGGCCGTGGACGGGCTTCTGATTCTGCGCTCCGATCACCCCAAACCGCCGACATTTCTCCTGGCGCGCCCAGCACTGTGCATCGTTGCACAGGGTGCCAAATGGGCCAGCTTCGGTGGCGCGAAACTGGAGTACCGGGCCGGACAGGCGCTGGTGGTCGGCGTTGAGACTCCGTCGCAGGGCCGAGTGTTCGAAGCAAGTCCGGACAATCCTTGCCTGGTTCTGGTTCTGGAACTCGACCTGATGATCATGCGCGCCGTTGCAAGGGAGATGTCGTCGCCCCCTGTGGCGGCAGGAGACGCAAGCCGCGGCGTGTTCGTTGCGGACTTCGATGGCCCGCTGGCCGATTGCGCGGTGCGGGTCGTCCGCTTGCTGGATACCCCGGACGCAGTCAGAATTCTGTACCCGCTGCTCATGCGGGAGATTTGTTATTGGTTGCTAAGAGGTCCGAAAGGCGCCGAAATAGCAAAGCTGGCGTCGACCGGGAATGCCTCGCACGGCGTTCTGCGCGCGATGGAAAATATAAGAGCTCAATTTTCGCAGCCAGTGCGAGTGGAAGATCTGGCTGAAATTGCCCAACTAAGTCCGTCGGCATTCCACCGGCAATTCAAGGCGTTGACCGGACTTCCCCCTCTCCAATATCAGAAGCAATTGCGCCTACTGGAGGCTCGCAGGCTGCTGCTCTCACAGTCGATGAGCGTCCAGGCCGCCTCATTTGAGGTGGGATATGAGAGCCCCTCGCAATTCAGTCGGGAATACGCGCGGATGTTTGGCGCACCACCCAAACGAGACAAAGAGGACTCGACCAATGTGAAGACAATGCGCGATGCTGCTTGAGCTACCCCGGGAGTTCGAGGTTCGCACTTTATGGGCCCGCGCATCGCAACGTAGCCGTGGTCACATCGGCTCTACGACATGAACGGCAGTTACAGTCCCGGCAGGATCTCCAGCAATACCGCGTGGACCGCCGCGCCCTACAGAGGTTTGCGGACGCAGGTCACCGCCTACAAGCAGTGCCCGAAACACGCCATCAATTCACCCCATGTGGATTCGAGATTCTGAGCCGCCAGCCACCATCGGGGCCCTTCTCCATGACTTGGGTCGCAGTCCCGTGTTCTACGTGCTTCTGGCCGTCGGGTCGCGGGATGCTGAGGGTCCAGTCCAGCAGAACGAGCGCAATCTCGCCGCTCGACAGTACGAGGCGCACGGTATTTCGAACATGCGGTCGCATCGCTAGCAACTCCGCAAGCGACCGACGTAGGTCGCCTGGGTTTTCCACGAGGTCACCGTTCGTCATTCGCATTGTGGCGTTATTGCTGAATAGGCGGAGCACTGCATCGAGATCGTTGGCGTTCATCGCCGTATCGAAGGCGGCCGGGACGTCCGCAGGCGCGTTGCACACTACAGACTTGTCTTCAATCGCAGCGACAAAATTTGCGATGTGTTGCGCAACCTCCGCTGGTGATTCGAGTGGCGACAGGTGCCCGATGCCGGGAAGGATGTGCATCGCCGCATGCGGAACGCGAGGCAACAGTTCAGCCTGTAACGTGGCGACCCGATCCACCTGATCCCGCTCTCCCGAGATGACGATGGTCGGCACGACGATGGACGTCACCGCTGCGGAGATATCTTCGCGCATCGCGATCTCGGGCCACGCAGCCTTCGCTTGCGGTGCGGCCTTCAGGCTGTCTTCGATGACCTGTTCGCGGCACGCGGCATCGAGCGGTCTCGCGGTGAGGACGTTGTCGATCACGAACTCGACCGATTCGCGTGACTGGTAAGCGCCCGACAATGTCACGCGTTCCTCCTCGGAGAGAAGCATGGGCGAGGGCGGCGACGGCGCGACCAGCACCAGACCTTCGAGTCCCTCAGGCCGACGCGAAGCAATGAGTTGCGCGACCTTGCCGCCCATCGAATGACCGACAAGCACGAAGCGCTTCAAACCCAGCGCCTCGATCACGCCCTCGGCGTCGTTCGCCAGATCCTCGATACGGTAGCCATGCGCGGGTGCATCGGAGTCGCCCCAGCCGCGATGGTCCGTGGCCACGATGCGGTATCGGTCCGGCAGCGCCTGCGCTACCTTGTCCCATGTGCGCGACGATCCGCCATAGTAGTGCAGGAAGACCAGCGCAAGCTCTCCGCTGCCTCGCTGCGTGACGTGAATCCGTGTACCGTTCGTTTCGATGTCCATTTCCTACTCCTCGCTGGTTGGAAGGAGCATCGTAGAGTCGTGCATGTGATTTGATAATTGCTCGAATTTTGGCGACAGTCGATAATCCTGATATCGAATCAGGTGACGATATGGATCGACTGACCAGTCTTGGCGTGTTCGTTGTGGCCGTGGAAGAAGGCAGCTTCGCGGCTGCCGCGCGGCGTTTCGGGCTTTCGCCCGCGATGGCGGGCAAGCATGTAAGTGAGATCGAGGCACGGCTGAATGTGCGACTGCTTCAACGCACGACGCGGCGGCTGAGCCTGACGGACCCGGGCCAGGCTTACTACGAGCGTTGCAAGCAAATTCTCGAGACGTACGCCGAAGCCAATCGGGAGGCTAGCGATTCACACGGCACGGCCAGGGGCGTTCTGCGCGTCGCCGCGCCCGTCACGTTCGGTGCGATGCATCTCGGACAAGTCGTTGCGCGCTACGTCGAGGACCATCCGCAGGCGAATGTCGAGGTCGTGCTCGGGGATCGTTATGTCGATCTGCTCGATGCGGGCATCGACGTCGCTATCCGGATCGGGCGACTGGAGAATCCGGCGCTGGTAACACGCCGGGTCGCCCCTTGCCGGATGGTTATATGCGCATCGCGCGCGTACGTCGATCGGCATGGAACACCGCGCAAGCCGCGGGATCTGCTTCAGGCGCCCAGACTCGCGTTCAGCGAAGCGGTATCCGCCGGGGACTGGACGTTGTTCGATGCGAAGGGGCGTGCACATATTATCGAAGGACCCGTGCGGGTGTCGGCCAACAACATGCAGATGCTGCTGTCGGCCGCGCTCGCGGGCGCCGGTATTGTGTACGGCCCGACATTCGTCTTTGGGGAGCATCTGCGCAATGGGGAACTCGTCGCGCTGCTGCCGGCATACCGCGCCACCGAGCTGGTAGTGCAGACGGTCTATCCGAGCGCTCACCGGATACCGTTCAAAGTGCGGCGGTTCGTCGATTATCTTGCCGAAGCGTTCGGCAATGATCCGCCCTGGGATGATTGGAGCCAGGGAAAGACCGCCAGAAACTGAATTTGAGGTTTGGCGTTTCTCGAACCAGATTTGACCTTTTGAGTCCGGCCAAGAGCTGCTGTCCGCGCTTTCCGGAAAGTCGACACCCCCGCGGCCGCTTCGGTCCTGCCATCTGCCCGTGGACCAGCGAGCGTCGACCGGCTGTAACCGTTAAGCGTTGTTCGACGCCTGCCCATGTCTGCTGCCGCGTGAGTAAGCGACGGCGTATGCGGGCAGGCGTTGGACAACGCTCGAGGGAGGAAACCGCGGGGTGTACCGAGGCGGTTATGGGGATT
>NZ_JAYMRT010000034.1:0-45099 GCF_038900515.1 Burkholderia sp. JPY481
CAGCTCGCGCTGTTTCGATCTCGTCGCGAGTCCACGGTCCCATAAAAGCACTCCTGAACAACACTACTGCCACAAAATATAGGCTACGAGGCACTCTTTTGCGTAACTGTTACAAGGTTACAGTTCAGATAATCCTAAGATTGGAAGACAGCGATACCGCGCAGTGGTTTTCCGACAAGGTCGGGGAGACCGCGATTCGCAACCTGACGCTCACAGGCAGTACGAGCACGGGCAGCGAAGCGCATATCGGTGAATTTACCGGGTCCGTTTCACGTTCGCTTCAACTGGAGAAGGTTCCGCTGATCCCAACCCGCCTGATTCACGGCCTGCCCAACCTGCAGTACTTCATGCGCATTTCGGGTGCCGCCGTCTATCAGGGCCGTATTCCCATCCTTCAAGGCTGAAAACCTACGCATGTCTGCCGTATTCAAAAAAATCATCCGCGAACACAAGCTGTCCTCCCGCCTGATTCCCGTCTTCACGGTGGCGCCGGAACTTGAACTCGCCTGCGCCCGCGTGGCCGATTTCATCGGGGAGAAGTTCATGGGCGAGAGTGAGCCGCTCGTCAAGGAGATGCTGGACTGCGGGCTCGCCGCCTACAAGCGCACCCGCAAGACGGGCAACCCGCACATCGCATTCATGCAGGGGTTATTTTCCCGCGCTCACCTGCTGTACGCGCGCCGCTACGTGGCGATCGACGGCGATCGCTATCACGTCTGGCCGCCGATGTTCGAACCGGTGACCACGTTCGAGACGCGCTACGGCAAGCTTGAAACGGGCATGTTCGACGAGCGTTGCCCCGAATCGGTCACGCAGCGCTCGGCCGCCTTCCAGCTGGCCGCCCGCGCGCTGACGGGCGAAAATTTCCGACTCTATTTCGAGGACTACGATGTCGCTCACGCCTTTTCTGATAGCGAAGCTATCGAGGGTTGAACCGGACGTCGTGCGCCGTGCGATGTCGACGGCCAGCGCGATCGACGAGATTGAAGGCGGGCGACCGGCCGAGTTCTCGCGCGGTCCGAACGCGATGGCGTTCGCACTGGCGCTCTTTGTGGCGCGGCGGCCTGTGCATTTCTATCTTGGCCTCGCGGGGCTCGTTGGCTTTCCGGTCTACCTTCTGGTGCGGATCGGGTCATTCCTGATCGGGTGGATGCACATCCATGGCCAGTAGCCGGTTCGTCTCCCACGTCAAGTGGTGGTTCTTCTTCGTGCCGTTGCTTGCCGTGTTCATCATGCCGGCGATTCCCGAGCCCTCACTGTTCTCGGTGCCGGCCGAGGAAGCGGAGTCGGTCGCAGCAATCCTCGGTGTGGAGAGGGCCGACGAAGTGGTCGAGAAGACCAACGAACGGTTTAAGGCGTGGTTCGTGCAAACGGGTCTGGTCCGCGCAACCATCGACGCGACGGGAGGCGGCGATATTGGCGATGGGGGAGTGTCCGAGTTCGCCCACACCTGGGTCCACAACTTCTGGCGCGAGCTGTATCGGGTCGTGTACCGCGCGAGCGTCATGAAGCTCTGGATTTTCGGCACGCTGATCTTCTGCGTCGCGGCATTCTTCGACGGCGCGATGCGTCGCAAGATCAAGGCATCAGCGGCGGGCTTCGCCAGTCCACTGTCGTTTCACCTGGCAGGCCACGGCATCCTGCTGGTGTTCGGTGTTGCCTTTGCGGTCCTCGTCGCCCCGATTCCGGTGCTCGCGCCGTGCTGGATCGCCATCGCCGCGGTTCTCGGTGCGCTTCTGTGGCACGCGGCGTCGTCCTACCAGTGATCGGCTAGCCCGAAAGCTACATGGAAAACCGCATCATTCCGGGTTAAGGCCGTCAGCCGGCTGACAGGCCGTAGTCGTCGCGCGGCGAATCGCGCCGGGTGTCCCATGACGACCCCGAAGCCGCCTTTCGATGAGTCTAGTCGGTAAGGACCGGTGCCGAGTGAAGAACGGGCGTTGGCGTGCAGCCAGTTCGAGGAACTGGCCGTTGCTTGGGCTTATTTGAAAGAGAGCCTGATGTTGGCGTAACGCCCATGGCCGGGTTTCAGACGCGAAAGTTCATGATCCATCGTGCTACTGATATCCGCCGCACTCTTCAGCACCAACTGACGTTGACCTCTATTCTGAGCCAACCGTTGTACAGGTAGTCAACTCCAAAGCCGCACCAATTGATGTGTCCGCTCACCGGAAAGGCAAAAGTACCAGGGTGGGTGTGGTCCGTCTTGGAAAATGACGCGGTCAACGCCGCGACCTCGCGTCCCGACGTAGAGAGTAGCAGTGCTTTGCCCTTTCGCTTCTTTTCGTCGATGAACACCCGGATGACATAGAACCCACTGTTGATGCGTCTTTGAGAAATCTTCTCGATTGAGCCTTTTGGCAAGGAGGCATGTATGAACAATAAGTCGACGCCATGCTTAGGATCGGCATCTGAAGTTTCCGATGAAATGATTGCCGCGCTGACAACGGATGCCTCGTGGGAAAATGCGCAAACAGCATGTCGCGCGTCTATCCGCAGTCCGGCCTTCTTTGCGGCTGCCTGAAGTGCCGACGTAATCGCCGGTCTCGACTGGTAGACGATAGTAGCCATGCAAATCCTCTTTCCAGAGAATTCAAGACAATGAAAGAGTAGGCGGAAATGCGTCGGGCGGAAGTGCTGTTACAAATTAATCACGAGCGACCGCCTCGGACCGGATAGATCGCCTGGAAGCGGAAAACCAGCGGCTCGCCGCGGAAAACAACGGTCTTCTTGTGCAGTTTGCCCGCTGGACCTACAACGCCCAGACCCGCAATCTGACAGAGACGATCAGACTCTCCCCAGCCCGCTGTGGGGACCGCCGCTCCATCCGGTTCAAATAGGCGAATGCCCCGTCCGTTGCGCCGCGGCCTATGGAACTCAAAAACTCCATCCGGCTCATCAACTGGTCAGAAAGATGCTTCAAATCACACATGTTTTGACGGTCCGGGTGACGTGAGGCTCGCAACAATAGGGACATGCCGCGCGCGTGCGCGTGCACCTTTCCAAAGGACACCCTACATGAGCACCATCTCCGAAGAGACGAATACCGAAGCCGCGAGCCAGCCGTCGGCGACCGACATCCCTGCAGCAGCGGAAAACTCGGCTACCGGTGCTGATGCCGCAAGTGTTTCGGCGGCAGACCAAAGTGCCACGACGACGGATGGCGCGGACGGCGGCGAGATCGAACTCGAGCTGCAACAGATGGAAGACGCGGCAAACACCCTTCAGAAGGAAGGGATGATCAGCGAGTCCGAAGCCGAGGAAAAGCGTGAGCAGGTCGCCCGTACGCGCAAGCTGTTCCGCGAGCTGTCTCCCGCCGAGCGCGCAGCGATCGTGCGACGCCGCCGGGAAATCGGCCGTGAACTGATGGCGCGCCAGCTTTCCGGCGCGGCAGTAGTGGCCGCGACAGTGCGGCTGAATCACACCCGCCTGAAGCCGCTGTTCGAACAGTGGTGGCCGTACCTGAACCGCATGAGCATCAACATGCAGCGCTTCGGCCGCTCGACGTTCGGCGCTGAGGATCAGGACACGGTCACTTCGTGGCTCGAGAAGCAGGTTGCCGAGCTCGAAGCGTATGTCGATGAACAGCTTGGCGTGGCCAAGGACTTCCGCGAGAAGTCCGAGCGGAAACTGCGCGACCGGGGCGACATCGTTTTCGCCCCGACCGTGACCAAGCCGTCGCTCGCCATCGAGGTCGAGGCGTACTCGCGTTTCTCGATGCGTCTGCTGTCGCTGCTGATGAAGTTCGACAAGGTGATGGACAACTTCGACTTTCTCATCTGGAACGGCATTCGCGACCAGTCGGACGTCGACGAGGAAACGGCGCGTTTCCTGCGCAAGTTCCATCCGATTGGCGTGCGTGGGTATATGACCCACCTGCGCCTGATGACGACGGTGCGCGGCCGCTAGGCGCGACGCAATCATGCTTGACGGCCTGAATCCCCAGCAGCGCGAGGTTGCCGAGCACCGCCGGCACTGCGTCGCGATCGCGTGTCCGGGCGCGGGCAAGACGAAGACGATTGCCGCCAAGGCTGCGCTCCTCCTGTCGCAGCCTGGCGCGATCGTCGGTGCCGTCACGTTCAGCAAGGACGCTGCGGTGGAACTGCGCGATCGCATCCTGGCGCTCTCGGGCGCGCAGGCAAAGTCCCGGCTGGTGGCGGGCACCTTCCACTCGCTGGCATTCCGTCAGCTGGGCCAGCCCGGCGGAAAACGGCGGGACATCGCATCCGATGGCGATCGCATGGGCCTGATTGCCCGTGTCATCGCCGAACTCGGCCTCGAATGGAAGCCAGAAGAAGTCGTGCCCGTGATCGAGCGGATCAAGACCAACTTTGGTCGCTTCGAGGCCGGCACCGCCGATGCACAACTCTACGAGGCCTATCAGGCAGCGCTCGAGCGCAACGGCAAGATCGACTTCCAGGACATGCTGCGTCTCGCGGTTGCAGGCATGGAGGCGGGCGATATCAAACCGTACCGCTTCACCGATCTGCTCGTTGACGAATTTCAGGACACTGACCCGTTGCAGTACCGGTGGGTCGAGCTTCATGCGAAAGCGGGGGCACAGGTGACGGTCGTGGGTGACGATGACCAGAGCATCTATGGCTTCCGCGCCGCGCTCGGCTTTCGCGGGATGGAGAGCTTCGCGGCGTCGTTCAATGCGCAACGCGTCGTGCTGGGCAGCAATTACCGGTGCCGCAGCGAAATCCTCTCGGCCGCCGACCGGGTGATCCGCAATAACGCCGATCGCATTCCAAAGGTGCTGCAGGCCGAACGCGGCGCCGGCGGCTCGGTCGCGACGAAGCGGTCCGACGACGAATATGCAGACGCCGTTGCCGCAGTCGAATTCCTGCAACCGCTGCTCGCGTCCGGCAAGTCGTGCGCCATTCTTGCCCGCACGAACCGTATCCTTGATCCGATCGAAGCGGTTTGCCGCTCGCACGGCGTCCCGTACTTCCGTGCGTCCGGCAGTTCGGTACTGAACCGGCCGCAGGGCGCGCTCATGTGCAATCTGCTCGAAATCGTCGAAGGCCGCAAGCAGAACGGGCTTGATGCGGTTCTGGGCTACATGGGAATGAGTTCTGCGCACCTAGGCTCATTGCACCGCGACATGGGCTCGGCGCTTGTACAACGACAGAAAAAGGATCTGGTCGCGCTAGGTCTGCCCGAAGAGACGGCCACCGCGTACCGCGCGTTCATGAAGCGCCTGGGCGAATGGCAACTGATGTGTGAGCGCCAGTTCTATTCGCTTGCGCTCGATGGCGTGCTGGAACTGATGATGACCTATGCGAAGGCCGATCCGGCGATTCGCGCAATCCAGGGCACGTACGACGTGCTGTCGCGACTGAACGGCACGTTCGCCGAGCGGATCGAATATCTCAAACGGGACAACAACAAGCCCGCAGACGGCGCGCTCGTGCTGACCACGATGCACAGTTCGAAAGGGCTGGAGTGGGACCACGTCTGGATCACGCGCGCCGAAGAGGGTGTCGTACCGGACGAGAAAAGCACCGAATCGGAGGAGCGGCGCCTGTTCTACGTCGCGATGACACGGGCGCGTGACAGCCTTGTCATCGCCACGATCAAGAAGAATCCCGTGTCGCGATTCGTCATCGAATCGGAAGCACGCTGATCAATATCTGGAGTTTCCATGCTCGATCGACTGCTCCGCAGGCTTGTCCCATCCCCTCATGCCTGTTGACGCCGCCTCGCAGGTCGTCGTGCCAGCGGTTGCGCCGCATCGACACCGGGCATCGGCCTTTGAGTTCGACAGGGCAAGTCTCGATGCCCTCTGCTATTCGTACAGCGACGGCGACTTCTCCTACCTCGCCGTCGGACGCGATGACTGGGCGCCGCTCGCCGTCGCAGGCTTTTCGCTCGTGAGCCAGCCGCAATGCCGTACATGGCTGAACGAGAACCTGCGCTCACGAGTCTGGGTCGGAACGGACGCGCTGGAATCCTGGCACGCGGAGAACAGGCCGGTGTTCGCAAAGGTTGGCGCGCGACCCGACCGGCAGTTCGTGTCGCCGATGAATCTGGCGATGGTGACGGACATCGGGGAGGATCAGGTCCCGTTACTGGAGGCCAGCGAGATCGCGGAGCTGTTCGCGTTGGCGTGGCAGCGTGCCCGTGTCGCGTCGCCGTTTTTCTTTCTGGCCAATTCGGCGCAGTATGCCGCGTTGCTGGGTCACCACGCACTTCGCTTCGCTTCTGAGGCGAACGAGCACGCACTCGAAAGAGCCATCGACTGGCTCGCGACCTGGTTTGAGGCACGCGGCCTGGCGGTTGATCGGGAGCGATCTCTCATCAACCTGCCGGGCTATCGTGCGCTTTTCCATAGGGCTCCTGCACCGCTATGACGTGGACGCGGACGTGGTCCGGCGCACATGCAAAAAAATAGGGCGCTTCCCTGACGGGAGCGCCCTTTGTTCTATCGTGGCCCGGTAATTACAGGTCCGCGTGGTGAAGCTTTAGCGCGAGGCGATAATGTGCGTCGCCGAGCGGCACGTCGATAGTCTGGCCATCTGCGACCACCACGTTGCGTTTTTCGACGATCAGACCCTTCGTATTCACGACCTCGGAACGACAGTCGGCTGGACCGTCTTCGGACTTGCCGACGAATTCCGTGTCCTGGACGCTGACCGAAACCATCGCCTTGTTCCCGTCGACCATGGCCGGTGCGATAAACAGGGCGCGGCCGACAAAGGCGCTCTCGCTCCTAAGAGTGGTCGTGTTGCCGTCCTTCGTGCAATGACCGTAGGCGATGTTCTCGCCGTTCGAAATGACAAAGGGGGCTTTACCATTGTTGCCAATGATCGATGTGCCAGTCACGATCTGAACGCCGTCCTTGTAGAGCGCTGCGTCCAGCTGTTCACGAACGGGTGCTGTTTCGGCCTGGGCACTGGCCATCAATGCGCCGGCAATGAGGAAAGGACCGAAGACCTTGCTGATACTGTGCATCCTTCATTCTCCTGGTTGAAAATATTTGTACGCTCTCGCATCAGGCACTGGATGCGGCGCGTGCTAACTGTTGAACGTTGCTTGCCGCGTTCTCTATTGTCAGATCGCTCTTGCGCTTGACCTGCCCTTCGAGGGACGCACGCGGGCCGAGACGGATCGTCCCGTAGTAGTAGACGTTCCCTATCACGCGACCGTTAATCTCGAGGATGCCGCGCGCGTGCACGTCGCCTTCAACCGTGCCGTCGATCCGGACGTGCTCGCCCTGAACCTGCCCCTTGACCATGCCGCCCTGACCAACGTGCAGCAGGCCGGTATTGGAGACCACGTCACCATCGACGATGCCAAAAAGGCTCAGACCGTGATCGAGAATCACGCTGCCGTGAACCGACAGGCCCGCGCAAAGCAGGGTGACGTTGGGACCTTGTGTTTTCATGGGGGCTGGCTCCTAGAACAGTTGAACGTCGCCGGATTTCGCGGCGGGCGCTTTCGACGGCGCGGGCGTTGTGGTCGACGGCGCAGCGGGCTCGTCGTTCGCCGTCGGCTGGTGACGCGTGAGGTGGTGCAATGGCCGCAAGGCTGGCCTGGCCGGTCCATGCGACTGCTCCGCCGGGGCCGCGGCCGCCGTTGTGGTGGGAGTCGCGGTTGTAAGTGTCGGCGCGCTCTGCGATGGCGATGGCGCCGGTGCCGGTGCCTGAGCCTGAGCCTGCGATGTGACCGCCAGCGGGGCTGTCTGTGCCGGCGCAGTCGGGCGTTGCGCGTGGATCGGAGAGGCCGCGGCGCGCTGTTCCGGATTGGTGGATTGGGTGGCCGCGCGAAGATCGGTTCCCGCAGCCGCGGCCGGCATTGCGAGCGAACGCGCGTCGACGCTCGCGAGGCCGGACGGTCCGGTTGCCTTTGGAACTTCGAGGTCACTCGCGGTCAATGGCTTCGCGGGCGCCGCATTGATCGGCATCGTGCCGTCGCCCACGGATTGCGAAGTAGCAGGAACCTGAGCAGATACCGGAGCCACGGCGATCGACGCCGGATGAATATTCTCGCGCGTCGCGTGCCACACCCGCGCTGCACTCATCCCCGCCAGACCAGCAAGCGCGGCAATGGCCACAGCGATCAGGGCAGGGCGTCTTGCCGTGCGCAGTGCCGCGGTCATTGCGGCACTGTGGGAGCGTAGGGATTTGCCGCCTTCGGGTGCCGGTAGCGCCGGCATCGCGGCGGTGTGGCGGGTGATGTCGATGACGACGGGTTGCCCCGAATACTGGGCGTGCAGTGCCTGAATTTGCCGTAGATCCATATGTTCCTCACAGGGTGACAAGTCGAGCGTACCCATGCGGCCACGAAGTCAAGTGGGCCGCGATCTGAAGTAGGCGTGAGAGGTCGAAGCAGTCAGCTTTCGCGGCGCTGGCCGTCGAAGTCGTACTGGTCGTTGTCGGGCATGCACACCTGTACGATGTGTTTGAGCCGGCGCTCCGCGTTCGCGAGAATGTTTGCGCGATCCTGGTCCGTGATCTTTCGCTCGATCATCCGCTCGGTGGATCGCACAAAGATCCGGTCATACTGCGTCAGGCATCGCACCAGCAGACCAGCGAGCGGACGCGTGACAGTCAGTTCGATCAGTTCGTGCGGCATTTCGAGCCGACGCGCTTCGTGGCGGGCCAGCCATTCATCGGTCTTGCCGAGCCAGTTCGAGGTGTCGCGCAACGCCTTCTCCAGAGCCTTGACCTTGCCTCCGCGCGCGACGGCAATCTTCGACGCGCAGAAGTTGTAGTCGGACCTGATGTAGTTTCGGGCGAACTGCGAGCTGTACCGAAGCACCGTTTTCGCATCGGTCTCCGGATTGATCCGCTCAATGCGGCCGTCGCTCGTCAGGCGTTCGATGGGCTTCAGGCCGCTACCGGATGCTGACGGGGGTGCCTCGGAAGCAGGTGTGGCAACACTGAGCGCTGGACGACCGGTGTTGCCTTCCGGCTGCCGGTCGGGCTCGGGGGAAAGTTCAAGGACTGCGGCCATGGTCTATTCGGATGTGGTCTCTCTCACCGTCCATTGTCAACGCGAGTCCTCTGACGAATTCAGGCAAAAGCTATGCCGTTTTCGTGATCTTTCGGGGGATTTGCGGCAGCGTTTTGGGCAATACTGACTCTACTTCTCGCGTCCCTGACGCATCGACACTGACCCGGCTAGCCCGGAGTCCATCTTCTGTCCAAGTCGTGCCCTGCGCATGCTCCGACCAGCCGGCAACTGGTGTGGAATCTTCTGCTGATGAGCGCCTAGCCCGCGCTCCCCATTCATTCAGTCATAAAACTCGTCGCCGGCCGCATTCATTTGCGCCGCGACATCGTTCGGACTCGGATCATTCGGGTGTTCTCTCTCCAGAGCCCGTCTGGGTAGAACGATCGTAGTGGACTGAACCGTGATCCTGCGGCGGAATGAATTTTCCGAAAATGGGCTGTTGCGCAGCGTGACCATGCTGCGCGGGAACGACCTAACGTTCCCGACTGTGAGCCTCCCGGCTCCCTGAGCGCCACGACCCCAGAAGGGTTGTGGCGCTCGGGTCATTTCATCCGAATCCCGAAGCGCGCTCCTCTGACCGAGGAACGCGCTTTTTTTTCGTCCTTCAGTTCCTGTCCCGTACGGAGGTCTTTCATGCTTCCCGACCGTCTTGACCAGCGCATTGCCCAGGCGATCAGCGACACGATCGCCCAGGAACGCGCATCTGCAGATACCGCATCGCCAGCATGGCGCACGCGGTGCGAGGTAGCACGGTTCGCGACGTTCAGCGATCCCGAGCGCCGCGTTTTTCTTTCACATGTTGCTGAACGCCGCGGCGAGGCGGCGGCGCACGCACTGGAGCAGTCCGCCAGCGAGTTGCGCACCACAGCGATCTTTTTCCTTGCGAGAAAACCCTCATGAATGCAGTTCCCAGCATGCTCAACGGCCCTGTGCGCAGTGTCGTTGAAGAACGGGCCTTGCGCCCGCCGGTGATCGGACACATCCGGCCCGGCATCAAGGTGCTCACATCGAAAGCCCGAGCCAACAGCCGCGCCGTTGAGATCTACAACGACATGGTTGCGGCGGGTGATTCGTTCGACACGATCGGAAAAGTGATCGAATCGAAGTGCAACCTGAAAAACGCACTCGCGCCGAAAAACACACCGCATTTCACGTGTCGCCGCTCGGACTTCACCAATCCGGACGTCGCCGACGAAATCCTCAGGCTATATGGCGAGGATCGTGGCGAGGGACTGAAGCTCTATCGCTTTCCGGTGCTGTTCGCGTTCAACGACTGGATGCAGAACCTGCCCAACCAGATGGCCGTGTACGGCACCAATGGTCGCAAGTTCTTCTCGCAGTACGAACGAGATGGCATCCGCTATTGCATGACGTACGCGAAGATGGAGCGGGATCAGCGGGCGCAACGCGCGGTTCGGCACTTCGGCGGCCGCACGGTCATCCGGCGGCAGGATGAAGCGATTCCTGATGGCATCTGTGACCCCGAACAGTGTCCGCAGTATCAGGCGCGACATTGCAACCTGTCAGCGAGTTTCATCTTCGCTGTGCCGGACATCAAGGGTCTGGGGCTCATCGAGTTGCCGACGAATTCGATCTACGTGCTTCAGAAGGCGTATTCGGCCATGCAGACCGTGCAGCTTGCCAGAGGCAAACTGACCGGGACGCGATTCTGGATTACGAAGCGCGAGTTCGACATCACGCGCATCAACGAAAACGGCGAAGCGGTTCGGGCAAAGCAGCTGCTCACGGTGCTCGACGCCGACATCGACATCGGTGCGCTGCTTGACGGCGCCGATGATGCGGTGCCGGCAATCGAAGCGGCCGCACAGGCAGTTGCCTTGCTCGAGACCGGTGGCAACGTTGTTCCCCTTGGGGGTGGCGTCGCAGTCGCCGTTGCTGCTGAGGGAACGCGCGGTGAGAGCTCTGTCGGCGACAGCGACCCGATGGCAGACCAACAGGCATCCGGGCAGCAACAGCCGGTACAGGTTGCAGTGCAGGTTGCAGGCGGTGCCGAACCGGGTCATGCATCGAACCCGCCGTCATCGCAAACTGACGTCAGCGCGGACGGTGTTGTCGAAACGCTCGCCGACAAGCTGGACCGTATGTCGGACCTGCTGAAGCGTCTCGGGTTAAGCGCGGAAGACCGGAAGGATGATTTCCGGCTCTTTGCGCACACCACCTATGGACGCGGATGGGTCGAGCGGCCGCAGGATGTCGACAGCATGAACGGGCGTCTGAAGACGGCACTGACTGATCGCGCAGCACTCGATCGCGAGATCGCGGCGACCAGGCAGACGAAATTCTTCGACTGACCGGTCAACACTTTCCGTCAGCCCTTCGGGGCTGGCTTTTTCAATTCCTGTTCCTGCGTCCCTCCCGGGCGCGCATTCCAACAATGGCTGCCGTGGGGCAGCCGTTTTCATTTTTGGAGGCGAAAGTGAAATTCGCACAATTTTCTGACCTGCATTACGCGCCGGACAATCTGGTCGAGTCCGACCGTTGCTTCAGTTTTGCCGTTGGCAATGCGATCGACAGCGGCGCGCAGGTTGGCGTGATTTCCGGCGACTCGACCGATCACCGGCTTGATGCCCATGCGCCGGCGTTGCACGCGCTCGCGACCCAGATTCACCGGCTTGCCAACGCGATGCCTGTGCTCATGTTGCAGGGGACGTTCTCGCATGAGCCACCGGGCACGCTCGATAACTTCGCCCTCATGGGCGGCGTTCATCAGATCCATGTTGCGGATCGCGTATCTCAGGTCGCGCTCGTCGATGGGCGTTTCTGGGCATCGACGGGACCTGTCTTCTCGGATGACGAACTGCGTCAGTTCATCGGCGTCATGCCCGAAGTGGTGTTCACCTGCCTGCCCACGGTCAACAAGGGCCAACTGGCTGCGAGCGTTGGCGCGCTCGAGGCCGGTACGGGACTGGGCGATGTGCTCGCCGCATATCTGGCGGCGGCGGGCCGGGTGAACAGGCAGCTTCGCGCAGCGGGGATTCGCACGGTGGGTGTCTCGCACGGCACAGTCAACGGCTGCACCACCGAGCACGGCGTCACGATGGCGGGATTCGATCACGAGTTCTCGCTCACGGCGTTGTTCGAAGCCGAATGCGATGGCTTCATGCTGGGCCATATTCACAAGGAGCAGCAGTGGGAGCGCGACGGCAGGCTGGTCGCATATCCGGGCTCGATCGGCCGGTTTCACTACGGTGAAGAGGGCGAGAAGGGCTATCTGTCGTGGGACGTTGAACCGGCCAGCGCGTCAGCAACGCTCGTCGCAACGCCTTCGCGACAGATGATCTGCATTGACTTCGACGGGCCACCGGACATGGCAAAGCTTCAGGAGCTCGCTGGGGACGCGACCGACAAGTTCGTGCGTGTACGCTGGCAGGTGGACGAAGAGCATCGTCAGGTAGTCGATCGGGAAGCGATCAAGGCGCTGTTTTCCGGCGCTGCGGGGCTGAAGGTCGAATCGCGGGTGCTGCCGGTGGTTCGCAGCCGTGCCCAGGGCATCAGTCTGGAAACGACCGTCGAGGGAAAACTCGCACGCTGGTGCGAACTTTCAAGCGTTGACGCCAGCCCGCTTCAGGACCGGTTGCAGCTGCTCGCCTCCGGCGACGTGGAAGCGATCGCGGCCGGTGTGCTCGCCAGTCTTGCTTCCGGGCCCGAACCGCAGCCTGAAATGCCGGCGCTCGCCACGGTGCTCACGCACCCCGCCGCATTTCTGGAGACGGCGGACGAAGTCACGGCCGCACCGGTCGGGACTGACACGAAGGCGACCGTTAGACCCGCGGCGCTCGACTGGCTCAACGACGATCTGTTTGCGGCCTAGCCGCCATGGTGAGAGTGGCCCGTATGGCACTCTCGCGCGGAACACAGCTGTGTTCCGGAAGCCCGCCCGCTACGACAGGACCGCGGGTTTCCGGAACAAGGTTCACCCGCGTCCCTGACGCATCGATCGCAGTCTGCTGCATCCAATTTTTCTATAACCCTGGCGGGGATTCATCCCCTCAGGGATGCACTCCGCCCATCTTCTGTGGAGTGTCACCATGTTTGGTCTTTATCCCGCCGGCTCCCAATGGGTCCGGCATTTCACTGCAAACCGCTCGCCGCGCGAGATCCAGAAGGTCCTCACCGACCACGCGGGCTATCGCGCGAGCATCTTTCATCTTCCCTTTGGGGAACATCGCGGCGCTGTCATTGCCCAGTCGGACCGCTTCCTGATCCTGACTGCTGCCGTCAACGCGCCAACGGCGGACCTCGCCGTTGTGCCCGACGTGCAGCTGCAAAACCTGCTGTGGTCGTTCAACACGGGCTATGCAAACCAGTGGGGCTCACGCGAGCTGCTCGCGCTGACCGGTGTCGACAACTGGGACGCGCTGCTCCGGCGTACCAGCGCGGCCTATGCCGCCGTCTGCACAACCGTTGGCGAAGTCGTCGACGGGTCGCTCGAAAAGAGGGCGGCGGAAGAGGCGGCCCGAGTAGCCGCTCAGGCGGCTGCGAACGCTGCTCAACCGCCTGCGCACGTACCTGATCCGATCGTTGGAACGATGTTCTCCAACGACGATGACGCGCCGTGGTTGCCATCGGACTATCTGTACGATGCGCCGGTTCAGGAGGTGCCGACATGCGCCCACTGAAACTGACGCTGACGGGCTTTATTGGTGTTCGTGACGGCATGAAGCGCGACACCGTCACGCTCGATCTCGAATCGCTTCCGGCAGGCCTCATCGCGTTGACCGGTCCGAACGGCGCGGGAAAGTCCACGATTATGGACAATCTGCATCCATACCGGATCATGCCGTCGCGCGCCGCGAAAGTGTCGGTGGATGCGTTCTCTTACTGGGACCACGTCTACGGCGCGCACGCGCTCAAGGAGTTCGAATGGGAGCATGGCGGTGTGCGGTACCGCTCGTCATTCGCATTCCGCAAGCCCGGCAAGACGGGCAAGGCTGAGTACTACCTGGCCTGGCGCGACGGGGACGGAAACTGGCAGCCCATGCAAACAGGTGACGGTACTGTCTCTGATGGCAAGGCGGAAACCTATGACCTGTGCGTCGAGTCGGTGTGTGGTTCGCTGGAGTCGTTCTTTACCAGCGTTTTTTCTGCGCAGAACCGGCGTCCGCTCGCCTCCTATGGTGCGACCGAGATCAAGGCACTGCTCGCGGAACTGCTGCATATCGATGACCTGCGCACGCTGTCGGCGAAAGCCGCCGACGTCGCGAAGGCGCTCGGTCGTGCGCTTGACTCCACGCAACAGCAACTCGTTGCGCTTGGATCCAAACGCGATCGCGTCGCGCAGATCGATCAGGCCATCGCTTCCGATGCACAGTCCGTCGCCTCGACTCGCGAGAGCCGGGAGACGCTGAACGCAAAGGTAGCCACCCTGACCGACCAGCGCGCCGTTCTCGCTGCAAGGCAGACTGCCAATGCCGGTGCGCAGACCCGACTGAGGGAACTGGGCACGCGGCGAAGCCAGATTGCGGCGGCCATGCAGGTCCTTGTAACCGACGCACGCGCCGATGAACAACGCCTGAACCAGCGGCGCACCTCGTTGCGCTCGTCCATCGCGGAACACAACGCAGTGATTGCGCAACGTGAAGCGATTCTGGGCGCCGCCACGGCACGTGATACCGCCCAGGCACGTATCGCGAGCGAGGAGGCGCGTGTCGAGCCGATCCAGAGGGAGATTGCTGCCCTCGAGGAGAAGCAGCTTGCGCTGACCGCGGCAACTTCCCGTCTGAACGGTCTGAAGTCGGAAGGGACGTCGAAGATGACGCTCCTGAAGTCGCTGGAACAGCAGGCGAGTGTGATCAGTACCGTGCCCTGTGCCGGTCATGGGATGCATAACATCTGTCCCTTGCTTGCGCAGGCCCGTCAGGCGGACGTACAGGTTCAGGAGCACCGCATTTCGCTCACGAATCTGCGTGCGACGTTTCGTGCCAAACGCGATGAGGTCGCGCTGCTGACGCCTCAGGTGCAGCATCTTGCGGGCAGACGGGGGGAGCGGAAGGCGGTCAATGATGCCATCGCGGCCGCGCGCCGTGACCTGCAGAAAGCTGTCGATCTCGCCGCACGCAAGCCGCTGCTTGATGCCGCAACCGAGGGTCTGGGCAAAGCCAGTGAAGAACTGGCCGCGCTCGGGACCGAGGAAGCAACGCTGCGTGCACGCCGCGAGGCGCAGCAGGCCCGTCTGTCGGAGGAAGCGAAGGAGCTGGACGCGGAAGTCGCACGCCTCGGCGTCGACGACGTGACCGGTGCCATCGCCGATATCGACCGGCAGCTAACGCAGTGCCGCGAAGCCATCACCGCGGCCGACGCGAGGATCGAATCACTGATCCGCTCGCAGACGACGCGTGAGGTCGAGCTACAGGCGATCGCAAAGGAGCTTGCGGGATTCGACGCGACACAGTCGCGTGCGAACCGCATCTCCGATGAGATTGCGCAGTGGAAGCTGCTCGCGAGAGGCCTCGGCAACGAAGGCGTGATTGCATTGACGATCGACGATGCGGGCCCCGCCCTCACGAAGATGGTGAACGACCTGTTGCTCGCATGCTACGGCATGCGCTTCACGGTCGAGATCCAGACGCAGCGGGCGCTGGCGAGCGGTGAACTGCGCGAGGGGTTCGAAATCCTCGTGCATGACGCCGATCACGACAGCACCAAGGCAGTCACGGTGATGTCCGGCGGCCAGAAGGTCTGGATCAACGAGTGCCTGACGCGCGGCATCGCCCTGTATCTGGCAAGCAATGCTGGCCAGCCCTACCAGACCCTGTTCAGCGACGAGTCCGATGGTCCGCTCGATCCGCAGCGCAAGCTGCAGTTCATGCGGATGAAGCGGGCAGTGCTGCGGCAGGGCGGGTACGAGCGGGAGTTTTTCATCTCGCAGACCCCAGATCTGGTTGCGGAAGCGGATGCAGTCATTGACGTCGAGGCGCTCGCTGCCTGAGCGCTGTCATTTCTTTTCATTTCTTGACCCTGTGGGGAACGTCCCCACAGGGGCGTTCCCTCGTCTTTCTTACAACGAGGAATCCCATGCAAAACCTGTTCTTGCTGCTCATCGCAGCGAGCAGTTCGTCGCTGTGCGCGTGCACGGCTCAACCGGTGGCACACGTTGAGCCGGCCAGGCCAGCACCGACGATCGTTGTCCGCAAGCCGCGAGGCGAACCGAGCGATTTTGTTCTCTGCAAGGATGGTCGCGTCCTGGTCTTCCCGGCCGCGCATCCGCAAACCTGTTCCTGATCGCGCGAAGCCCCGGCCTCGAACGAGCGTCGGGGCTTCGTGCGCAAACATGGAGGTGACCATGAAGAAGCAGATCGCAACCGCAACCGTGATCGGGGCAATGCTTGCACTTGTATGCCTGCTCTGGGAACAGCAGTCGTTTGCTGCGCTTCACAGACATCCGACGCGCGTACCAGCCAATAGTCTGTCGCCATTCGACCGGCAACTTCGTCGCGCCTGACTGCCGCCATCGAAATTTTCTTTACCCCGACCGGGCAGACCTCCCGGTTGGGGAGGTCTGCCCGGCATTCTTTAAGGAGCCGAAATTGACCTTCTCATGCAGTGATTTTCTAGACGATGTCATGCGCAGTCTCGTTCACTCACAGGCGATCACTGAGGCCGAAATTCCTGCTGATGATCCCGGCAAAGCCGCAGACGTTGCGACCGCGGCAATCGTGGCAATGCACCGTGCAGGCCTGTTCGCACGCTTCATGCGCGAGCTGCTGAACGCAGTGGAAACGTTGGGAGCGATCGCTGAGGCCCACGGTGTCGATGCGCTGGTCTTCCTGTTCGACCTGCAGGCGGCGATTCTGAACGATACCTATGTCGATGCGCACGCCGGCATCGACGGTCGCATCGTCGAACTCGTATCTCAACTGCCTTCGGCCGCCGAATGGATGAAGCATATCCGGAAGGAAGGGCCTGAGGTCGACACTCCCTTCGGGGCTACTGCTCTGCTGGAGAGCCGCAAAGTGCTGGAAGGCGGAGATTGTCGATCGCCGGACCACGAGTTCAAAAACTTCCACCGGCTGCTTTGCGAGCGCTTCGAGTACCCGCACGATGCGATTGACTGGAAACGCGATCAGCTTTCGCTGATCGAATGGATCGCGAATCGCCAGTCGACCCCGGTCAGTGTGCAGCCTGTTCCGACCATCCGGGTCAGAGCGGACGGCGACGCGAATTTCTATCATCTTCTGGACGGCGAGGACTGGGTTGCCGCCGTGCAGATGAATGGCAAGTACACAGTGCCGGTGCAGGAAGCCATGCTGCAGAAGTTTGCCGGGGTGTTGCGCAATCCATGCGGTCCTCACTTGCCGGACATGAGCAACGCCGTTCCTGATCATGTCCGGGACCGGGTGAAATGGGCGCTGAGCCGATTGCGCGAACATGAAGGCGCGCTTCAGGGAGTTCAGCTGGCGCGCGGGAATGGCCAGATCCTGGCACTGGAACTGAAGGATCGGGAAGAGGCGATCAGGCACGCAATGGAAAGGATTAACGAATTCCGGGGCATGGCTGCGAAAAATGGTGTGGATGCTGAAGCGTTTATCCATTCCATTGGCGGTCTTCCCGATCTGGAGAGGTTCGGATACAGGACCAGCTAGCCGGTACCATGAAACCGCCCGTCGAGCGTCCCCGTCCTGGGGTCCGCCCGACGGGCATTTTTTTTTGGTGCTCGCGCAATCGGCGCCGGATTTGCGGGTCGTCTTCGGTCGAAAGAGACCACTATTTCCGCATCTTTCCCCGTGGTCACGCCCGCGCACTGGAATTACCCTTTGTGAATCTTCTGCGCCACAGGCGCATCGACCGGCCCGCCTAGCGGGCTTCTTTTTCCCCCTGGGAGCTTCTCCCACAGGGGAGGCTCCCGTCCTACCGGAGCCTTCATGAAAAGCACTCAACGCAGCGCCAATCGTTACCGTTCTGCTTCCTGAGAGCGGGTCTGCGCAGCATCCACCCGGGTTCCCGCGGATTTCGGGCGTCACTTGCGTGACGTCGCCCGCCCGCTGCAGATCGCCTACCAACGTCTCATGTCCTCGTATGACGGTTATCCAGCCGGTATCGAGTGCCGCATGGAAGATCGCGAGTCCTGGGCATTCGTGCTTCCGGATGCGTCAGGCTCAAAGGCGTGGCGCATTCAGCAGTTCGACCTGGACGGGTTAATCGGTCATCTCTGCTTCGACTCCCTCAACGAGGCGATCGAAGAAATGCTTCGCATGGGCTACTGCGTGACTGATCCCGGAGCACTCGATCGCATCGGAGTTACCGACCGATGGGCACGGGGTGTACGCCGCGCAGCGCTCATGCAGAAGCATCAGGAAGGCCTCATCACCTACCATCAGATGACCGACGAGATGTCTGCACTGCCTCACTGACCTTTCAACTCATTGACCGCTGTGGGAGCCGCTCCCGTAGGGGGGCTGGCTCCATTAACCCGGAGCAATCATGTTTGACGAGATTCTTCAAAAGATGGAGGCCGCGATCGCCGTCCTCATGGGCCTGATCCGTGTCGGCCATCCGTTGTGCGGCACGGCCAGCGGCAAGGACTCGACGTGCGCGACGATTCTCATGCTAGAAGCCGTGCGCCGCGTCGCGGAAGAAGGCCACGTGCAACCCGCGCACTACATCTCTTCGGCCAATACAACGATCGAAAACAGCAGTCTTGCGCGGCATATCGAGACCATGCTGGAAGAGGTCGACGAGCACGCGGCCGCATATGGGCTCGGCGTGACGACGCACATTGCCACACCGTCGCTTGCCATGCAGTTTGTCGTTTCCACCATCGGCCGCGGCACGCTGGTACGCACCGTCGAAAACGGCGTGCGTGCCGGCAAACGCACGAGAGCGTGCGCGACGGACTGGAAGCTCATCCCACAGGGGCGGTTGCGCGCGGCGCTCGAGCGCGATGCGACGGCCCGGGGCGACCGCGAGATCTGTACCGTTCTCGGCAATCGCATCGCTGAAAGCGCCTCGCGCGGCGTTGCCATGCTGGCCCGAGCGGAAAGCGCGATTGCGCCTACGCGTGACGCCAACGATGCACTGTCTATCTCACCGTTGCGCGACTGGTCGGTCGATGACATCTGGCTGATGCTGACGATGTTTGCCGACGAAGAGAAGCGTCCGTTTCCTTGTGCGTTTTCGGTGCGATCCATCGAACGTCTGTCGGACCTGTACCGCGCCGGCAACGATGGCATGTGTGGGGTCGTCCTCGGAGAAAGTGGGCAGCGTACGGCGTGCGGTTCGCGATTCGGATGCGTGTTCTGCTGCGTCGTTGGCGATCGGGACAAGTCGCTGGAATCCATGATCCGGGAGCCGGAGCATGCGTACATGGCGGGCCTCAACGATTTCCGCAATTACCTGCTCGCAACGCAATGGGATCTGAAGCGCCGCGAGCTGGTGGGTCGGTCGCTGAGCTCTGCCGGATATGTGCGTGTGCAGCCCGATGTGCTGTCGTTTTCGGAGCGCATGAACCTGTTGCGCTACCTGCTCACGCTCGACGCGCTCGAAATTGAGCGCGCCGAACAGCACGACGCGGATCTCGCGGCTGGTCTCATTCCTGATACGCCCGAGAACCGCGACCTCTGCGACGTGCAGTTCGAGATGATCACGCCGTCACAACTGGTCGCGATCGACTTCATGCTGTCCATGCACCACTACGCGCCGCATGCGTTTCCAGCGGTATCAGCCTGGTTCGAAGTCCACAGACTGCGGCGCCGATACCGCATCCCCAAAGTCGACACGTTTCCGAAGGTACCCATCGTGAATCACGGGTGGTTTCGCGTCGGACAGTTCGACGCGGATGCACCAGCCGAGGGTCTTCGGGATTTTGGTGCCGAGCAGTGGAATCGGTATCGGCATCCAGGTCGCGTGTCCACCTATGCACAAACGACTGCTGGGGAACGCGTTGTGTATTTCGAGCAAAGCGATCACCTCGACGTCGATGCCGAAAGAGCCTGTGAGTTCGTAACCTGCTCGTTTGATTACGAGTGGTATGCGCGCGTGCAGGCCAACGCAGGAATCGAATCGGCGCGCTTCTGGCTCAACGAAACGATCCTGACACTGCCTACGGGCAAATCGCAGCGATATCAGGAGATGGCGGCGCGTGGGCAGTATTTCGCGCGACTCGCCGAGCGACTGAACCTGACGCCGGCAGAAATGGATCAGTACCTGATCAGCAATGCGGTCAAGGAAGTGCAGCAGCTCGATCTCTTCTCAATGGCCGCGTGAGCGGTCTCATTTCATTCACCCTTGCGGGGCATCCCCTCGCAAGGGGCTGCTCCGCGCATCCATCTGGAGTAGCTTATGTACCTTGAAGCAGCTGAACCCGGCATGCCGGTTCGCCAGAGCAACGCTCATGTGGACGAAGGCCTGCTCGTCCGTGTGGGTATCCCGCACAGCGGCGGCCGACTCGCATACCACGCGTTCAATGAAGGATACGCGGGCATGGTCTCCGCTTCTGCCTTCTGGAATCCGAAAACCGGGCGCTTCCGCATCCCTGAAGCGACAGACCTGACAGAGATGGATTTCGCTCTGGACAGTGCGGGATTCACCGCCATGCGGCTCTTTCAACTGAAAGGTCGGCAGCGCGGCATCGCTGGCGTATATCCGTGGACGATGGAGCAATTCGTGGAACTCGCCTCGTTTTCCGGGGCCACGTGGGTCTCTCAGCCCGATTTATGCTTATGTGTTTTTGGTTTCGTCTGTCCGGGGTTGGACAATATCTCTCTCGAGAAGGGAGGGGGTGTGGGGGAGGGAGGTTGACCTGGCGACTTGAGCTAGCCAGTCGCATTCGTAGCTGCCGATAGGTGTCCGTATCGCGAGGCTTTCTTCGGATGCGACCACTTTCTGCCGCTCGCCTGAGCCATGCGGTGGTCGCTCGAACGGCTGGTCCACTCCGAAACCCGCCCAATGCTCAACGCGCAATTGTCGCCCAGAGCCGACGGCGGCCGAACAGGAACGTGTGGCCGTTTTAGATCGGCGGACATTCGCGACCCGGCGTCGGCGAGCGTCAGCATTCCCTATTTGCGGACGAGTCTTCACGACCCATTGTGGTCGGTCGTCAGATCGCGGTCCCTTCGTCGCTTCTTGAAGTACTGCGGTCATCCGACGGCCGGTCTTGTCGGTCGGGCATCGGCCAACACAGTCAACAGCGCCGCAGAACCTTATCGACTTGGCGTACGCCAAGTTCCGAGTCATTGGATTTGAGGAAGCCGCGTCAGAGAGAAGATTGGGCCGGAAGCTGCTTGTATTGCCGCAGCAATCTCGACGGTCACACCGCGCTCGAAGAGCAGTTCCTCGATCTCGCGCAAGCCCAACTGAAAGCGGAAATACCAGCGCACAGCACAACTGATAACCTCGCCTGGGAAACGGTGACCGTGATAGAGCGATTTGAATTTCTTCATCATGCCACAACGTGAAAGCGCCGTCCGGCGCACTACTGAAGTGTTTTAGACGATGATTTTTTTGGACGAGATGGCGTTGCACCAGAAACAGGTTGGATCGGGTTTGCCACAGCGGCATCGATCGCCCCTTTAGCCCCGTGATCCGCACGGACTAACGTTGCACGAGTCATGGAGACGACCAGGCCGGGAACTGTTTGACCAGGCGACTCGGTAGTGTTCATCGATATTCCCGTTACATTGAATTCAACGTTAAGTACCCAATGACCTTCATGAATATGCTGACTACGCAGTACACCAATTAGTAATTCCTGGAAAGAAAACTTGTATTCATTGTTCGACATCGTTATCCCCTGAAAAAGCCGTCCTTGCATAAACGAGGGAAGGTCGCCGAGTATATTTTCTCACCAACTGTAGCGTACGCCGAAATCACCCTTAACACCATTACGTCGAACGTTGCTGTCCCCACTTACGGCGAGTTGATAACCGAACTGTGCATAGAGGTTCAGGCGCCCAGTAATCTTTGCAGTAACGCCACCGGCAAATTCTAAGCGCGTCGCCTGTATTATCAACGGCACCTGGTCACCACCAAACGTCGTGGTCGCCTGAGCGTTCCAATCCCGCCACAAGTTGGCACGCACATACGGCTGCCATACAACATGATTGCCGCCTTCGATGGTCCATTGTCCACGCACGCCGAGCCGGCCAGTAGCCCCAGACGTCGAACCCAATGACACACTTCCAAGACTGTCATTCGTGTCGCTGAATGATACATGCTGCCAGATGATTTGCGCTTGAGGCTCGATCACGAAGCCCGGACCTAACGCAAGCGGTATTGGGTAGCCTGCCTCTAGGGATGTCACGAAACCAGAACCTTGAACCGATAGGCTGGCCGATTGTGTACTGGCGTCGCCATCATAGTGCGTGCCCTGCAATACGGCGTCAAGATACCAACCACTTGGTCCATAGTGCGTCCAGTATCCGGCGCCTGAATATGCATTTAGATTCATTGAACCAGTGCGACCGAATATATACTCGGTTGCGGCTGCGTTCGTCATGATGCCATCAACATCCGCACTACCGTGGCCATACGCAAAGTACACACCAGCGATGTCACGATGTCCGGGCCAGAAACTGCCTCGCCAAACGTCAAGACCAGTCTGGACGCCGATCACTGAGCCGTTCGCGCGTGGATTGGCGAAAGCCTGATAGCGGTTATCGATTTGCGAACCAAACACACGCCCCCACGCGGAAGATGCCAATCCTGAACGATCCGCACCACCAGCCTGCGGTGTAAGCGTGTCGCCGATGCGCTCATGCAGCGTACCGAGCATTTCAAGACCTATTTGCCGAGCGATCGGTTGCATAACACCATAAGTGGCAAGCTCCGGGCCGATGATTGGATACGTTCCAGGCGGCAAAGGGCCAACCGCAGGCGGATCGGGAGGCACGACTTCGGGCTGCACTGGGGGTACAGGCGGCACAACTGGTGGGATGGGCTCCTCTGGAGTCGGAGGCACCACGAAATGCGAACGCAGGAACCAGTCTTCAAGATTACTACCATTGACGCCACCTCGGAACAGGTCGTAGGTAAATGCGCCGCCGCGTGCTTCGCCCGCGAGCGAAAAGGCGTCCCCATTCGTCGTGCCGCCGTTCGTGACGATCACGACCGGAATGCCATCGGCCCGCGTCAGCGCACCGGGACCGCCCGCGTTCCTGATCGCGAGCTTCGACGCTCCCGTGGCCGTGCCGGTATCGATGACGAGCCTGTCCGACGGCGAGTTGTCCGCGCCCAGAAACGTGTCGAGCGCGATCGTGCCGTTATTGCCGACGTACTGCGTCGTGGTGAGCGTGGTGCCCGGATCGCCAGCGGTATGAATGAGTCCCGCGTTGACGACGCTGGCAACGCGCTGGTCGAAGCCGCGCAGGCCCATTTTCCCGGCCGATGCGATGTGATAGTCCGAATTCGCGCTGAAGACCTGGGTAGCGCCCGCAGCGAGCGTTCCGCCCTCGATCATGGTCGGGCCGGCATAGGTGCTGGCGCCGGTCATCACCGTTTCACCGTTCAGCACGTTGACCGTGCCCGTGCCCGCGATGGCGGCGGGAAACGTGTAACTGCCGCTGTTATCCGTGTGGTTGAAAACGACATTGCCCGTGCCGGCGCCGAACGTCAGCGTGTTCGCAACGAGCGTGCCGGGAGCGACTGGCGCAGAGCCAGTGGGCGCCCCGATGTTCAGTGTCCCGGTCGAGCCGGCATTCTGCGCAACAGAGACGGCGTTCGCAGAAACCTGTGCACCGTTTTCGATTGTCAGGTTTCCCGTGCCAGATTGACCGACGGCTAGCGTTGCCGCACTAAGCACGGAACCCGGATCGGTGACCGTGGCGTTGCCCACCGCTCCTGCGGAGGCACCGATAATGGCGTTCCCGCCGACCGTCACGGTGCCGTTCGACTGGACGCGCATATCCGCCGTGCCACCCTGGGCGATCACCAGATTCGGCGAACTCATCAACCCGCCGTTCGACGCGGTGACTGTTCCGCTCGCACCGGGATTGAAAGCGAGGTAGATCGTGGTTCCACTGCTAGCCATGCCACCATCGGTGACCGTCAACGCGCCAGCCGTGCCGATGCCGACGCTCAGACTGGTCGTGGAGCGGAGCGTGCTGCCGGGTCCGCTGACCAGCGCGGTAGCCGTCGTGCTGCCTCCGATCTGCAAACTTGTCCCCGTTGAAACTGAGCCGCCATTAAGCACATTGATTTGTCCCGTCCCGCCGTTCCCGACGATAAACTGGCCGTCATTCGTGTACGTCGAGCCGTGCCCTTCGACCGTCAGCACACCGGCGGAGCCAGCGCGCTCCCCTAGGCGGCTTATAAACAGGCTGTGCACGCTACCGCCGTCGCTCACCGTGAGCGTTCCCGAACCCTCAAAGCCGATGTAGTACTGCGATTCGGGGTTGGTGGTGTTGATCGACCCGCCGTTTACGGTGATGAGCCCCGTGCTTCCAGCGAACTGCCCAATCTGGATACCGGACAGTACAACGTTTGCGCCAGTCGGAACAATGAATGTCCCGCCCGGAGCACCTCCTCCATTATTCCCGCTGCTGGCGCCCGCGACGACATTCGTGAACGAACTCGGCCCGGCGGGTGCGGTCACGGTGGTGTTGCCGTCAATATTGAGGGCACTCTGTGCGAACCCAATCCTGGGAACAGACATCTCTCCGCACGCAAGCGCCACGGCCACAGCAGCGAGACGCAATTTACGATGGTTTGCACGTCTGGGACAACGCTTCATCGTGAACTCCAGGGAAACGGCAGTCTGGGAACTCCATTTATCGAAACAGAATCCGGGGCCATGGAAACGGGCTGCAGGGCGTTTCGCATTTCGGATTCGTTCATCGGACGCACGAGTGCCTCTCCCTGCAAAACGGGTGACCAAGCTACAAAGCTTTTTCTATCAGCATGCCGCATGCACATAATTAGCAATCCTGCACACAACGCATTGGATTCAAATAATGCAAGATGAGTCGGTACGAAACGGCGCGCTATTTCGTCGGGTATGCCAGCTTGCTAGCGTACTGTTCGTCCGTTTGAAGGCGCATCATTCGCCTCGTTGCCGGACGATACATGCCATTCCACGTGCGACATCAATGCGACGTACCGTCCTGCCATCTCCGGACGACACACCGGAAAAGTTCTTGGCAAATAATCGAGTTTTAGGTTATACAACCTGTGAAATTTTTCAAGAAAACGCGCGGATCATTTCATAAAATGCCCAGTCCGATGCGGTTAATTAACCTATGTGGCGTCTGACTATCGAGATGCAGCTGTGAGTTACTCCAGGGCGGTAGAATTGGCATGAATGAAAGCCTACCAAGAAGAACGAAAAGAAGCGCTTCTCCGGTCGCCGGGGTGCGAGCACATAACGCAAGTTAGATAAAACTCGCGCTTTTCGGCGACTACCGAACTTCACATTTCAGTAGTCGTTCTTTCTTTCAGTGGTCGTTCTTCTGTTTGATAGGTATGCGTAATCGTTAGCATTCAGGCAAGGGAGGACGTATGCCAAGGGAATTCGCAACGGCTGTTTCCGAATATTGTCGTGCAGAACAATCGTCACTGCGATTCCTTGCCGTTGCCCACGCAACGATGGGTCATGGTGAAGACTCCAACGTGACCGCTAGCAGCGTCCGACGACTGTCGTCAGCTCGACTACCCTGTCTGGTGTCTATCGCTGGCTCTTCGGCGCCCTCCCCGGCCATCACCGTAAGCGAGGGAAATCCCGTTGTTTCGCCAGACTCGCTACCATGCCGGCTGATCGTCATCACATCCATCGCGTTCAATCGGCCCTACGTTTACGCGACAGGCGGTGCCGTGAAGCCTGAAAACGTCCTGATTGCAGTTTCTGCGACCGCAGCTGCATCCCTCACGCTGTGGATGAGGAACACCGATGTATCCACGGATTGACGTTTTGTACGCCGATCAGTGTCTGACCGAAAGTGCCTAACATGCTCGACCCTTAATTTATGGAGATGTCATGGGAGCATCCGGGAACATTCAGCAACGCAAACGACCGTCTAATGTATTGGCCTTCCGGTATCTGACCGGTTTCCGGCGCATCAAACCAGGTCATGCATTTCGGCTGAATGCGATCGCGGTTGCAACGCAGCTCCTGGCGGTTGCGCATGCGCAGACGACTATCGGCCCGGGCACCATCACAACTTCGCAGATCCTGAATGGTCAGACCGTCACCGTCGTCGGCGGTACGAGCATTAACGTGCCCAACGTTCCGAATAACGGCTGGGCCATCCTCGCGCGCGAGGGTTCCCACGTCACGTTCGATCCCACTGCCGGCCCCGCTGCCGGTCCGATCCAGCTGATCGGCAACACGGCGTTGGGCCACGCGCTGCAGGTACAGCAAGAGTCGTCCGCGCAGGGCTCGGGGCTGGAGATCACGACCAACGGCCCCGGCGAATATGGGATCGAGTTGCATCAGAACGGCTCGGTCAACCTGAGCAACACGAACATCACGACGAATGGCGCCGCGTCCGGTGGCATCGGAGCCTACGGACTGGGGGTTTCCGATACGTTGTCCGCCACGCTGTCAAACAGTTCGATCACGACCAGAGGCGACGTCGGCAATGGCGTGATTTCGTTCGGGGGCACCATCACGCTGATCAACGTCCCGGTGCGCACGGAAAGCAGCAGTACAACCCTGAGTGCGTATGGCGTCAACGCCCAGAGCGGCGGACAGATCACGATGAATGGCGGTTCTGTCCTGACCAATTCGTATAGTGGCGTCGGTCTGCGCGCGTCCGGGTCATCCGCGCCGAACTCGGCCATTGTTGCCACCGATGTCGCAGTCGAGACGCACGGCAATACGGGCTATGGCGTGCTGGCCCTCGCCGGCGGCGCCAGGGTCGATATGACGGGAGGCAGCATTACCACCACCGGCCAGTCGGGTGCGGGTCTCATAGCACGCGAAACCGGACAGGTCAGGACGTCGGGTACCCCGATCAACACCAGCGGGCAAACGGGATACGGTGCCTATGCCTATGCCTATGCCTATTCCGCGGAGCGAATCAGCATGACCGGAGGAAGCGTCACCACGATTGGCCGGTCAGGCCGCGGGCTGACAGTCACGGACGCCAATTCCCTGCTCAGTGCCACCGACGTTCCGGTCCAGACGGCCGGCCTCTACGGCTACGGCGCTTATGCGGGCAATGGCTCGGTCCTTGACGTTACGCGCGGCAGCTTCAATACCACCGGCGATAGTGCGATCGGCGTTGTCGCGGTAGGCAGCAACACGTCGGCGACGTTGAACGGCACGACAATAGGCACCAGCGGCACGGGATCGGAAGGCATCGACGTTGAAAATGGCGCGACGTTGACGGCGTCGAATGTCACGGCCCGCGCCACTGGAGCCAGCAGCGCGGCACTGTACATGGGCGACAACACAGGTGGCGGTGCCCGTGTGAGCTTCACCGGCGGCAGCGTGACGAGTGCCGCGGTGCCGACCGTCACGATCGCCAGCGGGCTCTCGCACCTCTCGCTGACCGATACGACCGTGCATGGTGACGCGCTCTGGCTACGCGTCGCCGCCACCGATGCCTACAGTGCCCTCGCCCGCACACGCGTTACGCCGGGCGTGCAGCCCTCCGCCGACGCCGCAGCCGGACCCGAGGAGGCGGAGGCCACTGTGCCGCTCGCCCCGGATGTGGAGAGCGTCAGCGACAGCACGACCGGCGGGCAGGCGACCAGATGGGCGATGCGTTGCAATACTCGCTCGGCATCAACGGCACGTATACGCAGAGGCTCTCGCTCTATGGGCGCGTGTCGTACCAGCAGCAGATCGGTAGCGGCGGGTTCCGGGGTTGGCTCATCAATGGCGGGGCGCGGTACGTGTTCTAGCTATCTGCTGGACTTCCGGTTCGTCCCGTTGGACCAACGGCGACTCGGGGGCGGCCGACAGCAGTAGGCGCGGCGGACCTTGCCCGAGGAAGGGCCACCACCCAGATTCGCGAATTGGGTAGCAGTCTGCATGCGGCTAACGCCCTGCTGGTGTCGGCCGCCCAGTTTGTATCGAAAGATGACCTGGCGCGGTTCGAACGGATGAAGGAGACCCGTCTGGCGGGAATGCGCACGTCACGCTTGGAGCACATCTTCGCCAGATTGCCCAACCTGCATACTGGCTGAGGCATAAAAGTGGAAGTTGGCTGGCAACGCCTGTCTTCGGCGGCCACGATGTTTCTCGCGGCAACTAAATGTTCGCACTGCGCGTAGCTCAGCGAGTTAAACGTCGTGTTTTCTTGTTTCGTGCGCAGATACGCGCGCACGAAGTGTCCTCAATTCCAGTTGCAATTCAAGGCACAGGTACATCAAGGCCTTTGTCAACCTGTCTGCTCGTGCTTTTGTCGCGAATCGCGCGCGTGCGTCAGAAGGCGTGCACGGAGTGGCGTGCGATGCCTTTTCGGACGCAAGAAGCTCGTCGACAAGGCGCCTGTGGTGGGCATACAACCCGGCCCGGCTCACACGCGCCAAGCGGCATACTTCGCTAATCGAGAGCCTTTCGCATGGGTTCTCATCTCGTTTCGCCCTCACGACGGCGCGAACCTTGTCTTCGACACTCAGACCTTCCTTCTTCATCTTCAACATCCTTCGAGCCAGTAACGCCATCTCCACGACCGCCTTCGTTGAGACCGCGGAGCAATCGAACGGTGTTTTCTCGACGACGGGAAACCCACTGAACGGTTTGTTCTGGAAGATCTGTCCGTCTCAAAAACTCGTCGTCCCCAGAGAGCCGGCGCTCCCACGAGGCGCGGTGATGCTCGGTCACGGCAAAGTTGGAGCAGGTCGAGCAGATGTCTGGGGAACGCCTCGTTTCATCCGGCCCCTTTGCATCGCCACGACATGGAGACAAGCTTTGTGAATACACACAATACCCCCAATCGCATGGTGCCAGCTTTACCCCAGCATCGATCAGCTTCTCCGCCACAGCATTTATTCCCTTTTTTCCGCGGTAGTGTGTCGCGCCAGATCCCTTTAATGCTAGAAGTGCAGAACTCGCCCTGCCGCCGACGTGCGATGCCGTGAGAAGGTCGGTGAGCCCCTTCATAAGGTCAATCCGAGCTTCCTGATGGAGCAACTTCTGTGAGGCAGCTCGACGGCCGAATGCTGAATCAGCAGAGGAGGAGATAATGGTAGGCTCTATCGGGCGCGCCCTGGCGTCAATCAGAAGCAGAACCTGCAAAGGTTCTGGAAAGCAATTGCACAGGGTCTGTCAAGCGAGGAAGCGGCAGTCATAGCTGGTGTGTCTTCTGCGGTCGGAGCTCGCTGGTTCAGGCAAAGTGGCGGTATGCCCAATATCAGCCTTGCTCCGCTTTCAGCCCGGTTTCTCGCTCTTCAGGAACGGGAGGAAATCGCGCTCTTACGCGTCCAGGGGCATGGCATTCGCGAGATTGCCCGACGTGTAGGACGACATCCATCGACTATCTCGCGCGAACTGAGCCGCAATGCTGCGACGCGTAGTGGCTACGTTGAATATCGGTAAGCGGTCAATAAAAGACGCCCTTCCATCGAGGGGCAGAAGGTCAGAAGCTAGGTGTCCACGTGGACACCTGCACACTGACACCGATGACAGGGAACAAAGATCTCAAGAGCCGCCTGGTGATTGGCGCAAAACGCGACGGCCGTCGCGAGTATGACGAAGGCGCACGCGACGAATTGGTGAGGATGTGCCTGAAGCCCAGCGTGTCAATCGCGCGCACAGCAATGGAACATGATGTAAATCCGAATCAGCTTCCCAAGTGGATCACTCGTTACCGTCAGCAGCGAATGGCGCAGGCTCAGCAGATCTCGCCATCAGGAGTCACGGGTGGCGTGCCGATCGATACTCCGACACCATTGCGCCCGAGCGAGGCGCCGCCATTCATCCCAGTCGTCACCGCACCATTGCCACCGCCGGCTATGCCTCAAGGGCCGTCGCAGTCGCCGCCACTGATGGTGGTCGCGTTTCATGTGCGGTTGCCGAATGGCGTCGAATTTGGGCTCGGCAACGCGAGTCTCGAGGAACTGGCGACGATCGTCCAGATGCTGGGGAGGCTGCCGTGTTCCGGTTCGACGATGGGCTGAAGGTCTACGTTCACCGCGATCCCGTTGACTTCCGGATGGGCATCAATGGTTTGTCGATCCTCGTCGAGCAGACGATGTCGCTAAACCCGCTGGACGAGGCACTGTATGTGTTCGGCAACCGGCGTCACGATCGTATCAAGATCATTGCCTGGGATGGCAATGGGTTCTGGCTTCTTCTGAAGCGGCTTGAGGGTCATGATCGCTTTGCATGGCCCAGCGATGCGGCGATCGTGACATTGAGCATCGAGCAACTACGCTGGCTTCTACAGGGCGTCGATCTCGCCGCCATCAAGAAGCACCCGAAACGATATTACGTCCGTGTGAGCTGAACGTCGGCGCAGTATGCCGGGTTTGTCGAGGAACGTACCGCGCTGGTGAATCGCCTGCGCGGACTGCTTGCCGAGTTTGGTGTGTTTCTGGCGCAAGGCATCCGCACATTACACCAACACATCGTCGACCGTATCGAAGACGGCAGCAACGAACTCGCTGGTCCCACACGCCAGGCCCTGATGCGTGGCTGGGCACAATGCCAGGCATTGGATCAGGAAATCGCGTGGCTTGACAAACAGATTGCCGAACCCGCCGGTCATGATCCTCAGGCACAGCGGTGCATGGACGTGTGCGGCGTGGGCCCTCTGACTGCATCCGCCGCTGTTTCGACCATCGTTGATGCGCGACAATTCAAAAACGGCCGGCAGATGGCTGCCTGGATCGGCACCGTAAAACAGCGGCTCGGACGCATCACCAAGCAAGGCAACGACTATCTCCGAACCCTGCTGTTTCATGGCGCGCGCTCAGCGGTCCTGACGGCACACCGACGTGACGACCGGCTCTCGCGCTGGATTGTCCAGCTACAGGCGCGCGTCGGCTACTACAAGACGCTGGTCGCCGTCGCCAACAAGCATGCGCGTATTCTCTGGGCGTGCTCGCGAAAGGCGAGAAATTCGATCCATCGCACGTATGGATTGCTCCGCGCGCAGTGATTTGCGCAACAGACAGCGAGTTAGCCATCAACCACGATCCACTTTGCACTCGAAGACGCAACAGGTAAAGGATAGCGACAGGTCAGACCGGCAGCGGGCGAACTCGATGAACCGTAAGGCGCCAAATCGCATCTATTCGCCGTCCCAGGGATGGAGTCCCGCTGCGCGGTTACTATCCGGGCCCGGGCGCAACCACAGCGCCCAGTAAGGCCGTTTATGGGCATGCAGTCTGTCTCGCCGCCGTCCGCACCACCAACGTCTCGAACGACACCGAAGCTTGGTCAGCGACGCATTAAAACCCGCTTGTTAAAATGGGGAGGTCCTTATAGGCGGGTCAGGCCTTCAGAACCTTCGCAACGCCAGCCGCCAACGTCTTTCGCAAAATTCGTTCCTTCTCCACTGGCTCTTCGGGCGAATTCTTCATGCCCTGCTTTTACAGTAACTCCTTAGCGCGACGGAGCCGGAAGACGAGGGTGTCGTCATCGCCAACCTCGTCAACCTGTGGAACGCGTTCGGCAAGTGCGTGTGCGTAAAAGATCTATAGTTGCGTCTGCAACAACATACGGGAATGTCTGGTGCCGCAAGAGCGGGACTGTTTTTGTAGCACCCCTCGTTTGGACTTTCTGTCCAGCCGGCGTGGCATGGACTAGGTTTAGCCATTTTCAGCTTAGCTAAATCGTCTTTATTTTTCAGCAATATCCAATCTTGAATAAATATTTGCGGCCCCACGGGAACTTGACCTTGAGGCCCAGGCTCCGAATTCGGAAGGTCAGGTGAATAAACGGATTGCTGCCACACTCGACAATCCGAATGAAATCCATTCTGTGCGCAATAGGCTGGATTATCGGCGGAATTAGTATTAAGTTGAAGCGAATAACCGCTCGCAGGTTTCGCTAAGCCGCTTACAACGGTTCCCGGGAAGCTCCCAATTGCCGAGGTCGTGAGCCGGTCGTCTGTGCGATATAATCGGGGTTCTGTCGCGCCAAGGTGCCGGGTTAAAATTTGCGTTCGATCCTGAGTGACGAACAGCATGGGCCAGACGAAGAAGACACCACGCGCGACGTTGCCTCCGGGCATCGGCGAAGGTCTCAAGCGACTGCACTATCCGTTGGACGTGATCCTGCTGTGCGTACGCTGGTATGTGGCTTACTCGTTGAGCCTGCGAAATCTCGAGGAGATGATGGCAGAGCGAGGCATCGAGGTCGACCATTCGAGCGTGCACCGCTGGGTTATCAAGCTCGTACCGCTGTTTGAGAAGGCGTTTCGCCGCCACAAGCGCCCGGTGGGCAAGAGCTGGAGGATGGACGAGACGTACGTCAAGGTCAGAGGCCAATGGAAGTATTTGTACCGCGCTGTCGACAAGCAGGGCAACACAGTCGATTTCCTGCTGCGTGCCCATCGAGACAAGGCCGCTGTGCGCCGCTACTTTGAGAAGGCGACTGACCAGAACGGCGAGCCCGAGACGATTACCGTGGACAAGAGCGGTGCGAATCTGGCTGCGCTCGAGGCTCTCAACGCCGGGCGCGACACGCCGATCAAGATCCGCCAGAACAAGTATCTGAACAACATCATCGAGCAGGACCACCGAGCGATCAAACGCATCATCAAACCGATGATGGGATTCAAGGACTTTCGCTGTGCCCGCATCATTCTGTCTGGCATCGAAGTGATGCATATGATCCGCAAGGGACAGATGCAAGACGATCGCGTCGCCCGAACGGTTGCCGGGCAGTTCTACCTGCTGGCTATGTAAGCAATCCTATGTACATTCACTCATTTGATCTGCCATCGTTATCGCGACAGAACCCTGGCGATTCGTGACGCACTGTTCCCGCGTTAGGCTTACCGCAGAACCTGGGAGCAACTCGATGCCCGCATGTCACAACGCGACGCATGCAAGACGATGTCAGCCTGCTTGAGCTCGCGGGCCTGCACGGGGTGGGGCCGTACTGGCAGGGAAGCTTCATGCGAATGACAACTACCCCGTTGGGCCGCAGTCGAATTCAATGCCCGCGATCGTGCGAGTTTTGAGATGCGGAGCGGTACGCGTTCGGACAAATCGCAGCAGGTTGCGCGGTGGCCATTCAGTGAGCCTGTGCACGAGGTAGACGTACGGCTCAAGGTCGCTGGCGCTGCATACGAGCACGACTCAGTCAACGGGGGCTGGCCATCTCCGTGTGCAGTGACGCATTTCCGCCAATCGGGCCGACGGTTGTAGGAAATGTTGGGTTTCGGACAAACAGAGGTGGCGCCGAGAATTCGGACAGTTCGTTGAGTGGAAAAGCAGGGGCGTGAGTCGGTCATAATGGGCGGCAACAAGGAACCAGAAGATGACGAAACGAAACCGACGGACACACTCAGCAGCGTTCAAGGCAAAGGTGGCACTCGCGGCGCTCAAGGGCGACAAGACGCTGGCAGAGCTGGCCCAGCAGTTTGATGTCCATCCGAATCAGATCACGGACTGGAAGAAGCAACTGCAGGAGCGGGTTGCCGATGTGTTCGAAGCGGGCAACTCGGCGCCAGCGGCACCGCCAGTCGACGTGAAGGTACTGCACGCGAAGATCGGGCAGTTGACGCTGGAGAATGATTTTTTAGAAAGCGCGCTCAGCAAGGCCGGGATTGCTGGGCGTAAGGCGATGATTGATCGTGGCGGCTGGTAGGCATCAGCCGGGCGAGCGCCTATTACCAATCGCGTGGGGTGCTGCGTCGCGAAGGCAGCAAGGTCGGGCGCAGGCACGCCGGCACCTTGATGAAGCGCATGGGCGTCGAGGCGTTGTATCGCAAGCCGAACACGAGCCGCAAGCATGCAGCCCACCGGATCTGGCCATACCTGCTACGCAACCGGAAGATCGACCGGGCCAATCAAGTCTGGGCACTCGATACGAGCTATATCCCGATGGCGCGCGGCTTCGTCTATCTGACGGCCGTCGTGGACTGGGCGAGTCGTCGGGTGCTGGCATACCGGGTGGCGATCACGCTGGAGAGCTGCCACGCTGTCGAGGCGCTGGAGGAAGCGTTTGCGAAATACGGGCTGCCTGAGATCGTCAACACGGATCAAGGCAGCCCCGTTCACCGCAACCGATTCACCGACGCGGTGCTTAGCCGGAACGTTCCTCTGTCCATGGATGGAAAGGGCGCCTGGCGTGACAACGTGTTCGTCGAACGGGTGTGGCGCAGCGTCAAATATGAAGAGGTCTATCTGAAAGCCTATGACTCGGTCAGCCACGCCCGCAGCTCAATCGGGCGATTACCTGAACGGGTATAACCAGAACCGGCCTGATGCCAGGCTGGCCGACCAGACACTGGATGAAGCATACTTCGCCACGCTGCCAGCGATAAAATCGGCAGCCTGATTGCCTCAGCGATTCCACTTAAAAACTCGCGGATCCTGTCTGAACGAACGAGGCCACCTGTCGCGGCGTCTTCGCTGGCTTATTCATCTGCCGACTTGCAGTTTCCAAGACCGGCCACTCTACTTCCCGTTATCGCGACAGAACCTCACCGGTCGCCTCGCTTGCGATCAGCGGACACTGATCATACCCACTCGCATTCACTGATGGCATAAAAATTGCGGCAAGGTAAGCCGACGACGTAACCTACATACTCAAGGCCAAACATTCATGCAACAAAATTGTCACCATCTTTCTGCTTCTAATTTCCTACTGCACGTTGCTATCGGCTGCTGACAACCAGGGGAACGGAACCATGCCCCCCCCCTTTGCTCTTACCCCCTCAGACTTTCAGCGGGCTCTTAGAGTTCGTTATCAATACTCGGATAAAATTGTCAATTTCGTCGATACTCCCCCTTTCTGGCTTTCGCCCGAGACGTTTGCCTACCGACGGACGACACATGGCGAGCGCCAGTTCATTAAATTCAATGTCAAAACTGGGAAGAAGCAACCGGCTTTCGATCATAGTCGCCTTGCCGAAGCATTAAATAAGGCGGCCTCCTCCAATTTCCGAGGCACTTCGCTGCCCTTTGGCCGCTTCGAAATCGGACAAGACGGCAACCAGTTGCTGTTCTACATTGATTCCGTTCAGTGGAGTTGTGATCTTTCAAGCTACATCTGCACTAGGATCTCTCAGGGCGAAATCTTGTCATTTCATAACGACTTCACGCCAACGGCTGAAAGCGATAGTCGAATGACAAGCGATTCGCCGGACGGCAAGTGGAAAGCATATATCAAAAACTACAACGTCTTTCTAATGAGTAAGGACGGGTCAGTAAATGTACCGCTAAGTTCGGACGGGACAGAAGCGAACAATTACGTCTTCTCATCCCTAAAGTGGTCCCCTGACTCGAATCACCTCGCAGGTTACCGTGTCGCCGTCGGCCAACCGCGTCAAATCATGCTTGTCAATTCCTCAGCAACAAACCATCAAGCCAGGTATGAGCCATTAGCGTATCCCAAAGCGGGAGATATTCTTCCGCGACCGCAACCGGTACTATTCGACATAGTCAACAAGCGCATGGTCAATATCGACAATGCCTTGTTCCCGAATCCTTTTGACCTTTCCCAAATTAATTGGTGGAAGGATGGGAAAGGCTTTACATTTGAGTACAACCAACGCGGCCATCAGCTCTACCGAGTAATCGAGGTGGAGGCAGCCACCGGCCGTACGCGCTCTTTGATCGATGAGGTCAGCTCCACGTTCGTCGATTATAGAGATTTAAGAAATAACCAAAGAAGTGCCGGAAAGCACTTTCGTTACAATGTCAATGATGGAGAGGAAATTATCTGGGCATCCGAGCGCGATGGATTTGAACATCTGTACCTATTTAATGGCCGTACCGGTGTTTTAGAAAACCAAATCACCAAAGGTGACTGGATTGTCCGCGGGGTGGCCCACATCGATCCAGTCAGAAGGGAAATCTGGTTTGAAGCAAGCGGAATGAATTTCGGTGAGGACCCATATTTCATTCATGCCTACCGAATTGGCTTCGACGGAAAGGGGCTGACATCACTTACGCCAGAACCGGCCAATCATCACATCGAGTTTTCTCCGGACGGTAGATTCTACGTCGACCTCTGGTCGCGTATCGACCTTCCCCCACGCATGGCGCTTTTCCGGTCTAGCGACAACGCTAAACTGATGCAGATCGAGAGCACCGACATCTCCCAACTCGAATCTAATGGATGGAGAGCACCAATCAATTTTGTTGCCAAAGGGCGCGATGGTAAGACCGATATTTGGGGGATCATTCATCTACCAGATAGATTCGATCCACATCTGAAGTATCCTGTGGTGGAGCATATATATGCCGGCCCGCAAGGCTCTCACGTCCCAAAGTCATTCACAACCACAACAGAGCCCCTTACCCAGTTAGGTTTTATCGTTGTGCAAATCGACGGAATGGGCACTAACAACCGTTCACGCCTTTTCCATGATGTCGCGTGGAAGAATCTGAAAGATGCAGGCCTTCCCGATCGCATTCTGTGGCATAAGGCGGCTGCCTCTGTATATCCCTGGTACGACATCTCGAATTTGGGAATCTTCGGTACATCAGCTGGCGGCCAGAATGCCATGAATGCACTGCTATTCCATTCGGACTTCTATAAGGTTGCGGTAGCCAACAGCGGCTGCTATGACAACCGTATGGACAAGATATGGTGGAACGAACAGTGGATGGGCTGGCCCGTCGGCATTGAATACTCACAGTCCTCCGCCATCGACAATGCCGACAATCTGCACGGCAAACTTATGCTTGTTGTGGGCGAAATGGACCACAATGTCGATCCGGCCTCCACCTTTGCGCTCGCCGACAGTCTCATTAAGGCGGGAAAGGAATTCGAAATGGTCTATGTGCCCGGTGCTGATCATGGAGCCCCCGGTATCTTCACCGAGCGTAAGCTCATGGATTTCTTCGTTCGCAATGTTTTCGGGCAAGATCCGCCTAATTGGAATGCCACATCGACGCATTTTCCGTCGAGTTGATTTCCCTTTATACTGATCGCCGTGACATTGAGTTCGTAGGATTTTTCTATAGTCACATTCAATCGTTTACGTTGGGCTCAGGACTGCTATTGTTTGCCTTTGTTGAACGCAAGCCCGCAAGATTCGTGTGGGAGACCGGCGCAGTGTCATCGCCGGTCGCTGAGCGTCGCCGTCGTTCAGGCGCTACGCCGAAAGCAGTGGGGTCAATGCCGTTGCGCGTTGGCGATCGTACTCGCTCTGGCGCTTGAAAATTTCTCGCCTCAGCGGTCGTGGACCTGAGGATTGAAAGTGGCACGGCCATTGGGATGCCAACGAGATCATTCGCTTGTAGGGGTTATAAGCTGGAACCGCCGATTTTTTCGAAATTCTTCCAATTCAATAGTCGGCCCTGAACAATTCATTCTTCGATGCACCCGCATCAGGCCGGCGCAATGCTGCGGTCGAGCAAAGCAGCAAGAACGTATGCAAAAAAAAGCCGCAGCTTCCTGGCTTTGTTCAGCAGGGCATGGCTGCAGTTGGTTGCAGACGCAACTAGGCATTTTTGACGCAAACGGCCTTGCCGAAGCTGTTCCACAAATTCACGAGGTTCGCGATAATCACGCCCTCGCGCTGCTGAGATTCGGTTTTGCGCGTCAGTAGCCGCGCACCGATGCAACGCTTGATTCGCGAGATCTGCGCCTCGACCAGCGCACGCTGGCCATACCCGTATTTGTTGCGGAACGCATGGATGCCCTTGTCCTTGATGTACCGAACGAGATGGTCGTGCCAGCGCGTCGCCGGCTGATTGTGAACGACCGCATTGGCCGGTGGGGGAATCACCGGCAGCACGCCGCAGGCTGACCACGCCTCGGTCTGCGCAATACTGTAGTACGCGCCGTCGGCGATCATGCAGTCGGCGATCACGCAGTCGGCGATCACGCAGTCGACGTTCGCGTCGACTGCCAGCATCGCATTCAGGCCCGCCTCGTCGGAGACGTTGTCCTCGGTAATCGCGATCCGGTGGACATTCATCTCCGGGTCGATCGACAGATGCATCTTGCGCCACGGCGTCTGGCTCGCGTCGCGCCCGTACTTTTGCCGATGCCATTCGCTGGCCCGGCCAAAGTTCATGCCGCTGCTGTCGACGATCAGGCTGATGGCTTCGCCGTTGCGCAGGCGTTCGGCCACGCGAGCGCAGCGTTGCTTGACCTGAACCTCGAGCGTACGGAACCGCTCGCTCAGAAGCCCGAAACTCGGTACCCCGATGTCGAGTCCGCGCAGCGCCCAGAATTCGTGCATGTGGCCGGTGATCTGCCGCATGCCCCAGCCGAACAGCCGGTAGAAGATGAAGATCGGTTCGAGGTACGCATCGCTGTACGTCCGGGACTGACCCGACACGCCCTTCTGGTAGGGCGTGTCGTTGATGAACAGCGCCTTCAGGTCTCCGTCGGGACAATACAGGCTGAGTTGCCCGCGCCGCTTCAGGCTTTCGTTGTACTCGTGCGCGTTTGTTACCGCATAGCCCGGCTTCGCTCGTTTGCGCGGTTCGCCCGTCTTCAGTCTTGTCTTGTAAGGCATGAAAGCTCGCTCGTCGGATAGATCACCGGACTCTTTCTACCCGACCCACGGCCGCCGCGCAAGCGGCCCTCTTGAACAAAGCCTGTCGATGTGAAGCCTTTCAGCTCGTCGAAACGCCGAGGATCGGGTTCACCTCGCAAGGTGGTCGACCAGATAAGGGCTTCGGCGCAGGTTGGCCGAGCAGAAAATGCGGAACTCGACGGGCCCGGGAGGCGCGGGCGCGTCCACCACGCCGCACGCATTGAGCGCATGCTGCAATGCTGAGATCACCTGCCCGTCAGGGTCCTGGTCGATGGCGATATCCATCGTGCCTTGCTCAATGTATTGCCTGTGGCGGTCGAGCATTTCATGGCCGACCCACACCGTCTTGCCCGCCGCGCCCACCCTGCGCAACGCCGCTTCGATCCCTTCCGATCCGTATCCGCTGTTGTAGATGCCGACCACGTTGCTGCGCTTGAGTGCGTTCAGTACGGCACGATGGCAACGGTCTGGGTCATCCAGCGTTTCCATCTCTTCGTGTTCGCAGACGAGGTGCGGAAACGACTCGACCAGCGTCGCGCGGCATCCGCTGATCCGGTCGACGTGCGCGCGGTAGTCCTTGTGCGAGCAAAGCAGCAGCACGCGACCGGGCTGCGTCGCGAGCCGTCCTACGAAATACCCAGCCGTGCGGCCTGCGCTTGCATTGTCGATACCGGCGTAATGCAAACGGCCGATGTCGGCGATATCGGTCACCATCGTGACCGCGGGGACGCCCTGGGCGATCACTGCGCGCAGCGCATCGCGCACCGCGGGTGTGTCGTGCGTCGTGACGATCAGCCCGGCACGCTTGTGATTCGGTCGAAGGATCGCATGCGTGATGACTTCGTCGTCGGCCTCCGGAACGATTTGCCGATGCAGGACGATTCTCCGATCGAGCATTTGCATCGACCGTTGCAGCGCGAGATTAATCCGCTGAAAGAGGGGCGTGTCGTTGCGCGGGATCAGCACGTCGATATGCAGGAGTCCGTGCCTTGGATTGGGCAGCACGCGAGGCACGCCGAGTTCGCGTGCGGCCGCCACAACGCGTGCCCGCATCGCGGCGGACACGCTGCCCCGTTCGTTCAGCACGCGGTCCACCGTTGCGAGGCTCACGCCAGCGGCTTCGGCGATATCGAGGAAGCGGGGCCCGCGCTTGCGGCGTGGTGAGGTTGGGTTTTGCATGACCCTGTATCCATGTTTTGCGTGTATGGCTGCGCTGTCGCAGCGTCCGGCCTTTGCTCATTGCAGCATGTCGGCTTTGTCCGGATGGGGGTATTGCAAAGATGCTGCGGGTTGTGTAGAAGCGCAACATCATGAAGCCAGCTTGAATAATGCCATATAAAGCCAGACTATAAACGGGTGAACCGCGCAAGCCCAAGAAGCCGGGGTACCGGGTGACGAACGCGCGGGCGTATAACCAGAGCCTGAGAAAGCGCGGCATGATCAGCCTGTATGTGCCGGGCGGCGATCTGAAGGCGCAGCTTATCAACGCAAAGATCCGTACGCCGGGCGTGTCGGGGCGTGAGCCGACCTACACCACGGCGTACATCGAGCTGATCTTTACCTTCTACCGGCTGTTCGGCTGGGGGATGCGGCAGATCACCGGCTATATGGAGGACTACTGGGAGACTCGCGGGCTGGACATCCCGGTGCCCAGCGCCAGTCAGCTGGGCGAACGGTTCGCTTCACTGGAGGTGAGCGTCACGCAGCGTTGCGAACAGCTGGCCCGGCGTCTCGCGCACGGCGAGACGATCAGTCTCATCGTCGACAGCACGGGATTGAGCTTTGGGCGGGCGAGCCAGTGGTACGAGGCAAAGTACGCCCAGAAGGCCGCGCGCACGCCGTGGCGGAAGATGCATCTGTCGATCGACGCTGACATGAACGTACACGCGATCCGCATCGCCACTACAGAAGTATCGGACAGCGAAGGAATGGACGCCGTGCTGCCCGCTGATGTGCCGATGGATCGGGTGATTGCCGATGGCGCGTACTACAGCATCGAGCGTCCCGAAGCGCTTTCAGGCGCGGGCGTGACGCCCGTCATCCCACCGCTAGCTCACGCTGTCGTACACGGCGAGGAGCGAACCCGCCGGCATGACCGGATCGTCAGATACATCGAGGACAAAGGCATCTATGCATTTCACAAGAAATACGGCTACGGTGTGCGCTCGCTGGTCGAGGCACAGATCTCGCGCATCAAGCGCTGCATCGGCGAGCGCCTGCTGACGCAGGGGCTTGCGTCGCAGGAAGGTGAAGGCGTAATCATCGCCAACCTGCTGAACCGGTGGAACGCCTTCGGCAAACCGGTTTGCGTCAAAAATGCATAGTCGCGTCCATAGCACGGGAACTTGTACCCATCCGGACAAAGCGCGTTGCGCAGCCGGTACTGGAATGCTCCTTTTTCAACTGCCTTGGAACGGCCACGCGATTGCCGGCCATCTCGCGCTTACAGGACGATTGACGATATTTCATCAACGTTTCCGTTGATCCGACCGAGCCCGGCGCTTAACTTCGGGGTCGTGCCGTTGGCGATAACCGATCGATACGGAGTCAGGATGGCGCAACGACTGCTGGGGTTCGCCTTCGCTGGAAGAAGCATCTTCGCGGGCGGATCGCAAAAATAAACCGTTTAGAGCATATGTCCATAACCAATAACTACGAGAATTCGGCGGATACCGCCTGCATCGATCCCAAACTAACGCTCAGATACACGGGTGCGCTATGCGCGCAAGGTAAGTCAGCACAGGCGAAGTCAATGTGCCGTGCAATTTTCGCCGCCGACCCAACTCGTGCCGATGCGCTTACTCTTCTCGCGACGATTGCCTTCCCGATGAAGGAACTACCGGTTTGCCCTTCCCCTTCCGTCGCCCCGCCGCCTTGCGTGCGCGGTACCTTTCGTGTTCGCCGCCGCTGCGGGGCATGCGACGACCGACTGGGTCGACACACCCACACGAAGGCCTTTCTGACCGGCCCGCAGCTGATGGCGCGCAACGCGGTGCCATTGCTCGAACTGGCCGACGGCGAGATCACGGACATCGTCCTCGGTCATCCGCGGGGAGCCATAGGCGCCTTTGACCTCGGCATGGATAGACCGGATCAGGACGAGCAACTGTGCATCCGTGAGGCGCTTGCGCCCGGGCGTGCCGCCGCGCTTCCACGCCCGATAGCCATTCAGGCTGACCGACAGGACCCCGCACAGCGCCGACAGCGGATAGTGACGGCGATGCGAATCAATCCAGGCGTACTTCACAGGAGGTCCTTCGCGAAGGACGCCGCCGCTTTTTTTGCGATTTCAAGTTCCATCTGCAGGCGCTTGTTCTCGGCCCGCAAGCGTGACGGTTCCATCTGCTCCGGCGTGACAACCTTTGTCCCCGGGCCGTTGAGCGTGCCTGCCTCATCGGCCTTGACCCAGTTGCGCAATGACTGGTGTGAAATCCCCAGCTTTCGAGCGACGACCCGCGCGCTTTGCCCGTCTTTCACTCGCTGCACCGCGAGCGCCCTGAACTCCGCGGTGTATGCCTGCTTCGGTATTTTGAACATCGATTCTTTCCTTCCTTCGGGTCGAGTTTACACACGACCTGCTGGAAGGCGAAATTTCGAGGGAAGCTCATCATCGCCAACCTGCTGAACCGGTGGAACGCCTTCGGCAAACCGATTTGCGTCAAAAATGCATAGTCGCGTCCATAGCACGGGAACTTATACCCATCCGGACAAAGCCCATCGGCAGCAGCGCATTCCAAGGCGGTCTTACTCCCTATGCCACGAAACCAGGCGTCTAATCTGGTGCTGCGGGCACGCATCGCACTTGAGCGTCTTCGACCCGGGCGACGGTAGCCAATTGCAGGTTTTGACTCTGCAGCCGTCATTGGCAAACGACCGATTCTACCTGACCGGGAAGGACCGAGAGGTAAGCGGCGCTGTTTTCTGGCAGTCCTCCCAGCAAATCATGTAAGGGTAGACCTGCCGTTTCGTTGCTCTCACATGGAATGTGACCAGAACCATACACATTTTGGATGGCAAATACTATGGCTTTATCTCGCGTCGCAACCGCATTGCTGCTGGCTGCACGGATCACCGTGCAAACTGCACACGCGCTCGTGTCCGAAAATTCGGTGCCTCAGGATCAGGCGCTCAAAACCCTGCAGTCCGCGCTGCGGATGCAGGGTTTCGCGCCCGTGCAGGATCATGGCGTGCTGAAAGTGGTGCCCGAGGCCGACGCCAAGCTGCAAGGCGTGCCGACCTACGTCGGCAACGCGCCGACTGCGCGCGGCGACCAGATCGTCACGCAGGTCTTCGCGCTGAGGAATGAGTTGGCCAACAATCTGCTGCCGGTACTGCGTTCGCTGGTCTCGCCGAACAACACGGTCGCGGCCTACCCCGCCAAAAATACGATCGTCGTCACCGACTACGCCGACAACGTGCGGCGCATCGCCCGGATCATCGCCGATTTCGATAGCGCGGCCGGCCAGGGGTTTGCAGTCGTGCCGCTGAAGAACGCGAACGCCATCGACATCGCGCAGCAGATGAACAGGATGCTCGATCCGGGCTCGATCGGCAGCACGGACGCGACGCTCAAGGTGTCGATCTCGTCCGATCCGCGCACCAACTCGCTGCTGATGCGCGCGTCGAACACCGCACGCCTCGCGGCGGCCAAGGAACTCGCGAAGCAGCTCGACATGCCGACCACGATGCCGGGCAACATCCACGTCGTGCCGCTACGCAATGCCGACGCGACGAAGCTCGCGCGCACGCTGCGCAGCATGCTCGGCAAGGGCGGCGGCGAGGGTTCGTCAGGCGGTTCGAACGATGCGAACTCGTTCAATCAGAACAGCACTGGCGGCGGTCTGTCGAACAGCAGCAGCTCGACGGGTACGTCGGGCTCGCCGCCGTTGCAGTCGGGCGGCCTCGGCAGCGGCTCGATGAACTCTCCGATGGGCGGCGGCGCTTCGGGCTCGAACAGTAATAGCGGCGGCTTTCTCGGCGGCGATAAGGACAAGGACAAGGAGGAGCACCAGGACCAGGGCGGCGGCATGATCACCGCCGATCCCACGACCAACTCGCTGATCATCACCGCGCCCGAAGCGACGTACCGGAACTTGCGCGCGGTGATCGACCAGCTCGATGCGCGTCGCGCGCGGGTCTATATCGATGCACTGATCGTCGAGCTCAACTCGAATACGAGCGGCAATCTCGGCATTCAGTGGCAGGTCGCGAACGACAACCTGTTTGACGGTACTAACCTCGCGGCTGGCACGGGCAACAGCATCATCAACCTGACGCCGGCCGCGGCCGCTGGCGCCGGAAAGGGTCTGCTCACGGCTCCCGCCACGAGCGCAGCGCCTGGTCTGGCCACGGCTCCCGCCTCCAGCGCAGCGCCTGTCCAGCAGGGTCCGAACATCGGCTGGCTTCACAACACGTTCGGCGTGCAGGGTCTCGGCGGTCTGCTGCAGGCGCTGTCGCAGACCGCCGATGCGAACGTGCTGTCCACGCCGAACCTGATCACGCTCGACAACGAAGAGGCGAAGATCATCGTCGGTAACAACGTGCCGATCCAGACCGGTTCCGACTCGAACCTGACGAGCGGCACGACCAGCGCGGCGTTCAACACGTTCGACCGCGCCGACATCGGTCTGACGCTGCACGTGAAGCCGCAGATCACCGACGGCGGCACCCTGAAGCTGCAGCTCTACACGGAAGGCTTGGCGATCGTGGACGGCACGAACAACGCGGCGACGAACCCGGCGGGCCCGGAATTCACGAAGCGTTCGATCCAGTCGACCGTGCTGTGCGATAACGGCGAGATCATCGTGCTCGGCGGCCTGATGCAGGACAACTACCCGGTCAGCAACAGCAAGGTGCCGCTGCTCGGCGACATTCCGTGGCTGGGCCAGTTGTTCCGCTCCGAGCAGAAGACGCGCAACAAGACTAACCTGATGGTGTTCCTGCGCCCGGTGATCCTGAGCGACCGCGACACCACGCAGGCCGTCACGGCGAACCGCTATGACTACATTCAGGGTGTGCAGGGCGCGTACCGTTCGGACAACGACATCATGAGGGATCGCGACGATCCGGTCGTGCCGCCGATGCCGCTCGGCCCGAGCCAGGGCGGGGTGCCGGCGCTGAATCTGTTCGAGCTGAATCAAACGCGCCGCCAGCAGATGATGCCGCAACAGGTGCCTCAGCAGGTACCGCCGCAGGCCGTGCCGCAAGCTGGCGCGCAGACCACCACCGAACCCGTGCCGCAGACGATGCCGCAAACCATGCCGCAACCGGCCGTCGTCGAGCCGGCAAGCGGCCCGGTGCCAAGCACGGTGTCGCCGGGAGCGCATCCGTGACGCAGATGCCCGCGCAAACCGCGCCCTCGCAACGTCCGCTGAACGGCGATGCCGCGGCCGGCGAGCGCGCAGCGGCCAGATCCTGGTCGCGCATCAGCATGCCGATAGCCTCGAAGTCTGGATCAGCGAGCGCACGAGCGAAGCCGCGCTTGCTGAAATCGCACGCAACTACGGCGTGGTGTCGGTCGTGCGCGTGCCCGCCGACGATCTCGCGCAGGCGATCAACCAGGCCTATGCGCGCCNGGACGGCAGCGCCGCGCAGGTGGTCGGCGAAGTCGAAGGCGAAGTCG
>NZ_JAYMRT010000035.1:0-37284 GCF_038900515.1 Burkholderia sp. JPY481
GTTCCAGTACCATTCGCACAGCCCGCTCACGAACTTCCGGCGAGTACCTCGGGGACTTCTTCTTCGTGTTTTCCATAGCTCCATTTTCTCAAGAAGTGGAGTCTCCGGAAAACCCGGGGCGCTTCATAATCGTGCTGGCCATCAACCTGCGTGTGTTGGCCGCATGGTAAACGGGATCGCGTGCACGCGATCCGTGTGCCGTTGCTGCCCGATGAGACGTCGTGCAACGTCATACGCGACCGTGGGCAACTGCAGAGGGAAGTCCCACAACACCGGCGGCGCACGTGCAAGCTACTGGTCCCCCTCGGTTACTGGGGTCGAGTCGACAGCCGGAAGTTCACCGCACGTCTGTGCACGCGGCGAGGTACGGTGCCACGACGGTACGCCACTACCACTGGAACTTCAGCGACGGCTGTTGCGCGAATGCGAACAACTGGTGCTCCTTAAGCAGTAACTGGCGACACTGGAAAAGGAGACGCTCGGGAGCCTCCCGAAGCCGAGCGGAAGCGAATCGATCGCCTCAAACGCCTGAGTGGCATTGGGGCCGTTGGTGGCTCGCGACTGGCACTGGAACTGTTCTGGCGGCGGTTTGAGCCTCGTGACAGTGGTGAGAGCCAGGTCGCCAAGGCCATCAGCAATCAAGGCAATCGGAGAGTGCGGGCACTACGGATCGAGACGGCATGGGCGTGGATCCGTTATCATCCAGAGAGCGTCATTGACGTATTGGGTTCTCGCAGCGAACAGCTGGCACGGCCCCCAATCGCCGCGCGCGACGGATTGCAATCGGTGCACTCGCACATTTCGTACGGCGGGAAACTGGTCGAGAGCATGCGCCAAGATGCACCGGCCAGCACCATCCAGCGCAGCGCGTTGAAAATATCGCGAATCACATGTCGGCGCTGCGGCGCGGCTTCGCTCGTCAAGAGTACCGTCACTATCGGAGCGAATTGATGACTGTCCCAGCAACGTCGGCTTTCGATGTGCGCGAGCTCGCTGTACCACGTGCTTCGGCAGCAGATATTGAGATCTTTTTCATCACCTTCGATTTTCGCGCGACGCTCGACTGTCCCGCATTCGCTCCACTCTCGGACGATGAGCGTGAAAAGGTCGCGCGCTTCCGACGCCGCGACGATGCGCTGCGTTGTGCCATCACGCGCGTCGTGCTGCGTCAGTTGCTGGCCGAACGAACAGATTTGAAGGCAAGTGAATTGCGTTTCGAGCTAGACACCGGTGGTCGACCGCGTCTCGATAAGTCGATACAAGGGGGCCCCGGTCGGCAACTCGACTTCAACGTTTCGCATTCTGAGCAGTATGGTCTGGTCGCAATTGCGCGGCGACGGACGGTTGGTGTAGATATCGAATTTGCTCGCAATGACCTCAACTGGAGGAAACTCGCGTCAGCGGTGTTTGCGCCGCGCGACGAAGCACACGTAACCGCATTGCCGATGCACAGACGAACCGACGCATTTTATGACGTATGGACGGCAAAGGAAGCGGTGTTGAAGGCGCGTGGCGTCGGCATCGGAGGAGGCATGACATGGTTTTCTGTCCTTGGCGACGGGCAGCACGAGCCAAGCATCGTAGTTTCCGAGGAGAGTGTGTGCAATCGCGACCTGATTGCGAATCTCGACGCAGTTTGGCTTCGTGCCCTGAACGGTTATGCCGCGTGTGTCGTGTGGTCGCGCGACGCCGCTTGGTGCGATGCGTAGGCACAATGTAGCTTGAGCGTTTCGAGAATTTAACTCCAACCAAAGTTTGCGCTAGCGCGAAGCGAAAGCAGCCGGTCGGCGCATCCGAAATGCATAACCTGTGCAAAAATCATCGTGATCTGATCAAAAGCGCCGTTGCAGAGAAAAGGAATTGGTGAGATTCGGCCCGTTTCCTGAGACCAGAAATACCAAAAATTGAAATTGCCCGTATGGCACGTGCCAACCATGACATGCTAGCAATGGCTGGACTGCCCTTTACACGTCGATGTGTATGTCCAGACTCCCATGTCCCCCCAATACTCTGGAGCCCACATGTCAACGCCATTCGTCTACTTCGACTGGTCAGCCAACATGTTGTAGACATCGGCGGTGATGCGAGTTGTAATGTCGAGGACGGTAGCGGAAATTTTAGCGCACATCCGGCTGCGGACGTATTCTTAGAGTCGCCGGTAAAGACTACCATTGCTGGGTCTCCGTTATAGGCAGTAATCACCCCCCTTTCATTCCTGATGATGTCGGAAGCGCACTTCAAAAAGGTCTTATAAATTTGTGCGCTGAACTCCCATTTCATGGTGTTCACCATGTCGGTCCAAGTCCGCGTAAAGGTCTTTCGCGTGGCTAGAGTTGAGACGCGAATCCTCGGGGTTAGGGATACCAGTACTCTCCAGTGAACGTTTCACCGACCCATTTCTTCAAATCGTCGGTCAGAGCCATTGATATTCCCCACTTGTTTGCCCCCAAGGTAAGTCGAATACTAAGTTGGCCATGGCACGACCCACCTTCGGCTTCGAGATCGATTTTCGGGAATATTTAGGAAATCGTTCCAAGGCTGATGATATGCTTGCGGAACGCAGTCGCAGCCGGGCCAAACTTCGCCTCTGTACCGTTCTTTTCGCCGTAGACGTAGCGGATCGTCGTCACGCCGGCCATGTCGCTCGGAAGCTGGACGCCCTCGCCGCGCGGTTCCATCAAGATTGCGCGCTTGCGGCTGAGGCGTCCCATGAATAGGCCAAGCTCGAAACCGACGTTATCGCGCGGGCGCCGACCATTCAGTGACGCGGGCATTGGTGACGTCGTCGCCATGTGCGATCGCCACCGCGAAATCGCACTAAACCAGCTCACGTTCGATATCGTCGCGCGTATGGTTTGCGACCTCGAACACCCCCTGGTTCCATGGCACGGTCAGGAACTTGTCGTGTGCGAACATGGATTGCAGCAGGTGCGAGACATCAAGCGCCTCAGCGCTCGAAATCACGAAAACGCGGATTTTGTCGCACTTCGCGTTTACGATCTGGTTGCGCCCCGATCAGGCGTTTCCAGAGTTCTTTTGCCATCCGGCGTCAGAGGTCTGCAATAGCAGCTGCCGAGCTCGCTCAGTTGCTGTTCCGTGATTTTCGCGACAAGGGCATCCTCTGCCTCACGAACCGTCACAGACCATTTCTGGATCGGCTCAACGGCTGCCATCTCTCCGACCGAATCGCCGGGGAACCGCCGGCGGATCGGCGTAGGGTTGACGACGATGTCGAACGCGCCGGTGATGATGAAATACACGTCGTTGTCGGTGGCGTCCTGCTGGATGATAACGTCGCAAGTCTTGACCTGAATCAGTTCGGCCATGTCGGCCAACTCCGCGGCCAGATCTTTGTCGCCGCCGACGAGCTTCTGGCCCGTGAACGCTTCAACACGCAGGCGTTTGCCCGTCTCCCCAGAAAATCTCTCAATCATTCTTGCTCTCTCCGTGCCGCCTTTGGGAAACAAGCAGCAGCGATATTCTGATGGAGGACAGGCTACAATTCGGTGCCGGCAGCGCCGTCCGTGGGGTGTCTGCGAACGTGAGAAAGCGGAGTCCGGTCGCAGGTCATCTATCCGGTTATTTCGAGATCGAGTTCGTGCCGCATTGTGGTGGCGGCAAGGTCGACAGCGAGCTCGTGCACACGCTTGTGATGACTGATATCGCGACGGGATGGACCGAATGCCTGGTCAGGCCGTGTCGCAGAGGCGCATTCGTTCTGGAGCATATTAGGCAGGTCCGCAGTGCATTGCCGTTTCCCCTGCGCGGTCTAGATTGCGACAACGATAGCGCCTTCATGAACGAGACGGTGTGCTACTTCTGCAAACCAACGGGTATCGAGCTTACTCGGTCGCGTGCATACAAGAAGAACTACGAGGCGTGGGTCTAGCAGAAAAATGGCGCTATCGTTCACCGCTTGGTCGGCTACGGAAGGCGCCGAGGCCTGGAGGGCCACGGAAATCCTTGCCCCCTTTAGCAGGTCTCGCCGCTCTACATCAACTTCTTCCAGGCGTCGTTCAAGCTGAAATCCAAGACCCGTCACTGCGCGAAGGTGCCAACGTTCTTTTGGGGCGACATGGGGCCGCCAAGGCGACGGCAGTCTCGCTTGATCCTTATGGGTATGTGGCGCGATCCGTCGCAGCCACCGAATCGAAGAAACGGAGGCACTCGGCTGCTGCGATCGGGATGAAGTTGAGGCTGGCCTCACGCGGCCATGGTAAGTACTGGTCGCGTGACACCTACCCGCTAATGGGTGCGGGTAATTGCAAGGGTGAGGCATCGCTTACAGATACGTAGCGCCTCGACCTCGCGCAGGCTCAGATTGAAGCGGTGATACAGCGTACCGCGGAGCCGATCACCGCGGCCGGGAAGCGCAACCTTGGAAGACGATTGACTCTTCTTCATCCTGCCGATCTAATGGACTCGACCTTCAATTTGACAAAGTCCGCGCCGGGCGATCCAAGGTGCGGCATTACCGGTCTGATGCCGTGCGCTACTATGGTTTTCCAAAATTCGAATAAATGGGCTTCGAATAGGTCCCACGCCCTGCATATGTCACATTGACCCTCGATTCGATTGCGTGAGCGTGCCTGGCGATATCTAGCATAGGGTGACGAATACTTGCGTCGCACGACCATTTCCCCCATTGAAACGGGAGGAAGATTGATAGCCTGCGAGGCCAATCTCACACTCCCCACCCTGAAGATTTACTTTTGGACTAGAAATATACCCCTCATGATAATATCCCCCGCCAAATACCAAACCAGATGGCAACATCACACCTGCCATCGAAATACAAAGAACATATTTTTTGGCCCACATTTCGCACATCCTAGTAAAAATTCAAAGTTAACTGCCCATTAAAAATCACCACGCAAAAGCCCGACAGGCGCCCCCATCTACCGAATTCAAACAAATCGCGACTACGCAAGAACACGCGAAAGACAATCAGAATCCCATATTACACCGCCCGATATTACCCTGAACACAATCGTTATATGGAAGGGATGGAGTCTTTGATACGATCTTCTTGCCCGTGCTGGTCGTCATTCCGAAAACGTCTCTGACGTTTGTTAGTAAGATCGGGGCCACGCCATGCGTAGCAATTTTTATTGCGCCGTACTGAACCTTACGTATCTCATCGCTTAGCCGATCCCACCGCGTAGTTCTATTTGAATCTTCGAGACTCAATCGATATGGAGTGAAAGCATCATCGCCTAATGCAGTCGATGCAAAACTCCCTTGGATACTACGAAACCTTACCGCCTCTGATAGCACTGTTGCGTACGATAGCAAGGCCCTTGCCTCCGCTCCGTTTATCGCACTAGTCAAAGAAACATGATTCATTAGGTTCCTATACCCCTTCATCAGTGAATATCTATCGATTGACAAATCTGTTCTATCCGCGCTTACTCCGGCACTCCTTGCCAACGAGAGATAGCTAGAATCTCCTGTCATATTTACCGTGAAATCTGCCAAACGCCGTGGCGCATTCACCTGTACTCTTCCGCTGGCTGTATCCGAAAAATCAGAAAATCGGTAAAATATACGCGCAACGATAAACCCTGCCAGGTACAAATCGGATGGGTTCATCACAAACCTAACATCTGTATTTGAGGATGGGTCATTGGGACCAACTCCAATTATTTCAATGGTAATCCCCTCTACAATATTTGACGCATCGGGCCTTAATTGATACAAAATTTTATTGCCAGGGATATTCGCGAGCGACATCGCATCGCCCATTGCAGTTCTAATTGCACCCAACGATTGAACATATTTTTGCGGGGAACTAAAATCGACCCTGAATTCGGCAGCATATAAAAATGAACAGGTCGAAAAACACCACGAAATTAAAATGACCTTCATGACTTTTTTCATCAAAACTCCACCGTTATATCGCGTCATCTCAAAACGAAATTCGCGATCCTGATGCCCCTTTGCTTATTAAGCGAAGTTGCCACATATTAAGCACAATCAATTTTATCTAAAAATCGCATAAATGCACTCAAAACTGAGGCGGCCTTTTTCACATAGCGGCGCCAATTATCAATTTGCGCAAATACAGGGGCACGCCGACATTGGATGAGCCTAGCAGCTGGATTACTTACGCATAGCCCCACTCCCACAAGATTAGCCTAACCACATACTCAATTGCTAAATCTATGCCAACAAGCCAACGCCAATAGCAAGTAGAAGCTCGAAAGCCCTTAAAGCCCATTCACCGATAGCATCAACAAACAAACCGGACAATTCCGACAGTTTGTGTCGCTACCGATAGGGGGCGCCGGGAATTCAGACAGTGGTGCAAGTGGAACGACTGGTCCTGTCTGCTGCTATCGTTCGGCAGCGAAAGCAGACAAACCTTTTGAGCGGGGCCACAACGACATGTTCAAAAAATCCATGAAAGAATCAGAGACTCGACATCGGTTACACTCCGGTCGGCGGCCTTTTTATTGGCTTTGACGTGATCGCGGGACTTGCAACTCTGGCATTCTGAGGAGCTTCATGGATGTGACTCTGACTGCGATTCCTCGCTGCGTCCTAACGTAGCGTTCCTTGTGTTCGCTGAGTTCCTCTATCGGTACTTTCACAGCGAAGAGAACAAAGAGCTCTGCTGGCTAAAAACGCGGGAAACCTTCCATTTTTGTCGAGTCGAACTCGAACACTCTGATCTTGGGCTTGTCGACGCTGGAACGCGTGGTTCGGCATGAGAGGAAGGACCGGCGACAATAACCACCGCTATGTGGAAGAGTCAGGAACAGTAGAGACCGCCGGAAAGTGGCGCGGTGCCTTGAAACCGGCAAAGCGGCCTTTTAGATATGTAACGTCGGCGGTCTCGGAAACAGGAAACGATCCAATAAAATTGGTCGATCGAATTCGTTAGTGGTTAATAAGGTGACGCAGTCTAACGAATTTGTAACCCGTGCAGCCGTACTCGTCACCAATGGCAACCGTCGAACTTGAACCGCAGGTGCTCGCCAGTCGCCTCGGCATGGCATTTTCTCTGCCTTCCAGAACCGCGCGATCGAATGCATGATCACGATTACGGCGCTGCAAGCGTATTTGTGCCTCGAGCCGCGCGCAGGCGACGCGCGCATCCTCAAACCTTCGCGATGGTACGGCCGCATCCAGGCGATAGCCGAACGAAAGTTGCTTGCCCATCCCGCAGCAGGAATTGAGCTGACGCTGGCAGATTTCTCGCGCCCATGAGACACCGGTTTCCGTCTGTGGCGACGGCGACCGAGGACGAGTTCCTGTTACAGGTATAGGCTGTCCCGCTGAATGCTCCTCATCAAATTCCCGTTGCGCTCACTTCGTTTCGATTCGGTCGACACACAGGCGAGCCGTGCGAAAATGCGCGTGTAGTGCGGCCAGCCAGGCAATCTCCCAGACGATTCAATGGCTTGGGCTAGCAGGGGAGGCATCGCCCCAGCGCTTCGTACAGATAGTGAGACCAGTATGGGGTCGAACGCGAGGTCCACCATGCTCAACCGGTCTAACTGGGTCGGCTTAGCCTTGTGACGTCGTAGGTTGCACAAGTTCGAGACGGCCCGCGATTCCACTGACCGACAGAATTGCCGTTGCGCGATCGCTTTATCGCACGCGCTGACCGCCTCCGGCGAAGCGACGAAATGCCCCGGCGTCACGCCGACCGCGCGCCGGAAATGTCGGCCAAGGTGACTCTGATCGAAAAACCCGACCTCGGTCGCGACCTCACACGGCGGGACGCCGTCGCGCAATAGCCGCTTGGCGTGTTGGATCCGCACCAAACACACATAACGATGCGGCGAGATTCCCACTTCTTTGCGGAACAGCGTCGCAAAGCGCGACACACTCAAGCCCGCCGTCGCCGCGAGCGTCGCAAGACTGACGGGCTGCGCGAACGAGCTTTCGATAAAAGCCACGGCCCGCCTGATCGCACGCGACATCACCACGGTCGTGCCGCTGGCGGTGTAGTCGAAGATTCCAGTCATGTCGTATCCCCTCGGGCCACAAAATCATGCGCGCCGCTCCGACGACACCGATTCGACACGGCGGATGCCGTCATCGCGAAGCGCGAGTTGGCCATCAGACGCGCAGCGTGACGGACTGCGCGAGCCCACCAGCCGCAGTAGCGCCGTCCGGCGGTCCGTTCTGGTACTGCTGCAGTTCCGCTTCGCTGCGATGGCACAGCACCTGCGCGCCGCTCTCGAGCGTGCGCGCGGCCGGCGGCGTGCGGTTGCAGACCCCATCGATGCGCATCGGACAACGCGCGAGAAACGTGCATAGCTGCGGCTCATTGGCCGGCTCGCCGATCGGTGGCAGCGTCTGATGACAGCGCTCGCCCGCTTCTTCGAGCCAGCCGGCGCGAAGTTCCGGCGCGGACGACACCAGCAGATGTGAATACGGGTGGTACGGCGGCGCCGACAACGCGTCGCGGTTACCCGCCTCGACGCGGTGCCCTGCGTACAGCACGACGATGTCGTCGCTGATCGCGCGCACCTTGGCGATGTCGTGCGTGATGAACAGATACGACACGCCGAGCTTTTTCTGCAGATCGCGCAGCAGTTCGAGAATGGCTGCGCCGACCACCGTATCGAGCGCGGAAGTGACTTCGTCGCAAAGGATCAGCTTCGGTTCGGCGGCCAGCGCCCGCGCGAGATTCACGCGCTGTTTTTGCCCGCCCGACAACTCCCCGGTGCGACGTTGCGCCAGTTCGGCAGGCAGGCGCACGAGGCCAAGCAGTTCGGCGACGCGGCGCCGCGCCGCCTCGCCCTTCATGCCATGATAGAACTTCAACGGGCGCGCCAGCGTGCGCTCGACGGTATGGGTCGGGTTGAGCGCCGTGTCGGCGTTCTGGAACACGATCTGGATACAGCGAAACTGTTCGCGGCTGCGACGGTTCAGGTTGGCGGCAAGCGGCTCACCATCGAGCAGCAGCTTGCCGCGCGCCATCGGCACCAGCCCCGCGATCACCTTCGCGAGCGTGGTCTTGCCCGAACCTGATTCGCCGATCACGCCCACCGTCTGGCCACGGCCGATCGCGAGGTCGACGTCGCGCAGAATGATCTTGTGCGGCCAGCCGTGCGCGTCGGTGCCGCCGTAGCCGGCCGTCAGCCCGCGCAGTTCGAGCAGCGGCCCAGCATTGCATTGCGACGCGTCCAGCGCGGCCGCGGTCGATGCAGCGGGAGCGACTGGCGTCACCGCGGCTATCAGGCTCTGCGTATAAGGATGGGCCGGCGCATGCAGAATCTGCTCGGTGCGGCCCGTTTCGCGAATCTCACCGTTGCTGAGCACCACGATCCGATCGGCCATCTGCGCGACCACCGCCAGATCGTGCGACACATAGACGGCGGTCATTCCGCATTGCCGGATCACGCCGCGAAACGCTTGCAGCACGTCGATCTGCGTCGTGACGTCGAGCGCCGTGGTCGGCTCGTCGAGGATCACGAGGGCGGGGTCGGTGATCAGCGCCATCGCCGCCATCAGCCGCTGCAACTGGCCGCCCGACACCTGGTGCGGGTAACGCTGGCCGATCTTCTGCGGGTCCGGCAGCGCGAGCGCGCGGAACAGTTCGACGGCTTTTGCCTGCGCGGCGCGCTTGCTGAGCGTGCCGTGAATCAGCGCGCTTTCGATCACCTGGTCCATGATCGAGCGCGCCGGGTTGAACGCGGCCGCCGCGCTTTGCGCGATATAGGCAACCTTGCGGCCACACAATCCCTCGAGCTGATTCGGCGAGAGTCCGAGCACGTCGGTGTCGCCGACCCGGATCGAGCCGCCCGCGATGCGGCAGCCGCTGCGAGCATGGCCCATCAGCGACAGCGCGATCGTGGTCTTGCCCGAGCCCGATTCGCCGATCAAGGCGAGCACCTCGCCGCGCGCAATCTCGAAGTCGATGTCGTGCACGATCCTGGTATCAGGATCGGAGAGATTGACCGCGAACTGGCGATGCAGCTGGCCGACAACGATCTAGGTCAACGTCTTCTCTCCATTCCGGGTGTCGGTCCTGTCACCGCAAGCGTGCTTGCCGCCGAGATCGGCGACGGCAAGCAGTATGCGAGCAGTCGGGACTTCGCAGCGTCCATTGGACTCGTGCCCCCACAATACAGCACGGGCGGCCGCACGAACCTGCTGGGTATCAGCAAGAGGGGGGACGCGAATATTCGTAGACTCCTCGTTCAATGCGCACGGACCTACATGCACAGGGTTTCCAACAAGGCTGGTCCACTGGCCGAGTGGGTCCGTTCGATGCTTGCTAGGCGGCATTCCAACGTGGTCGCTTGTGCACTGGCCAACAAATTCGCGCGTATCGCGTGGGCATTGTCGGCGCACCATGCCTCGTTCACTCTAAACACCACCATGTTGAGGCCTGAGACCTCAATTTGAACCGTCCCACCTGGTTTTGCGACTGTTGAAGCTGATGACATGAACGGCACACCGGCCTGACGGACACCCTGTGGAAAATATCGGCTTACCGCAAAGCCGACGTGCTTTTTAGGACTGTCAGGCGCGAATTCATCGTGGCGCGGGGAGCGATCCCCACAACGACGCCGAATAGATTTACGCAAGCCAACCATGCATCCATTCAGCGTTGCAAAAACGGGGGCGATCATAGATTATTTCCGTTTTCTGAAGCGCCCCCTGACGGCATACCGCTTTCGTATGTCGGTGAGAAACTCGGGCTGGCCATTGCGGATCTGCATCGCCGTGCCCGTCGCTGTCAGGGTGAGCGAATGATTTGCGCTGCTCCATGTACCACCTTCTTGTGGCATACCATGTACTACATAACTTGCTGGGCAAGTCGAACGACCGGGCCTTGGGTGACCGGTTGCTTGACGGCAGCAGCGAGAAGCTGGACACGTGTCTGCGCCTGGTCGAGCGCGAGGGCGATGTTCATGGACTCGCCGAACTGGGCAACTGACTCATACGGATTGCACGAATCCCATGAAGCCAACCTTTCGCGGCGAGCAAGTGCCGGACGCCATGCAAGACCGTGTGACGAGATCACAGCGCTTACCGACAGGGCATCATTCCATTCGTCCGCGACGAAGGCCGCTAGTTCGCGGGAAATCCCGGACCTAGTTTGTACGTTCCCTGCAACGCAGCACCCTGGTGCTTGATCGGGTTCGCCGCCCCTGGCTCAGACTAAAGTGCTTTTTTCCGTTTCGTGAAGCGACCCCTTCACGCTGTTCCAATTCGGAAAACCCTGACGGCTGAAATCAGCGCTTCCTGAGGCAACATTCCGCCGCCGCCGATTGGGCGCGCGCATCGATCGACCGTAGCATCAATTCATCATGCATTGTCGGGAAAATCATGGCGGGCAACACATCGCTACGCTCTCAGGTCGAAAAACTTGCCTGCTCGACGCGTGACCGGACAGCGAGCGTGCTGCAGGAACGCTCCCGCTCGGGCGAAACGTGCCGTGTGCGCATTCGGATCGAGCGGCCAACTGGGGCGCTTTCCCTCTTCTTTTTGTGGCATGTGTTTCCGCCGGACAGGCGCTGACCGGAGATGGGGATAGGCCGCAAGGCAGCCTGATCGTTCCGCAGCCAAGGGAGACTTGCATGCACGACGACGCTTTGAATACATTACCTCAATATGTGATCGAATTGCGCGCGTGGCTTAGCGACTGGTACGACCATGCGTTCAATGTGGGCTACATCCATCCGCCCTTCACGCTCGACGAAGCGATCGCGGACCGGCTTGAGGGGTACTTCAGGGCGGGCCTGATGCCAGCCGAAGGCGCGATGGCGTTCTTCGGCTCCGTGCATTGAGACGCGAGCGATGAGGTTCGAAGAGTTCGATGCCCGCCTGTCGCACCTGCGAGTCTTGATACCCGCCGGGACGATGGCCTGATCGCCTGGTGGAATGGCGCACGGACAATCTATGCGTGCATTGGCAAGGGCGACGACGGTAGTCACAGCGGATTACACGCACTTGAACTCGACCTTGCCGACGATTGGGGACAACTCCATGACTGGCTCGCCGCATGGATCGACGAGCCGCGCTTCAGTGCACGTCCGGATGTCGATGGTCACGGACGCTGACGCACACGAAGACACCTGCGGTCGCCGCAGTTGCTCCGTTGCCCACTGAGGCGATCGGCAAGAAAACGCCGGGTACCTGGCACCGGTCGATCGCGGCAATCGTCGCAGCGGTCTCGGCGAGCCCGGCAATTCCGTGCTAAAGATGCTTGCTCGCGAAATCGTGTGGGGGGGTCAACCAGTGAAACATATCGTCGGCCGTTATCGCGGATTCGCTATTGAGGCGCGCATGGAGCCTCGGACGGTCCAGTTGTCTGACGGAATCGCGCCGAGATTCCGCCTCGCTTGGTCGTTGCACACACGGACGTTAAGGCTACGCTGGGACAAGCAGCGTAAATGCGGCTGAATTTGGCAAAGCGAACGTAAACTTTGCAAACCTTCAGAAACGACATGTTCCGGTTCGCGTCGCGTAGGTGAGCGCTGCGCTCCGAATCCTGCGGATTGATCGACCGCCATCGCCACGGTCAGTTGCTTCATCGTTTCTGCATTTTACCGTTGTATGTCCACGCTATAACGCATGGCAATCGGTAGCGGTGGAATTGATCAGCATTGTCTTAAGTTTGAATGCAGCAACTTTGCGGCCTTCGGAAGAGTGTTATCGAGTGCTCCGACCTAGGTCACACATAAGACGGATTTTTGAATATGCGTTTCAAGGGCTTGGATCTCAATCTTCTGGTTGCGCTGGATGCGCTCATGACAGAGCGCAATCTGACGGCCGCGGCCCAATACGTCAATCTGAGCCAGCCTGCCATGAGCGCTGCCGTTGCACGGCTACGTGACTATTTCGGAGATGACCTGTTCGTCATGAGGGGCCGCGAGTTCGTCCCAACAGCGCGGGCGGCGGAACTCGTCGCACCGGTTCGGGAGGCCTTATCGCACATACAGCTTTCCATCATTTCGCGCGACGCGTTCCAGCCCAGCAAATCTCATCGCCGCTTCAAGGTCTGCCTGTCCGATTTTATGACGCTCGTCTATTTCCGGAAGGTCGTCGAACGCGTTGCGCGGGAGGCGCCCTCTGTTAGCTTCGAGTTCGTTTTCCCAGATGATGAACCCGGTGTCCTACTTGGGCGCGGCGAAGTCGATTTTCTGCTCCTGCCGGAGTTGCTGCTGGCAGATACCCATCCCAAGACAGCTCTTTTTGAGGAGAGGCTCGTTTGCGTAGGCTGTCCGACAAATAAACAGCTATCGCACCGCATTGCGCTGGAGAAGTACATGTCGATGGGACACGTAACGGTGAGGTTCGGGCGGGCGCGCAGGCCCTCGATCGAAGAGTTTTTCCTGCTCGATCTCGGTCTGAAAAGGCGCGAGGAGGTTGTCGTGCCCACGTTCAGTGTCGTCCCTTCCATCCTGTCGCGTACCGACCGTATCGCTACGCTCCCCTTGAGATTGGCCGAGCACTTTTCAGAACTAACCCCTCTGCGGATCGCAGAAGTGCCTCTGCCACTTTCTTCATTTACCGAAGCAATTCAATGGCCTTCGCTACACAATGGTGATCCTGCAAGCATCTGGATGCGCGAGATCTTACTCGAGGAGGCGCAAAACTTCGCCTAGACATCAGGTATGGACCTGCCGCACTCAAGGTACGCGGATTAAGCTTGAGGTGGGTTACACGGCGGCTCAAAGCCGCATTGAGGGTATAGGTCATGAACAAGTTTAGCAAGTACGTGGGCTTGGATGTACATCAGGAAACGATTGCCGTGGCGGGTTGCCGACACGGCTGGCGAGGTGCGGTATGTAGGCGAAATCGTGAAAACCCCTGGAGCCATTGCGAAACTAGTTACGCAGCTCAGGCGGAGGCATTGTCAGGTTAGCGAGGTGACCGGTTAGATAGTGCGATGAAGAAATCGAAATCGGTTTATCACGGCCACCGTTTTCCCACCGCAGTGATCAGTTGCGCGGTACGCTGTTATTTCCGCTTTCAGTTGAGCACTTGCGCGATATCGAGGAGTTGCTCTTTGAGCGCGGGGTGACCGTGAGCTAAGAGACGATCCGATGCTGGTGCGAGAAATTCGGCAAGAGCTTGGCGCACCGGGTGAAAGCCGCGCGGCGCAAGCCCGGTTCAACCTAGCACCTTGACGAGAGGTGCGTCATACTGCGCGCTGAACCGTATCTGCTACGGCGAGCGCCGCATCGCGCAGATGTCGGGCGGACAGCAGTAGCGCGTCGCGCTCGCACGGGCGATCGTGACGAATCCATCGGTGCTGCTGCTCGACGAGCCGCTCGGCGCGCTCGACAGGAATCTGCGCGAGAACATGCAGTTCGAACTCAAGTCGCTGCAGAGCAAGCTCGGCATCACGATGCGAGATGGTCACGCACGACCAGGAAGAAGCGCTGACGATGAGCGTCCGTGTGGTCGTGATGAATCACGGGCGCATCCTGCAATCGGGCACGCCGAACGAAGTGTATGACCGGCCGCGCACTGGCTTCGTCGCGGAGTTTCTCGGCGCGGCCAATATCCTGCCGTTTTCGGTCGTGCGCGCCGAACGCAACTGGCTCGATATTGCGATCCGCGACGCACCCGGCGACGTGCGCTCCGCTGCGACGCCTACGTGTCGCGTCGCGCATGCGCTGAACCGCCCGCTCGCGGCGGGCGCGAGCGGCGAAGTCGCGGTGCGGCCGGAAAAGCTGCGCGTCGGCGACCCGCGTCCCGACGATATCCGCTTCGATGGGGTCGTCGCCGCGCGGTGTTCCGCGGCTCGCAGCACGCGTACCGCATCGATGCGCCCTCGCTCGGGCAGACCGTCAGCGTCTATCAGCAGGCTGCGTGCACAGCGGCCCTCGACGCGGGTCATCCGATGAGTGTGTCGATTGGCCCCGACGATCTTGTCGTTCTCGAATGCGAACCCGGCGAAGGGGACGCCCGATGAGCACGCTCGCCACGCTGCCGCACGCGAGCCACCGCACGCGTCGATGGATATCGCCGTACGCGATGCTGTGCGCGCCGGCGCTCCTCGTGCTGGCGACCTTCTTCGGCATGCCGCTCTACGAAAACGCGATGCGCAGCGTCGGCATCTCGGCGATTCAGGGCACCCATTCCGCCTTCACGTTCGCGTACTACCACAAGCTGTTCACCGATCCGTACTACGTGGGCATCATGATCGAAACGCTGAGGGTCAGCGTGCTGACGACGCTGTGGTGTCTGGTGATCGGCTACCCCGTCGCGTGGTTCATGGCGCGGCGCGCGGCGCGCTTCGCGAGCCCGCTGATGTTCGTGCTCATCATGCCGCTTCTCACGTCGCATCATGCGCACGTTCGGCTGGAACGTGCTGCGCGCGCGCCACGGCCTCATCAACGACACGCTGCTCGCGCTGGGGATCATCGTGTGCACGTGATGGTGTCGTTCATGGTGCTGTCGATCATCCCGGTGCTGCGCTCGGCCGATCAGCGTCTGGAAGAGTCGGCGCGCGTGCTCGGCGCCGGCGCGTTACGCGCGTTCGTGGTGGTGACGCTGCCGCTGTCGGTCGAGGGGATCATCACCGGGTGTCTGACCGTTTTCATGATCGTCAACGGCAGTTTCATCTGTGCGCTACTGCTGGGCGGCGGCGTGACGCTGCCGCTTCTGATCTTCCAGCAGTTCAGCCAGTCGCAGGACATGGGACTCGCGAGCGCGACGGGCAATCTGCTGCTGATCATCGTGCTGATCTGCCTGTATGCGCAGGGACGATTGATCGGCCGGGGCAAGGCGGCAGGTCGATGAGCACGCTCACCTAGCTCCCGACTGTTCGAAAAGCTCGGCAACGGCGCGCTGGCGCTGTATATCGCGCTATTCGTCGTGTTCCTGCTGGCGCCGATCGTGATCGTCGTGCTGGCGTCGTTCACACTGGCGAATCGGTCGCGGTGCCGGTCGGCGGACTGTCGCTACGCTGGTATCGGCGTTTCATCGAATACAAGCCGTTCACCGATTCGCTGATCGCGAGCCTGCTGCTGGCCGGCGCATCGACCGCGCTCGCGATCATGCTCGCGGTGCCGGCCGCCCTCGGGCTTGCGAACACGCGCTCACGCATCGGTCATGCGGCGACGCCGGTCCTGCTGTCGCCGATCGCGGTGCCGCCGCTGGTGGTCGGGCTGTCGTCGCTGTACTACCTGTCGGAGCTCGGCATCGGCAATTCGTTCGCCGCGTTGCTGATCACGCACACGTGAGTGTCAGTGCCGTATGTACTGCGCACGACGATCGCCGCATGCAAGAACCTGAACCCCGGTTTCGGCGAAGCGGCGTCGGTGCTGAGCGCAAGCATCTGGCGACGCTTCTGGCACGTGACCTTGCCGCTGATCTCGCCGGGTGTCTTCGCCGGCGCGCTGTTCTCGGTGCTGATTTCGCTCGACAACCTCGGCGTGTCCTACTTTTTCGGCAGCGCCAACACAACGACGCTGCCTGTCGTCATGCTGTCGTATTTGCAAAACCAGTTCGATCCTTCCATCGCCGCGATCAGTACGTGCAGATGCTGATACCAATCGTGTTTCTCCTGGCGGTCGAGAAGATCTACGGCTTACGGTCGATGAACCGCTAGGCGTGCGCGCAGTGACGTGCGACCTTCTCGTTGCTTCGGCCGCCCGACCTGAGCAATCAGGTCTCGCTAACTGGTGCTAACCACGTGCATCCCGGCGCGACTGCAACCCGGCTTGGTGATCTTTTTGTCAGCTGGGTCTTGCGGCGAAGCCCGAACATGGTGGTATGGGGGTCTTGACCGTTAGTTGCACTATTGACAGAAAGGACAATCAATGAGAATGGGCAAAGCGATGTGGTTCCGCGCGCCACCAATCGCCCTGACTGACCGACGCACCCGACGGAGGCGACACCATGCGATTGCGCCGCATCCCCGCGCGACGTTCTCCCATGCATGGCAGAGGACTGTTCGCGCTGCAACCGCTCGCCGCGAGCTACAGGGTCATCGAGTACAAGGGGGAATTGACCAGTTGGCCGCGCACCGCCCTTCGTCAACGCTCTGAGACTGGGCACATGTTCGCGTTCGGTCTGTAGGCGTGTGATCGACGGCAACCGGGGTGGCAACAGCGCCCGCTTTCTGAATCACACCTGCTCCGCCAACTTCAACGTCGACAGTGATGCCACGTTGCCGTTGGTTGTACTCAGGCCGGCGGACAGTGAATTGGCCCCGCTCTGTGCGGTACAGTGACGAAATGGGTTATGTCAGACAAATCAACGGTCGGAAGCCACCCGTGAACCGTACTCATATCTGGTCGTGCCCCGCTGCGGGCCGGCTTTCGGTGGAGCGCTCCTGTGTCGGCGCACTGAACGTTCACTGTCACTTCTCGGAGTGTGCGGCGGACGCGGCCTTTCTCGTCTCCGAAAAGGGTGCAATTGAGTAAGCCAGCGCAGGAGCATTTGCAATGATGGCGCCCGGCGCCCTCGCACGGCGGCGCGACGTCGTGTCGCTCGTCGAGGTCAGCAGCGCGCCCCGCTTCCGGGACGCGATTCGCCGCGCCCGCACGGGCCAACTGGCGGAAATAATGGTGGCGTTCCGCGCGAAAAATGGCGGCAGGGTGCCGTTTCAGGCGAAGGTGTTTCGGGCCGTCGACTCGCACAAACTTTGGATAGTCGGGCTTGACCTGTCGAAAACGGACAAGCTGGCTAAGTACGAGCCGCAGGGCGCGGTGGCCGAGCATGAAGCCTTGGCGGCGGCGTACCGGAACGGCGAGTTCATGGTGTACTACCAACCCTTGGTGAGCCCCGACGGCGAGCTTAAGGGTTGCGAGGCGCTAATGCGGTGGCGGCAGCCCAGCGGCACCTTTGTTTCGCCGGTAGACTTCGTTCCAGTGGCTGAGCGCAGTGGCTTTATCATTGAGTTGGGTTCGTTCACGTTACGCGAAGCACTCGCGCAGTTGCAGCAATTCGAAAAGGCAGGGCTGGACAAACTCTTCATGAGCGTGAACGTCAGTCCACGCCAGCTCGAGCACGATGATGTCGAAGACATCCTCGCGCGCGCTCGCCGAAACGGGTGTGCATCCCGGGCGGCTCTCACTGGAATTGACTGAAGGCGCGATGGTGCTAGATGTCGAGGAGACCCAGCGTATTCTGCACCGGATTGTGGCCACGGGGGTCGCATCTCGTTGGATGGCTACGGCACCGGCTTTGCGAACATGACCTACCTGACGTCCTTCCCAATATCGACGGTCAAGCTGGACCGTTCGTTCGTCCAGGCAATTGAGGTCGACCAGACTTCGCGAGTCGTGGTCAAAACGTTGGTCGGAGCGGCCAAGACACTCAACCTTCGTCTGGTTGCTGAAGGCGTTGAGACCGCCTCGGTGGCGCACGCTTTGAAGGACATGGGCATCGACTACTTGCAGGCTACCTCTATGGCAAAGCCATGCCCGCAGCGGCCCTAATTGCTCGCTTCAGAGCACTTGCGTCTCCATTCAGTTGTGAATCGGGCACAGCGGCAGTTAATTTAGTCCTTGAGGTAGCTGGCTAAATTCCTCCTTGGCCTTGGTGAAAGCCCGCGCTCTTCGTCACTCTGGCAAGCTCCACCCTGCCGATGTCTGCGCGAACATGTAGTTGACTTTGATATCACTAACACCTCAGGAACTCTTCGTGGGTCAGGCCAAAGTCAATAACGTAACGACCCAATATAATAGCAACAGTTCAAAGATTATTCCAACGCGATCATAATCGGTCTTCCTCACTGCAACGACGCATTGGATGCATCCATTGTTTCATTAAGTCAAAGTTTAGACCCGTTCCGTCCGGGAAAACGCAAGGTGATGGATAACGAATTTTTACCTGCGGTTTTTAGGTTAATCCAAGGATCTCGTCGGTGGATAATACAGATTCGTTTGCTGACAGATTTGGCGAGTACGCTCGACCTCGCGTACTGGAAGCGGCGCAAGCGCCGAAAATTGAATTGGACAAGACTCGTCGCGTGCTTGAGCCAGTTGTGTCACCACTTCATCTCCCGTTGACACCCGCTTACACCGCGTCCCAATCGGGGGGATGGTCATACAGCGCTATCTTTGGGCAATTGAGACGCCTTTGGATTGGCCTCGCCACCTCCCTGTGATCGTCACCTTCTATGAGCCGCTGCATCCGGGCCTCCATGCTAAAGGGATCAATTGGGTTCAGATGGCCGGCGCATTTTCCCGCGTGCTTGCCCGTTTGAGAGCGTACGGGAAGATTGATCTGAAGCAACACGTACGCGAAAAGCGTTGGCAAATTTACCTTTTAGCATCGTTCTCCGGCGTGCCAGGTTACAGTGCTTTCATCAAAGTTCAGGTGCCCAATAAACACTTCTAAAAGTACGTTTTCGCAAATAGAAAAAGAAGGCGGCTCAATAGCATTAATTTGACTATAAACGGGCATCTTAAATCCGTCTCTTTCTGCATTTGCATGGAGGAAATATGGATCGCCTGCAATTGCCCTGTGCGTCGCCTAACCCCGGTGCAATCCCGGAACGCGCCCCCATTTTCACCAATACCCCCGAGTGCGCCGCCACTTCTCAAATGACCGCGTTCACCGCAGCCTTGCAGGCGCACACGGGCCAGATCTTCGACAGCTACGAAACGCTGCACGATTTCTCGGGACGGGCATATCGAACGTTCTGGCAAGTCTTCGTGCAATGGTCTGAAGGTCTTGACTGGTCCGGCAGTCTCGAACCCGTGTGCGTCGGCGACGAATGCGAGCACGCACAGTTCTTCCCGGAACTCGAACTGAATTACGCCGACAACCTCTTGAGCTTGTCGGTAGCAAGGGCCGAGGCACCTGCGCTGACAGCCTGTCACGCCGATGGCCGGCGAGTGCATCTGACTCGCGGTGAGCTGCGCGATCGCGTATCGCGTCTCGCGCATGCACTCACGGAATTGGGACTGCGCCAAGGGGATCGCGTAGTGTGTGTGATGCGCAACGACGCTGAAGCGGTCGTCACTGCGCTGGCGGTCACCGCGCTCGGTGCAACGCTGTCGACGGCTGCACCGGAGATGGGTGTCGAGACGCTCCTCGATCGTTTCACACCGCTCTCGCCGCGCCTGCTGTTCGCGCACGCAGCGGCGCAGACTTTCGACACGGGCGTACCGGTCGCGACCAAGATCGGCGAGCTGGCGGCTGCTTTGCCGTCGCTGGAATGTATTGTCCGTCTCGACGATGGCGCCCTACCAGATGCGGTCAAGCAACGAATCTATTCGCTCGATAAACTGGTCGAGCACAGCGACGCCGCATCGTTCGAATGGCGGCGCTTCCCGTTTAACCACCCGCTTTTTGTCATGTTCTCGTCGGGCACCACCGGGAAGCCCAAGTGCATCGTGCACGGTGCGGGCGGCACTTTGCTGGAACACCTGAAGGAGCATCGGCTGCATAGCGATCTGCGGCCCGGCGACCGGATGTACTTCCATACCACCTGCGCATGGATGATGTGGAACTGGCAGTTGTCGGCGCTTGCGTCCGGCGTCGAAATCGTCACCTATGATGGCCCGATCTCGACGGTCGATACGCTATGGCGCCTCGTTGCCGACGAGCGCGCCACGGTGTTCGGCACAAGTGCCGCTTATCTGAAGATGAGCGAAGACGCTGGGCTGATGCCAGGGCGGCAGTTCAATCTAAGCGCCCTGCGCGCGATGATGTCGACGGCCGCAGTGCTGTTCGACCCACAGTTCACCTAGGTGCGTGATCACGTGAAGCCGCTGCCTTTGCAGTCGATTTCGGGCGGCACGGACATCATCGGCTGCTTTGTGCTAGGCAATCCCAACCTGCCGGTCTACGCAGGCGAAGCCCAATGCAAGAGTCTTGCGCTTGACGTTCAGGCCCGCTCGCAGGGCGAGTCCGTCGACGGGATCGGCGAACTGGTGTGCGCGAACCCGTGTCCGTCACGTCCACTCGGCTTCTTCGGCGACACGGACGGCACCGTCTTTCACGCCGCCTATTTCGCGAGCAATCCGGGCGTCTGGACTCACGGCGATCTGATCGAGTTTTCGCCGCAAGGCACTGCGAGACTGCATGGCCGCACCGATGGCGTCCTGAACGTGCGCGGCTTCAACGTCGGGCCGGTCGAGATCTATCGCGTACTGGATGACATCGAGGAAATCCGCGACGCGATGGTCGTTCAGCAGTCGTTGCGCAATATGACGGCTGGCTCTTCGAACGCAGCCCCAACGGATCAGCGTACGGTGTTGATGCTCGTGCTGCGCGAAGGCTTCCAGCTGAACGCAGCGCTGGCCGCCCGTGTGCGCCGCGACCTTGCACGTCGCACATCTCCGGCGCACGTGCCCGACCGCATCATCGCCGTCGATGCGTTGCCGGTTACGCACAATGGCAAGCCGTCGGAAGCGGCCGCACGCAACGCGATCAGCGGCCTGCCGGTGCGCCACACGGCGGCGCTGCGCAATCCCGAGTGTCTGGACGCGATTCGGCGTCACCCGGCGCTGAACTCGGCAACGCGCGAACTGGCGCCGGTGGGCCAGTCCCGGGAGGATCTCGAACGGCACTTGCAGTCGCATTGGGAAAGACTGTTCGACATAGCTCCGATCGGTCGCGACGACAACTTCTTCCAACTAGGTGGCAATTCGTTGCTGGCGGCGAGATTACTTGCCAGTGTGAATGAGTCGACGGGGCGCACGCTGCCGCTCGCGACACTATTCATCGCACCGACCATTGCGCGCCTCGCCGCGGCAATCGACGAGCCCGGAGTGCCGCAATCTTCGCCGACGGTCGTACCGATACGAGCAGGCACGGGTACACCGCTCTTCCTGGTACACGGGGTGAGCGGCACCGTCATGGAATGCTCGGCGCTCATCGCGGCGATGCAGACGCCGCGCCCGATGTTCGGGCTGCAGGCACGAGGCCTCGACGGCGAGCAGCCGGCACAACGGCGCGTTCACGAAATCGCGGCCAGCTACATCGGACAGATGCGCAGCGTGCAGCCGACGGGACCCTACGCGGTGGCGGGCTACTCGTTCGGCGGATTGATTGCGGTCGAGATTGCGCAACAGCTAAGCCGCGCCGGCGAGCAAATGGAATTGCTGTGCCTGATCGATACCTATGCGCACGAGCGTTGCCTCCCGTGGCGGGCCTGGCTGCGGCACAACCGTGACTTCCTCGGCTGGCACTGGCGCAGGCTGCGCGCCGTCCCCAAGGCGCAACTTACGCACTACGTGAAGGACAGACTCGCGAATGTCGTAGATTATTTGCGCATGCGCAATGGACGCATGGCACACCGCCCAAATAGCCACAACGCGATGATGCCGCCGGCACTACGGACGGTGCGCGAGACGTTGCGGGTAGCGATGACGACGTATCGGCCAAGGCCCTATCACGCTGGACCGATCGTCTATGTGCACGCGACGTCCATGCTGTCGTACCGTAACAATCAGGGCGAATTCAACCGGTCGTCGCAACACCTTCTATCGAGGGGTGTTGCATGGGACGAAGTGTAAAGCAGGTGTATCGGTTGACGGGGCGAGGAGCGATGTACTCGCCGGGCGCGCCATCACTTGGACATGAGATCGAGCGTCGGTTTTGGCACCAGATCGCGACTGGCATTACAAGCGAGAAAGCAGCGGAGGCGGTAGGCGCATCTCAAGCGGTAGGCTCGCGCTGGTTCCGCTATCGTGGCGGCATGCCACTATTCATGTCGAAACCTATTGCGGGTCGATACTTGTCGTTCGCTGAGCGAGAAGAGATAGCATTGCTTTCTGCCCAGGGCCTCGGGGTGCGCGAGATCGCCCGCCGTATCGGACGCAATCCATCAACCGTTTCGCGGGAACTCACGCGCAATGCGGCGACCCGTGGTGGGTGCCTCGAGTATCGTGCTTCGGTCGCGCAGTGGAAGGCGGAACGGTTCGCTAAACGACCAAAGCCAGCGAAGCTGGCGACTAATGCACGGCTGCGTCAATATGTACAGGAGCGCCTGGAGGGCAAAGTGTCAACCCCGCGGACGATTTGCGGGACCTCGGGACAGCGGACAACGCCAACCTCGCCACGCGAAAACGTCTCCGTCCAACCGGCCGGGACAACCCTACTTGAAGGCGCCTCCTCGAGACTCCACTCAGACTGCGTCAATCTTCAAAACACGGTCGTTCCAGTTTCTCGTCGATGCGGTGGGTGCAGAGAATATCGCGCTCGGACTCGACTCGAACATGACGCGAGTTGCTGAATTGATGAAGGGTGAAAGATTCACGCCCGAGACCGCTTTTCATATGGAAACCACGCTTGGACTGCCGCATGGTTTCTTTGACCAGCCCCATCCTGCCCTCGCGCCCGAAACCATCGCCCGTCTGAAGTCACCGCTCGACTTTATCAAAACAGACAGCGAGCCCGAGGTTGCGTCTCAAACGCGCATACCGGCTTCCGCCCCGAACGGCGGCCAACAATCCATTCTTGCAGACAACCTGTCCGAGGAAACGGAAATGCCAAAGAAAGCAACGGGCGGGTCGCCGGTGACCGTCAAAAAGAGTCGAGGCCAGTTGACCAGACTGACAGGCGCCCATGCGGCAGGAAAACGCTCATCATCGAAACCCAGAGCCTCTTCTCAAGCGACCCGGCAGCAACCGCTGGCGTTAAACGACAGCGCCACGCTTGAAAACATTCGACGGCAGAACCTCCAGGTTCTCACGGGTCGCAACGGCTCCAAGGCGCGCCTCGGTGTCGTCATGTCGATGACTAAGTCCAATACCGCCCATCGGCTATATGGCAAGAAGCGCATGGACGATGCCGAGGCGAACCGTTTCACGGAGCGTCTTGGTTTGCCGACTGGCTGGCTGGACACACCGCGCTCGGAAATGGAAATTCCCGAGTCGGTGTTACGTTTGCTGACCCCTGCTTCGCGCAGTCGGGGATCCGTTGCACAACAGGAGTCGGTCGAGCCTGCGACGAAGAAAGGTGCGCCAGGCAAACCCGCATATCCGAAGGCGCACACGCGACGCACGCGGACGGGCGTCCCGGTCGAGCCGGAAAATGTCTCGCCAGCTTCAGCGGACGTCGCAGATGAGAACACGGCAATCGTCGTCGGTCCGCATGATCATATAAGCGATGCGCATGCCGAGGCCGCCGGTCGCTCTTCTGAAGGAAATGACGGCGAGCTGCCTACAGTCATATCGGCAACCCCTGAGGCACTTGAGCCCGCCGCAATCTCCCAGCAAAACCTCGTCCCACTCCCCGCTTCGGTCACCAGCCTGGAAAATCTCCACGGCATCGCACCAATCGCGGAAGCATTGATCAAGACGTTGGCAGGAAAGGCGCGCACAGGACGGCTGGACGAATTGGAGGCTCTGGAACTTTTGCAGCAGGCAGTCCTGTTGTGAGTCGGCGCTAGGGGACGATGACCCACTGTCCCGCGGAGCCCGACGCGCATCGGGCCCGCCCTGACCCAGAGGTATCGGACCGCAACTATCCGGTCGACAATTGACTGCTCAAGCCCCCTTCGAAACGGCACAAGCCTCCAATGCACGCGTCAGCGCCTTAATCGTCGAGAAATGGTCGTAGCTTGGCGGTGCGGTTCGGATGCGTCAGTTTTCGCATCGCCTTGCTTTCGATCTGCCGGATCCGTTCGCGCGTCAAGTCAAACTGTTTGCCCAGTTCCTCAAGCGTACAGTCAGATGCGGTATCGATCCCGAAACGCATCCGCAACACCTTCGCTTCACGCGGCGACAATGCGTCGAGCGCCGTATTGATCGCGGCGCGCAGATTCGCCTGCACGGCCGCATCGGCGGGCGACGTCGCCGTCGGATCTTCGATCATATCGCCAAGTGTCGCATCAGCATCGTCACCCACTGGCGTCTCAAGCGATAAGGGCTGCCTCCCAATCTTCAACATGGCGCGAACCTTCTCTTCCGATAATTCCATGTGCTGCGCCAACACCGCAGGATGAGCCTCGCGTCCGGATTGTTGCAGGATCTCACGGGAAATCCGGTTCAGCTTGTTGATCGACTCCATCATGTGAACAGGAATCCGGATCGTGCGAGCCTGATCCGCAAGCGAACGCGTGACTGCCTGCCGCACCCACCAGGTCGCATAAGTTGAAAATTTCCAGCCGCGTCGGTATTCGAATTTGTCGACGGCTTTCATCAGGCCGATATTTCCTTCCTGGATGAGATCCAGGAGGTGCATGCCGCGGTTCACATATTTTTTCGCAATGGAGATCACGAGGCGCAGGTTGGCCTCGATCATCTCGCGCTTTGCCTGCCGCATCTTCGACTCCGCCGCCATCATCTGCCGGTTGATATTCTTCAACTGCTGCAACGGCAGTCCGACCTTCGTTTCGATATCGAGAAGCTTCCGCTGTTCAGCCTGAATCGCCGGCAGACTACGTTCGAGGGCGGCGCCGTACTCGCGCGACGCTGCCGCCGTGCTTTCAGTCCACGCGAGATCAGTTTCGCGTCCCGGAAACGACTCGACGAACTTCTCGCGCGGCATGCCGCATCGATCAACAGCAATTTGCAGAATATGGCGCTCGACTGCGCGCACCTGTGCGACCTGCTGTTGCACATCGTTACATAGCCGATCGATCGTTCGCGCCGTGAAGCGAATGGGCGCCAACTCGCGCTGGATCGCTTCACGCAGGTCCGCGCCAGCTACCCGCCCCATACCCTGCACAGCATGGGAACAAGAAATCTGCTCGAACAGCTCGCGCACCCGGGCAAAAATAACGAGGCTGTCGCTCGTGAGCTGTTTCAGGCGCGCTTCGTTCGCCCTCGCCGTGTCCCGGTCTTCAATCTCGCTGTGCTTATCGCCGTCGTCGTCATCGTCAGCTGTGGCCTGCTCGGTGTGCGGCGCTTCAGCGAAATCCGTCGACGACTGTTCGACCGATTCGGTTTCCTCATTGATTCCGTCAATCAGTTCGTCGATGCGCAGTTCACCGGCTTCAATCTGCTTCGCGCTCAGAAGGAGCGCGGAAACGGTAACCGGGCACGCAGCAATCGTCCGGATCATTTCCTGGAGGCCGCCTTCGATTCGCTTCGCAATCTCGATCTCACCCGCGCGAGTCAACAATCCGGTCGCGCCCATTTCACGCATATACATGCGGAAGGGATCGGTCGTACGCCCGAATTCCGAATCGACGGTGGAAAGCGCCACTTCCGCCTCCTCGTCGGCCTGGTCATCCAACATGGTTGCCGGCGCCGCATCGTTCATAAGCAGCACCTCCGCTGAAGGCGCCTGTTCGTAGACCGCGACGCCCATGTCATTGAAGGTGCTGACAATGGTTTCAATGGCAGCGGTCTGCGCGAAGTTATCCGGCAGGTGATCGTTGATTTCGGCATGAGTCAGGTAGCCGCGCTTCTTTCCGAGCTGAATGAGTGCGCGCATCTGACGCTGCTGCTCTTCGTCCGGCGACACTGTATCCACCGGCAGCAGGCCTGCGGTTGCCTTGCTCTTCGATGCGCGCCGGGCCGACGCTTTCGGCGCTGATGCAGCTGTATCTGGACCTGAATTGCACGGATCAACCTTTGCCATACATTCTCCTGAAGGGGTTTGCCCGGCGATCGCGAAACCAGCGGTTGCCGGCTGCGGGGCAGGCACGAGATGAAGGATCGCAACGGGCAATGAACACGGCCCGCAGAACCAGCGTGCGATAGGGAAGCGCAAAACGCGGCGCACGAGGAGGAAAGGCTAGCAATGTAACACCATCTGCTGCACCACTCCAATCCCGCGATTTGTTCGGCTGGCACGGACCGCGATCAAATGAGGACCCGGCGGACCTGCCTGAGGTAGGCTAATGCCGGAAAGCGCGCGATCGAGCCCCACGGGCATCTCCCGGTTGCCCCGCGTATGACTTACCCGGCGCTTCGATTATGATATCCATCCGACGATCTTGAGCATCTGCGGAACTGGCGATGAAGCCGATCAAATTGCGAGTATCGCGCGACGAAGCGGACAACCTGCTGGACGATTTGACTGCATGGGCGAGCACCAGCGGCATTGACCTAGGGCTTTCCACCTTCAGTACGCCCCATACCTTGTCGAGCACGAATTCGCCCGTTGTCTATCATGTCTATGTGGGCGAGAGCTTTTTCGAGCAGTTCCCGGAGTGGCGCATGTTCATCGAGCAGTAACCGGCCACCCCGGCTATGCAAAACCGGCGACAACGCCCAAAGATCTAGAGACAACTTCGTGTAAGTCGCAATCTTTTCAATTCATTTGACGACAGCGGCCAGCAAAGTGGGAACACCGCAGCGGCGTTTGCGCCGCGCTTCGATATCGGCAGCGGCCGGCCGTTCAACACGGAAGTCGATGCCTTGACGGGCGAATTCAGCGCGGCGCGCCGAGTCGTTGACCGCATATGCAGCGTCCGTTCTATCCGGCAAGCGGCCGGTTCAGCTCAAAACGAACAACTGGTTGCGGAGTAGCGTCGTGTGCTGCGCGCTTCGCGGCGTCGTAAGCCGACATCATCCAGCCCTAGAAGCGGTGCCGGATGCCCGTGCCGACGAGCAACTGGTTTTGACTGCTTGACGGATCGTTGGTGTTGATCACGGTAGGCGCGCCCAATGACGCGTGCTGATAGATCGTTTCCGCGTACACGTCCGTACGCTTCGACAGTTGATAGACGGCCTGCAGCGCGCCCTGGTGCCAATGCGCCGAAGAAGCGTCGGAGAACACGTACATACCCGCTAGCGAGAGGGCGGGCGAAGCTTGCCAGACCGCGCTGATCTCGTAGTTACTGAACCCGATCGACGGCAAAACGCTGCCGCTGTCCGCATCGGCAACGCCTGTGTAGATCGAACGCGACCACGCCCCTGCCAGAGTCACATCGCCGAGCGCATAACTCGCGCCAGCGGCGACCGCATCCTGCTTTTGCACACTGGCGTCGATTATTGTCTGACCGCTGCCGGGCAATGCCGATGGCGAGTAGGCACCGACCTCGTTGAGGCCGCGTCCGTTGTTGTGCATCCATGCGACACCGGCATTGAATGGGCCATTGCCGTAGTTCGCAGCAATGCCGTATGCACGGTTCTGCGCGAACCGGCCTGCAGTGTTGGAGAATGCATACATGCCGCCGAAGCTGAACCCGTTCAGAGAGGCGCTTGCATATTTGACGGAGTTCGCGGCTAGGTAGGAGTTGTTGGCATTGTCGTTGTCAAACGGATGCGCGAGCGCGGTACCGCCGGTTCCCCCTGTCAGCGTGAACGGCGCGAAATAGTCGTGAATCAGGTCGTATTGGTGGCCGAGGGTCAGCGTCCCGAGGGTCTCGGATTGAAGTCCCACGTACATCGGATGATCGTTGAATCCTTCGCCCGAGGTCACCGAGTAGCCTCGCTCCATGCGAAAAAGTGCTCGGGCTCCGCCGCCCAGATCTTCGGCACCTTGCAACCCCCAGAAACTGCCATCTATCAATCCCGACGTCGCGCGATATTGCGCATGTCCATCCACGTTGCTGACGTAGGTGAGGCCCGCATCGAGTGCACCGTATAACGTGACGCTTTGGGCTGAGCAGGTAGAACTGAGGGGCGCTAGCAATGCGCCGGCCAACGAGCAGTAGTGAAGTTGGTTCATGATCAAATCGAAGGAGTAGTGGGGCGGAAAATACCGAACGCACCAATGCGCTCAAGGCACACGGGTGCCACGCGAGATTGCCGGTAAAGTGCCGACGGATCGAAGCCAGTCAGATCGGCAGATCGATTGACGGAGGGATCCGGATGATGTTGCCAGCCGCAAAGGCTGGCGCAAGGAGGTGACTGTGACGTTCATGTGCGGCTCCGTGGGGTTTCGCACCCCGGTTTGTCCGATACAGGAACGAAAAGAGATCTGACTCCTGCCACAGGCAGGAGAATGCCAGGACAGACACAGTGACGCGACCGCGCTGCCCCCTTTTCGCTCGATGGAAAAATGTAGTTATCGTTTGGTCACTAACGGCGATGCACACTGTCGACGGAACAACAGAAGAATCGCGGGATCCCAAGTTTCGGTGATCGTAGTGCCTGCCGTTGGATATGACAATCAGGCACTGACCAGCGAGGATTCCCGCGCTCCAACGGAATGGCCGATGAGCCGCTGTGATGTGCCGCGGCAGCAGTTGAGAACGACTATTCCACTCGAATATCCCCAACTTTGCAACGCAGGCTACTCGATCGGCAGTTGAGGGGCGAGATCGTGTGGAAACTCCCTTTTTCAGGGTTAATGCTGGACAGCAACTGGCCGGCTCTTCGTCATTGCCTGCATTCCTCTATGTTGCAAACTGCCATGTAGATATGCATCACAAAAACGCGCAATAAGACATTCAATGCTACGTTTTTCTGAGGAAAGTGACCACTGCTTAGGTAATAACAATGGCCTATTTCTTCGAATAGACTACATTTTCTGATCCCCAATAAATCGCTGCCGTAAGTTATACCTCAATAGCAGGGGCGATATCAAATAAAGACAATTTATGCCTATAGGAAAATCTTTGATGGGGATCTCAAGCCCCCCCGACTTCACAAGCGTTATGAATGGTATGCGAGAGTCGTGTAGTAGGGGCCGTGTTCCGCCGCCCGGGAAGCATCGCGAAGAGGTGCCTGAGCAATTCAGACAGCCGGATACTGAGAGCGGCAGGAGCCTAAGCCAGCAATTAGTGCAGGCAATGGCACCTCGAAGATCATGGAAAAGGACCGCCAAGACTGCAAAGACGTGGATGCGGGACGTACGAATACCTTTGGTTTTCCTCATGCCTCGAACGACAAGCTCGCGCCACGATCTCTCAGCACCGACCTCCATGATGAGCAGCATCGGCATCAATATATTTGATGTCCCTTCCTTCTAGTGATTGCGTAGAAAATTTCGTAAGATACGCAACCTGCGGCGGCCAGTGCCGCGAGGGCAAATAAATTACGGTGTATTAACGTGTTCCAATATGGAGTGCCTATGAAAAATATGAAGCGAGTGCTATGTGGTGTCCTGCTGTCCATTGCTCTAACGGGGGTGGCGGCGCAGGCTACTGAGGTTCCGATCGAAATGTACTCAATTCCAAGTCCTGCGGACCCTTTCGATACTTCTACCTACTACTGCGGGCCCGGCGGGGAAAATGGGCATGGGAGTCACGCCGCGGAGCAAAGCGACTGGTCATTGAGCTTCGCATAATGCCTACGAGAAACTAGGCCATGACAAAATGAAATCCCACATTCCTCAGCGGCGCGAGGTGAAATGTGACATTGGCCGATGTCCGAAGCGAAGGTGCGCTGGCCAAACTGACTCACCAAGTCGATGTTTATCTTAGCGAGATTGCTGAGGCTGGAGCCAGCAGTCCTCGGCGGACGTATTCTGCACGACCCGCGCATTTACGCAGTGCTTCTATCCAGTTGGCTCATAACAATCCGCGGAATGTTGAACATTCAGGCTTCCGGTGGAAATCGGGGTGTAGGAATTGCAGGGACTTACTGGCAAGTTTCTGGTTCCTCGAGGACTACCGGGGAACGCAGTGCGGATTTTGAGGAAGAAATATTTCTCGTCGCGGTACCCGTAAGCGCGACGTTTAATGACCTTGATGGTGTTGTTGATGTCCTCGACAACGCTGGTATTGAACGGACGCCGGCAACGGGCCGCCAAGCCCTGCCAATAGCCTTGCAGACGCTGGGCGAACAATGTCAGAGCGGCAATCCCGCTTTGCCGGGCTTGCTTGAACCACCGCTCGTAGGCCTTTTGTGCCGAGGCGGGTTTGCGGCAGAAGCACAGCTGTTTCAGTTCGTCGCGCAGCGCGTAGACGCATAACAGCGCCGGGCCTCAGGACCTTTGATTTTTTGAATCTTTTCGGACCCAACCGCCATTTTTTGCACCAAAGGTACGTTTCCCCCGAACGGGGGTGCTGGAGCGCTGTGCCTACCTTCGTCGTCAAGGTAAGCCGCTGCGTGGGGACTAAATGCAACAACGCCGATAAAAGTGGCAAAAATCCATGTCCCTGAGGAGCGAGACATGCAGACGAACCCGAACGAACTGATCTGCTGAACCCAGGCCCCCGAGATGGGCCCCGACGCCGCCCCGGCCGACATGGTGCCGACGAAGGCGAGCCGGAGGCCTGAAATGAGCCTCGCGAACCACCACTTTCCCCGATCCTGACATCCCTGAGAGGACCCAATCCCTGATGAAAACCCTATCACCACGAAAGCGTGTGGCATCCCTCGCGATGGCCATCGCCACCACCCTCGCATCCTCGGTAGCCACGGCGCAAACCCCGGACGTCGTGCAGCCTCGCAATCCCGACCGCGCCGTCCTGCCGGTCATCTCTGGCTCGAAGGTCAGCGTTCCCGGTGGATCATGCAGCGTAGGGGCGGTGTTGGTGCCCAAGAGCTTCTTCTTCAGACTGACGCCTTACCAACGTGCCACACGATGGCTCGTGCTTGCCAAGCACTGCGCGCCGATGTACGCGACCATCCAGGTGGGTACCGTTGCCATCGGCAACGTCGTGTGGCAGTCGGCTACCTCGGACATCGAGCTCGTGCGGGTATCGCCGAAGCCGAATCCGATGTCCTTGCAATGCGCCTCTCACCACAGCGCAGCCTTCTGCAGTCCGGTCCAGACTTATACGCCCCTTGCGAATAACCAAGTCTTCATGCCGCGCGCCGGGCAGGAAGCGCGCCTTGCTGTTACCGGGTGGTCGGACGCGCCGTATGAACGGTTCTGCACAAGCGGTTGGCGCACCGGAGTCCGCTGCGTGTGGCAAGGCATGTCTCTCGAGGAGGGAGTTTGGAGACCGAATTATGAGCACATCAATGCCGCGCACTCGTCCGAGCTCAGCAGCATTGACAACGGCGACTCCGGCGGACCGGTCGTCACCTACGAACGGCAACTGATCGGGATCATCTCCTCCGGCGAGCCTATCGGCCGCTCCATCGTCTACTACACGCCAATGCAACAGGTGCTGTACGAGCTTTACAGCTACACCCTCGCCCCGGCCGACCTACCCACCGATGTCGGCGAAGCTAATCCGCTATCCCGCAACGGTGAAAACGCCGGTTGGGAACTGGCGCCGGCCGGCGACGAGTGAGGTGGCCGGTCGCGGCCCACTGCCCGATGAAGCCGAGCGGGTCGCCGTTCATGACGTCGGCCTATGTCGTCCGCATTCCGTGTGGGTAGTGGGAGTAGCTTTTCAGTCAGCAAAGCGCCGCCTCCGTGCGGCGCTTTGCTATGTGGTTGAGTCGCCCCTACAAAAACCCAGCAGTCCCTTACATAACAAGGTAAGCCGCTGCGCGGCAACTAGAACCGTCGGTATGCGAAGGCCAACGCCGCTGGCAAGCGCGCCGTTGCCCGCGAGCGGGGGATGGTAGAGTCGGAGGTCTCGCGGGGAGATACTGATCATCAGAACCGTCAGTCCGATCAAACAGCTGCTGCAGACCGGCGAGGCCTGGTGTCACTGACCGGCATATTCGAGCCATTCCGAGATCGGCGTAATCGAGCCACCGGATGATCGCCGCAATCGAGCCAGTGCATGATCGGCGCAATCGGGCCACTCGATGATCGGCGTATTGGAGCCACCGCAGGATCGGCGTAATCGAGCCACGTAGCAGGCTCAGTGTTCTGTCGGGTGCCAGCCCGAAACGCATTTTGAATTTCCGCAACCCGGTACCTTCAGGCTTTTTGCCCGGAGGGCCGATGAGTCGAAGGAGGTTCGAAGTGTTTGAGTATCGACAGGTACTGGCGCGCATGCGTCAGGTGATTCCGACCGCGACATTGCCAGCGCGCGCCTGATGGGGCGTGGGAAGCTGAAGACCGTCAGGCAGCTCGCGCTCGCTCGGGGCTGGCTCGATCCCGGTCGGCCCTTGCCGGACGACGCCGAACTGGCAGCGATCTTCGGACGCAATCCGAAGCTGCCGCGTAGCTGCGTCTCCACGATTGAACCGTTTCGCGATCTGGTGCGCGGCTGGTATGACGCCGACGTGCAGGGCACGACGATCTTCAACGCGCTTCAGCGCAATCACGGCTATACGGGCAGCTATTCTGCAGTGCGGCGCTTCCTGCTGCACCTGAAGGCCGAGCGCGGCGCGAGAGCGACGACGATCCTGGAGTTCGCCCCGGCGGACGCAGCGCAGCTCGACTTCGGAGCCGGTCCGGTGCTCATGCATGAGTCCGGGCTTGTGCTCAAGACATGGTTCTTCGTGATGACGCTGTGCTGGTCGCGGCACCAGTATGCAGAGATCGTGCTGGATCAAACGGTCGAGACGTGGCTGGCCTGCCACCGGCGTGCCTTCGAATGGTTCGGCGGCCGCGTGGAGCGCGTGATCATCGACAACGCCAAATGCGCGATTACAAAGGCGTGTATGTACGATCCCGAGGTACAGCGCTCGTACGCCGCGCTGGCCGAGGGGTACGGCTTCCGGATCGATGCATGCCCTCCACACGATCCTGCGAAGAAGGGCGTCGTTGAGGCCGGAGTCAAATACATCAAACGATCCTTCTTGCCGCTACGCGAATTCCGCGATCTCGCCGACGCCAACCGTCAATTGCGCGACTGGGTGATGCAGCAGGCCGGCACGCGCGAGCACGGCACGACGCGCGAGCAGCCGCTTGCACGTTTCGCCATCGAGAAGCCGCTGCTCGCCAGACTGCCCGATGTGCCGCCAGTGCTGGCCGTATGGTGCGAGGTCAAGGTGCATACCGACGGACACGTCGTCTACAGGAAGGCACTGTACTCGGTGCCGTTCACGCTCGTCGGCAAGCAGCTGTGGCTGAAGGCGACCGACACGGTCGTGCAGGTGTTCCACCGCCATGAGCTCGTCGCGACCCATCCGCGCTTGCGCAAGCCCGGCGATCGCCACACGGTGCGTGACCACCAGCCGCCCGAAACGCAAGCGTGGCTCGAGCACGAGCCACAGTGGTGCCTGGCGCGGGCAAAGGATATCGGGCCAGCCTGCCACGCGCTCGTTCTCGCGATGTTCAACGACAAGGTGCTCGTCAACCTGCGCGGCGCACAGGGCGTCGTGAGGCTTCGCGAGAAGGTCGGCGATCAACGGCTGGAGGCTGCGTGCGAGCGTGCGCTCGTGTTCGCCAGCCCCAAGTACCGCACCGTCAAGACGATCCTCGACAAGGGGTTGGACAGCCAGCCCACCGCAGCACCAGCGCCGACGCCGGCGCCTGCCGACACCTATCTGAACGGCGGCCGCTTCGGCCGTGACCTCCATTCCCTTCTGATCCATTGAACGCCCATGCATCCCAGTCCAGAACTGAACACGATCCTCAAGCAGTTGCGCCTCTCGGGCATCCTTGACTCGCTCGAGCAACGCAACCGTCAAGCCATCGACGGGCAACTTGCCTACACGGAGTTCCTCGCCATGCTTCTGCACGACGAGGTCGCACGGAGAGAGCAGAAGAAGCTCGGCGTGCGGCTCGCCCGCGCTGGCTTCTCCCTGGGCAAGACGCTCGAAAACTTCGACTTCGACCGCGTTCCCAAGCTCAACCGCGCTCACATCCATGATCTCGCCGCCGGCCGCTATATCGACGAGAAGGTCTGCGTGCTGATGGTCGGCCAAACAGGCGTCGGCAAATCGCATCTCGCGCAGGCCTTGGGCCACAGCGCCGCACGCCAGGGCCGCGATGTCCTGTTCATCACGCAAACCGAATTGCTCAAGAAGCTGCATGCAGCACGGGCGACTGAGCTTTATGAACGCAAGTTGCAGCAGTTCGTGCGCGTTCCGGTGCTCATCGTCGATGACTTCGCACTCAAACCCCTGCGTGCGCCCCATGACGAAGACTTCCACGACCTGATTACCGCCAGGTATGAGCGCGCGGCGACGATTCTGACGTCGAATCTCGACTTCAGCGAATGGGGCGACGCGTTCCCCGACAACCGCATCCTCGGTGCTGCCACGCTCGATCGGCTAAGGCACGGCGCCTACCGCGTCGTCATTGAGGGTGAGAGCTTCCGCAAGCCGAAACCGATGCCCGAAAACGGCGAAAACGCGGTTGCAAAATCAGGCAAAACAACGCATTCTTGAGTCCCTTCGAAATCGCGTTTCGGGGCCATTCCAGGTGGCCTCATTACGCCGATCATCCCCGGCTCGATTACGCCGATCCGTGACACCTGGTGGCGGTATTTCAAAAAGCATGAGCATGAGATCCGCTCGGCGGTGGTGGACAACGTGGTGCGCCTGCTGCTCGAACGGAGCCTGCCCGCATCGCAAGAAGGTGTGCTTCAGCTGCAAGAGCCGGTTCTGCCCCACGTGCGGCAAGAAGGCGACGGACCAATGGATCGCCACGCAAACGGCGAGGCCGCCGCAAACGCGCTGGCAGCACATCAGGCTGACGATGCCCTCGGCGCTGTGGGAGGTATTCAGGCTGAACCGCGCGCTGCTGAAGGCGCCCAGCGCGCAAACTGAACTGCACCCCAAAAGTTGGACACGGATCCAACCTTTGGGGTGTTTTTCACGGCGCTGCACACGTTCGGGCGCGACCTGCAATGGAACGTGCATGTCCATCTGAGCGTGACCTGCGGGGGCTTAACGCCCGACGGCGAGCAGTGGAAGTCGATGTATTTCGTGAAGGCACAGGTCATGCCGATGTGGCGCTACGCAATCGTCGATCTGTTGCGGCAGTCGTACGACGCGCTGGTTCCGCCGCAGGAGCTGAAAACGTAGTGCCCGACAAAAGTGGCGTGGAGCCGCTGGCTGGATCGTCACTACGGCAAGCCATGGATCGTCCATTTTGCGCCATCGTCGGACAGCCATATCCGCAACGTGAACTACCCTGGCCGGTATATCAAACGCCCGCTGCTGTCGCAGTAGAGGCTGAAGCATTACGACGGCTTTCCACCGTGGAAGTTGGTCAATCAGCAGACGCAGCGTTGGATTCAGGCAAGCTGTTTCGGGGCCATGCTGAGCGACCTGCGTTCCATCATTCGGGTTGCTCAGGATCGTCGAGGTCAACCAAGCGCGTGCATACGGCGGTGGACAGGTTGAAGCAATTACTCGCGGTACGTGTGCGCTGGGCAAGGAACAGGCGCGCGCGCAGGTCAGAGAGTTGGCACGGCAGGTTCAGCAGGCAACGGGCCAGACGCTCAAGGTGGCGTTTGCCGACCACGGATACACTGGCGAAGAGCCCGCGCAAGCGGCACTGGACGAAGGCATTGAGCTTAAGTCATCAAGCTGCCGGAGGGCAAAACGGGCTTTGTGCTGGTGCGCGCTGCTGGGTGGTCGAGCGCAGCTTCGGCTGGCTCAACCGTTTCCGTCGTCTGGCAAGCGACTAGCAGCGGTTGCCTGCAGCCCAGGCTGGTTAGCACTTCTCCGTATTCTCCCGCGCTTATGCTCGTGCACTTTCCAGCCCTTAACAAAACGGTAATGGTCGGACGCCCACGCTAATACAGCAATTGCCAATACGATAAGCACTGTCTGCATAAGGTGACCTCTTAACCGGTTATCGCGGAGATCGATGTGTATCCTCTTTGAACAAAAGTTGTCCGATATCGAACTGAAGTAAGAGCTTTCACATTGCACCGGAAGTCGACGTTCCCAAGTGGTGTACGTTCTCAACTTCCATCCTCAATTCTCGGGAATAGAGAGATTGGTCTTTCTTTCCTGAGCCCCCCAAAAACGTGAACCACCAAAAACAAAAACTCCTATCGTACGTTGGGCCGCTACGAACATCGCATTCACCATACGGTCCAAAGGTAAGCGCGTCTTCATCACCGTGTAGATTTCGGCGTTGAGTTTGGCTACTTTGGTGCCCACCAAATGAATGGTGGACGCAATAGTGGACAACGCCCCTCAATCCAAACGGACCAAGCGACCCAATTTTTCGGTCGAGTTCAAACGGCAGGTCGTCGAGGCGACGCTCAAGCCGGGCGCATCGGCCGCGCTCATCGCTCGCGAGCACGACATCAACGCCAACCTGCTGTTCAAATGGCGTCGTCATTATCTTGCCGGCGATTTCGGCATACCCGACGTTCCGTTGTCAGAGGCGCCTGCACTCAACTGGCTACCCGTGGCAGTGGCTGAGCCTTTGCCGGAAGTGCCGACGTGCCCATCGTCGGAGAGCGCCAGCATCTTCGAGGTCGAATGCGGCGATGTCCGGCTACGCGTGAGCGCTGACACGCCCATCGCGACCCTGATCAAGATTGTGCGGGGCCTTGCCCGATGAGCCTGCTGATGCTGCCGTCCGTCGTTGGCCTGCCGCCTGGATCCCGAGTGTGGCTGGCCGCAGGAGTCACCGACATGCGGGCTGGATTCAACAGTCTCGCCGCGAAGGTGCAAACGGTCCTTGAACGCGATCCCTTCTGTGGTCACGTGTTCGTGTTTCGCGGCAAACGCGGGAGTCTCGTGACATAGTGCATCCTTTGGTTAGAAGCCCGGCAACTTGAGTGACTTCTCTGCTTCCTGTCGGGCCTTGAAGTGAGGCGGTCGCCTTTCCTTGATAGCCCGTACACCT
>NZ_JAYMRT010000036.1:0-31975 GCF_038900515.1 Burkholderia sp. JPY481
TCTTCGGCCCCATCGGCAACATTCCACCTGCCGAGGCAGAAGCCGCTTACTATGCAAATCTCGCTGAGTCTGTCACTGTGGCATGACGCAAGCAAAACGGTCTCCGGAAAACCCGGGGCGCTTCACACCCCGCTTTGGCCGCGAGATCGGCTGGGCCAATCTCGCTAGCATGCGCGACTTCCATATCGCCTCGCCCGAGGGAGAGATTTTCCAGACAGTGTCTGAAAAATCGGCGGCTCACCGCGATCAAGCGTTACTCAATGCCGTCTAGTGCTGTCATTCGGTGATTTCACGGGCCATCTCAAATACCCAAAGATCCGGCTTGACGGGACGGTGGCTATCGCGCGTATCTCGCTGCGCCTCAGACCTGGTTCCTCTGCTTGCAGCAGGCTATTTTTCCCGCATACAGGTTAGCGGCCGCTCGCGAATATACGGTGGCTGACGACACCGTGTCGCGTTTCCGCTTATCGCGCAGAACGAGGACGCAGGCGCAGACGTGTCGAACGCCCCACCGACTATGGGAATTCATTCGGCACATCGGGAGTAGCAATGTTCTGGGGTCCCACGGGCAAATCCAGTTGCCTTAAACGGCCCCAGAAGGGCGACAAGCGTTTGAAGCGGATCTTCTATCAGTCGGCATTTGCATCCATGCGCTGTCCCAAGAGCGCTGCCTTTAAACGTAAAGAAGCCAAGCGCCGTCATCAGATCATCATTGCTCTTGCCAGGAGGCGTGTGAATGTGCTGTCGGCAATTCTCCGCAACAGGAATCCAATGCCCGAACGACTGCCGCTTGCTTGACAAAATCATTAGGCCGTCTCTGCCTTTGGTCTGGCTAGAGTGAATCAATCCCGTGCCGGCACACCACGGTTCGTTGAGCCCCATATCGCGTGCGCCCACCACTAAAATGCAGAAATGCTCGCAGACAATATAATCTTTAGTATCAATTCATTGGCGCCTTTCCTTGGGCAGCTGCACCTAACCATGTAGCACCATCCGAACTCAGTTGGCGACGAAGCGTTGCGGGTCTTCGGAGATCCATTCCGTGGCCTCGGTTGCCTGTTTCCCCTCCGCCGTGCCGATGGCCGAACTGCCGTGGCATACCGACGCCTTCGCATGCGTCGCTCCGATAGGAAAAGGCACTCGCGAAATTCGGCGGGTGCAGCTGCGGATGGGGCAGGGAAGATGACTTCTAAGTCGCCGTGCTTCGTCATGAATGAGATGCAGTCCTTCGGGAATGGAACAGTTACTCCTCGAACTAGGAGATGGCTTTACCTTCTTCGCCCGGCAGAAGCGACTCCAGATCGATAATGATGGCCTTTATCTCGACTTGCTGTTCTGTAACCGGACGCTTAAACGCTTCGTGGCGGTTGCTTAGAGGGTGTTAGGCACTTTTGCTAAGGGGGTGCAAAGTGCACAAGCATAAGCACGGAGAAGACGACGAAGTGCAAGCCAGCCAGAGTTTCTGGGCAATCGCTCGTAGTCTCTTGCGAGTCGGCGGAAGCGGTTGAGCCAGCCGAAGCTGCGCTCAATCACCCAGCGGCGCGGCAACAGCACGAAGCCCTTTTTCGCCTCGGGCAACTTGATGACCTGAAGTTCAATCCCTTCGTCAAGCGCCGCCTGCGCGGGCTCTTCGCCGGTATATCCCTGATCCGCGAACGCCACCTTGACCGTCTGGCCCGTGGCCTGCTGAACCTGACGCGCCAGTTCTCCAACCTGCGCGCGCTCCTGCTCATTGGCCGGCGTCACATGCACCGCGAGCAGTTGTCCCAACGTGTCCACCGCCATATGTACCTTGCTGGCTTTCTTGCGTTTGTATCTGTCGTAGCCTGCGCGTGCGCCGCTTTCGCACGTCGACTGGAGGGTACGGCCATCGAGGATGACCGCGCTGGGTTGACCACGGCGGTCCTGGGCGACCCGGATGATCGAACGCAAATCGCTCACCATAGCCTCGAAGCAGCCCGCCTGAATCCAGCGTTGCGTCTGCTGGTAGACCAGTTCCCACGGCGGAAAGTCATTGGGCGACAAACGCCACGGGGCACCCGCACGTACGATCCAGCGCAGCGCGTTGAACATCTCGCGCAGTTCGTAGCGGCGCTGCGGTGCGTCCTTGTTCATCAAGGTCAGGTACGGAGCGGCGAAGTACCACTCTTCATCCGATACATCCGTTGGGTAGGGCCTGCGTTTTTTCATTCCGCCAGGATACCAGGTCCGACATAAAGTGCCTAACACCCTCTAGGCGAGATTGTCCGGCTAGGAGAGGCGGGTACAGTCCGCTGCAGATAAAGCGCTCAGGCAACAATGAATTGGAGAGCATTCCTCGTAATAGAGTCTGAATGTAGCGTAGGCTCGACCACGAGCGCGGTCGACGGCTGCTGCAGCGAGGGCGGGACTGGAGACCTCATTGCTTGATCGATGCCGTAAGGGGATGGATCATTCAAAGCTCCCGCGAAGGCAACGCGACTAGCGACCTGACGATCAAAAAGCACTCTCAGTCTCCCGATACCTATCGCCGCAAACGGATCAGCAGATCCGCGGCAGTTGCTCGCCCGAAAGCCAGTCGACGATGCGCCGTCCGCCGAATTTCGTTTCGATCTGCACGAAGCTGTGGGCGTCGTCGACCACCTCACCAATGCAAACCGCCGCCGCGCCCAACGGATGTGCGCGCATCGCGGCGAGCAGTCGCGGCGCGTCGGCGCTTGCGCAGATTGCAACTAGCTTGCCTTCGTTGGCGACATAAAGCGGATCGAGGCCGAGCAGCTCACACGCCGCATCGACTTGCGGCAGCACGGGAATTGCGCGCTCCTGAATGTGCATCCCGACACCCGACTGGCTGGCGATCTCGTTGAGGGTCGTGGCCAGTCCGCCGCGAGTCGGATCGCGCAGAACGCGCACACCGGGCGCGACGGCAACCATGTCCGCCACGAGCGTGTGTAGTGCGGCGCTGTCCGAGCGGATCTCCGTGTCGAAGCCCAGGCCCTCACGTTGCGACATGATGGCCACGCCGTGCTCGCCGATAGTGCCCGAGAGCAGCACAACGTCGCCGGGCCGCGCCTGCGCGCCATCAATGTGAATGCCCGAGGGCACGACGCCGATCCCGGTCGTGGTGATGAACACGGCATCGCCCTTACCGCGCTCGACGACCTTAGTGTCGCCCGTCACGATCGGAGCGCTGCAAGCGCGCGACGCAGCAGCCATTGACTCGACGATGCGGAGCAGATCCGCCATCGGGAGGCCCTCCTCCAGGATGAAGCTCGCGCTGAGATACGAAGGCCGTGCGCCCGCCATCGCGATGTCGTTGACGGTGCCGTGCACGGCGAGGCTGCCGATGTCGCCGCCGGGAAAGAAAAGCGGCGAGACGACGTGCGCGTCGGTGGTCATCACGATGCGCTCGCCGGGCCCGGGCGCGAGATGCGCGAAGGTGGCCTGGTCGTTGCCTTGGCGCAGCCATTCGTTATCGAAGCTCGCGACGAACAGCTCGCGGGTCAATTGCGCCGATGCGCGGCCACCCGCGCCGTGGCCCATGTCGATGCGGCCGTCGCGAAAGTCTAGGGGCCTCACGTAGGCGGGCTTCACCGGGGATGTGTGGACTGGGCTCATGCTTCGACGACTCGAATGTCCTTCGAGCGACCATAGGAATAGTGCGCGGCGCAAGAGCCTTCGCTGGACACCATGCACGAGCCCATGGGATTCTCGGGCGTGCAGACCGTGCCGAACATTGTGCAGTCGCGCGGGTGTTTTAGACCTCGCAGGATCGCCCCGCACTCGCATTTGAGGTGATCGGCGACCGGGCGGTAGACGAGTTCATAGCGGACCTCGGCGTCGTAGCGCGCGTACTTCGGGCGAATGCGCAGCCCGCTCAATGGGACCTCGCCCAGGCCGCGCCACTCGAACGACTCCCGCGTTTCGAACACCTCCTGTATGAGCGCCTGCGCGGCGGCGTTGCCCGCGCGTGTGACAGCGCGCGTGAACTCGTTCTCGACCTCCGCGCGACCATCGTTGACTTGACGCACCAGCATGAGGATCGCCTGCAGCACGTCGAGCGGCTCGAACCCGGCAATCACGACCGGCTTGCGATACCTCTGCGCGAACGCCTCGTAAGACGCCGAGCCGATCACAACACTCACGTGCGCGGGACCGACAAAGCCGTCGAGCAGCACCGCGTTCCCGTCGGCGGACGGCTCGGCGAGCAGATGTGTCATCGCCGCGGGCGTGAGTACATGGCAGCACAGCACGCTAAAGTTCTCCGCGCCGCAGTCTGCCGCTTCCCTCACGACGAGCGCGGTAGGCGGCGCAGTGGTCTCGAAGCCGATTGCAAAAAAGACGACCTCGCGTTCCGGATGCTCGCGCGCGATGCGCAGCGCGTCGTGCGGAGAATACACAAGGCGGATGTCCGCCCCGCGCGCCTTGGCGCGCTGGAGCGATAGACCGCACGAGGCAGGCACACGTATCGTGTCGCCATACGTGCAGAGGATCACGTCGTGTTCGAGCGCGAGGCGAATCGCGAGATCGATGCGCCCGATCGGCAACACGCAAACTGGGCAGCCGGGACCGTGGATCATAAACACGTTACCGGGTAGAAGATCGGCCACGCCGAAGCGGGAAATGGCGTGCGTGTGACCGCCGCAGAACTCCATGAAGTGATAGCGGCGTTCGGTCAGCGTCTCCGCCTGAATGCGCCCAGAAATGCGCGCGGCGAGTTCGTCGTCGCGGAATTCGTCGACGTACTTCATTGCGCCGTTCCCGACTGGACGATGGGTGTGTCGCCGAGCGACCGAGCGACCTCGCTGAACAGCGCGAGCGTGCGCTCGGCCTCTTCGGGATCGATCATGCCAAGCGCGAAGCCGACATGCACGACCACGAAGTCCCCTAGGCGCACGTCGGGTACGAGCGCGAGTGAGACCGTCTTTCGAACGCCCCCGAGCTCGACGACGCCTGTTTCGGCGTCGGACCGGTCGATGAGCTGTGCCGGCATTGCTAGACACATGGACTGACTCCTCTTGCGGTCGTAGGCATCGAGAACATCTGCGGACCATATGCGGCAACCCAAGCCTGGCCAAGCGCTAGCCCGGCGTCGCCGCAGGGCACCGTGTCGGGCATGAGCGTGCGCACGCCGTGCGCGGCGAGCGACTCCCGTATATGCGCAGTGAGCAGCCGGTTATCAAAGCAGCCGCCGCCAAACAGAACGGCGCGCCCCTGCGCGGCAAGCGCGGCCCATTGGGCGAGCGCCTTGGCCAGCGCAACATGAAAGACGGCCGCGCCGCACGCGGCTTCGCCGGCGTCCGCGAGCATGAGCAACTTGACGAGGAGCGGACGAAGGTCGAGCTCGCCGTTGTCCGCGATGCGCCACAGGCCCGCCACGTCGGGGGCCTCGTGCGCGACGAGGTAGCCGCTCGCGAGCCTTTCGAGCGCGATGGCCGCCTCGGATTCGGCGCGCTGGCGCAGGCACACGCCGAGCAGTCCCGCCGCCGCATCGAACCAGCGACCCGCACCGGTGCTAGGCGGGCAATTGAGGCCGCGCGCGAGCATGACGCCGACCGTGCGCGCCGCGGTCGCGCCCACGGCGGCCGAGAGTCGCGGCCCGATTTCGGCGCTGCGCCCGAGCGCGTGCAGGGCGGCGGCGGCCATTCGCCAAGGCTCGCGCGCCGCGACGTCGCCACCGGGTAGCGCGAGTGGCGTGAGACTGCCGAGGCGCCGCCAGCAGGCGGGCGCCACCTCCAGCAGCTCACCGCCCCATGCGGCGCCGTCCGTGCCGAAGCCCACGCCGTCGAGCGCGAGGCCGATCACGGGCTCGCGCAGCCCATGCTCGGCCGCAACCGCGCCAATATGCGCGTGATGGTGCTGGACGCCGACGGTCGGCACGCCAAGCCGCTCACCCAATTCGAGCGCGACGCGCGTGCTGTAGAAGTCGGGATGCAGATCGTGCGCGATCATGCGCACGGGCTGCCCCGCGCGCTCGGCGCTCTCAACAAGCGCCGCCACCGATGTGTCGAGCGCCACACAGTGCTCCGGATCGTCGAGATCGCCGTGTAGCATCGACCAGTGAACGTCGCCGCCGATGCACAGGCACGCAGCGTTCTTCAGCCATGCGCCGGTGGCGAGCACCGTCCGTTCGCCGAGGGTATGGGGTAGGTTCTGCACACGCGCCGTCATGCCTCGCCTCCGGCGCGATGCTTTCGCGCACGCTGCGCCGCAAGGTTGCTCTCCAGCACGCCAATGCGCTCGGCAATCGAGTCGCGCGCACTCGTGATCCAGTCGAGCCACGCATCGAGGCCTTCGCCGGTCGTGGCCGAGAGCCAGATCACTTCGAGGAACGGATTCACGCGGCGCGCATACGCGATGCACTGCTCGACGTCGAAGTGTACATAAGGCAGCAAGTCGATCTTGTTGACGATCATGAGGCGCGCGGCGGCGAAAATGTCGGGATACTTGAGCGGCTTATCTTCGCCCTCCGTTACCGAGACGATCACGACCTTCGCCTCCTCGCCGAGGTCCCAGAGCGCGGGGCAGACGAGATTGCCTACGTTCTCGATGAAGAGCACGCTGCACGGGGCGTCGTGCGTGAGCGGTACGTATTCACGCTCGTGCTTTTGGTCATGGTAAAGGCGATGATCGTGCAACGGAAGCCGTCCGAAGGCCGCGGCGATCATCGCGGCGTCGAGATGGCAGCCCTTTCCCGTGTTCACCTGGATCGCTGGCGCACCGGCCGCGCGGATGCGCTCGGCGTCGTTTGCCGTCTGCTGGTCGCCCTCAATCACACCGATGGGCAAGCTGGGTATGCGCTCGCGCAGCGCGGCGATCGACGCACACAGCAGGGTCGTTTTCCCCGAGCCCGGGCTCGACACTAGATTGAGCGCACGCACGCCATGCTGCGCGAAGTGCCGCCGGTTGACGGCGGCATGGCGATTGTTTTCGCCTAGCACGTCGTGCTCGAGCTTGATGGTGCGGCCCTGGTCTAGGCCGGGCACCGTGAGGCCCGCGGGCCCGAGGCCGTAGTGCAGGTCTTTGCCCGGTGGCGTCCGGTGGGAGTGGGAATGAGTGTCGGACTGGCCCTGCGCATACGCGCACTCGCGCCGCTGAGGGGTGTTTTGCCGATCGCCTGTGGTGGTGCACCCGCATCCTATGCACATGTTGCTTCTCCTTGCGCTAATCCGATGATTGTCAGGCATCGTCGACGATCAGATCGACGATGCGCAACTCTGTGCCGCCGTTCGGCTGGAGCCAGTAGCCGCCGCAGTGCGCGCAGGGGGCGCCCCGCGTGGCCAGCGCCACGGTCGCGTTGCAGTTCATGCACCACGCGCTTCCCGAAGGTTCGTCGATCTCGACGCGTGCGCTGCAAAGGCAGGTGCCGGGCGCGATCGCTTCGAGGGCGAAGCGCAGCGTCTCGACATCGACGCCAGCGAGGCGTCCGACTTCAAGCCTCAGCACCTTCACGCGGACAAAGCTCTCACGCTCGGCTGCCGCTTCGACCAACGCAAGCACGCCGCCGGCCAGACTTACTTCATGCATACCTTGGCTTCCATTCAGCTCAGTATTCGGGGCCTTGTCTCGATCCTTGTGCTCACGCGCCGTCCGTGTCGACCACATAGGCGACACAGGGATCGAACGCGCCCATCCACGCGCCTACGCGCGCGGCGAACGTTCCATCGCCGCACGCCGGATCCAGTCGCGACAAGGCTTGCGCGAGCGTGCCTTGGCCGTGGAAGTTCCACTCAGTCGGCGCGACCACGCGATAGTCCTCGATGCGCGCCGCATCGCCTGGCGCGAGGCGCACCCAATGGAGCAGCACGCCGCGCGACATCTCGCACCAGCCGAGCGCCTCGCCGGGCGCGCACGTTCGCGCGCCAAAGCGAAGCGCACTTGGCCCGTCGTCGCCCGCTGCCAGCCGCGCCACCTCCGCGACGCGCGCGCCAATCCGCAGCCAAGGCGTGTCGTATTCCAGCGCGCGCGGATCGTCGCTACGTGTCCACACGCCGGTCTCCGCGGGCAGGCCGCGTTGTACGGGCGCGTGCGCGAACACCGGACTCTCGGCAATCGCCGCGGCCAGTTCGCTTAACCGCGTTTCGTCGATGATGAGCGGCCGCGGCGTAGCGCGCATCGTATCGGCGTGCGCGCGGCAGGCTGCCAGCAACCGGGCCGGGAACGTCGCGGCTCGTGCGCACCACGCCGCTAAGCAGCCACGCGGATCGTCCGTCCAGTGCGCGAGCCACTTTTGCGCAGGCATGCCCAGAACGTGCCGCTCCAGCCAGTCGGAGGAGTCAACCGACTCGACGTCGGGCAGCGTATGCGGCGCGGCGGCGGCCAGCCGCACCGGCCAGTCGGTCCACATGCAGCGAAGATGCACGGCGAGCGTCTCACGCCTGAGCATTGCGGCATGAGCGGCGTTGGTCACATCGTCGCGTTTGTGCTCCACTGAAGCGCCCGCTGCGCCGACGGCAAGTTCTGCGCAGAGCCTATGCGCGAGTCCGCACAACGAGAACAGCGCCGACAGCCGCGCCGCAGCAGTTGCTACCGGTTGCCCGCGCAGCAGCGCGGCGGCCAGTGGTGGACGCCCGCCCGCAATGCTGTCGTGCCGGCCGGGGCGAACCCGGTACTGTGCGGCCAATGCTGCCAGCATCGCCGCGGTCATGGAGCGCTCCCGAACGCGGCCGGCCGCAGCAGGAGCGCATGACGCGACACGCATGGGACACCGCCCGATGTGGCGCTCTTCTGTCTGGGGAATTCGAGCATCGGCAACAAGAGCGAGCAGCACGCATAGGCTCCGACGTCTTGCGCGTGCGCGCCGAGCCATTTGAAATCGACGTCGCCAACGCGCAAGTGCGCTTTGCCGGCCGGCCGCGGACATTCCACCGAGTCCCGCACCGCGCCGGGTAACGAGAGGGGCCTCATGGACCATGGCGTGATCGGCATCCCGAACCAACCGCATCGGGCCCCGGTCTCGCCGGGCACCGGCTCAAAGCCGGTCCCCTCGATACGCAAGGCGAGTTTCACGACCGGCATGTCAGGCATCGTACTGGTTGCGGCCGTTTCGAAGTGCGCTACAAGCCTAGCCACCCTTGGATCGCCGTGTATGACCTTTCGCTGGATTGCACGCACGGTCAATCCGCGTCCCACAAGAAAAATGACCTGATCCGGCGCGCGGCCATAAACGCGGCAGCGCCAGTGTGCCTGAAGCGCCGCGAACCTCGCGTGCGGAGGAATCTGCAAGACCGGATCGCCTTGTTCGGGATGGTGGATCCACCAGCAGAACTTGCATTCGAGGCACGTGTGCGTCGCGATTGGGCTGCTGGCGCCGAGATGGCAGCCCTCGAATTGCTTCGTTCGCTCGTCCATCGTCACACCTCACCCATCCAGTTGATCAACTGGGTCAAGCGCTCGCGCGAATCCGCGAGGTCTTCCGGCGCGGCGCGCACGACCTCTGGCAGATCGGTGATCTCGATCGTGTTCAGGATCATCATGTCCTGCGAGTTGAAATATGCAACACGCCAGCAGTTCGCGATCGCCGTGCTGCCCACCCGGCAATTTCCGTAGCCGCGCGACAAGATCTGCACCGCGCCTTCGCCCAGCACGGCGTCGATCAGTTGCTGATCCCCCGGCGACAATGGCAGGAGCGTAAGGTTGACGATGTGGGGCGCATGCCCGGAGCGCCAGCGCGCGGCGGAATCGCGTACTTCGCTCAGGATCGACGGCGCGTTCATCACGTCGAGCGGCAGCATGTCCGGCAACGGCATCATCGGCTGCGCCGGGTCTTTGGGCTGGGCAAGCATCGCGGGGGCCGCGCCGATCTCGAGCCGGTCGACCGGGCGCGCGCCATTCCGCTCGACTACGCGCCACAGGCCGGCAAACACAGTCTCCTGGATCAGCCCGCCGCTCCGCTGCGCGCCGTCGACGTGCGCGCTGACCTCGCCCTCGCCCAGCACGTCGTTGAGAACGCGCAGCGTTGCTCGATCGTACGGCGTCAGATCGATGGCTTCGGACGGCGTACCAGGTTCGTATGCCGCCAGTACGCCTAATACGTTGCGAAGCACGCCGCGCGCGCCGTCGAGTGCCCGCGCATTGCAGCGCTCAGGCAGCGTCGGCGCCACATAGATGCGCATGCCTTGCGGCATCGGCAGATAGTCGAGCACCGCATCGCTCTCGGCTTGGTTTCCCGGGCGGAAAGGCGCGACGGGAATGGGAAATGGACTCATGGACACGATCAACGACCCCAAAGATTGATCGACAATTCGTGACAGCCGGGCGAAGCGCCGACGGTGCGGCCGGGAATGCCGACCCATGGCGTCCGCGTAGTCGGCTGCCCGAGCGCATGTGCGACGTTTGCCACGTAGTCATTCCAGTCCGTCATACTGGAGAGCCTTGTGACATAAGCGCCGGCGTGCAGCCACAGCAACGCGGACCACGGCCACCGCCACACGCGGCGCGCGAGCTCGGGCAGCACCACGGCCACGTCGAGGAAGTCGGGAAAGCGCGTCCCGGCAGCCGTGAGCAGCGCTACACATTCGCCGGCGTCCGCAACCCAATCGCCTACCTTTCGTTCGTCCACGGACACGGCGTGTCTGCCATCAGTTAGCCGCTGCACCACGGACGTCGCGTCAAGCGAGGTACCGTTCGTATTTGTCATGGCGATTCCTCGGAGGACCCGTGACGGCCATGCGCCGGTTGCGCGTTGGAGGTCAACCGGGTCAAATCGTCCACGCCGAGCGCGGACGGCAATTCAAAATTCGGGCTCGCTCGGGCCATGGCGGCATCTCCCTCCAGCGCCAGTTCCACGAGCGAGAGCGTCGCGTCGATTTCTGCCGCGCGTGTCCCGTCGAGCTTCTCGCGCGCCGTGTCGAGAAAAACCAGCAGCCATTCACCGGCGCTGCATGGACCAACTAGCGAAGTGTCGATCCGGCGGTGGCCGCTGCGTCCGTGGCACAGCGCCCGCAAGCCCTGCACCTCGACCACCCGCATCGGCACGCCTATACACACGACGACGGCTTCTTGCGGCGCATGCGCAGCAGCACGCGCTCGTCGCCGGTGCGGCACGCATCGGCCTCGCTGGGCCGCTCGCCTTCGTAGCGCGAAAGCGCGAGATGCGGCAGCGTGACCGCATCGTCGGCATGTAACGGGGTGTGGCGCGGCGTGGGCTCTCCGCCCCATGCGGCAAGGCGCTCGAGGCCAAGTTCGAGCGCGCGCTCGAGCGATGCTTTAATGGTGGGTCGCAGGCTGCCACCGAAATCGGCCACTTCGTCCGGCTGGCAGCCGATCAGCAGCACGCGGCGTGGATACCGGCCTGTCAGGCGCGCGAGCATTAGTACCTCCTGGAAGCCGGTCTGGTGCAGGCTCATCTTGCGCACGCCGAGGAACGCCGGTACGTCGTCATCCTCAACGATCTTCAGCGTGCCCGGCGCGAGACCGTAATCGACCGCGTCGAAAATGAGCAGACTGTCGGCCGCCTGGACGTACTGGACCAGACACAGCCCTTGCGTGCCGCCGTCTATGAGGCTCACGTGCGGGGCAAACTCGAAGTGCTGCTCAAGCGCCTCGATACAGCGCACGCCAAAACCCTCGTCGGCCCACAGCAAGTTGCCGATGCCGAGTACGACGATGGCAGGCACGCCGGTTTTTGGGCAAGTCAGCATTGCAACCTCACTTCCTGAAGGTACGGTAGCCCGATATCATCGTGCCGACCATGTTCTGGCGGGCCATGATGTCTTCGCGGATCGCCATATAGACATGCACGATAACGAACATCATGATCGCCCACATGCCGAGGCGATGCCACGTGTGCACGGCCTGCGACTGGCCGATCAGCGTGGATACCTGACCAAACGCAATCTGCTGCCAAGAGCCGGCCTGCGCGCCTTCGCCATACAGTGCGAAACCGGTCACGATCATGAAGAGTGAGATCAGCAAGAACACGAAAAACATCGCAAATCGCGATAACGGATTGTGCCCGCTGAACTGGCGCGGCGTGGGCCCGAGGAACGAGTAGTAACGCAGCATGGTGAGCATGTCCATCCAGTACTCGCGCGAGAATACCGGCACCCAGAACATTTCGCGCGCATGGCGATTGCCGACAATCGCCCAATACGCGCGGCCCGCAAGCCCGATTGCGAACAGGTAGGCCGCGGTGAAATGCACAAAGCGGATATAGCCCATCAGAAAATTCGCGCTCGCCTCGCCGGGCTGTGTGAGAAGCGGGGCGCCGATAAGATAGCCGGTCAACGCCAGCACGACGATCGACACTGCGTTGATCCAGTGCCAGACGCGTACCGGAGCTTCGTACACGTAAATTGCCTCGGTGGACGAAACAAAGTCAGCCGCCTTTTCGCATCGAGAATACGATTGCATCGTCATCATCCTTTCCTGCCGCGCGGCGCCGGCGAGCGCAGGCGCTGTGGCGGTCTGGTGGGGTTATCGCACAGTCACGGCGGTCATTTCCGCACCGTCCGCGTTCATCACGTGCGTCGAGCAAGCCATGCAAGGGTCGAACGAGTGCAGCGAGCGCAGGATCTCGACGGGCTGCTCGACGTTCGCCACGGGCATGTCCATGAGGCTCGCTTCGAACGCGCCGATCTGCCCTTTCGCGTCGCGCGGGCTGCCGTTCCAAGTGCTCGGAACGACGCACTGGTAGTTCTCAATGCGACCGTCCCTGATCCTGATCCAGTGGCCGAGCGCGCCGCGCGGCGCGGCGACCGCGCCCACGCCCTTCGCCTCGGCTGGCCACGTCGAAGGGTCCCACTTGTCCAGGTTCACGGTCGAGGTATCGCCGTTGCGGATGTTTTGTAAGAGGCTTTGCCAGTCGTCCGCCATCATCTCGGAGCAATACTCCGCTTCGAGCGCGCGGGCGAGCGTGCGGCCGATGGTGGTCGGCAGCAGTTGCTTCACGCCAAGCGAGCTTTCCGGCAAGCCGAGCAGCTTTGGCATGCCCTGGTTCACGGCAAGGAGGGAGGCCTCAATCTGTTCCTTGATACGGCCGCAATGCGGATTGCTCTGCTCCGCGTGTGCGTAGCCGAGGATGTAGCGCGCGAGCGGTCCGACTTCCATCGCGTGCCCCTGCCAGCGCGGCGACTTGATCCACGAGTACTTTGTGCTCTCGTCGATCGACTCGATTGCGGTGCGCGTGCCCTTCGTGTTGGGTCCGAGCTCGTAGTGCGGTTCGGTAATGCCGTCCCAAGGATGCAGCCCGCGGTAGTTGTCAGGGTATTGATACCAGGAGTGGGCGACAAATTCCTGCACTTGCTCGGGGTCGCGCGGATCAACTGGCAGGAGCGTATTCCAGTCGCCGTTGATGATGGCTCCGCCCGGCATCTGGTTGGTGGATGGGTTGTAGTTGACGAGCGGATACGCGCCGTAGTCCATCACGTTGGTCGCGGCCAGGCCGCCGCCATGCAACCAGCCGCGTGCTTTGTAAATCGTGCCGATTGCAAGCAGATCGGGTACATAGACGTTGCGGCAGAAGGTGATCGCATCGTCGATGAGCGACTTGACGAAGTTTAGGCGCTCGATGTTGATGGGTGCGCCGGCCGCTAGGTCGCTGCCGATATTGATCGCGCAAGGCACGCCCCCTACGAGGTAGTTCGGGTGCGGATTCTTGCCGCCGAAGATCGCGTGGATCTTGACCCACTCCTTTTGCATGTCGAGCGCTTCGAGGTAGTGCGTCACGGCCATCAGATTCGCTTCTGGCGGCAGCACGTACGCGGAGTTGCCCCAGTAGCCGTTCATGAACGGACCGAGCTGGCCGCTTTCGATGAACTTGCGTAGACGCGTCTGCACATTGCGGAAATAGCCCTGTGACGACATCGGATGCTTGGGCGAGATGCGCTGTTGCAACTCGGACGTTAACTTGGGGTCGGCCTTGAGCGCCGACAACACGTCGACCCAGTCGAGCGCGTGCAGGTGATAGAAGTGCACCACGTGGTCGTGCACTTGCAATGTCTTCGACATGATCTCGCGGATCAGGTGCGCGTTGGGCGGAATGCGGATGTCGAGCGCGTCCTCGACGGCGCGCACGGAGGCGAGCCCGTGACATCCCGTGCATACGCCGCAGATACGCTCGACGAACGCCCATGCGTCGCGCGGGTCGCGCCCCTTGAGAATGACTTCAAGGCCACGCCACATGGTGCCGCTGGAAACGGCGTTGCGGATCACGTTGTTCGAATCAACGTTGACCTCGACGCGCATATGGCCTTCGATGCGTGTGACTGGATCGACGACGATCCGGCGTCCGTTCCTACCGAGCTGAAATCCTGGGTTCGAAATGGCTGTCATGGTTGCTTTTCTTTTGCGGCTTCCTGTGCTTGTCGGCTGCACCCCGACGCGAGGCGTAGCTATTGGCCGTCGCGGTCGTCCATAGAGTCCTGCTTCGACCTGGCGTGCTGAATTGCCGAAGCGGCTGCATGCGCAGCAGTGGCGGCGCCCACCACGACGGCCGCGGTAGCGCCGATCTTGTCGGCGTTCGCTTCGACTCCGAACTGATCGATCCGGGTGAGCCGATCGTAGAGGGAGCCCTTGTCCCAGAATCCTTCCTCAGAGCAGCCGATGCAGCCGTGGCCCGCCTGAATGGGGAAGCTCGTGCCGCCGTTCCAACGCACGGTCGAGCAGGCGTTGTAGGTCGTCGGGCCCCTGCAGCCGACCTTGTAGAGGCAGTAGCCGCGCCGTGCCGCTTCGTCGTCCCACGACTCGACGAACTGGCCCGCGTCGAAATGCGGACGGCGGTAGCACTTGTCGTGAATGCGCTGGCTGTAAAACATTTTCGGACGGCCTTGGCGATCCAACTCCGGTATCCGGTCGAACGTGAGCATGTAGGTGACGACGCCCGTCATCACCTCGGCGATCGGGGGACAGCCGGGCACCTTGATGATCGCCTTGTCGGTGATCACCTTGTGGATTGGCACCGCCTGCGTCGGGTTCGGCGTGGCCGTCTGCACGCAGCCCCACGACGCGCACGACCCCCACGAGATCACAGCCTTCGCGTCCTTCGACACACGGCGCAACTGATCGACGAATGGCTTGCCGCCGATAATGCAGCTCATACCGTCTTGATTCAGCGGCGGATTGCCTTCGACGGCGAGGATGTAGTTGCCACGGTACTTCTCCATCACGTTTTCGAGGATCGCCTCGGCCTGGTGTCCCGCGGCAGCCATCAAGAGGTCGTCGTAGTCGAGCGAGATCATTGAAAGCACGACGTCCTTCGCCAGCGGGTGCGCCGAGCGGATGAACGACTCTGAGCAGCAGGTGCATTCGAGTCCATGTAGCCAGAGCACCGGCGTGCGCAGTTTGGTCTCCATTGCGTGGACAATCTTCGGCATGAACGCAGGCCCGAGGCCGAGCGACGTTGTCGTCAGCGAGCAGAATTTGAGGAAGCTACGGCGCGAGATCCCTTGGCGTCGCATGACTTCATAAAACGTTTCGATCACTATGTGGTCCCTTGATGGCGTTCGGCCCCGCGAAGCTGGCATACGACCGCGTCTTCGGCGTCTCGCTGTCGGTGAAGCGTTTTGAAAATAACAAGATTCGTGCCGACCTTGGCGTCGCGGCTCCCTAACGAAAAAAATGTTCCGCGGCGCTTCCCATAATTGAGGCGGAAGCGGGAAGGACCACGTGCTGCGCCGACAAAACCTTCTCATAGTGGCGACGGGCCGTTCGTCTGACAAAGGTCAGCCAGTACGGCATCTTCAGAGAACGAAGCAAAATATCTGGGAGGAGGTTCACGAATCAACCTATGCGCCACCTTTTCGCACGGCGTGAAACTGGAAAAATTGCCGAGAAAGCTCGATAAATTCTTCGAGTGCCCTGTCTTGTTTGTCCAATTCTCGACGACATATGTCGGCGTTGTCACGTTACGGCTAGGCTGAAAAAGTCGCCGAATTTGCGACGTGTCGGCATTGTGGAGGTGTTCAGGTCGTGACGCCGACCATACTCCAGATACACCTCGGCTTTTGGGGCGCCTTTCGTCCATTACGGACGCACTTGTGCCATCAATCGCGTGCCCGACAGGTAGAGATTGGCGCGCGCCAAAGCTATGAAGCCAGGTTCGTACTCTGCGCTAACCGTGGTAGGCACCTTCGTGAAACCCCACATCGATTGGCCACTGCGAAGACATGCTCCACGCGTGCGCGGATCCTCGACTTGTGGCAGTTCTCGCCGCGCTGCACCGTATTGACTTCACACGCGCGGTGGGTGTGCTGCTTTGCTGTGGATTAGCCTTCTGGCTGGCGTAAGCGCTGTTAGCGTAGACCTTCCGCTCCTGGCCGTGTAGCAATTGCGGCAGTGGAAGCTTTTCATGCACGTTGGCCGGTACTACGCTGTGCACCGGGCCACTCTTGCTATCCTCGTCGATGTATAGCTTCGCGCCGAAGTACCATTGCTAGTCTTGCGCGTCTGGTGCATTTGGGGGAGCGCGAATTCTGTTCATTCTTCCTCGAACTTTGGCGCACCGATGATGTTGGCATCCACGACCGTGACGCTCTGGAGTTTCATGCCGCTCGCCACTTGGCCCGACTTCGGCAATCAATTTCTCACCCAGCTTGAGGGTTTCAAAAAGACGACGAAATTTCAGCAGTGCGGTGGCAGTCTGGTACTGCCTTCCAATCCAGATTCTCGCAAAGCGACGCAGCCTAGCACTAACGTAAAGAGCGTCTTCACAAGCGAAATCGGCCAGGTTGAAGCAGTGCCGGATAGAATGAAGGCGCAGCATTCGCTCCCGGTCAATCGGCGGGCGGCCATTGCCGCACCTCGGATAATACGGCTCGACCACCGCGCAAAGCTCAGCCCACACGACGAAACTGCATTCATCGCGAGAAACTTATCGCGTCGCGTCCGTTTGTGGTGTGTCTCGAAAGCAGCACCTTCAGCGGCCGTCGATAGCGTCGGCGGCTTCATCCTGTTCTGTCCTCCGGATCCACCCCGATCTACGCTCGCAGTACCTCTGCGGTCGACTTGATCAGCGTTGCGTGAAGTAGCATTCTTGCGCTGGGAGATGTTGCATGTCCGACAACGTCGGAGATGCAACACTGCGGTTGCCCCGACAACGGAGAATTAAGGCGGCGGTTATCTCGCAACGACCGCTTAACTTCGCCCGACGCTTATCAACTCGATGCTCGTTGTGCGCTTGTGTGCAGAGTGGGGCCGTGCTGGACTAAACGATCAAAGCTCCTTTACGGCGGAAGTCACTCATCGTCCTGGACCTCGACAACTGCCGGCTTACCATCTCAATGCAGTGTCGCGGTAGGGCGCTGCGTTGCGGTAAGATTCACCCCCGCATCTTGATAGCGCCGCCACGGTGCCCAAACGCTGTCGTCACCCAGTGGATGCGGCCATGCTGTGTATGCGGTGGTACATGTCCTACTCGCTATACCTGCGCAATTTTGGTTCCCCTTTCGCTCCGCCGCGGCTCTCAGATTTGTCGCCTCGATCGCCAAGAAAGCAACGCCGCGGATTGGCATTGATCTTGCGTTCCCAAGGGGCCCGGTGGAGTGCGCATCGTGCCGGGAAGACGCATCGCCCATTCCAAAAGGAGGCATCACGATGGCGTTACTGGAACGAGCCGCATGGTATGACATTGCACGTGCCACCAACTGGACCCCAAGATATGTGACGGAGTCGGAGCTCTTTCCCGATCTCATGTCTGGGGCGCAAGGCATTCCCATGGCGAGTTGGGAAACCTACGACGAGCCCTACAAGACGTCGTATCCCGAGTATGTGCGCATCCAGCGTGAGAAGGATGCTGGCGCATATTCAGTCAAGGAGGCACTTGAGCGTAGCCGCATGTTCGAGGACGCCGATCCGGGGTGGCTCTCCATTCTGAAGGCGCACTACGGGGCAATTGCGCTCGGCGAATATGCGGCGATGAGCGCCGAGGCCCGAATGGTACGTTTCGGCCGTGCGCCCGGCATGCGCAATATGGCCACCTTCGGCATGCTCGACGAGAATCGTCATGGTCAGTTGCAGCTTTACTTCCCTCACGACTACTGTCCCAAGGATCGGCAGTTCGATTGGGCCCACAAGGCGTATCACACCAACGCGTGGGGTGCGATTGCCGCGCGCAGCGCGTTCGATGACCTGTTCATGTCGCGCAGTGCGATCGAAATCGCAGTCATGCTAACCTTCGCGTTCGAGACGGGTTTTACCAACATGCAGTTTCTCGGCCTCGCGGCCAATGCCGCCGAAGCGGGCGACTTCACTTTTGCAAGCCTGATTTCCAGCATTCAGACAGATGAGTCGCGCCATGCGCAAATCGGGGGTCCCGCGTTGCAGATCCTGATCGCCAACGGCCGTAAAGAGCATGCTCAAAAGCTCGTTGATGTCGCCATCGCGCGCGCGTGGCGTCTGTTCTGCCTGCTCACGGGCTCCTCGATGGATTACGCCACGCCACTCGTGCATCGCAAGCAGTCGTTCAAGGAATTCATGCGGGAATGGATCGTAGGTCAGTTCGAACGCACCCTGATCGACCTCGGACTCGACCTGCCATGGTACTGGGAACAGATCGTTAGCGAGTTCGACTACCAGCACCATGCGTACCAATTGGCTATCTGGTTCTGGCGGCCTACCGTGTGGTGGAATCCTGCTGCCGGCATTACACCTGAGTGCCGCGACTGGCTCGAAGAAAAATATCCCGGCTGGAACGACACGTTCGGCAAAGTGTGGGATGTCATAATCGATAACCTGCTTGCCGGCAAGCCTGAGCTCACCGTTCCCGAGACGCTGCCGATCGTCTGCAACATGAGCCAGTTGCCCATCTGCGCGATCCCTGGCAATGGCTGGAATGTAAAGGACTATCCGCTCGACTACAACGGCCGCACGTATCACTTCAACTCGGAAATTGATCGCTGGGTGTTCCAGCAGGACCCCGTTCGCTACCGCAATCACCTCGCGCTCGTTGATCGCTTACTGGCTGGGCAGATCCAGCCACCCGACCTGAGGGGTGCGTTGAAGTACATGGAACTCGCACCGGGCGAAATTGGCGATGACGCGCACCATTACGCGTGGGTCAAGGCGTACTGCGACAAGCTTTACGAAGAAAAGGCTGCATGAGCGGCGATTCAATGGAGGGCGATATGGCTCTTGTCCCTGTGATTTCCAATTTTCAGTACGACTTTGTATTGCAACTCGTAACCGTGGATACCGACAATTCCATGGACGAGATCGCCGCCGCAGCATCTCATCATTCGGTGGGCCGGCGAGTAGCGCCTCAACCCGACAAGGTGATCCGCGTGCGCCGCCAAGGTAGCAAGCAGTTCTATCCGCGCAACGCGAAACTCGCCGAGACCGACATCAAGCCGATGGAAACGCTGGAATTCATCTTTTGCGATGATTGAGGGCGACATGAAATTTCGGAAAGTTTGCACTCTCGATGACCTGTGGGAAGCGGAGATGACCGAGGTGGAAGTGGATGGCCACGTGATCGTGTTGGTACGTCCCGAAGGCGGCGAGCCGCGCGGCTTTCAGGGCATTTGTCCGCACCACGACATTCGGCTCGTTGAAGGAAAATTCGATGGCCGCGTGCTGACGTGCCGGGCTCATCAGTGGACCTTCGACGCAAATACGGGCAAAGGAATCAATCCGGGTGACTGTCGTCTCGCCGAATATGCCGTGAAGCTCCAAGGCGACGATCTTCTGATTGCCGTAGAAGGCGTTCATGCGCTCTTTGCCCATTCCTGAGTCCGCAGGGGAACACAGCATGATCGTTGACAAGACCGCCGAAGCTTACCGTAACAACCGCGTGGGTCCCGTGCTTCGCGCGAGCAGCATCACGGCCGGCGTCATCGAAGCCGCGCACGAGGACAACCCCGGCAAGGTGATCCGCGTGGACGACAAGCTCGCATATGTACGCATCGACGCGGACGGCGAACTGATCCTATGCCGCGCGACGTTGGAGGAAGCGCTGGGTCGGCCGTTCAGGATGTCCGAACTCGAAGTCAATCTCAGCTCGTTCGCGGGCCGCATCGAGACGACCGACGAGTATGTGCGTTTCTACTACGAAAAGACGCTTTAAGGAAGGTCTGTCGAAGTCCTGGCATTGACGCCCGTTCAGCTATCTTGGAAGCATCGCGAGTTAATTGGGTAGAAGTGTATTGTCGCAGTTCCCTGGATCTTTCAACCACGTGGAAGTCCGAATCTTCTCGAGGCGATGCGGCGTGTTGTGCCTTGGTCGGAGCTGATTTGTGCTGATCGAGCCGCATTTATCCGCGAGGCAAAAACGGACGACCACTTTTCCCGGTCGCGACGATGCCGCAAATTCGGTTTATGCAGCACAGGTTCGCTCTGTCGGACCCTGCAATGGAAGAGAGCTGTATCGCGAGTTCCGGGGTCTCGACGGCGGCATCGTGCACTGGACCAGAGCGATCATCTGGACGCTATACACGATCACATCGACCGGCTCAAGGCAGAGACCCGTGCCAAGGTTAAGCATCCCTTTCCCATCATCAAGCGACAGTTCGGCTATACGAGGGCCCGATATATGGGTTTGGTGAAAAAATGCTGTCCAGACGACGCGGTCTGCTCTGAGCGATTTATGGATGTTGCGCAGAGCTTTGCGAAACGCTGAAGATCTGGCCGGTGCGGTCATGTGTTTCACCGGCACGGCACCTGATGGGTGACTCTGCTGCGAAATCTCAACACAAGAATGTCGTGGCCGTTCAGACTGCGATGAGTGTGGAGTCACCGCTGCGAAAACGACCTCTGCAGACCTTTTCTTAACTGGAGACAATCATGACAGAAGTCCTCAAGCCACTGAAAACATGGAGCCATCTGGCGGCCCGGCGGCGCAAGCCAAGCGAGTACGAGATCGTCACGACCAATCTGCACTACACGACCGACAATCCCGATGCGCCGTTCGAGCTCGATCCGAACTTCGAAATGGCGCAATGGTTCAAGCGAAACCGCAATGCATCCCCGCTGACTCGGCCCGACTGGAATGCGTTCCGCGATCCTGACGAGCTCGTCTACCGCACCTACAACATGCTCCAGGACGGGCAGGAAACGTATGTCTTCGGGCTGCTAGACCAGTTCTCCGCACGCGGTCACGACAGCATGCTCGCACACACTTGGGCGGGTACGCTCGCGCGCCACTACACGCCCGCCCGCTTCCTGTTCCATGCACTGCAAATGGGCTCGGCGTATCTGACCCAGATGGCGCCCGCTTCCACGATCTCAAACTGCGCCGCTTACCAGACAGCGGACACGCTGCGCTGGCTCACTCACACGGCGTATCGCACCAAAGAGCTGTCGCAGACGTTCGGCGACCTCGGCTTCGGCACTGACGAGCGGCACTACTGGGAGGACGATCCGGCATGGCAGGGCTGGCGCAATCTCGTCGAGCACGCACTCACAGCATGGGACTGGGCGGAGAGCTTCGCCGCGCTGAACCTCGTCGCGCGCCCGGCGGTGGAAGAAACCGTTTTGCGAAGCCTCGGAGTGGCTGCGCGGCACAACGGCGATACGCTGCTCGGCCTCATCACCGATGCGCAGTTGATCGACGCCCAGCGCCATCGGCGTTGGGCCGCCGAACTCGTTCGCATGGCGCTAGAGGAGCAAAAGAACCGCGCGGTGCTGACGGCTTGGGTGAGCAAGTGGGAGCCGCTCGCCGACAAAGCTATCGCGGCGTGGTGCATTGCTCTCCCCGACGCACCGGACGCCAGCGCGCGCGCGCAAAACGCCACGCGCGAGTTCAGGCGCGCCGTCGGTATATGAGTGTCGGCACGAGCCGGCGGAGCATCGAAAGCGACGTGCTTGAGTTGTCCCCATCGACGATTGCTTCGTCGTCTGTACCGACGAATGTGGGCGCCGAGAAGTCTCTACCGCAGATTCAGTCCTTGATTGTGGTCAAGACACATTCAAGCAGATGAAAATCAATCGAGAAGAGCCTGATATTCTGTAGGCAACTGAGCCGATCTCGCCGGAGCAACGGGTTGCCGGACCGGGAGCATTCTGACGCGCACCACATCCGGCGCGCTTTTTTGACCCACTATGCGATCTCTGTCGCAAGATCGTGAAGGCGCCGCCTTCGTGTCCGGATCGCGCACACTGGAGCTTCATCATGCTGAACCGGGAACAGATTGCCGCAATCCAAAACGTAACGGTAGGTTACCTCTTTGATCTCGGCGACAAGACAGTGGAGAGCGTCGGGAAACTGGCTGCATTGAACAATCAATGGACCTGCACGACGCTTGTCGATATGTTCGAACTGGTGCAAAAGTCGCTATCGTCGAAGGAGCACCGGGACTGGCTCGCGCTTCAAGACAACTTCGCTGAGCGGATGACCGAGAGGGTGCTGACGTATAGCCGTCAGGCGGTCGACATCGTGTTGGTAACACAGGCCGAGTTCGCACGAATTGTGCAGGTGCAAGGTAGCGCCTGCCGCCGTCAGGTGCAGACGATGGTGGAGGACGTCGCCAAGAATGTTCCAGTCACGAGCGCTTTGAATTCCGCGATTTCGGCTGCCGATTCTCTATGCGAAAGCCTACGGAGTGCTGGTCGGCAAGAAGTTGAAGTCGCAAAAAGTAACCTTGAGGTCGGCGCGGAGGCGTCGAAGAGCACCAAACCTGTAGCTACAAATAAAACTAGCAATTAACGGGATTGCGTCCGCAAGAACGCTTGGTTATATTGACGAGGAGTCGAGATTCGTGCGCGTAGTACCTTGTCCTCCTTGTCCTAATTCTCGCGTGCCATCTTCGTGTGGATCCAGTGCGGAGTTATGTCGGCGCCATTTGCCAGAACATCTACTGCGTCAAGTTCGGCAAACGCTTATATGCACGGCCACTCGACAGAGCGCCCTGACGTGAATGGTCCGCGCCGACGAGTCAGGTCTTTTTGGTGTCGGGGGCCAGACTCCACAGCCCTTGCTGCCAAAGATCCCTGGTGGTTGCTACATAGTCGCGTGACATGATCAGATATGACGCTGCTAGTTCGGTGCAGTCACGCGCAGCCACAGCAACATCGCAAATGGCTTGCACTGCTGCAATGTCGCGCCTAATACGCTGTAACCTCAGATCGCAATTTCGTTTCAGGGTTTCGTGGTAGCTCGCCTGCATTTGCAGGGCGAGCGTGAGAGTTGCAGCGCACAGATTGAGCGATGTAATGGGTTGTACTGTCATGGCGGATTCTTAAATGTGAAGACGCGGCCGACGCCTATGGGTCTTGAGCGAACGTTTGCCACGAACGGTGCATTTAGTATAGCCGTATCCGTCAAAAGCGCGCTTAACATGTGTCAATCAGGGGCGAGATACCGTTGGCGCCTCGAGACAATGCCGCACTGTGAAGCAGCTTGGGGACGCCTGTTCAAGCTCAAGGTGCTTAAATCTGGCCTAATCGGGTTGTTTCCTGCTGGAGTCTGCTGGGACGGTGCGAGCCGTCGGCCAATGCGGCGGCGCCAGACTGCGCAGAACGCGGCCGCCCCCGAGAGCGTTACGCAAGATCCCGCGCGCCGCTGTTCAAGGGGTGGCAATGCAACGCTAGTTCCAAACGTCGAGCATGATGTCCAACCCTCGTAAGGCACAAGCTCAACCAGCCAGACGCTGGTTTTCGTACCGCTTCGCGAATTGCTAGCGCCTTGGACGTCCTTAAAGCGGGCGCGAGTGTAGCGACCGGTGATCTGAACATTGGCGGAGTGCCGCACGAACATCATCCATAGTCTTCTGCGCCGGCTGACGCGTTCAGAATCGCTTGCCGTTGCTCGGCTGAACATGATCGCGGAAGCGAGCTTGTCGCTGGCCTTTGCGCTTGTCATTTCACCGCATGCTGCCCGCCGCGCGAGTAAGGCATGCAGTGGCCCGACAGCGCGCGAACCGTTCGCACGCGCACTTTTGGGCGGCCTGCTCGACGCCTTGCCGATGCACGTCGACACCTACCTCGACGCGGTACGGTGTAAGCGCACTTCAGCTCAAAGTTCCGCCATGACTCATGCCATTCCACACGGGCGCGTTCGCGATGCCCGGACATGGCGGAATGCCCCGACGAGGTTCCGGCTAGCTCTACGCAACTGATGACGCCCTATATTTTTCTTGATCAACTGGGAGGACCTTCACCTCGCGTTGCCAGACCAAGATGGAGATGCTATCGGATGTTGATGAGTTTATGCATCTGCAACGATACGCGCCAGCCGTAGCGTTGCGCGGCCCGAATGCAGATATCCGTGGCGCGAGACGACAGGCTCAGCGGCTGCAACCAGATCGGTATGTCTCGCGCTTGGTGGAGCGGGTCAAGTTTCTCGAGCACCATGCCAACGTCGCGCTGCTTGCCGATCGCGCATTTGAGCTCGTTGGCTCGCCACAGTGCTTCATCTAGCACCGTGCGGCCACCGGGCATGGCGTACTTGGGGCTGACGGTGACGAAAGTGCTTGGCGTCACGAGCGGTATGTAAGTGCCGGAGGTTTCGACCTGGACCCGGTGATGCCACGCTTCGAGCTTCGTGATCAGCGGGCGCAGATCGTAGATGCACGGTTCGCCGCCCGTGATGACCACGTGCTCAGCATCTGACGCCCGCACTATATCGGCTAACGTCTGTACGCCGTACCACGCATAGCTGTCGCACGGTGACGCTTCTTTCAGACGCATCGCGCCCACGCTGATCGCGCGCTCCGGGACCATTTCCCACGTATGCTTGCTGTCGCACCACGGACAACCGACTGGACACCCCTGCAGGCGGATGAACACCGACGGTGTGCCGGTGAAGCTGGCTTCGCCCTGCAACGATTCAAAAATCTCGTTGACGGGATAGATGTCAACGGGCGGCACAGTTAGCGCCGGTACGTCACAGTGCATTTGCGCGTCTCCTCGATTCGCACTTCGACCAACCGGACGCTGGTTCCCTGCAAGATATCAGGGCCGAGCTCGGTTACCAGCCACTGCGCCACGTTTTCAGCGGTCGGATTGAAGGGCACGCCGACCACCGACGGATCGAGGTCGCGCAAGCCGACATAGAACGGATCTTCGATCCACAGCAACATGCGGTGATCCCAGTGATCCTCGAGCCAATTGCAAAGCAGTGTCTTGATCGCCCCGAAGTCGATGACGCACCCGAGATCGTCGAGTGAGGAAGCTTCGCAATCAAAATGAACGCGGTAGTTGTGCCCATGCAGGTTCTTGCACTTGCCTTCATGTCCCACTAGGCGGTGACCGCATGAGATGTCGTGGTAACGCTCGGCGTGTAGCATTGTCATAACCCTTGTCCTCGTGCAATGGGCAGAAAGTCTTCCGATGCGGCGTCGCGATCGCGAGGAGCCACGCATCGCAATGATGGTCTGACATTAGCCGGTCGTAGACGTGCGTCGTGTAGGTGCGGAAGCGCAGATGAGCTGCTTCCTAGGCAGGCAGCGTGTTGTGCATTTTCGGCTTAGGTACACCAGTCAGTAGCGCGAAGGGATAGGGCACCAAGCCTTCGTTCGTCGCGGGCAGATGTAACAAGTCATCAGCGGCGCTCGAACGTCAGGTCTACCAGCCGGTGGCCAATGATGCCGTCCATGGCGGCATGTTCGGTATATGGTCGAAGCCGACAAGAGAACCTCATTGTGTTTGCGCGCGCTGGGAAGCGCTACGCGGTGCCAGTCGTGCACAAACGCGAAAACGCACCAAGCTAAGGTCTTATATAGTACTTCATGGTCCACATGGAATTTTCTGGTTGCAATTGGCCTACGCTTTTTTCTATTGTGGCAGGCGCAATCACATACGCCTTGATGAATGTCAACCTGCGCGTCCGACGCTGTATTACTTCCGGCAAATGGGACTCCGGGCGCCGGCATTCGTGCCGGTTCCATTCGACATGAAGAACGTGCGTCAGGCTGAGATGCGCATCCAGCATCCACGCCGACACGACCCTCACTACGCCTAGGCTGGCCTCAACGTGCATCACGCGACCGCCGCTCCGCTCTTCGACGTCTCGTACCTTGACGCGACGCCCATACAGGGGATGTCAACGGTAATGGACTTCAACTTCTTGCCCGATATGGGCAGAATGATCGCGAACTTGCTATCGGCGTAACTGGTTGTTCGCCGGCTCGCTGCGAGCAGGCCAACGCGCTGCCGCCATCATGGGCCTGTTGCGCTCACCACAACTCAATGGGCACGAGCCGCACGCCTATCTGAAAGATGTCCCACGTGACTGCCGACCCACAAGGCCAGCGATATCGCGGCATTACTACCGCATCGCTGGCGACCGACCGCGACCAGCCACTAGTTAATCCGTCAAGGCGGCTTGGCTAGCCGCTTACGAATGCTCGCATCCGACCTGGTGATTCCCTGATCGCATCGGATCGACGGACGATCAGCGCCTTATGCACGTAACCATTGCTGGCGAAGTGGCGGTCCAGACTGGGTGAATTTTAGCTCGATCAACAATAGGCGAAGATGCCGCTCTATTGGCCCCTGACGTGCCCGATGGCGTAGTAATTGTAGCGCCGATGCTTATCGACCGTCCGGGGCCTGTCGAGGTTGCCTGCGCGACCGAGTCGAGGCCATAGCGTGGGATTGCTGCCAAAGCTGGCGTCACTCGCATGAGTGACGCCGATTCCTCTGATGGTCAGCATTGCCGGCCGCGCTCCAACCGGTGTTGGGGCTGACGTTCATGATCGACGGCAGTCTCGCTATGATGTAGCTGAACTAGGCCGCAATCGCGCCCGCTTTGCTGCCTGCGCCCGAAGGGCTAAGCGTGCTGATCCGTGGGCCGGACTCGATAACGACGTTCGCTACTACCGACGCCGCGCGCGGACCGCAGTCAGGCCGATGAATCCGCTGTGGTTGCATCAACGTTCGCGCCACCGGGGTTGCCAGAAGTTGGGGTGAAGTGGCTCGTGACAGGCGGCAGCGGCAGGAATGGCTTAAGCGTGTTCCTGATGACTTCTAGGCAGACCGCGCAGAACGGTTTCCCGAGCGTACGCATTTGGCAGTTGTATTGTGGACGATACAATCCGCAATGGAAATACCCTGCGCCTGTGAATGCACCAACCGTAGCGGCCGGGGCAGGCGATGCTTGGGTATCGCATTGCGTACAATTAGCGTTGACGGTGGTCGGTAGCGCAGTGGCCGCAGCGATCAGTGCGCCCCATTTGATCGTCGCGCGGTCGGTGTTGGCGGTTATGTTGGGTTGTGCCGGCTCGGTTCCCGTATAGGTGTCGTGGCCAGTTTCACCGCTTGAACAACCGGCGTACGTCGAATATTCGTCGGCGAGGCCGAATGCCGTGTGCCCCATTTCGTGGATACCGATTTGCTCTGCGCCGTCTGCTTTCGAAAACACCGCGACCGGCCCGCCGGAACCGCCGTAGATGGTGCTGTTGACGATCACTACCGTCATGTTCGTCTGTGGCACCTGCGTGCGCGCGACGTTCAACGCTGTAGCGGCGTCGACGCTGAGCAGCCGCCGTATTTGCCCACCTTCGCAAAACGTCGCGTCGAAATAGGTGCGCGCCGTCGCGCCGGTACCGTTGCACAAGCCCGCGGGGTCGTCAGCGCCGCTGTCGGTCGAGAAAACCTCGACGCGGTGTACGTTGACGGCCGACCACATCTCGTTGAACGGCGCGGTACCGGCGACAGCGTTTGCGAAGTTCCACGCGTCGGTCGCATAGGTCGCCAGTTCGGCCCTCTGGTAGCCGTCGCCAAGGATCACAAGATTCCAACGCGATACATCAGGACCGTGGTCGATGATCTTGCTGACGCCGATGACGGCGCCATCTGCGGTAGTCATTTCAGGATGTCATCCAAACTGAATCGGGCGATTTCGCGCGCCGCACCCGTGCCAACCCGCGGTCCACCGCTGCGCGCTCGTTCGGCGCGGATCGTGCCGAATGGTGCGACCGGCGGGTGCTCTGTCGCCAACAGAACCAGTGTCGCCGCTTCCCAATAGGCCGGTACAAGAATTTCGAAAACGCCGCGCCGCAGAGCTGTAACGTGCGTTGGGGTCGCGCCGGGCGCATGCGCTTCGCGATACCGCGGCATTGGATCATGCTGGATCCGTCGGTATAACGGCCGGCCGTGGGGGTCGCGCAATTCGAACCAGAACCCCGCCTTGCCTTCGGAGCTGCACAGCTCATGCGAGGGTGGCAGGGTCATTTCGACCAGATGCTTTGAGGCGAGCGATAGCGCGTCGCCGTCGTAGGCAAAGATCAGGCGCAGGGTGCGGCGGTACGGTGGACTTGGCATCGGCGAACATCGCAATCCGGCAGTGGTGCCACAATTTTCGAGAATGCATCGAGCTGATCGACCAGCGCGGACGTTGCGGTTGTGCCCGGCGACCTCAATCTGCTGCTGCTCGCTTGCGCCGGCGGGTCGACTGTACACCAAGGCCGACGTCCTCAAACGTCCATCGCTGCAATATCCCCAACACGTAGCTTGGCCGCATGTACTGCTCACCGATGACTGCCGCTGGCAGCGGTAGCATCATTTGGTTCTCGCATCTTGTTGCATAACGGGGATGTCGACAGCGAAGCCTCGTCGGGCTCATTGCGGCCAGCAAAACTAAGCCGCCGCTATGGCCACAACTACCCTCAGTAACGCGTGTCCGCATCCTTTACATCGATTATTCCAACGGAAAATAGCTGACTGGTCGCCGGTGCAGGAACAGCAATCGCAAGGTCGTTGTTCAGCTCAATTGCAATAGAGTGTGTGACCTTTCGAGCATGTCGCCAAAAGGGCCAACATGAGAACGATCCAGCTCGTCTGCGCATCCCTCTGCTGCCAAGGAGATGATAACGCCATTCGGACGCGCGATATCACTCGATATTGTTTAAGTGTGCATAAGGAAAGTTGATGGAGCCTTTGCGAGTATCGGCGTTTTTTATTGCTGCGAGTATTGATTTCTGATCAATGTCAATCTGATTCAAATTCATAAATGACAGCAGCACCATAATGCACCATTCTAGCTGGCCGGACGATGAAGAATCGATACATTTGTTGAACATAGACAATTTGTTGAACATAGACATGAGCTTCCCCTGAAATTTCGCCTTCCGGCAGGTCGGGTATAAACTCGACCGAAAGGAAGGAAAGAAGAAATGTTTAAGGTACCGCACCAGGTGTACACGGCGGAGTTCAAGGAAGCTGCAGTGCAACGAGTCAAGGACGGGCAAGGCGTGAGCGCCGTGGCCGGCGAATTGGGTATGTCGATACAGACGCTGCGCAACTGGCTCAAAGCGTCGGAAGCCGGCAAGCTGAACGGCCCGGGGGCGAAGGTCGTCACGGCGGAACAGATGGAGCTTTCGCGTCTGCGGGCGGAGAACAAGCGCTTGCAGATGGAGCTGGAAATCGCAAAAAAAGCGGCGGCGTTCTTCGCGAAGGACCTCCTGTGAAGTTCGCCTGGATTGACACGCAATGCCGGCACTATCCGCTGTCGGCGCTGTGCGAGGTCCTTGGAGTAAGCGTCAATGGCTATCGCGCGTGGATAGCGCGGCGGCACGCCTGAGCGACAGCGGCTGACCGATGTCCAGTTGCTCACGTTGATTCGAACGATTCATGCCAAAGTCAGAGGCGCCTACGGTTCGCCGCGCATGACCGACGAGGTGCGCTCTCGCGGCTTTCCGGCCAGCAAAGCACGTGTGGAGCGGCTGATGAGCGCCAACGGTATCCGAGCCCGCCACAAGCGCCGTTATCGGGTGACAACCGATTCTCGACACAAGCTGCCGGTTGCGGCAAACGTGTTGAACCGACAGTTCACGCCGGCCGAGCCCAATCAGGTGTTCACCTCGGACATCACGTACATCTGGACCGACGAAGGCTGGCTGTATCTGGCGGTCACGCTGGACCTGTTCAACCGGGAGGTCGTAGGTTGGTCCGTCAAGCCGCGCATGACGGCGGACCTCGTGACCGACGCATTGACGATGGCGTGGTTCCGCCGCCGGCCCGCGCCCGGCGTCCTGCATCATTCGGATAGAGGCAGTCAATACGCCAGCCACGACTTCCAGCGCAAGCTGGCCTCGTACGGGATGCGCTGCTCGATGAGTCGCAAAGGCAATTGCTGGGACAACGCGCCGACGGAAAGCTTCTTCAACAGCTTGAAGAACGAGCGGGTACACGGCACGCGGTATCGCACGCATCGCGACGCCGTTGCGGACTTGTTCGAATACATCGAAGTGTTTTATAACCGCAGTCGTCGTCATTCATCGCTCGGCTTCACGTCGCCAACTCAGTTCATGCAAGACTGGCTTGCGGCTCAGCGGACAAAGGATACGGCTGCATAACCCCGGACCTCTGGAAGGCGAAAAACCGAGGGAAGCTCACGCGGATGACAGCGTCACGGACAGAGGCGTATCGCTCTCCACGGCGAACCACCCCTTCAATAGCCAGTTCTTCGAGGGCCTTTGCGCACGCCTGAACAACATGTGTCGGTGGCGTGGAACGCCACTCGCCAGTCTGTTCGAAGTTACGCCATTGGTCCCGAACGTCCAACACGAACGAGTTGGTCTCTGAGGTCCTGCTATCGAGCGTTTCCAGCGAGGCAACAACAAAAGACACTCCCGGCGGACCCTCGATGCACTTGTTACTCGAGGTCACAAGGACGACAAACGGAACTTCCCTGGCACTGATTTCCACCGCACCGAAAAAACTCATTGCGTCGATAATGGTTCTTACACCATGACGCGTTGCCAACTCTACCATTGGCCGGAGCGGATTGACGACTCCCGTGGTCGTTTCACAGTGCACAAAACAAAGATGGGTGATCCCCGAATCCTCTTCCAGACACGCAGCGACTTTTGTCACGGGGAAGGACTGATCACTCGGGGCAACGATGCTGACGGCATTAATGCCTCGGATCTGCAGCATTTTGAGGATCCGCTCGCCGTAGTTTCCATTAATGCATACGAGAGGCCGGTCTGACGTCCCAACGAACGAAGCCAATGCCGCCTCTACGCCGTAAGACCCGCCGCCCTGTATGGGTAACTGCCGAGTACCCCCCCGAGCGTCCAGCAAATCTACAATCAGGCCCCTTACTCGCTCCGTTATTTTCTTGAAACTCACGTCGCGGGAACCCATGTCAAACTGCATCTCAGCCTTTACTTCGGCGTCCAACGCCAATGGCCCCGGTGTCAATAAAAATGGCTGCCGTGCGGTCATAGGTCCACACTCCATAGACGAAAACAGTTGTCTAAGGACGCGAAAGCGCCGCCCATGCCCCACCTGACACCCGTCGCGCACAGATATCAGAGATCAAAGTAGTTGGTTACCGATGCGGCCGAGCGCATCGCATTGGACTTCATGTCAATTGACGGACTGGAACTCTTGCGCAGGCCCGCTTCGAGTTATCTGCGTAAGCGGCTCATGCCGGCCGTTATAGACAGTTGCTGAGGGCGACATCAAAGTGATGCCCATCATTTCCAATCTGATGGGCACCACTTTGACAGAGTCTGCGGAGAAGAAGCCGGGTTCCCGAATGGGGCGCCCGAACTACCCACGGGAGTTGCGTGAGCGACTGGCAGCGGCCGCTTGCGAGCCTGGCGTCTCAGTCGCAAAGCTGGCCCGGGAGAATGGCATCAACGCGAACATGCTGTTCACCTGGCGGCGGCGATATCTGGCCGATCAGCAAGCTCGATCTGCCGGGCTCATTCCGGTCGTATTGCTCAGCGACACGCCGACGGAGGTCATTGCGTCAGCTCCGGTAGAAGCGCCCGCGCAGGGCGCGAAGCCTGTATCACCGGTCGGCAGGATCGAGATCCGGATCGGTCGTGCGGTGGTTAAAGTGGACGGCCTGGTTGATGCGGATATGCTGCGGATCGTGCTGGGTAGTCTGCGCTCATGATCTCCCTACCGGCAGGCACGCGCATCTGGATCGCTGCTGGCGTCACTGATATGCGATGCGGGTTCCAGGGGTTGGCAGCGAAGGTGCAAACAGCGCTTGGGGAGAATCCGCTGGGCGGCAACGTCTACATCTTCCGGGGCCGTCGGGGCGATCTGGTAAAGATTCTCTGGGCCTCGGAGGACGGAATCTGGCTGCTCGCGAAGCGGCTTGAACGAGGCCGTTTTATATGGCCCAAGGCCGACGGTGGCAAGGTCCATCTGAGCTCTGCACAAC
>NZ_JAYMRT010000037.1:0-31933 GCF_038900515.1 Burkholderia sp. JPY481
GAGTTTAATTCAAATGATCTTGGCCCTGAACCGTCTTGACTATCGCAAAGCCGACGTCAAAAAAATATTGGCAGTTTGCGGTGAATACATCACGCATCGTCATGGCGCAGGCTGGTCCTGATAGGACGGTCAAGCCGTAAGCAGGCATGCCAGCGTCAATGCACATATGTCAGCCGTGACCGACGAGCGCGCGTCGCGCATCGGGCGAGTTTCAGAGTACGCCGGCCGTTCGAGTGATGACTGCACGCCTTCGGCGGCAGAAAGTGGCCGGGTGCTGCCAGCCGGCCAACGCTGGCTCCCGGCCGCCGCCGTCGCGCCGGGGAATGCACCAAACCGACCCACAACGGTCAACCATATTCGCCGCAAGCGGTCGTTGATTTCACCTGCTGGCAATGTCGCTCGCGAGCAAACGTGCGAAGGAATAGGTCGTACACAGGTAGAATCAAGCCAGTTCAGAGAGACTTGGTCAGATTGCTTCCCCGTTTGGGGCGCTGCATGACACTTCGCCTTGACGGATGCCAATTGCATACTCGATTTGAGGGGCCCCAAAACATGGACGGAGAGTATCGTTTTGATGTTTTTGGCCGGATCATCGGCGTCGCCTTCGCGAACGGCGCATGGGTGGCTCATCATATCGGGCAAGAGGGCAAGCGTCGTCGCGCCGACTTTGAAATTCCACCATTCGTTATGCCTGACGAGTTGTTGCAATACCTCGATGACCTGTTTCACGAAAACGCGTCCCCCGAGCGTCCGTGCGTCGTGAAATTAAGGCCGCCGTCCGACACGGTCGGCTGAGGCCGACCCACTACGGTCGTCCGAGCCACGGCGAACGGGCGACCGGTTTGGAAATCAATAGACGTTCGGGTGACTCATTAGTCTTCACTCTCATGAAGCAGGATGGCGATTACGTCAATGCTCGCGAACCGATGTTCCGAAATATGGCTATTGCAAAGGCTCGCCATCGGTGACCTCGACCGGCATCGGTCTGCGGTAGCCGTGGGGAGGCTTAAAGAATCCGAAATCTATGCCGATAACCCAAGGGACACACAATTGCCGACGCTCCCATAGCACCGGCGATTTAGGGCGAGGAAGCGACCAAGGATGAAGAACGAGAACAACATGATGAAAAGACGGGCCACATTCGCGCTGGCGTTTCTTGTGCTGGCGCCGCTCACTGCTTGCTCGTCGATGCAATCGACCGTGGCAAACGGTGACGGTGCACGGCTTCATGAATTTGGGCCTTACGTGATCCAGGTTCGCACGCCGTCGGCGACTCTGTCGTCTGTTGTCTATGAGTTTGCAGTTCAACAGTTCAGCAAATCCCTTGATATTGCTGAGCGTGAGCCCGGTAGGGGTGTGATCGAAGTAACGTTCTCGAGCCAGGGCGATAGCGCCTTTATTGGATCTTCAGCCACGTCCTCGGCAAGCCAATCGTACGGCTCAGGCTGGTACACCGGAAACACATACTACGGTTCTGCCTCGGCCATCGGTACAGCGCATACCGTGAGCACCGGCGGCGTGTTCACATGGCAAAACAGCACTCTTCTGGTTGTTGTGCGCGACAGGAACGGTCGACGGCTGTATACGGCGGACTACGATTACAAAGGCGGATGGGAGTTGTCAGGGTGGGTGGTCAATACACCGGAGGAAGCTGCACGTTTATGCGTCGAGCGCGTGCGCGAGCAAATGCTCAAGGATGGCGTCATCTAGCACTGTGCCGTGGAAATAAAACCGCCTATGAAAGCTGAATCGTGAATCCGTCCTGCCCCTTTTGCTGCCTTCCACCAGACCGAATTCTTGGTGAGAACGATAAGGCCATATGGTTTTAAGATGGGTTTCCCGTTTCGCCGGGCCATAGTCTGCTTATCCCTAAACGGCACGTGGCATCGTTTTTTGAAGCTACGGCTGAAGAACGCATAGCACTATTGGCGTTGCTGGATCAGGTCCGCCAGGCAGTTCAGGAAAGCAAGGCCCCTGATGGCTTTAACATCGGCGTCAATGTAGGCGCTGCCGCCGGGCAAACCGTGCCGCACTTGCACATCCACCTGATTCCGCGCTATCTGGGTGACCAGGAAGACCCCTCGGGGTGGAGTGAGAAAGATATTTCTTGAAAAAGCTGTCTATTGGGACAGGAGCTAGAAAAAATATGAAACTTGGTGAAACAGTGGAGGTTTACCTTGATCTGCACTCTTTGGGAGAGAAGGGGCGCTTTCGGTGGATTGTCGAAAAATTCTGCGGCTCACCGTTTGGGAAGAAAGAGCGCTTGAACGGCACTACCGGAAAAGCAGACGCCCAAGCGACGCAGATTCTGTCTCTAAAAAATTGTCAGTTTTATGTCCATCAATACACGGCACAACAAATCCGGGAACGGGGCAAAGACAAGTCACCCCACGCCTGGGTGATCGGGGAATTGGTCGCAGTTGATGCGGTCGATGATGCCATCAAAAATCAGTGCACTTACGAAGTTACGTATAACCCCACGCATCGCAATCTGTTTGACGATATTGGGCACGCCGCTTTTTATACCGCAGGAGACAACAATCCGATTTATGCCTCGGATGTTGCTTACTTTTTCTTCGACGCCACAGTGAAGCGCCTGAGAACCCTCGCTTCTTCTCCGTCCGTGAGACCGGCAAGCTATTACGACAACGACAAGTACCCGGTCATTCCGTCCGCCGAGCCCATACGTCAGTCTTGAGGTGTTTGCGAGCAAGTGGATCCTCGACGCTGCCTGATTACCAGTGCAGGGCTCGATGCTTGCCACCGCCGTACACTAATCGCACCGTGGCTTCGGACCGGTCGCAATTTGAGAGACCGACTGGATGGCCGCTTTGAACGCACGGCCGACGCTTGAATGACCGGTCGACACTCCCGGCAACCGACTCATGCTGGCCGACCGCTGCCCCACGCGGTCGGCTCAAGTCGACCCTGTGCGGTCCTTCGACCCGACGACTCCTCAATGCCCGCTTTCCAGCGGTCCATGGCCATTCGTTTATGCCACGGCACCTGCCGTTCATCTCAAAACTTGTTCGACTCCTCCCCAAGTGCGCGGACTGGGCGCGTGACGGCACGTGCGGGGCAGACATTCAACGGGCGTAAAACAGATGCGATGCGCTGAGTTGTCCCTCGAACGACTATTCGCCGCGTGAAGCTGTCGCCCGAGTGCCCAACAAAAGACAATGACGAATAACGCTTCGTAGTCGAAAACACGCTGCTAAGCGTCGCCGTCCATCGGAAGACAAACCAGCGCTTCATGTGCCGCCTCACCGAAGTGATGCTCCCGGTGCAAGAGCTTCCATCCATAGTCGTACGCATCCGTGGTCCGGAGGGAAAATCGATGAGGCGCGATGTCCACTTTGACGAACTTAATGTGGTCGCCCCCCTGCTGTCGCGCCAAGTCGACGACTGCCTCTAGGCTGGGGGCAGGAAACTTCGCGCCGAGATAAACCGTCTTTATTGCGTCAAGCGGGAAGTCAACGACGTAGATCCTATCGTCGATTTTCCGCGTCAAGTCGAGCGAGCGAACCAATCGCCATTCGCGTTCATAGGACCAGTGCTCTGACTTTGTGGTTAACACTTCGATCATTGTCTCGTGGCGAGGGAGACCTGCGATTTTTTCCTGCTGGTACCGTACCGGACGTAAGATAGAACACTGGCCCGGTTGAACGGTGCTTGTTTTGGGCACCAAAAGTGAGACATCTAGCTCGACACAAACACCGGCATGGTCCTGCGCGTAGTGAGCCCACATAAGCAACTGAAGTGGGTCTTCTGTGAGGGATAGAATCCCAACGTTGTTTCTCCAACGTCGGTATTCGAGAAGGGCATCAATTACGATTGCCGATTCTGCGATTTCACAGGCTCGGTCAAGCTCTATTTCGCTGATCATTGGCGAACCCCGCTTACGGAATGATCGATAGTCCGCAGCAAGGAGGTGCCGATCCAATGTCAGATGGCATTCGTATGGATCATTGAGATGCTCCGGCTGTGTGAATCGCAGGGATGGTTGCCTGAGAACACTGGTCAGTCGATCAACGCTGAAATACTTGTGCAACTTGGGAACGCGAGTCACGGTATACGACACACCGTCTGCTGTAAACTCTGGGATATCTTCGAGTCCCGGTTCTGATTTTTTTCTATCCGGCGCCCGGCGCGTGGGATGCATTTCCGTTGACTCTTCTCTCCTGAACCGCTTTTCTCTTGATTTCTTGCCCATTAACATCCCCATTTTTGTCCGGTGAAACTATAGCAATAGCAAGCCCATTTGTTCTACGCCTAGCGCTCTGCGTAGCCTCTCCGCTGGCCGTATGCGGCGAACAAGATTAGCGGGAGGCGATTGAACAGCCTCCGTCGACCGAATGCTTTCGACGAAGAGGGCTGATAGCGCGAGCGACACGACTAACGCCGGAAGGGCTGCTGCCAGGTGACAGGCGGCCATTCAAATGCCGTTGCAATAGCTCGGGCTAACGGCGGGAATTGGCCGCGATCTGCCACCGGGCAAAAAGACGGCTGCCACGGTAGCACGCCGGGCATGGCGGCCGAGATGGCCCGATGTCAAGCCCAACTCCGTGCAGTAAGATTACGCCCGCGACGATGCCTGCCAAGGGTGACCGGGAGCCTGCCCTGCCGGGGTGTCCGTGCCGGCGGGACAAAGCGTCCTAGTCGAATGCGGGTCACCGTCCTTCTGCAGGAAGCGTGCTACGGTAAGAACGCACGGAATCATCGATCAGTATCCTGGAGATCAGGCAACATGAGCAAAGCCACCATCGAGCAGGTTGTTACCAACTTCATCGGTGACACGACACCGGGCGTGCTGGCTGTCACAGGACCGTGGGGCGTCGGCAAGACCTTCCTGCTCAAGCAGATCATCGACAGCTTCCGCAGCACTAACGGTCTGCGGAAGTACGCGTATGCGTCGACCTTTGGGGTCCAGTCAGTCTCCGAAATCCGCACGACGCTGCTGGCGAAAACCAGAAAGTTGCCGTTCGAGGGCGATGCGATCCGAGGCATGCGGGGCCGGGTCGAAGAGCAGGCGGAGAGACGTAATCTCCGAGCAGCAGTCAATGCCTTAAGGGAAATGATCCCGTGGGGTGGCAAGCATCTTGTGGTCGCACTGGAAGCCATCGCCGGGTCGATGATCGGCGATACCGTTGTGGTGCTGGACGATCTGGAAAGGTCAGGTGGCAACCTGACGATCGAGCAAGTGATGGGCCTCGCTTCCGACCTGAAGGAACAGGGGCGTTGCAAGGTCATCCTGATTTTCAACGAAGACAAGCTAATCGGCGACGCTCGGGTGGCATATGAGAGGCTGGCCGAGAAGGTCGTTGATCAAAAACTGGAGTTTGCGCTTGACGTGCCGGAGGCGATCGACATCGGCCTCGCGAGCGATGCGCCGATGCGAGACTTACTGATTGCCCCGCTCACGGCGCTTGAAGTCAGCAACATCCGGGTCATCAAGAAAGTGGAAGCCGCTGCTCGCATGCTCGATCAGTTGATCGGCGCCCGATCCCAACGCGTGCGCCAACAGACGGCGACGGCAATTGCGGTGTTTGCTTGCTCACTGTATGAGCGTGGCAGGGGCTTTCCGCCGCCGGATGAACTCGTCCGGTACAACCGCTTGACCCATCGGATGGGTCGCGATCGTGCCGGCAGCGAGAATGTAGAAGCGCAGGAATGGATCGGTCTGCTTGAGGCGTGCCAATATTCGGCGACCGACGACTTCGACATGGCGGTACTCGAAGCGATGAAGCGAGGCTACGTCGCAGGCACGGACATCGACGCGCAGGCGCGATCTCTTGACGCCGTGGCTAACCGCGAGCAGCTGGAAAAAATTTTTTCGGACGCGTGGAATCTTTTCCATCAGCGTTTCGATGTGGACGCCGCGACGCTGGCAGCCGCGCTCGCTGATGCTATCAGGCAAAGTGCGCTTGTCATCTCGCCGTTGAACCTGAATGCTACAGTCAAGCTCCTGCGGCAACTCGGCTTCACTGACCGCGCCGATGAAATACTGGAGATGTATATTGAGGCACGACGCGCGACACCGGCAATCTTCGATCTTAATCATGCGGAGATGATGGGCGATATTGATGACCCCCGGACTCGCGCGCGATTCACCGAAGAGTTCACTGCAGCGCGCCCCTCCATGAGTCTGGAATGGGCCGCAGACATGATTATTAAAAATACTGAGTGGGACGACGGCATCCCTGCTGCGTTCATTACAGCGACCATCGATCAGATAATTGCGCTTGTCATGAGCCATCAGGGAGCGAATCTACGGCGCCTGATAACGGGCGTCTTGGGAATGCCTGTGGCCCCGGAAGAACTCGAACCCATTCGACAGAAGATGGTCGAAGCTTTGAAAGTACTGGGACGGCGTTCTGCCGTGGATCGGATGCGAGTGGAGAGATTCGGCGTGCAGATGACGGAATAAGCATTCATCAAGCGAGCAGGTCTCGTTTAATCGAACCGGTCGCAAGTACGGACAACAGCCGGCTTGAAACGGCTCCTTTGGGGCGTCGCGCATCGGGGCCAGTTCCGGAATGGACCAGCCGTTCGAGTGACCATTGCACGGCTCAGGCGAGGGGCAGAAAGTGGCCGGGTCGAGACGCATTCCAGTACCGCGCGGTAGTCTTCGCGTCGATGTAGGCGAGTTTGGCTTAAGCGAACGACCTGCGGGCTAGCAGTTCCTCAGAACAGCCGGTGTAGGCGCAGAGGTGCTCGAAGTCGTCCATCGCGGTATGGCCGTGATCGTTCGGTTCGAGCGGCACTGCTTCGAGAAATTTTCTAGCAGTTCGACAGGTTTCTGGTAGCACATGGCGCGGCCCTCCGGGATCGACATGCATGACGCAGCATCAACAATTCCCGGCGAACACGGTAACTCGAGCGTTGGCTGATCGGTCACGCATGTCAGATCGCCGTGACACCGGGAGCCATTCGCATCATGCGTTGGTTTGTTTGTCCGTAGACGACCCTAGGCAGCCGGTCGAACTCACGATACCGCGATGACCGTTTCCAAACTGCAGCAGCCGCTCGGGCGCGCCGCACTGACCAGTTGGCCCCCCCTGTGGGATTGGATTGCCGCCCACATACAGCCGGAACGGTTCAACCAGCGACCGCAAGAGGGATTCGCCGTTACATTTACGTTGCGGTCCTTTAAAATACCGATACTGACCGGCTCTCACCTTCTTTCATGATTCGAATTGTTTTGGACACAAACATCCTTCACCAAGAAGGACTGTCATCGAGGAACATGCAACTCTTGGCACGCCTCGCGGAATCAGGGGAGCTGAAGGTATATGTGCCAGAAATGGTAAAGAGAGAATTTATAACCAAAAGAATTCAGGATAGCGTCGACAGACTCCAAGAGGCAAAATCAGCTCTTGGCGAAGTAGCGAAGAAGGTCGATCGACATGGCGAGATAAATGACACGATCATCAAGATACATGTCGACTTAGACTCCGTCGGTGCGAGGTTGGCCAATTCGATCGCTACAGATTTTGAAGAATGGGCTAGCGCTTCCAGAGCCACGATTTTGAAATTCGAACCTACCTCTATCGACTCCGTGCTTGATGACTATTTTTATGGTCGAGGAGCCTACCGACGTCCGAAGGCTCGTGACGACATTCCGGACGCGATCATATCCAGTTGCATATGTGCTCTAAGCGAAAAACACGAAAAGACGTTTGTGGCCGTGAAGGATGGCACCCTCCGAAAGCACCTGCAGACGATTAACAATATTGTCGTTAGCGACAGCTTGAGCGATTTCTTTATGATCGCAGACGTCGCCGCGTTAGTGCAAGGCCTCGATGCACGAACAAAGAACGTTGAAGCGACAAAGGCTTTCTTCGCTTCAACGTCGTTCGTAGGGCGTCTATCGGAGTTTCTGTCTTCCGCGGACGAGTTGCTGAGCGACGTGTACGTTGAGGAAGACGGCATCGAGGGAGGGGGCAATCTCGAGGTTGAGGGATTCGGTATCTCTGTTAACTATGCAGAGGCAAACAAGCTCCATAACCTCAGTTGCGGGGACGTTGCCTATATTAATCAAGGGCATTTCTCGATAAATATTGAGTTTTTCACATTTGCTAAAATACATTATTGTGGTCATTATTCTGATTTTAGTAATTTGCCGATTTCCCGTCTTGAACGAGTTGAGGAAGTCTCAATGAATGGCGACGGCATATCAGACCTGAGAGAACGAAGGGAGGTCAAGTTAATTGGTTACGTTGATCTGTTTTTTGATCCAGATTGGACGGCCGACGCATTGGCTATTCATTCACACTACCTGTCAAGTGATCCGCCGCCGATTCGGATCGATCTCAACGTCCAGTCGGCAATCATTCTCTGAATGCCTTCGCGTCCTGCGGGCTAGCAGTTCCTCAGAACAGCCGGTGTAGGCACAGAGGTGCTCGAAGTCGTCCATCGCGGTATGGCGGTGATCGTTCGGTTCGAGCGGCACTGCTTCGAGTAGGTTTTCTAGCAGTTCGACAGGTTCCTGGTAGCACATGACGCGGCCCTCCGGGATCGACATGCATGACGCAGCATCAACAATTCCCGGCGAACATCGCAGCGCTGGGGTACACCATGAATGCGCTGACCCAAGCCTGGCAAGGGTTTGCTGTGAGCTGGCACATATATATAGAATAATCGCTACCAGACCCGCAATCGATCAGCGGCGGCAACTCGAGCGTTGGCTGATCGGCCACGCCTGTCAGATCGCCGCGACACCGGGAGCCATTCGCATCATGCGTTAGTTTGTTTGTCGTAGACGACCCACTTGAGCCGTTCGACTTGGCGCCACCTAGACGGCAGTTCCCAAGGTACATCGGCCACTCGCGCGCCGTTCGCTTACGCGCTGGGCGCATCGCTATCGGTATGATGCTCAGGCTAGCCATTGACGCGGCTACCCCGGTCATGAGTATCAGCCGCGTGAATTCTAGATTCCATCGCACTGCATGAGCGGCTTATTCCACTGGCGCCGGCGCTCAGCGCTTCCCGGACCTTGAGCGCTCGTAGAATCCGACCGCTTTCGGGACGAAGAACGAGATCAAGAGCGCGCCGCTTCTTAGGTGAATCACTGGCGTATCCTAATCCGGGACGACGCAACGGGGGGATCATGAAACTGATTCGTACTGCAGCCGCTATGGCAACCCTACTTCTGGTGGCTCACGCGATCGCCGGGACTGATGCGAGCAGCTTGCAGGTACTCGACGCGCGCATCGCTGACGCAAAGCAGGCGGAGACAGCGGCAAGCAAGGCCGCCGACACTGTTTGCGGCAATGCGGGCTATGCTATGGGACAACGCGACGTAGGGCTGCGCAACAACGCCAATAGTCAATTCGCACAATGCATGGACGCCATGCAAGCGAGCAATGATGCAATCGGCTTTGTCTCGTACCTGTACGAGCAGCGCTCGCATTTGACTGGGCAGCCATTGCCCAAAGAGTATGCGTGCAGAGGCAAGCCTAATCTGGGGGCACCACACCCAGACGCCAAGGGCCACTACACGGTGTGCCCAAAGGACCCAGACGATCACAGCTATAAATTCTGGATCGTTACGCAAGTACGTATGCAAGTTGGCAGCGCCGAGGAAACGTGGAGCGACGGGGGCATCATATCGATGCGCCGCTTCAACAGCGAGCCCGAGTGCCGAGCGGGCATTGCCAAGTACGAAGACTACACGTCGAAGGTTCCATACACCCTTAAGGACGGGGTCATAGTCGGTGATGTGTGCGTCGAAGTGCTCATCCCCGATGCGCGCGAACTGCAGCAGTGAATCGGATAACAATCCTATGCAGCCGGTGATCGTACCCGGGTCCCGTCTCGTGCGATCGGCACACGCATCCCGAATCTCGCCTGGCTGCGTTCGGCAGCAAGCGACCCCAAGCGGTCAGCGGAATGGACTCCGACTCAACGACAGGTAGCGTTCAGCAGTCGCTCACCTGCAGCGGAGATGGCAATGTAAATGTTCCACTCGCGCCGACAGTCCGAACACCGCGCGTGCAACGGCACATCTAACCTGATCCAGAATTTGGGCACATAATGCAGCATAGCTGCGCGTCGATGGCCGCGAAAATGTTTCTTTTTATTGGACCGGTAACCCGGGCTCTGGCAAGTGGGACGGATTGTCCAACCACTTCTACTACATGGGCTGGTGCGAAGGCCGCGCAGCCACTGACCAAGGAAAGAAGGTGAAAAGAGAAGAGATTTCTTCCGAACTCTCCCGGCTAGCGTTCGAATTCTTCTTTCGCTTCTCACGCTTCGAGTTTGCCCTAAAAGAGAACCACTACCTGCAATGCACAACGGTAGGCGCTAAAGCGGAGCCAGGCTGGGGGGCATTCTCCGAGAAATGGCGTGATAACTACGAAGTGTCAGAGGAAGCACGACGGCTTCTGGACGATCCACCCATGCGCCAAGTCGTCGGCCGCGGGCAGGAACTTGAGTGGAAGCCGGTGACGTTCGCTCCAAAATCAGCGGACCTCGATAAGGTCAGTCAGCTCCTGCGTGTCGTCCGCAACAACCTCTTCCATGGTGGCAAGCATGGCGCGCGCGATTGGGATGACCAACAGCGAACCGAGTCACTACTGCGCAGCAGTTTGGCCATCTTGCAACAGTTGGTCGACTTATCTGGGCTGGCCCAAGATTACGAGGGCTTCTATTAGGCTAACAAATGGCGGAAAAGACGGTTCGTCAATATTCGATTGCTGCCCATATTTGCGCCGGCCGCTCCGCTCATCGCAGTTCACATTTGCTTTATTAGCGTCTGCGCGATCCCGGTTATCCCATCGGACCATCGTTCGTTGCTTAGAAATCCATTCGCTCCGGCTGCGCCAAGGCGCATTCCTCGATCGAATTCAGCACGTTGTTCGTCTTTAACTAAGAAAAGCTCGATCATCTGTGCCGCCTTTTTGTGATCGCTCACGACAATGTTCAATGCCGTGACGGCAGCGTTCCCCGACGCGGGCCCTCCGCGTTCCAACCCGACGTGCTGACAACAAACGTCTGAGAACCCATACACGTAGCCACACAGAGCCGCCGCCTGGTCGGGCCGGAAGGGTGCGCGATCCAATTGCACTATAAAGGGGTTCCGTCCGATCACTTCGCCCGCTGTCTTACCCCACTTTTTGCCTTCCTGAATGAGTTTGACCTGCTGGCGACCGAGCTTTCTTGCCTCGAGCGCCTGCTTCAAGCGATTCAGCATAGAAATGACCTGTCATGGTGGTGCTGGGGTGTATTGTGAATGAAGGATTTCGAACTGAGAAGTTTTGCGCATCGCCGATCTCCAGCCTATTGGTTTGTGCCTCGACCCCAACATGCTACGGGGTAACCGACCCGTTGAAGCGCGGAGCCGACGTTTGATTGTCCGTTGCCGTACATCTGCGAACGGCAGGAGGGTCCAGACGCAGTACCGCGCGGTAGTCTTCGCGTCGATGTAGGCGAGTTTGACCCAAGCGAACGACCTGCGGGCTAGCAGTTCCTCAGAACAGTCGGTGTAGGCGCAGAGGCGCTCGAAGTCGTCCATCGCGGTATGGCCGCGATCGATCCAGGAGGGCCGCGCCATGTGCTACCAGAAACCTGTCGACACCATGAAAATCCGCTGACCCAATCCTGGCAAGGGTTTGCTGTGATCTGGCACATATATATAGAATAATCGCTACCAACGTGGTGATGGCGTTCCAGGAGACCGCGACGGGCCTCAATGTCTGGCGCTTCATCGCATGTGACACTGCAATTAAGGGGGTTAAAGATTTTCTTTCTCCCTTTGCCGGCGGCGCTTCGGGGAAGAAAAACGAAAATTCTAACCCCCTGCTGTTCGCCAATTTATCGCAAATTTGATTCCGCATCGTAAGAAATGCGCCGTTGTTGCAGTGCGATATTAGGTAACTGCCTAGTGGCAATCTTATCGAACCAACTAACGTGCGAAATGGTTCATCGCTGCGTTCTCGCCACTTCCCCGGAGACACCCTTATGCCTCTCTCTGACACAGCCACAGGCACTTCAGCGTCCCGTGCAGTACAAAACGCGGAACAGTTGACCCTTCCTGGGCTGACGACGAATAGCCTTGACTATCAAGGTAGCTTGGATGCCGGGAATATCTCTGCACGCCTTGACCGCTTGCCGTCGACACGGACGATTTGGAAGCTGGTTGTTCTGCTGAGCCTTGGGTTTTTCTTTGAACTTTACGATTTGCTTTACACGGGATATGTGGCACCCGGCATCGTGAAGAGCGGGCTTTTGACCCCGACGACTCACGGGATATTTGGTACAAGCGGCATCGCGAGTTTTATTGCCGTCCTGTTTGCGGGACTATTCATCGGTACCATCGCATGTGGTTTTTTAGCCGATCGATTCGGGAGACGTTCGGTTTTCACCTATTCCCTGCTTTGGTACGTTGTTGCAAACGTAATCATGGCATTCCAACATACGGCAGCGGGCCTCAATTTCTGGCGGTTTGTTGCTGGGATCGGGATAGGCGTCGAGCTCGTAACTATTGGCGCTTATATTTCTGAACTTGTTCCAAAACACATTCGCGGCCGCGCGTTCGCGTGCGAGCAGGCGGTTGGTTTCACGGCCGTGCCAGTGGTCGCGTTTCTGTCGTTTCTGCTCGTTCCGCACACGCTGTTCGGTCTCGACGGCTGGCGTTGGGTCGTGCTGATCGGCGCGCATGGCGCACTGTTCGTGTGGTGGATTCGCCGTGAACTGCCGGAGAGCCCGCGCTGGCTCGCGCAACAAGGGCGTCTTGCCGAAGCCGACCGCGTGATGAACGCGCTCGAGGCGAAGGTGCGCAGCGAATACGGCCGGGAGTTGCCGCCGCCGGCGCCGCCGGTGCCGGTTGCGCCACGCGGCAGCTTCCGCGACATGTGGGTGCCACCGTACCGCAAGCGCACGCTGATGATGACGATCTTCAACATCTTCCAGACGGTCGGCTTTTATGGCTTCGCAAACTGGGTGCCGACGCTTCTGATCAAGCAGGGCATCACGATCACGACGAGCCTGATGTATTCAAGCGTGATCGCGCTGGCCGCGCCGATCGGACCGATCATCGGGCTGTTTATCGGCGACCGCTTCGAGCGCAAGACGGTCATCGTCGTGATGGCCGGCGTCAATATCGTGTGCGGGCTGTGGTTCAGCCAGGTCTCGGGCGCGGTGCTGCTCGTGAGCCTTGGTGTATGTCTGACGCTTGCTGGGAACATCATTTCGTACAGTTATCATGCGTATCAGACGGAACTGTTTCCCACCAGCATTCGGGCGCGCGCAGTCGGCTTCGTCTACTCGTGGAGCCGTTTTTCCGCGATTTTTACGGCCTTTCTGATCGCGTTCGTGTTGCGCTACTTCGGGACGAGCGGCGTGTTCGTGTTCATCGCGGGCGCGATGCTGATCGTGATGCTGGCGATTGGGTTGATGGGACCGAAGACGAAAGGGCTCGAACTCGAGAAAATTTCTACATAAAGAGATCGGCTTTGCAGTGGGGGCGCCGCTGTTGAGATACAGATCATGGCTTTGTTCTTCGGTGAGCCCTCGTCGAACAAGCTGAGAAAGCGATAAACCACCAGCAGTTCGGATCGCGCGTAGACGATGTATAGCGAGTTGGCTCCCGCAAATCTTGCGTCCGCAATCTCCCCTAGGTCCTGAACGATCGAACAGTCAAAATGTGCGAGGTGTGAACGCCGGACTAAGTCCGACACGAAGCGACGGCGTCGCGAATTGATCCGTTGAACGAGCGCTTCTCCTATTTGTTCCGTCTGGTCCGCCCAAGCTAGACGAGGCCTTCGGTGGTTTGAAACGCGGGGAGAGTGGAGCCTGCACGTGAGAAATGCGGCGTCGCGGCAGACACGATAAAGTGAGGTTTAGTTCGGTTTTCACTCGTGGCGTGCCTTAGGTACGCCACCGACAACCGGGGCTAAGCACTGAAGCCGCCGACATATATCGTTTGACCTAGAGGCATTCTAAGGGGATCGTCCGGCTTTCAGCAAAAGAGAGGATAGCGCTCGTTGACAGTCCCGAAATCGATATTGAAGCGGCACTCTGTCGGTTACCCGCGGAAAGCGTCGATTACGCTAAAAAAGCATTCACCGCGCCCGAGACCTACGTCAAAAGCTGCCACGCTTCCACTTGGACCGCTTGCGCCAGCGCATCCAAGGTATCCAACGTCACCGAAACGTTCCTGCTTTCAATCCGATAGACGTATTTCCGAGGCAGGCCGGCTGCTTCTGCGACCTCGACCTGTTTCAAACCGAGTTGTCCGCGAAATTTGCTCAAATTTGCGGCGAGTGATTCGTCCAGGTCCCGTTCCGTATAGCCCGCCGATGGCTGGGCTTGGCGCCGCGACAACAAAAGGCACGGGTCGACATTCAAGGAAATTGCAAGTCGATTGACCGTGTCGAGGCGAACGTTCGACGCCTTGACTTCGAGATTGGGCACGGTGTTCTTTCCGAGGCCTGCGGCAATGCTCAGTTCCACCTGCGTCACGCCGAGACGCTTCCGATGGAAACTGATATTTTCTGCAAACAGGTTGCGGGAGGGCGTTGGCTGCATAGCCTTCATTGTTAGTTAATGACTCGCCGGGCGTTACTTAAAATTTTAGGTCGCGGCTAAACTTTATGGCCTTCAAACCTTTAGCTGCGGATATTGTCCGGGCCGGCTTCAAGTAATTGCAAGTTAAATAAATATCGACGTGGCCCTCAAGAGTACTGCTGGCGGGCCTTTAGTCTGTCAAGGTGCGCTGTCGTCTCATTCGCGAGACGGCTACAGGCCACTCGATTGAATGAAGACGTGGCCCATGCTCAACGCTTTCGAGACGAGAGCTGGCAAAGTTTCGCCTGCCAAAAAAAACTAACTATATGTCCACGGCTCCCGTCAGAGCCGACTGCGCACAGACCCTTGAGAGAGACCGTGGCTTTAACTCTAATAATCCTCGTCATCGTCGTCGCCGTGCTGCTGTGGCGATACTCCGTTGCCTCCAAGGCTTTGTCAGCAAGCAAGATGGAGGCTGCCGACCTTGCCGCGCGGCTCGACACCTTGCGAACCGCGAAGGAGGAAAGCGACTCCACCAACACGCAAGCGATTGCCACCTTGCAGGAACAACTGCGGTCAACCACCGCAGACAGGGATTCGCTAGCGAAATTTGTCGACATCCGCGACACGGCGCTCGAAGCCGACCGCATTCGCGCCGAAGCTTCCCAGCTTATGAGCTTTGCTGAAAGCAAGTCCGCTGTTTCGGTGGCAGCCGCCGAGCAAGAGGCGACACGTCTGGTGGCAGATGCGACGGCCGAAGCCAAGTTAAAACGCAGCGAGGCAGAGCAGGTGATTTCGCGCGCCAGTTTGCAAGCAGCGAAAGTATTGAGGATGCCAACGCCCGGGCGGAGGAGATTGGTGGCGACGCTCTGCGAGCAGTCCATGACGCCGACCGCTTGACGGCAACGATTGCCGCGATGAAAAACGTCGTCGAAGGTTACGGCGATTCGTACATGGTTCCCAGTCACAGCCTGCTTGATGACCTTTCCGAGACGTATTCGCATACGGAGGCGGGCAAGCAACTCAAGGGCGATTGCACGTCAGATTGAGGCGGATCCTGAGCTCAGAGACAAATGGTTCAGAGAGCAAAGCGCGTACGAAGCCGCTTTGGAGGGCGACGAGGGCGGTGCCATGACAGCAGACGTCGCGGCCTGAAGCGGGCTGCCGGTGCTCCCAACTTTGGAAACGGTTACCATCAGCTTGAGCTGGGTCGGGAGGGCTTGCGGTCAAATCAAACCTTCGGTTTGCGACTCTAACCACGAGCCTCAAGCTGTGCGACAACTTCATCTTCAGCGGATACAAAATGGCTGAGCCGCAATCGTTGGCTTTTCGGTTACCGTTCGACCTAATCGACGAAGGTCGAGGGCGAGACATTACGGTAAGGAACGCGAACGTCACAATCTCCGTTCCCGATAACTATGTGAGAGAAATGTCGGCTGGAATGGCGCGTTCGTAGGTGCTTGCCATTCAGCGCCTGTTGACTCTGTGTCGCCATAACGCGCCGCACGTGCATTGGCATCACGGAATCGCGAACCTTGCGCTGAAATCGCCGAACATCTTCCCGCTGCTTGCGGTCCTGATTGCTCTCGAGAACGCGACGCACACTATCGACGGACTCGACGAAGCACAAACAGCGGAAGCGATGGAAGGTGCTCGCCGCACCTTGTTCAAGGGGCGACTCCAGGCCGACCTCTTCTCCGATACGCAGGTGGTGATTTGCGCCGATAGCAGAGGTCGAGGTACTCCGCCGGACCTGTATGGTCGCGATGGTCGCCTGATTCAACGCGAGGACATCGAGGCCATCATCCAAGAGCTTGTCACGCTTCAGGCCGCGACGGACGTTTCGACATCGTCTGCGGTTCATTGGAGTTCAGCGCTCGCAACCATCGTCTCCGAACTGTTCGAGAACGCCGATACACATGGAAAGGCGGAGCTATCTGGTCTCCCAATCAGGGAGAACGGTATCCGCGGTTTGCTGCTGAAGCGTACGAAGATTGAGCGCCCCAAGTCAAAAGAGGCGGGAGAGCGTGCGGACAAACCGATTGAGGCATTCGAACTGTCAGTCTTCGACTCAGGTCCAAGCTTTTATGGCTCGTTCACACGAGAGCCGATTACTCCAGACGGTGGATATTGACCGCGAATGGAAGGTCGTTCATTTATGCCTTGAGCGCCACTACGAGCCGGGGCTGACCGATGTACGCCAAGGGCATCGAGGCCTTGGGTTGTATGAAGTACTTCGAGCATTGCTCTTGTTGCGCGGTGCCATCGAGGTTCGCACGGGCCGAGTTTACGGCTACCGGACATTCATGTCAGCTGTACACAACCCTTGCGGCCGGACAGGGGCTTTGCCGGCTGCGAGTACACAAGCCTGACGAGAAGTTTGATAAGACCAGTGACCTTGGCTCGCCGCCTTCCGAGTACGCAAAGACGTCGATCCGGATGAGTGCCGCTGGTATCTCTGCGTTCTACGGAGCTTTCGACCGAGAGACGACAATCCGGGAAACAGCCTCAGGTATTACTGAGCCCGCAGCGGCGACGCTGGGGACGTTCAGAGCACTTCGCGACCTCCGTCTCGTTGACCTCACTAATGTGCCGCACCTGCCAAGCATCTTTGACTCAGAATTCCGTGGTTTGCGGCCAGGGATACGCTTCCTGCGTGGCTTCTTGAACGACTTCACAGCCCCTGTTGTTAAGGATGGTCGTGAGCACATCGATTATGTGCCGACTCAGGTGATCGCCGAGTACCTGCGCTTCATTCATCGAGACCAGGAGGGTCGGCCGATTGACGGCATTCTGTACAACAGGGCACAGCACGAAGGCGCTCAGGCATGTGTGCTTTTCTTTGGACCGGAAGGGGCGTGCGACCCAGGGGAGGAAACGGGCCGAACCGCTCTTGTGCTTGAGTCTGCAGTTAGGCTTGAGCTAGCGCCCGGTCAGCCCAAACACGCTGCGTGAGAGCGTCGACCTTCTCGTTCGTTCCGTGTTCTCAAGAGCGAACATTGCAATCGACCGCAGGTGCCGGCCGCGCATATGGTTGGCACGCGGTGCAAATGACAGCTAGGTATGTTGTATCAACGGGCTGCACGCAGTCGGTATCAATAATGCATTCCTCTTCGATATATGAAAGGTGAAACCTGGTCATATCGACAGGTTCGCCGCACTTCGCGCAAGCCTCAATTGGCCCAATCCCGGGCCTTTTTATCGGGACGCCTTCTCGCGCCATTACGCAACGGCGGCGCGTTGCGAGACAGACCTCAGAGCAATAGCACTCGATGCCCAGCGAATCCCGTATCTCAACTTCGGGGTACCCCGGGCCGAAGATTACACGTTCCCAATCCTTTGAGATTCCGAACATCCGCTTGCTGAACCGTTTGTCGCAGCAGAAACATTCATATATGTCGGACGGGTGTTCCCTCATTTCGGACCTCGCATTTTTCGTCGTGTCACCCTGATCCCGCATCTCGCTGGCATACCTATGGGATTTTGAATCCGGAATCAGACGCGGCATGCTGCAGCCCCATCTTCGACACGCACAACTGGTGGGCGTCGCTTGATGGTCACCATTGGCGCCTCCTAATCGAGTTGGAACGAAGATTTCGACCCCAATTTATTTTGTGGATGGAAATCTGGTATCAGGCGATACGTGTTCAAGTATACAAATAACGGGTATTAATGCAATGACTAGGTTGACGCTATCTCGTGTGCCTTGTCGCAAAGATGCTAGGAAAATCATGAGAGTCTGATATGGTAGACGTTAATTTGTGGTTGACTTCCTTCCACTTTTATTGTGGTATACAAATGAGGCATGAGATGCATAGGCGCGGTGCGGCAGCCAGCGTTCCACAGTGCGTCGCAGCCGACGGTCGGTGGGGCAAGCAGAAGGAAGCGATGATGAGCACCCGGCGAAGTCACGGGAGATTGTGGTTCGCTGACGCGCAACCGACTTGGTGCCTGGTGGTCAGTTGACATGCAATCGACGGGCTAAATCGAGGGGAGTCATAAGATGCTGAGAATAACTGCAGAGTTGCTCCCGTTTGGCAGTTCCGACGGCCGGAAGAGCTTGGGAACCGTCGAAATCGTCAACGTCGCCGGCGATGCCGCGTATGCGTCATACGTAATCCGCGTCTTCGAGAACGGTAGCGATCCTATCGGAGTCGGACGACTCGTCGAATATCCGCGCTTCGCCGGCAGCGTGTGGGACCTTGTCATGCGCGGTATAGCGGTAGTACTCGCTGGCAAAGAGGAATTGCCGCCAAGACCAATACATCCGTGGCGCAGAGAATCCGAAGCGTGACTTTAGTCAAACATAGCGCAATGCTGCTGCGCGGTGACTGTAGTGAACGTTCGGTTGACCCGGCGAAAGCGAGTGCTCGGTCGCGGGGTTCAAGCAAAAAGTCTCAATTAATACCGCGGTCCACAAATGTACCCTGAGATAACACTGATAGCAGTGGTGCTGGTCGGGGCGGCGACATTGGGCTTGTTGATAGGCCGGCTGATTCGTGGCCGGCGGCCCCGGGCAGAAGTCGAGCGGCCGCGTATAGCGCGCAGTGCAGCAAGCCTTCGTGACGCTTTCTGTGAACAGGTTTCGCCGCATACACGCGTGCGGTGCGCTTTTGATGCGAGCTACCTTTGCTGCTGCGAGCTGTCGGAGGCGAAGGGGCTTGCGGTGGACGAATATACGCATCCAAGCGAGAACATAATACGCGTTGGATTGCTAAATATCGACGCACTGTCGGAAGTGGATGATCTTAGGATTCTCGCGGTATGGAGTGCTGAGGGCAATCCATCGCTACCCAGTGTTAGTCTGAAAGATGCGTGCAGGCTTGCTGCGCGCATCCACTCGCGGACGGTCGCCGTCTTCTCGTAGATGTGAACCGGACTAGGCGAGGATGGAACCAACTTGCCTTCGGAACGGAGGTAGAGGTGCTGTCGGGCTCGTGTCGCAATACTGGCGTAAGCATTGCCGCCGACTGCGAACGGCGAGCGTCGCGGGAATGCGAGGAGCGACGAAATGCTGAGGGTTGCCGTGGATGTGTGGCCAGGTGGTCGTGAGTCGGCTCGGCGCGTTATTGGAACTGCGAACATCGGTAGAGTGGGTGATGGTCCATATGCTGACTGCCAGGTTTCCCTCGATGAGGCACTACTCGGAAAGGTGGGCGACACGGCACTTGTGCACAGTTATCCCCGATGGTCTGACAGTGTTTGGGATTTAGTGGGGCGGAGCATAGCTGTTGCGCTCAATCGTGGTAACGAGGAGCTACCTGCGCGTCCGTCGCTTCCAACAGCGCCCGTACATGTGCGAAGCGATGGTGTCCAATACGTGAGAGAAGACGAAATCCCGGAGACAGCACGAACGTTCTTCCAGCGCAACCTTGACGGCTCGGGAATCCCGGACCGTGGATGCGCCTTCGCGCAAGATTGGGAGGAATTCTTGGATGGCTACCGGTAGCTACTGGATGCCAGTGACGGAGCTGTCGCCGCTACCCTTCGTGTCGCCGCAATGTGTGCGCAAAAAACTGCAGCGTAAGGACATTCTGCGACCAGTTAAGGCACCGTGCAGCGATGAATTAAAGGCGAAGTTGTATGCAATGCATGCACGATAAATGGATTGCCGTGGACGCATCGACGACCGTCTACGTACATGCCGGCCGGTACCTGGCACATGACCTTGCGTCGGCGATGCCACTCGTGTGTGTGGGAAGATATATCGCGATAGCAGGCGAGCTGGGCTGGGAGCGCATAGCGCGAGCGCTCCAACATGTCGAGTCCGGTGGTCCTTATCCGATTTGCGACGCGCTGACGATATTTGTCCGTGAGAGCGGTGTGCTCACCACGCGCTTCGACGTCGTCATGACGACGCGTGGTGCCGAGACGACTATCGTGATCAGCGGCCTCCCCAGGTGGACGCTCGTACCTGTCTGCGTCGAGGAGGGTGACGACGTGCTTACAGTTGCCAGGAAGTTGTTCGCAGTTGGGCTGCCTGATGCGCAATGAACGGATAACCTCAGTGCGGAAAGCAAGCGACAACGGACTAGTGTCGGTCGCAGAAGTCGCGAAGATGTTAAACGTGACCCGGCTCTATGTGCGCGAAAAGCTGATGCGCAAGCGGCTCCTGATGCCAGTGTTCAGCTGGCACGGCCGCCATTTTTTGCTACGCGCGAGAGTCGAGGCCTACCACCGAAAGCGCCGAAGACTCGCATTGAGGGCGTTGCGAGAGGGGGCGCGTGTGCAGCAAGAAGCAGGGGCATACACCTTAGGGACACAAGATGACTAAAGGGCCGTTGAAAATTGCGTTTTTCGATGGGGAATTCTTCGGCGATGTTGCAGAATTGACGCACTTGTGCGACGTCGAGGGCGAAGTGACACCGCGTGACAGGGCTCCGTACCATACCCTTGAAGAGGTACTGTGCGTGCTGGACCTGTGTGAGGAAAGGTGCAGCACTCCATCCCCGACTTCGGGCGCCATGACGGTCTTCGTTGGCCGAAAAAAGGGTAGCGAGGTGACGCCGGTCGCACGACTGGATGTGTATGCCAGAAATGGGTACGCAAGCGCGAGCATTGTCGGCCTGGGGCCTCGGACAGACACCTCGTCAGCGTATTTCGGACCAGAGGATGGCGCTGTCGCGATTGTGAGGAAAGTCCTCGCAGCGGATCTCCAGCTATGAAGCATCGAGTTTGGTCGCAAAACGCCGAATGGCGGATACGCGTGCGTCGACGCCGACTGGCCCATCGGGGTGAACTGTTGTCGCCTGCGGAGTTTTGCCGGCGAAAGGGTATTTCTCTTGCGCGACTTCCAGAACTGGAGCGACGCGGCCAAGTGTTTTCGGTCGTGATTGACCGCAAACAGTATCTTCCCGCGATGTTCGCCAATTGCTCGTTCAACCGGAGCCGGCTCGAGAAGCTTTTAAGGCGTCTGCCACCTCGCATGTCACCGATAGCGAAATATCTCTTCTTCGTCGCGCGCCGTGGCTCGCTTGGCGACAAGTCGCCACTGCAATCAACGCGCCGGGGAAAGCAGTACCGCGTCGCTTTGCGCCTGGCTGATGCCGAGGCGGACGAAGTTCGACTGCGGAGGGCGAAGGCTGGCGAAGAGTTCCTTCTCGATTTGATGGTCCGGCGTTCCTTCGGCGCATGCGAGCAACGCACGCTCGCCGAGGAACACCGTATGTCCGTTCGCGCTCCCATTTGAGCCGTCCGGCGCGGTGCAGCGTCGACGACAGCTAACAAGTTGGAACGGTCGTTCCGTAGCGTCGCTCACGGAGAAGTCATCGGCCAAAGTGGTCGTTCGCCGATCAGGTGCTGTGCGGCGGCTGAAGGTCGCTTCACTGCCGTTCACAACGGGTACGGTCAAGGTCGACATTCGCAAACTCGAATGAGTCATTTCGACCCCGTTGGAGTCACTTATACGTCACGCGCGACCGTCCGCTGCTAACCGGGTACCTGACTTCACAGCTTGCCCTGAGTAGCGTAAGTCCGACAGAAGATTCACGTGTTGCATCGCGGATGTTCAACGCCATGTGTTTCTGCCATCACGCGTCGACAATCACTTCGGAACCGCCATAAATTAGCCGCTGACTGTCAAAAGGCATCGGATCTTTATCCGGTTGCAACCGCGGGTCGGCCATTACCGCTTTCATTCCTTCGTCTCGCGACTGATGCGACCGCCAGACAACCCAGGAGAACACCACCGTCTCATCATCCTTGCGCTTGATCGCCATTGGAAACGACGGATTCCCTTGCACCGATAGCCTGCTTTGACCCTACCAACGTACCGCGCAACTGACGGTCGCTGTCGGAAGCGAAGGCCATGATAGCGGGATCTGTTCGCCTCTATAGAGCCACGTCACCATGTTGCGAACTGAAATTGACAATGCGAATTGGCGCGATCGGTCACTGTCGAGGCTAGTGGTGGCTTAGGCGGTTGCGTATCGAATGCAACGTCGCAGCGGATCTCGTCGAACCGACCACCGTGCCTTGACTGTCCACTCAGGACTGGCCTGCGCCATGACGGTGTGTCATGTAGTCACCGCAAACAGCTGCTATCTTTTTCACATTGGCATTGCGATAGTCAAGACGTGTCAGGGCCAAAATCATTTGAATTAGGCTGGCTTCATCATCGAACGGCGGTAATCCGAGAAACCGTTCAGCCATGTCGACCGAAAGCCGCGACAAGTCAGAGCGTTCCCGGGCACCGCAATTGCCACCGTTAGCGCAGAGCCAAAGCAGTACAGATTCGCAGATATGCGCTGGTTCAAGCCATTGCCCCGTTCTTGCACGCGCGATGAGTTGAACCACCACCAGATACGCTAGCAGTTCAGCTCGAGCTTCATCGTCCAGATTGTAGTGCAGGCCCTGCATTTCCATCGCTCCGTTTCCTGTCGCGCCCCTTCGATGAAGCCTCCGATAGACGGGCGGAGTTATCGAGCCGATAATTTAGCGCGCTTTTGCCCTACACGGCGCAACACTGTGTTGCTGATCTGTCCGACAGCGAGCTGGCGAAGGAACAACGAAGCAGTGCGTTCACCTGGACGTAGCTTCGTTTATTTAACTGACTACGCGACTCGCGCTCTTAGGGCTCAAACGCAACAAAAAATTCATCTACGCGCCTCGCGGAGAATCCACGGGTCACGCAGCTGGTTGGCTGGCTGAAGGACCTGAAGTTTGACGTTTGCACTCCTTGACTTGCCTGTTGACCGGACTATCACTAATTACCGCGGAAGACAGGAGATGGAGATGTCCCAATGGGCTGGTACATCGCCCTCCCTCGCCGGCAGGTTCGCAGCACAGTATGTGCGCATGTCCACCGATTTCCAGCAGTACTCGACCGAGAACCAGAAACGGGTCATCGCAGAGTTCGCGCTCGCGCAGGGACTCACTGTCGTCGCAACTTACGAAGACGCCGGCAAAAGCGGGGTGTCGTTAAAGGGGCGGCAGGCTCTCGCCCAGTTGCTTCAGGATGTACAGTCGCCCAACTGTGCGTTCAGCGTTGTACTCGTGTACGACGTTAGCCGATGGGGACGCTTTCAGGATGTCGACGAGAGTGCGCACTACGAGTACGTCTGCCGAAAGGCAGGGGTGCAGGTCGTTTACTGCGCAGAACTGTTCGGCTGGGACGGCAGTCCGACAGCGGCGTTAATGAAAGCGCTCAAGCGAGCGATGGCGGGCGAATACAGCCGTGAACTTTCCCGAAAGGTTTTTATCGGTCAATGCCGGCTCGCCGAGCTCGGCTTCTGGCAGGGAGCACCGCCCGGATATGGACTTCAACGGCTATTGGTCGCGTCCAACGGAACCGTTAAGGGTATTCTGCGTCCGAGAGAACACAAGAACATCAAGACGGACAGAGTCATCGTAACGCCCGGTGAGGCTCATGAAGTGGCGCTCGTCCGACGCATCTACGACTGGTACGTGCGTCAAGGACTCGGATGCACAAGAATTTCGGAGAGACTGAATGCGTTCGGCATCTGCAACGCATACGGACGCCCATGGAATCCCCAGCTTGTTACAAGCATTCTGAGCGGAGAGAAATATATCGGGAATAATGTCTACGCCCGGACCTCACATCAACTCGATACCAACTGGCAAAGGAATCCCGCGTCGGAATGGACCCGCTCGGAGGGCGCCTTTCTCCCACTTGTCGATCGCGGTACGTTCGAAGCAGCTGAACAGATCCGAACGCAAAGAACAAAGAATCTTAGTGATGAGGAGATTCTGAAAAAGCTGCACGACTTCGTGCGTTCCGGCGAAGTGGTCAACGCAAAAGAAATCGACCGGACGCGGTCGATGCCGGCGGAAAACACCTATAGAAGGCGATTCGGCAGCTTGAATGTTGCTTATGAGCGGGTCGGATACGAGCCCCGTTACTACCGCCGAGGCCCTGAGGATTTTCACGCATCTCGAACTGCCTTGAAACGCTGCATTGAAAGGACGACTGACTCGTTAACTGAACAAGGCCATCGTGTGGAAATATCCATGGACGGAACCACCATTCGGGTAGATGACGAACTGGTTATCCGGTTCTCCGTTCGCCTGATACTTCAGTACGACGGTCGTATTCCGCGCTGGCGGGTGCGGTGGCCAATCTACCGGTCCCCAGACCTTCTAGTCGTACTGCGGCTGGACACCGTACTTGAAAACCAGCTCGATTTTTATGTTTTCCCACGCGGCAGTCTGGCGCCCGGCGACGAATTTGCAATGTCAATCCGAAGCGGAAGGAGCGGGCCCTTCGAGATGTTCCGGTATCCGGACGAAAGCATTCTGCTTGAACTGACAGCACGGAGTCGTATGGAGGCATACGATGGAAAGCGATCCTCTTGTTCCAATCTCGGATATTCCGGTCATGCAGATTCGCGTGCTGAATCCACGGACCCGCAGCAAGCGCCAAAAGCAGGCGATGATCGAGAGCATCGCGGCGGTGGGATTGAAAAAGCCAATTACCGTGTGCCGTAGAGTGTGTCCCGAAGGTGTCGAACAGTTTGACCTGGTTTGCGGTCAGGGACGACTTGAGGCGGTACAGGCCCTCGGCCATGACACCATCCCTGCACATGTTGTGGACAGGGCCCAGAATGAGTGCCTCGTCATGTCGCTGGTTGAAAACGTTGCGAGACGAAACCATAGCACCCTGGAGTTGCTCAGGGACATTCAGAGCCTACGGGACGCAGGATACCCGGACAGCGTCGTCGCATCTAAAGTGGGCCTGTCCGTCGCGTATCTGGAAAGCCTGATGTTTCTCCTCGATCATGGCGAAGAACGACTCATAAGCGCTGTGGAAGCCGGGACTATGCCCATTGGTATCGCCATGCATATTGCACGCTCCAACGACGCCGAGGTTCAAGCCGCGTTGCTGGAAGCGTACGAGAATGGAACATTGAAAGGCCCGCAGCTCGCAGTGGTCCGCAGGCTGCTGACTCGACGCATGAAGTCGGGCGGAAAGATCTCGCCTGTGTTCACGGGGCCGGCCGCTCCCCGTCCGCGCGAACTGGCTCCAGACCAGCTGCGGCGTCTGTATATGCGCGAAAGTGACCGTCAGAGAGTCCTTGCAAAGAAGGTTGAGCTGACACATGCGCGGCTGCTATTCATTGTTCATGCGATGCGGCAGTTGATGCGCGATGAAGGCTTCATCCGGCTACTGGAGGACGAGCGTCTCATGAGTCTTCCCCGAGTTCTGGACCAACGTATCCGCGCCGAGGGTCAGTCATGAACAACCTGCAAGCGAACCCACTGAAGATCGCCTTTGAAAGCCGGCCGGTTGTACTTGATCTGAACGTGCTTGAGTCATCACGGCCGCTCCCGACCACCGCTACGTCGAGCACAAAATTCCTGCAGATTCTCGCCTCCGTCGCAACTATTGGTCTCGTTGAACCCGTGATTGTGGTGCGCGTCGAAGCCAACCATGACAGATTTCGCATCCTCGATGGGAGACTGCGGATAGAGGCGCTGCGTCGCCTGGGGGTGAACGAAGCCTTGTGCCTGATTGCGACAGACGATGAGGCGTACACATACAACAAGCACATCAGCCGGCTCACATCCGCGCAGGACGCACGCATGATTGCAAAGGCAATCGAGCACGGTGTGCCGCGCGAACGGATAGCTTCGGTGCTAGGCATTGAAGTGACGACCGTGAAGCGCAGGGCGAGCCTTCTTGACGGAATTTCGGAGGAGGCCGCCGCTCTACTTGCGGACAAAGCTTGTCCAGCGACAACCTTTAAAGCACTGAAGCTGATGAAGCCGCTCCGACAAATCGAGGCTGTCGAGCTTATGTGCGGTCAGGGAAACTTCACCTCCGCCTTCGCTCGGGCAATTGTTGCGGCCACTCCGCCGGAGCAGCTTGAGGGCGGGGCTTGCGTTCGCGGGAAACGGGGCAAGGAAGTCTCAGAGCAGCTCTCCCATCTTGAGCGTGAACTCGCAACCCTTCAGACAACGGTCGCCCAGACCGACGAACGATATGGGATCGAGCATCTTCATCTCACGGTTTCCGCTGCTTATATTGCAGCGCTCCTCAGGAATGAGCGTGTTGCAAGTTGGTTAAGCGATCACTATCCTGACTTTGCGACGCAATTCGAGACAATCAGCCAGGAAGCGAGAGATGCACGGTCCATATCGGATTCCAGCGGACCCAGGTCAAAAAGTTTTCGTCGGATCGGAGAAAAGCGGGCCAGTACTGCTGCACCGGGATAACTTGCTGCTCGCAGCAAAGTTCTCGTCGGCATCTATGGGTCGATGCGTCCACGGAATGCTGCATCGCAAAGCCCCAGGTGATCTTGAACCGTGAGATCTGCGCTCAATTATCCCCGCAGCCACAGAGGGCACACGTGAGCATCCAACGGCAGCAAGACAGAGCGCTATAGGCGTCTTTGAGGCCGCCTTTTCGGAGAGAGCAGTTCGGCCGTCGCGGAAATTGCGGCATGCCGTGTTCTACGACAACAATCTGGCGGGTTCCCGATATCGTCGGCATTGATCAAAGGAACGGGCAGCTTCTTACGTCAGCGAACACACACGTTCGGCCATGAAGCGGCATTCGCTTGCCCTCGTCGCTCAGCCGTTCAGGTGTCGGTTCCACACCGGGCACGCGCAGGAGCAGCGGGCGCTGTTGGCAGAATTCGCGCGGGAAATGCGGAACGGACGGATGGAGCGGCGGCGCGGCGCATCGAGGTGCTCACGGGAAGCGTCGCCAATGGCCGAAATTAACCTGTAGGTCATCGGGCAGCATTCAGTTGCTGACCAGCCGCCCGGAGGAAGGCGTCTTAAGATCGATGTAAGGCAATACTTCGCCGGGACGGGCACGAACCCCGGGCAAATCCGGCCAGAGCGGGCGACGAGGTCGGATATCACAATCGAACTCCCATCATCCCTGTGGGAGACTGAGATGAAAACCGAACAATCCCGTGCGGCATGGAACAAGGGCAAACTGGTCGGGCAGAAACCACCGCTAAAGCCGAAAGACGTCTGGGCCATCCGGATCTACCTTCAAAATGCCCATGCTGTCCGTGATCTCGCCCTGTTCAACCTTGCACTCGACAGCAAACTGCGTGGTTGTGATCTTGTCAGTCTTCGGGTCCGCGATGTCGCGCACGGCAATCAGGTCCTGTCGCGGGCGCAAGTCATCCAGCGAAAGACACAACGCCCTGTCCAGTTTGAACTGACCGAGTCGACCCGGAAGGCGGTCGGCGCGTGGCTTGAGAAGGCCGGCATGAGGTCGGAACAGTACCTGTTCCCAAGTCGGCTATCGGCGTCCCCGCACCTTTCAACCCGGCAATACGCCCGAATGATACGCCGATGGGCAGATGCAGCGGGGCTTGATCCGACAGCGTACGGCACGCATTCGATGCGCCGTACGAAGGCGACGCTGATTTACAGACGCACCAAGAACCTGAGGGCAGTGCAGTTGCTGCTCGGCCATAGCAAGATCGAAAGCACAATCAGATATCTGGGCATCGAAGTCGACGACGCGCTTGAGATTTCGGAGCAGACTGAAATCTAGCGAAGCTGGTGCTGGCCGCGCGAAACGATGCAACATCGGGATTCGTGCGGCCGCGGTCTGCGCGGTTCTCGTGGGACAAAACCAGCGGACCTGATGCGGACATCTGCCGAGCCGCTCGCGCCAACATATATTCGGCGATACGCAAACTCAGGAGAGAGGAATCGAGGGAGAGGGATTTGAGGCCGCCGCATAGCTGAGGCGGCCCTGACCGGGATGACGCGCGCTGCAGGCAGCGCCGACAGCGCCAATCGAACGGGCTACGTCAAACCTCAATTTTCGTTACCATCGTCACGATCGGTTTCGTGAATGCCGTAGCGACGGTCGTCCCGGCAATCCCAGCGGTGATGGCCGGGTAGTCCGGTGATCTTTCGAATCCTGAAACCATCGGCGACATACAAAGCTCCGTCATGCCCGAACGCGAGGCCCCGTGGACCCGAGAGCATGGCCTGGATCGCCAGGCCGCCGTCACCAGAGTAGCCCGGCGTGCCGGTCCCGGCGATGGTCTCGATGATGCCGGTCTCGTGGTCCACCTGCCGCACGCGGTAATTGAAGGTGTCGCTGATGGTCAGATTGCCCGCGCAGTCGACTGCGATATGCGTCGGTATATTGAGCAGCGCCTCGGTCGCAGGCTGGCCGTCGCCGTTGTAACCCACGCGGAAAGCCACACCTGTCGTGCCGGGATACACGCCCGCCACCGTGCTGAAAGTCTTTCCCTGTCGGTCCAGTTCACGCACGGTGCTCAGGTCGTAGTCGGCAAAGAACATTTCGTTGCGTCGGTTAAACGCCGTGGCGATGAAGTACAGGAAGCCGGCTTCGGCCGCGGGACCGCTCTGCGGACCTGCTCCGAAGATGCCGTTGCCCACCACCGTCGTGATGATGCCCGTGCGTCGATCGACGCGGCGAATGCGCTGGTTGCCAGAATCGCTGATGACGAGGTTTCCGTCACGATCGAACGCGATATCCGTCGCGTTGATCAATGCAGCGCTTGCGGGTCCGCCGTCCCCGGAATACCCGCGGACGCTTCCGCCGACAACCGTGTGCATCGTCAGCGTGTGACGATCCACGCGCCAGATGCGGCTGCCCGGTTCCAAGTCGGCGATGTACACGTCGCCGTCCGGGCCGACTGCGACGCCTGTCGGATCGCCGAGATTCGTCGCGATGGCCTGCAACCCTTCGCCGTTATAGGCGCTTTGACCGGTTCCCGCGTAGGTGGTGATAACTCCGGTGGCGCGATCGATGCGTCTGACGACGCCGTTCACCGGTTCGGCGATAAACAGGTTCCCTTCGCGATCGATCGCGAGACTCTCGGGCGCGATCAGTGCGGAGATCGCGGGCCCGCCGTCGCCAGCGTACCCTTGCGCCCCAGTGCCAGCGATCGTGACTATTGTTTGCGATTGCGCCCATACTACATAAGGCACGGCGAGCAGCATGATCCAGGCCGACTGGATAAGCCTCGCACGAATGGAGCATTTCATCGCTGACCTCCCTGAGTTGTCCCGCTCAACGATTTTCACGGGAGCATTTGCGTCAGGGAGAGGTCCACGGCGCTTGCCGCCGAGCGTTCGCCATCTACTGAGCCAGCTCTACCGCAGCACGGGATGCGTGGCTCCTGCGGTCATGGCGCATACCAGCGTCCCGCCGCGAGCGTCGCATGGGTAAAGGACAGCCCGATGAGCGGCTGCCGATGTCGAGCCACAGGCGTCCGTTTTGACCGTCGGCGACGCAGTGCGCACCGCGCGAGCCGAGGTAGTTTTCGACAACACATACCCCCATTCCGCGTGACGCGCGGAATGGCCGATACGACCCGCAGAGTTGACCAGAAACGCGTTGGTCATCGTGTCTGAAGAATAGGTGCTGGAGTCGCCGATGCATGCCGATGCCTCTGCTTTTTGCGCCTTCTCGAGCCGGCCTTTGTCGCCGCTGGTCGTGAGGCGTAGGACCCCTCCTGACGCGCGTTGGAGATGGACAGGTGAGCGCTGGACGATACCCGCGTTTGTGCCGCAAAGGTCAATGGCCGTTTGCGATGCGGATGCGCCCTGTGAATGTCCGTCCAACGGGGAGGTGAATGACGCTTGATGGCCGGGTGCCGCCGGCCAGCGAACGCTGGCTCCCGGCCGCCGCCGTCGCGCCGGCGAATGCACCAAACCGACCCGTTGCTGCCACTTCTGTCTCGTCGAAGCTTTGCGGCAGATATCCAGGGTACACCTGACGGCGAGCGGCGCACACGTGCCGACCAAGGGCGCAAAACGCGTAGATTTAGGCGCGTCTCGACAACGCCTGCTTCTATTCTTCATACACGGGCGCACGCAGTTCGCTCGTTTCGCACGCGCGTGCCCTGCCGTTTTGCGTTTGTGCCGGGTGAGATATGGGCTCTGCTGCTAAATTGGCCCGCCTACGGCGCGCACCCGGAAGCTGTCGGTCGTCGCGAAACCTCTCTCTGTACTCGAGCCGGCGAGCTTCGGCCCCGCACGTGGCATTTCAGCGTGACCGGAGTCTGGGTCATGTCGCTTAACGGGCCGACGCTGCGCTGGTTGAGCGGATCCTGATGTCCGGGCAATGGTGACTACGGTTCTGTTGAGGCTTAGTGTCAGTTTCTATGGAGGTTCAAAGTGCGCAAAGTACTGATGGCTGCTTTCTTCGCCTTGGGCTTGACGACCTTGTCTTATGGCTTCGATGGAAGCGGCTCAGACGGTAGGGAAAGAGGCGAACGGGGTGAGCAACCCACCCCGAAGGTCTTTGACAGCCAAGGCAAGGTAGTGGGGCCGCTGGTTAGCTATGATCCTCTTGGCACTGTTCTTAACGTGAACGGTGTGGTGATTTTTGCTCCGATTCAACGGGTGAGCGTCAATAACAGTAGTCAGCATTCTGCGTCCCAGTTTCAATGGGCGGGCGACTTCTCTGGATATCCGACATCGGACTGCAGTGGAAGCCCGCTTATTACACCGAGCCCTGCGGCGACCTCGCAAGTACGGCCGTCTCAGATCGTCAGGCAAGGAAGCGATGCAACTGTGTACATTGCGGGCGACACCAACTCAGTGCCGACGACGTTAATGTCATTCCTTATAAGCGGCCGATGCTCGCCGGGTTCCGAGACGTTGGAAGCCTGGTCTCCCGAAAGCTCCTATTCGCTCACGCAACACTATCCGGAGCCGCTGACAATTCATTACTGAGCGCCCCGCGCTTGCCTGCAACGAGCGCTGAGGTGCCAGTCATTTGCTGTGCCACTTCGCCGGCAACCTTCTCAGCTAGCTGCATACGTACCGTGTTGCGCTCGAGCGTTGACCCCGTCCCATCAGCGGGATTCGCGCCCGGCCTTGCCCGATAAGCGCCAGTTGGAATGACAGCTTCCTGCGTTCCACGAGCGGCAGTTGTTGGAACCCATAGCGGCCCTCGGCCGCAGATCACCTCAATGACAGCAATGGCCGACAGGACAAGCGCGCGTCCCGCATCGGGCGGGTTTCGGAGTGGACCGGTCGTTCGGACGACCACCGCATGGCTCACGCGAGCGGCAGAAAGTGGCCGATAGCACCAGTTCGACGAATGTGCAACATAGCCGACGTTGGAACCCTCAACTGCAACTTTCAGGCAGCTTGTGTGAACGCGTACTTTCGTTAAGCGTTGTCCAACGCCTGCCCGCATACGCCGTCGCTTACTCACGCGGCAGCAGACATGGGCAGGCGTCGAACAACGCTTAACGGTTTGGTGCATTCGCCGACGGCCCGGTGGCGGCCACGTGCCAGTGGCCGCCATCAGGCAGAACCCGGCCACTCTCTGTCGCTCGCCAAGGCCACGCAGTCGTCACTCGAATGGCTGCTTCACTCCGGTTGGACTAAACCGCTCGCGCGGTAAGGGGCTGCGGCCGGCGGTAGTAGCAATGGAGAGGAAACCGACTCTGTTCTCATGTTGATGGGCGAGGTAATTCGCCTCGCCGTTCAACGGGAGCAGAGT